>NZ_QXPZ01000001.1 GCF_003664595.1 Atopobacter sp. AH10
ATATCCCCAATAAAATTAATTGATGCCCGAACTTGTCTTTTGTAATGGTCTTAAACCTTGTAGACGGAAATTGAATTTCATTTGGGTCTATCCCAAAAAGTTGATTTATTTCTAAAGATTGAGTATTATTGGTGTCACAAGGCATATCTAAATTCCTTCCTTTTAGTGTCGTAACTTAAGTATAGAGGAATTTGGACGTGCCTTTCTATCTATACTTAGTCGTTGGTGAATGTAACAAGCACTGATGAATAGAAAGCTCAGTATGACCGAACTGGAGGAAAGAGTCCTTCATCGGGAGCAGCGTAAAAGGAAGTCAAGCGAATTACTTGCTGTGCCGAAAGGCTTACAGCAAGTTTCGATGAGTTTCTTTGCGAGGAACGAGCATTAGAAACTTATGTGCGTAACAAAGTGGAGCTGAGACTGACTAGCTGGGAGACCAAGGCTCCCAGCGGTCCCGCTGCATTTTCCCGGATGAAGGTAACTCTTATCCGAAAGAACGGTCATTTTTGTGCTTTATATAGCATAGACAGACTACAGTCTGTCTCTTTCACCAACAACAAAAAGTATAGAGCCTCAATTTTTACCATCGACTTATCCTTCTAGCATGTACTTAAAAGGCAGCCAATCCAATGATTAGCTGCCTTTATACTAGAGCAATTTCTTTAACTCAATAGTTGGATGTTTGTCCTTGAACCATTGCAAAGCAAACTCATTTTCAAATAGATAGAGCGGTTGGTCGAAACGATCCTTCACCAACAGATTTCGGCTAGACGATAGCTTTAAATCCAAATCTTCTGGATCAATCCAACGCGCAACCCGAGAGCCCATTGGCGTTAAAATAACCTCTGAATTGTATTCTTCCTTCAAGCGATATTGGAAAACTTCAAATTGCAACTGCCCAACTGCCCCGATAATGTAATCGTTGGTATGGAAAGTCTTGTACAATTGTATAGCCCCTTCTTGAACTAATTGTTCCATCCCCTTGTGGAAAGATTTTTGCTTCATCACATTTTTAGCTTGAACCTTCATAAAGATTTCAGGGGTAAATTGAGGCATTGGTGGATAGCCAATCACTTCCTTGCCTTGATATAGCGTATCTCCAATTTGGAAATTACCGGTGTCATACAAGCCAATAATATCCCCTGCCAAAGCCTCTCTTGTCGTTTCCCTCTTATCTGCCATAAATTGAGTCGTATGGCTTAATTTAATCTTCTTCCCTGACCTTTTTAAAATCACATCTTCTCCAGCTTGGAAACGTCCAGAGCAAATTCGAAGAAAGGCTATCCTATCTCGGTGAGCTGGATTCATGTTAGCTTGAATTTTAAAAATAAATCCTGTTAACCTTTCATCATCTGCTTCTACAATCTTTTCATCTTCCGTCACGTGCGAACCAGGAGACGGAGCGTAATCCACAAAAGCATCCAAGAAAGTTTGGACGCCAAACCCAGTCAAAGCAGACCCAAAGAACACTGGGGTTAATTTCCCAGAAAGTATCGCTTCTTCATCGAATGCATTACCAGCTTCTTGAAGGAGTTGGGCATCTTCTAAAGCTTGGGTATAAATAGAAGAATCCTTAAAACTATAGTCTCCTTCAACTTCCCCATCCTCATTCAAAGGAATCAAAGTCCCTTCTTCTTGACCAGTCACATCCGTTAGCTCTACACGTTTATTATGAAGGTCATATAGGCCGTAAAAGTTCTTTCCCATCCCCATTGGCCAGTTCATAGCATAGGCATCAATACCTAGAATTTCTTCTAACTCTGCAACTAATTCCAAAGGTTCTCTACCATCACGATCCAACTTATTCATAAAGGTAAAGATTGGAATACCTCTCATCGCACAGACTTCAAATAATTTCTTTGTTTGTGGTTCGATCCCTTTACCAGAATCGATAACCATGACTGCTGCATCCACTGCCATCAAGGTCCGATAAGTGTCTTCAGAAAAGTCCTCGTGACCTGGTGTATCCACAATATTCACTTGGTAGCCATCGTAGTCCACCTGCATCACAGAACTAGTAACAGATATTCCCCGTTGCTTTTCAATTGCCATCCAGTCAGACTTGGCATATCTACCCGTCTTTTTCCCTTTAACAGTACCAGCTGAACGAATCGCTCCACTGTAGAGTAACAAACGCTCCGTGATAGTCGTTTTCCCAGCATCCGGGTGGGAAATAATGGCAAAGGTCTTTCGTTTTTGAATTTCTTTAGCTAATTGACTCATGTCATCCCTCTTTTTTTCTCATTCCCTCGTATTATAACGAAAAGTCTCTCGTCCGCCAAGAGATTTTAAAGGATATAGAAAAAGAACCATCCCTAATTAAACTAAAGATGGTTCTACTCCAATATGGGCATGGAAAGGAAAAGAGCCTTCCCCCCTATTTTTCTAGCTTTGTTCCTTTACATCTTATGCTTTAAAGATAGAAATCCCACAAGCTTCATCTCTTCTATCGTAGATTAATTAATCAAAACTTTTCAAAAAACAGGCTTAATTTTCTTTGGCCAATGCTGCTTGAGCTAAGATGTTCAAGTAATTAAATGGTCGATCATAGACAGGTTGAAAGAAAAAGTCTACTAGGGCTAAATCTTCGACAGTTTGATGAGTTTGAATAGCTAGAGATAAAGTGTTTGCCGATTGAGTCACATCGTACTTGGACATCATTTGACCTCCGACAATTCTTTTGCTTTCTTTTTCATAAACTAGCTTCATATAGACTTTTTCCGTGCTTGGCATAAACTCTGGTCGATAATTATCTTCTAAATAAACAGAATCTACATCAAGTCCATACTCACGAGCGGAAGCTTCCGTCACCCCTGTCGCTCCTATATTATAGCCATACAAGTACAAACCAGAAGTTGCTTGGGTACCACGATATTTCATCTTTTCACCCACTATATTTTTTCCCACTAAAAAGCCCATCCGGACAGCATTTGTGGCTAAAGGAATATAGGCATGCCCATTATTAGGATTGTAGTTAACAGCACAACTATCTCCTGCAGCATAGACATCCTTCACACTAGTTTGCATGTAATCATCCACAATAATAGCCCCATTAGCTAATGTCTCTACTTGCCCCTTTACCAAGTCTGTATTCGGGCGGAAACCGATACACAAGACAACAAGATCAGCAGGATAGCTAGCTTTTGAAGTCTGAACAGCAGAAACTTTTCCTTTTTCCCCAAGAAAAGCTTTAACCTTTTCGTTCAATTTAAGCTGAACCCCTTCTTCTATCAGCTTGGCTTCTAGGATATCTGTGATTTCTTTATCTAAATATTTATTTAAAATGCGTTCTTGGGCATCAATTAAGGTCACTTCACTCCCTTGACGGCGGAAAGCTTCCACTAGTTCTATCCCAATATAGCCTGCGCCAACGATAACAACCTTTTTCTTTCCCACTTGACGAGAAAAAATATCTTTGGCATGTTGATAGTTTTTGCAAAGTTGCACGTTCTCCAAATCTAAACCATCTAAATCAGGAATAATCGGCCATGACCCTGTCGTCACGATTAATTTATCATAATTTTCAACAAACTCTTCCCCAGAAAGCAAGTCTTTGACAAGGATTGTTTTATCTGCAACATTTACATTTAACACATCATGCCGCATGTGAACCTGAGCTCCAAGCTTTTTCAATTCTTCTGGACTAGAATAAAATAGCCCTTGAGGATCTTTCACTTGCCCAGCAATATACAAGGCGATCCCACAAGATAGGAAGGAAATATTATCATTACGTTCATAAACTTTTACTTCAGCACTTGGATGGTCAGCTAAAATAGTCTTTACTGCCGCCGTCCCAGCATGTGTACAACCGATCACTACAACTTTCATCATATGCCTCCTTAAATACAAGTGATTATTTTCACTATCTAGATTTTATAATGATTATATTTTTCAAGTCAAATAAAACGTCTTCATCTTTCGCCTAAAAAAACTGGACCTCCTACTAAAGAAGATCCAGCTTTTTTCCTAATCTTTTCTATTATCCGCCCATATACTAATAAAATTTTTCAATTGCCTTACTTCCGTTTGACTAACAAGCTTGTAGCTATTTTGCTCATTCATGGCAAAACTCACCCCATGATTGTGGTTCCCTCCATCTTCAACGCTCTTGGAACAAGATGAATGCACCTGATGAACTCGTGTTTGATTGAGTAAAGCCATCACATTGGAGACCTTAATCCCTGCTGCAGGCAATATTTCAATGCGCTTACCATACTGCTCATGCAAAGCCTTGATCAACCTAGCCCCTTCCAAGGCTGTGCTTTGTTGCCCACTAGTTAAAATTCTATCGACCCCTATTTGGATTAACGATTCCACCACAGCAAAAGGATTCCGTGAAATATCAAAAGCCCTATGTAAGACTGCTTCTGCCTTAGCTTGATGACACAAATCGGTCAATTCTTTAATGAACTCCTTGTTAAGCTCTAATTCCCTACTTAAAGCTCCAAAAGCCAAGCCATCCGCTCCTTCTGCCAAGAGATCTTCCGCCTGATGGAGCATTTCTAGCAATTCACGCTTGTTGTAGCAAAAGCCTCCTCCTCTCGGTCGAACCATAGCAATAATTGGAATCGTCAATTCCGCTCTTGCCATACGGAAAGTAGACAAGGATGGGGTCAAACCACCGAGTTCTAAAGCTCCATTTAATTCGATGCGATCTGCTCCTCCTGCCTGCGCTTTGAGACAATCTTGGTAACTCCCACAACAAACTTCTAATTTCATGGTTTGCCCCTTCCATCTATCTTGAATTTTTCTGCCATCTCCATTATAAGATGAATTCTATCCAATGTCATGATTCAAAATGTAAAGGCTTTTCAACAATATCACGATTCAAAAATGTAAAAGCTTTTTTACAATGGTCACGATTCAAAATGTAAAAGCTTTTCAACAAGAAGCATGGTCTTCAACATGCGCTCACGATTAAAGAAAACCTTGTAGACTTATTACTTTATCCAAATAGCTAACCCCTCTTTAGAACTTATACGCCTAAAGAGGGGACATTAAAAATTTTCTCTATACTTCTCACTAGCGACAAGGCCAAACTTTCTTCTCTCTTCAAGAAAAGACCTATTCAACAGATTAAGAGGTCAATTGTTTACTTGTCCAAGAAGGAAGCAATAAAATAACTAGCAATAGAAAAATAAATCAAGACAGAAGTTAAATCCGACAAAGTAGAAATAAATGGACCTGATGCCACAGCTGGGTCTACACCAATCTTTTCCATTAATTGGGGAATAAAACTTCCTGCCAAAGTGGCTACAGTAATTGCTGCAAGCATTGCGGCACCGATAATAGCTCCTAGCATAAAATTATTTTGCCAAATTCCAACCACCAGAGTAATGGTCAAACCAGTAGCCAAACCCGTCAACAAACCTGTTAACAATTCTCTAAGCATAATAGAAATAAAATGGTCATTATCCATATCATCCCCAGATAGACGACGGACAGCAACCGCTAAAGATTGGGTTCCCGCATTCCCCGCTGTCCCAGTAATCAAGGTGACAAAGACTGAAAGGATACTGGCTTTAGCGATCAAATTCTCATAACGGCTAATCAAACTAGAAGTTCCCATTCCTAAAAAGAGCAAGGTAATGAGCCATGGTAGCCGTTTCACCGCCGCTTCAAAAGGATTGGTTGTTTCAGCACCACTCTCTACGTCAACGGCTGCCAAACCAGAGTATTCGCTACTGGCTTCTTCTTGCAGAACATCCATCACGTCATCGACTGTAATAATCCCAACGATACGATTTTCTTCATCCACCACGGGCAAAGCAATAAAGTCATAATCTTGAACTTTTCTTGCTGCTGTCATTTGGTCGTCATTGACATCTACAGTTACCACATGATCCACCATAATATCATAAACCATGGTGTCATCATTACTCATAATGGCATCCCGTAAAGAAAGAACCCCTTCTAAATGTTGCCCCTCATCTACGACATAAATGTAATAGATCGTTTCCGCATCATGAGCCAATTCTTTAATCAATGTTAAAGCTGACTTTACCGTTTGATGGCTTTGAATAGCAATCAACTCTGGTGTCATCAAAGACCCTGCTGTATCTTCTCCATAGTAGTAAAGTCGTTGAATGGTTGCCCTATCCTCTGCACTCATTAAGCGTAAATACTTGCGGACTTCCTTCACATCCATTTCTTTCAGCAAGTCAACCGCATTATCCGCAAACATTTCCGTCAACATTAATGAGACATATCGATCATCCATTTCATTCAAATAGCTTTTGACGTCTTTTTCATCTTCCTCGATAATCTCAAACATCTCCGCTAATTCTTTTGGCGATAAAAAGCGATAGAGTATCATTCGTTCTTCTGGTGTTAGTAATTGATACATCTGTGCTTGGTCATATTGATGAGCTTCTAAGAAAATGGCACGAACTTCCGCCATCGTCTCCCTGTGGAGGGCCTCTTTCAATGTTTCTAGACGTAATTCATCTAATTCTTGGCTATCCGTCATGATTCACCTTCCACTTTCTGCCCAAAACAGGCGATTATTCACTCAAATATATTCTGCTAGGGCAGAGCTTTTCTCCTGCTCCGCCTGTCTCTATCGAGCTAAACATATTTCAAAACTACTTGCTTACCCTTTGTCTTGATCTGCTTTTAAGCGGACTAAAGCCTCTGATAAATCCTCCGCTAAAGGCGTTTCAACAATCAGTGGATCTCCTGTAAAGGGATGAGTCAGGCTAAGTTGCTGACAGTGTAAAGCCTGCCTTTCTAACCCATAGGCCAAGGGGCCTCCATATAGGTCATCTCCCAATAAAGGGCAACCTAAAGATTGTAAATGTACACGAATTTGGTGAGTCCGCCCTGTATGTAACTGAAGACTCAAGAGAGCATAGTCCCCCAGACGTTTCTTCAACCAATACTCTGTTAAAGAAATCTTCCCTTCTGGCATCACTTGTCGTTCGATGATCGAACCAGGTTTACGACCAATTGGACGATTAATCTGATCATGGGCCTTTAAGATATGATGAGGGTCATAGGCAATAGCAAAGTAGCGTTTATGGATAGCACTGTGCCCTAAAGCCTGATCCAATAAAGCATGCGCAAAACGATGCTTAGCCACCAAAACAACTCCAGAGGTACACTTATCCAAACGTGTGACCACATGAATGACCTGATCCGAATAATTATTCTTCATATAATAGCCGCGAATGCGATTAGCCAAAGACCGATCCGGATGAGCTTTACTTGGGAGAGAGGAAATACCAGCAGGCTTATTCACCACCAAAAGATCCCGATCTTCGTAAACAATCGGGATGTCTTCATAAGAAGGGCGAACCGTTTCATGCCCTTCTTCATCTTCAACTATCAATCCTACTCGATCGCCTTTTTTGACGCTGGCACGAACAGTGACCCATTCCCCATTAAGGGTTATTTGTCCATGAAATTTAGCATGGGTTAAAAATTTGCGACTTACCCCTTGCCTCTTTAAAAAAGCCTTCATGCTTAATGGTTCTTCGTGATCGCTTATCCAAATAAATTCCATCTCAACCTCTTCATCCCCTCAACTATTATTCACTATCTAAATCTTTTGAAAAATCACCTATAAAGGCCTGAGATACCCTTTTCCAAAAAGGCATATGGCGGTAAGATACAAAACGAATTCTTTCTTTTGCTACTCGACAGGTCATTTCTTCAATCTGATTGGCCTTCATTGCTAAATGGTCATAAGTCACCAACAAACGGTCACAATTTTTGGGCTTAAAGGTAATTTGATCTTCTATCCCTAATACCAGTGGAGAAGATAAGGTTCGAAAGACCCGATTATTTAAAGAAGCATACTCCGTTAACTGGATAGCTGAATGACTCGGATGTAAAACAGCTCCACCAATGGACTTATTAACACCTGTCGACCCACTCGGAGTAGAGACGCATAAGCCATCCCCACGAAAACTCTCAAATAAGTAGCGGTTTATATACACATCACAAATAAAGGTGCCAGTAATCCGTTTAATGGTCGCTTCATTTAAAGCCAAAAAGTGATGAGGCGATAATTGCTTATCTTCATAATGTAAACTAACTTCTAACAAGGGATAGGTAACTTCCTCCCCATGATCTTGCCTCAAATCTGAAATAAGTTCATCCACTTGGTCAACCGTATAGTCTGTATAAAAGCCAAGATGCCCAGTATGAACTCCTAAAAAACGAATACGATCCAATTGATCTCTATAGCGATGAAAAGCTGATAACATACTCCCATCTCCGCCAATCGTAATAACCACATCCGGCATCTGATCATCCCAGATAAAACCGTCTTCTTGGCAAAGTTCATTGAGTTTTTGACAAATCGCCTTCACTTTATCATTCGTTTGATGTGTCATTACCGTAATTTTCATGAAAGAGACTCCTTCTTACTTTTCTCGGTAGCGTTGGAAATATTGTTGGGCTTTTTGAATTTCTTCCCTTATAGCAGACATCTCATTGTCCAGAAGAAAAGCCGCCTCTCCTGCACGTTTTAGGCGGTCTTGCAATTCTTTGGAATAGTGACCCTTGTACTTATAATTCAAGGAGTGTTCGATAGTCGCCCAGAAATTCATCGCCAAGGTCCGAATCTGAATCTCAATCACCACTTCGGTTAGCCCCTCCATTCTTTCAACGGGGTACTTAATCGTCACATGATAAGACCGATAGCCAGACGCTTTTTCACGAGCAATATAATCCTCTTCAGCTAAAATAACAAAATCTTTCCTTTGACGCAACAAAGCTACTGTTTCATAGATATCATCGACAAATTGGCACATAATCCTTAATCCTCCGATATCTTCTAGTTCATAGAGAGAAATGTGCTTACTGTTTACTTTTTCAACAATACTATTAACAGTTTTTACTCTAGCTGTAATAAATTCTATCGGGGCATGTCGCTCGTTTCTGCGATATTCGTTACGAATCCCCTTCAGTTTAACCTTTAGCTCTGCTACGGCTTGTTCATAGGGAGCGAGAAACTCTTCCCAATTTTGAATCTGATCCGCTGTAAATGGCTCCATTTGCATGATTCCTCCCTCGCTTATTCATTTTACCACAAGTAAGAATACTTTAAAGTTGTAAAACGACACGACTTCTTTCAATATTAAAGCTTATCTATAGCTAAGCTCACTAGGCTATTTTATAAAAGTAAAACGAAGTCGACCTCTTTCACTCTCTCTTTATCAATCAAATGCCAAGCATCGATGATCAACTTTTGCTATACTAGAATTGAACAACAGATGGTTAGGAGAAAAAACATGACTGAACAATCCGTCGAAAAAGAATTTAAATGCTTACTCAGTGAAAAAGCCTATCAAGAAGGGTTAAAACTTTGGATGACTGGTCTTTCCCCAATCTATTTACAAAATGTTTACTATGATTGGCAAGGGATTCTTTCACAAGCAGATAAGGCACTGAGGATTCGTATGGTCAATCAAGAAATAGCCGAATTAACGCTAAAAGAAAGCTTAGGTCCCAATGAAAAAAGAGAAACGACCCTCCCTTTAGATGCACAAGAAGCCAAGGCCATCATCGATAAAAAGCAATTACGTCTTCCTAGTGAATTACGCCAATATTTACACCAACAAGGGATCGACTTAGCTGAATTACAAGAAAAAGTATCTTTTACAACCTGTCGCTATGAAAAAGAATGTCCAGAAGCCCTCATCGTCTTAGATGAAGTCCACTATTCAAATGGCGCTCGTGATTTAGAATTAGAATGTGAAGTAAACGACCTCATCAAAGGAAAAGCCTACTTCCAACATTTACTAAAAGACCTAGATACTGACTATCAAGCTGCTCCTAACAAACTAGCACGTGCTATACATTATAAAGCAAAAAACTAATCGCAACAATTACCCTGGTGAAAGGAGGGAGAGTGTGGCTGACGAAGATTTCATGTGTCAAGAAGACGCTATTTCAAGGAATGATATTTTTGATTTTTTCCTCTTTATCAATCCTTTAGATCCCGCTTCTTTTCAAGCCGAAAAAGAAATTTTAAAATTCATTAAGGGCTCATCGGCAAATATTCATTTCCGCATGATCCCTCACCATAATCTCCTTTCTCTAGTGACCTTTATGCGCCAGCAAGGGATGAACCCTTGTTGCGCTTCTTTGCGAAATGACCTCTGCCTAGATCTTTACCAAGTCTCTGTAGCCTACAAAGCTGCCCTTTTTTATGGGCAAAGACGAGCAAGAGCTTATTTAATGGAAGTTCAAAAAGCTCTCCTCATTCATCAAGAGAAATTATCGGAAGGCCTTCTCCTTCAGTCAGCTAAACAAGTTGGCTTCGACCCCCAACATTTTCTAGAAGATTGTCGCTCCCTAACTGTTAAGGAAGCCTATGAAGAAGATCAAATTCTTGGCGCTCAATGGGGTATTACCCAAGTACCTAGTTTAGTCATTTGCCATAACTACACAGATGAATATGGCATGTTGATCGATAAGTGCATTACAGAGAAATCCCTACAAGAAATCTGTCGTTCTTATCGCACATCCCAAAACTCCACAAGCCAAAAAGAAAGTATCGAAAAAAACAATTTGACTTTTAATGGAAATATCCCCGCTAAAACATCTAAGCCTCAAGCTCTCTTTGAAAAGAAAAACAAGGGGAAGATCCTGCATTTTCCTCAGTGTCCGTAATAACACAACAATCCCCTCGTTAACGAGCAAAAAAAGACATACAAGATCGATTGTTCCGACCGGTCTTATATGTCTTTTTTATTATCTAAATAACACTCAAAGATTAGAGATTATAAGGTCTAAAACTGTTTAAAGGCTATCTTATCCGCCTTCTCTTCTCGTTTGAGCATTAGTAATTAAGCTTTTATTTCTTCTAAAAGATCTTCTAATTGATCCATATATCCTTCCAACACCTTGAAAGCTTGACGCAAGTAATCTGGTTTGGTCATATCAATCCCAGCAGCCTTCATCACATTAATTGGATAGTCACTCGTACCCGCTTTTAGGTAATTCTTATAACGTTCTACTCCGCCCTCTTCATTTAGAATCTTATCCGCTAAAGAACTTGCAGCGGCCATACCTGTTGCATATTGGTAAACATAAAAATCATAGTAGAAGTGAGGAATGCGTGCCCATTCATAACCGATATTATCATCGTAATCCACTTCTTCCCCATAATAACGGCGATTTAGTTCGCTATAAGCTTCGACTAATTTATCTACCGTTAGCGCTTCTTTATTTTGGTCCGCCTTATGCACCCATTGCTCAAATTCAGCAAATTGGGTTTGACGGAAAATTGTACTCTTGAAACGTTCAATCGCATA
Organism: Atopobacter sp. AH10; assembly: GCF_003664595.1. Classification (GTDB taxonomy): domain Bacteria; phylum Bacillota; class Bacilli; order Lactobacillales; family Aerococcaceae; genus Atopobacter. The sequence continues at coordinate 11,268 of NZ_QXPZ01000001.1, forward strand.
GTTTAAGATGCCTAAGCGTTTCACTGGATCAGTTTCAGTAGCTAACTGATACTCTGTCAATAAGCATTCGTTTGTTGTAGAAGCAATTTCAGCTAAGAAAATAGGGTAATCCCCATAAACATATGGTTGATTATGCCAAGTATAATAAGAGTGAGCTGAGTGACCTAATTCATGGATCAAGGTAAATAAATTGGACACGTCATCATGCCAGTTCAACAAAATGTAAGGATTGGTATCATACATCCCTGAAGAATATCCCCCAGAACGTTTGCCCTTATTTTCGTATACGTCAATCCATCTTTCCTCAAAAGCACGGTTTATAATAGCCAAATAGTCTTCCCCTAAAGGTTTAACAGCTTCTAAGACTTGTGCTTTAGCCTCTTCAAAAGGCACCTTCTCTTTACTTTCTGCCACTAAAGGTACATACATATCCGACATTTTTAAATTGTCTAAGCCAAGCATCTTCTTCCGTAAAGAAACGTAGCGATGCAAAATATGTAAGTGGTCATTTACTTCTTTCACCAATGTGTCATAAACACTTTCAGGCACATGATTTTCGCTCAAAGCCTTGTGACGAGCAGACTTATACCCTCTAACATCGGCTTCAAAATTGTGCGTTTTAATTTGTGTCTTGAGAGTCGTCAAGAGAGTATTCTTAACTCCTCTGATGTGACTGTAAAGTTGTTCATAAGCCTGAGTTCTTACCCGAAGATCGGTCGATTGAATGTAGGAAATAAAGCTACCTTCTGTTAATGGAACAGAATGTCCTTCTTCATCTTCAATGCTTCCAAAATCCATATCAGCGTTTGTTAGATTGCTATAAGCTTCTTTGGCCCCTGAGAAAATTTCAGAAGCTTTGGCCAGTAATACTTCTTGTTCTTTCGGTAATACATGAGCCTTATTTTGGCGTAAAGCATCAAAAAATTGCCGATAAAGAGCTAAGCCATCTTCCTCTTCTATACGTTTGGCTAAATCTTCATCACTAATGGCTAATAATTCAGGCGTAAAATAACTACTAACTGCTTGGATAGAAGTCCAAACTGCCACAGCTTCTTGATAGTGAGATTGAGAAAGGCTATTAGCTGTATCTTGGTCTTTCTTCAAATTCGTATAATTGTATATTTTAAAGAATCGTCTTTCCACATTATGCAATGTTTCAATAGCTTCCAAAAGAACTTGGCCTGACTCATTGAGTCTACCTTCATAAACCTTTATTTTGTCTACATCTGCTTCAACCTCTTTCAAGGCAAGCTTCATTTCTTCATCACTAGAAAAAATAGGTGTTAAATCCCAAGTATAGGCAGGATCCATTTCCTCACGAGAGCGTTGTTTCACTTGTCCGTCACTCATCTACCCATTCCCCTTTCTATCATAAAATATCCTATTCCCATCCTAGCAAATTTATCGCTTATTTAAAAGCCTTACAGAAAGGTCTTTGCCCACTTATTTAAGTCTTGACGAATATAAGCTTTGCTATCAGGAATGAAAGGCAAACTAAAACAAGGCAGTAGATCTAAAAAATGATCTATTTCTTTCCCTTTTAGCAATAGATACCTCGCATAAACCAAGGGAAAAGTTGAAAAGAGATGGTGAATGGGTGGCCAAAAGCAAATAAGTGGCAGATCCTCAATCGCTTGTCTGTGATAATACAGACTTTTCGCAAAAGATTGATCCAAAATTTTTTTACTCTTTCGAAAATAACGTTGATAACAACTTTTTACCTGTTTAGCCTTCATTAACTTCTGCTCTTTATCTTTTAAATAATCTACAGAATTTTTAGTTTCCCAATGGCCAATAAACTGTCCCTTTCCCTCCCTTGTATCTTTTAAACAAGTTAAGGCCTCTAAAACTTCCGAAAAGAAAAGCCTTCGACCAATCACCTGACGTGATTTACGCCAATTGATATGCAGATCATACTGCAAAATTAATTGTTGTGATTCTTGGTCTAAAAGCCATTGATAACAACCTAATCTTGGATGATAACGAGCATATTGCAATAATTCTTCTCTATTCACATAAGGCAAATGAGCCCGATCATTTTGAATCCACCATTGTAGTAAGTGGGATTTTCTATAGCCTTCAACTCTCCCTTTAAAAGTAGATGGACTTAGGCGACTTTTCTGAAACTCCACAGCAAGTTTCCTACCTAAGAGGTCGACTAAAACGTCTGCTCTCTGATCAAAAGCTAGCGAAACCTCTTCTTCAACTGGAAAGCCCAAAAGCTTAAACTGCCCCCTCAACCAGGTCTTAGCCTGCCGGTGTTCAAGCGATTCGCCTTTTCCCTTTCTATTCCTAACGTGGGCAAAATAAGCTTTGACCTTTTCTCCTTTTCGCCATTCAAGCAAACCCTGACAATTAGGGCAAAAAAAAGTGTCTTTCTCCTGAACCCAATCAGCCGAAACCCACTCTCCTTGACTATTCTTTGCTAAGCGCATATTCTCCTCCACTGTGACGAAATATTTATTACTGTCACTCTCTCATAAATGTGTAGACATTAACCCATCACATCAATATACGCTAACTTAAAGAGAATTGATCTGATAATTTTTTAAAATTCACCAACAGCATTTGCCAAAGCGCCCAAAAAAAGCCCAGATTACTCTGAGCTTTTTTGACTAACTATTTTCTTTTTTTATCGAAGGTTCGCCTTAAAGAAGCTAAAGCATCCCGTTCAATCAATAGTTTGCCATATTCATCAAGCCATTCTTTTGAAAGCGATGATGCTTGGCTATACTCTGAGAAGAGTAAAGATACTAATTGAGCAGAACCTGGACTAAAGTATTCAGGATTCAACGTAACAAGCAAGGCATATCCTGACATCTCTGGAAGCGCATATAAGGAAGTATCTGCCTCTGGAACCAGCCTATCTCTTGCCATGGCGAGCAAGGGCTCAATATCTGTCGTCATACAAGTAAAGCTTTCTGGCTGGAGATCCCTTTGAACTTTCCGCTTCATCTCATCATCAGAAGATTTTTTCTCATCATCTAGCTTTTCTTCCAACTTGCCCAACTGACTCTTTTCTAAACCTGATAAACCTTCTTTAGAAAAGAATCCCAGTTGCTTCGATTGGTTTTGTAACATCTCTAAGAAATGTTCCATCTCTTCTTCTTGACCCATCTCATCAAAATCACGATGTGTAATCAATAAATCTAAACCATCGCTACTAGGCATGACCTGAAAAGTGACGGCATCCGAAGATGTAAAATCCTCAACTTCATCGAGTTCTTCAAGGATGCTATGGAAGAATTGCTCCACCTGCTTGTGATCACCTAACAAGTCTAGAAATTCGATTCCTCGTCCTTCTAGATCGTCTTTGTGAATACTGACACGAATCGTTCGATCATTAATTCGTTCAACTTCCATCACATTCACCTCTCTTCACTAAGACTGTTACTGATCAAGCTTCAGTATAACGCAAAATTTTAAAAAAGACAAATTAAACAAGTTCAATAAAAGTCCATTGATCTCAATAAAAACGCTCACATTTATCTTTATAACAATAAAAAACTAGCCCCATAAGAGCTAGTTTTATTTTACATAGCCACAAATTGAGTAGCATCCCGCAATTCTTGTATACGCAAGGAACGTGGTAAAAAGCGACGAATTTCATCTTCATTATAACCGACTTGAATCCGTTTCTTATCGACCATAATTGGTCGTCTTAAAATACTTGGTTCCTTAACGATTAAATCAACTACTTGATTCAAAGGATAATTATCTAAATCGTCATGAAGTTCCATATAAACCTTAGACCGAGTGGAAATAATATCGCTAGTTCCATCTTCAGTCATTCGCAAAATGCTTTTGACTTCCTCAGCTGTTAAAGGATCTGAAAAAATATTCCGTTCTTCATAGGGAATGTTATGATCTTCAAACCATTGTTTCGCCTTTCGACATGAGGTGCAACTTGGAGAGATGTAGACTGTTACCATCTGGTTCACTCCTTTTTATCAATATTTTGCTAACCTGTAATCATTATAACAAAACCATCCCCATATTTAAAGCTAATTTATGCCCTTTTTCCTTATTTTTCTTTATTATTTATTCTGTTTTGAAAATGAATAGATCTGTATTATTTTATTCTGCTATAAAAAAGTTCTCCTAGAAATGACTCGCATCTCTTAGGAGAACCCTTTCTTAATCATTAGCCAAAATAATTAACCCCAATAGCTTGCCGAACTTCCTGCAAAGTCGCATCAGCTGTTTTTCGAGCCCGTTCACTACCAACTTTTAGCATTTCCAATACAGCAGCTGGGTCTTTTGCTAAAGCAAGTCGTTTTTCACGAATAGGCGTCAACACACTATCCAAAATATCAATCAAATAACGTTTGACTTTCACATCCCCTAGGCCACCACGTTGGTAATGCTCCTTCATTTCAGCAACAAGAGGATCCCCTTCAGCAAAAATGTCCAAATAGGTGAAAACCATATTTCCTTCAATTTGACCAGGATCTTCTACTCGAATGTGATTAGGGTCTGTGTACATCGACATGACCTTTTTCTTCACAACATCCATCGAATCTTTCAAATAGATCGCATTGCCTAAAGACTTACTCATCTTAGCATTACCATCGATACCTGGTATACGTCCTTGACCTTCTTTAGCCAATAAAATATCCGGCATCGTTAAGATATCCTTGCCTTTCCCATAAATTTGGTTAAAGCTATGAACGATTTCTCGAGTTTGTTCCAACATTGGTCGCTGATCATCACCCACTGGAACCAAGCTTGCCTTAAAAGCTGTAATGTCGGCAGCTTGACTGATAGGATAAACAAAGAAGCCAGTTGGAATAGATTGACCGAATGCCTTTTGTTGAATCTCTGCTTTAACGGTCGGATTGCGTTTCAAGCGATTAACCGTTACCAAATTCAAATAATATACCGTCAGTTCGGGTAAAGCTGGAATTTGGGATTGAATGAAAATTGTTGACTTTTTAGGATCAAGTCCACAAGCCATGTAATCTAAGGCAACTTCAATCACATTTTCTACCACTTTTTTCGGGTTATCGGCATTGTCAGTCAAAGCTTGTTGGTCGGCAATCATAATATAAGAGGTATGCCCTGGCTTATCTTGCAAAAGAACACGATTTTTTAAAGACCCTACATAGTGGCCTAAATGCAATGGCCCAGTTGGACGGTCTCCTGTTAAAATAATCTCTTTGGCTTCTTTATTTTCCATGCTGTCAGTCCTTTATTGTCATACTTAATCTTCTGCTAAAATCAAGTTCGTCAAATCTTCTGCTGTCACATTCCCAAAATAGTGTTTCAAATCTACAGACTCAAAGACTTCCATCAAATCTTGACGGCGATATGGTGTGCCTAGCAATTTGTCCTCAACATCAGAAATTTCTCCCAAGCCGAAGAAATCTCCATTGATTTTAACAGTGTCTATCTTATTGTTAACCACATTTAAGCTAAAGTCAACTTGTCCTGCTGTCGTTCGTTTAGAATTGTGAATATCAAACTTAGGATTAGCCCCATAGTTCCAATCAGGGTTACCCGTATATTTAGCCTTAAAAGCCTCAATACGTTCCCAATCTTCATCTGTCAACACATATTGTTTCACTTCTTCGATAGAATCAACACCAAAAATATTCTTCAATAACACATTCCGGAATTCAAAAATATCCATGTTTTGGTATTCTTCATTCACATAAGGTTTGATGTTGGTCATCCGTGAGCGAATAGACTTAATCCCCTTAGATTTAATCTTGTCTTGTTTTGGACGAAGGGCATGGGTGGCTACTTCAGTATCCAAATCATACATAATTGTGCCATGAGCAGTTAAACGCCCCTTATTGGAATACATGGCATTCCCAGAAAATTTCTTGCCATCGATCAACAAATCATTTCTGCCTTCCAATTTAGCCCCAGTAGCTCCCATCTTATGCAAAGCATCTATTACTGGTTGTGTAAATTTAGCAAAGTTCCGGAAACTTTCCCCATCATCATCTGTGATAAAGCAGAAGCACACATTCCCCATATCATGATAAACTGCCCCACCACCGGAAAAACGTCGAACGACTTCAATATGGTGTTCATCAATATAATCTTGTTGAACTTCTTCATAAGTATTTTGATTTTTCCCTATGATGATCGCATTTTCATTGGTATAGAAAAGCAAGATCGGTTCGTCAAGATGCTTTTCATTTAACAAAAAGTACTCAATAGCCAAGTTAGTTGCTGCATCCACTATTTTCTTACCCTTGCGTTCATTGTTTACATAGTACATAATTCTTGACTCCTTTTCACTTATTTGCTGTCAAATCCAAAATAGAAAAACACCAAACTTTTTTCAAAATGAGAAAGATAGTCCGTCAATGAAATAACATTTTTTCTCTACCACTTAAAAGAAAAAAGGCTATTAGAAAAGCTTGACTCAACGAATTGCTACTAGGCCAGTTGACCATTCACTCATCCTATCTAGCTCCTCTTCATTCACAACCGTACTAATTTCCCAATCACTATCTTAACATATTTTGCTTGAAATTTTATTGGCTTTGCACTTTTTTTAAAACGATTTCACCCCTTTACTTAAAGAAAACTCCCCTAGCTAAATCAGCCAACCCTTTCTAATAGGAGCTTTACTTCTTTTTACCCATCTTTTGCTTATCAAAAAATGGCTTTGGAAAAGAAAATCGAGCAAGCAAGTCGCTCACTCGATTCATTTCAAATTTATTTATACAGGGGTTTATCCATTATACTTCTACTGCTTAGTCTCTTGGTAAATGCCAAATATCGTCATTGTATTCCTTAATGGTTCTGTCTGAAGAGAAGTATCCAGCTTTAGCGATGTTGATTAGGACTTTTTCCATCCATTCTTGTTGGTTTTCATAATCCGCATAAGCTTTTTCTTTGATAGCAATGAAATCTTCTAAATCAATCAAAGCCATGAACCAGTCTTTCGTTGTGATATCTTTGTACAAGCGTTCCAAACGTTCTTGTTTCCCAATCTTCACTAACTCTGGACCAACGATAAAGTCTACCAAGCGTTTGATTTGAGGAAGTTTATAGTAATCTTGTGGGTTATAGCTAGCCTTTTCATAAAGTTCTACAATGCTTTCACTAGATTGACCAAATACATAAACATTTTCCTTGCCAACCAATTCTGCTATTTCCACATTGGCTCCATCCATAGTGCAAACAGTCAAGGCACCGTTGAGCATAAATTTCATGTTCCCTGTTCCTGATGCTTCCTTAGAAGCTAAGGAGATTTGTTCAGAAATATCAGCGGCAGGAATCAAATATTCAGCGGCAGTGACATTATAATTTTCCACCATAACTACTTGAAGATATGGGCTAACTTCTGGATCATTTTTAATCAATTCACTCAAGCAAAGGATAAGGTGAATAATATCTTGTGCCAAAATATAGGCTGGCGCTGCCTTACCACCAAAAATAATCGTGATTGGTGTTTCTGGTTTATCTCCTGCTTTAATGGCGAGATATTTATGAATGATATAAAGAGCTAGCATTTGTTGACGTTTGTATTCATGGATCCGTTTGATTTGTACATCAACAATCGCCCCGTCCAACAAATGAGTGTCTTGATGTTCTGCCAAAAAGCCTGCCAATTTTTCTTTGTTTTTGTCTTTGATAACTTTTAGAGCAGACAAAACATCATCTTGATCCTTCTTGGCTAATAAAGCAGTTAAATCTTCAGTTTGTCGCCATTCGTCACCAATCTCTTGATCCAATAAGTGACATAAGTCTGGATTACATGCCATTAACCAACGACGGAAGGTGATCCCATTTGTTTTATTGTTGAATTTATCAGGGTAAATTTCATAAAAATCTTTTAGTTCAGATTCTTTCAAAATATCGGTATGCAACTTGGCCACACCATTTACACTAAAGCCAAAGTGGATCGCTAAATGAGCCATATGCACACGATTTTCTTTATCAATCAAGTAGACACTTTCTTTACCAGGATAGCTTGCACGAACTGACTCGTCTAAACGTCTCAAAATAGCAGCAATCTCTGGAATAACATCTTCCACATCTTCCATTGGCCATTTTTCTAAAGCTTCAGCTAAAATGGTATGGTTGGTGAAAGCCACCATTTGACTAGTAATGGAGACAGCCTCTTCAAATTCCATCCCATGAACTGTCGTCAACAAACGAATCAATTCAGGAATAACAAAAGCTGGGTGGGTATCATTAATTTGAACAAGAGCATAATCCGCTAAATCGTGCAAATTAGAACCTTTTTCCAAAGCCTCATCAATCAAAAGTTGGGCTGCATTGGATACCATAAAGTATTGTTGATAAATGCGCAAGAGACGTCCACTATGTTCTGAATCATCTGGGTAAAGGAAGAGGGTCAAAGCATCTTGTACTCGATTAGCATCAAAACGAATCGAATCTTTTTCAACGATACTTTCATCCACTAGATCTAAGTCAAACAAGCGTAGACGGTTGCGTTTAGATTTTTTATAACCAGGAATATCTAAACTGTATAAAGTAGATTTAAATGTAAAGTCTTTAAAGGATATTTCATAGGACCGATCTTCCTTATGAAGGAAATTCGGTTGATCTAACCATTTATCAGGACGAGCATTTTGTTGCTTTTCCCAAAAGAACTGACGGAAAAGTCCAAAATGATAATTCAAACCAACCCCATCCCCATTTAAGCCTAGGTTAGCAATGGAATCCAAGAAGCAGGCAGCTAAACGACCCAAACCACCATTCCCTAAAGATGGTTCTTGCTCAGCTAATTCCAAATCATTCAAGCTCTTTCCATGCTCTTCCAGTTCTTTCTTCACTTCATCGTATAGGCCTAAATTAATGAGATTAGTTGTCAACAATTTCCCCATTAAAAATTCAGCGGACAGATAATATAACTTTTTCTTTCCTTGGTTTAAAGGCATAGCTTGCAAACGTTCATCTACAAGCGTCATCGCCACTTGTAACAATTCATTATCTGTACAATGTTCTAAATCTTTCTGGAAATGTTTTTCTGCTAATTGAGATAAATCTTTCATTTTACTACTCCTTTTAAAAAGGGAAGAGAAAAACTTCCCCTATTTTATTTCATGTCACTTGGTTAAACTTTAAAGGGCAATCATTTGCCCTTCGTCTATTTTTTTACTCAAAACGCGCACGATAGTAAGTTAAAGTCAAATCTAGTAAATCATCTTCAACTTCTTTAGTGATAGCATCTTCTCTCATTCGCCATTGCCAATTCCCGCCAATAGTAGAAGGTTCATTCATCCGTGCACGATTATCTAAGTTCAATAAATCTTGCATAGTATAAATGGCCAATCGGCTCACCGATGAGGCAATGCCACGATGATAGGCATGAACAGGACTTTCTCCTTCTTGTCGATTGAGATAATGATCAGCTTGGTCACGTTCTTTTTGACTGCAAGTATCTTCATAATGCCCACGACCAGTTTCATTATCATGTGTTCCTACATAAGCCACTGTATTGGCATCATAGTTATGTGGCATATCATCTGATTCGCTGTCACCATTAAAGGCAAATTGCAAAATCTTCATACCTGGATAACCAGTATGCTCCCTCATAGCTATAACTTCCGGCGTCATGAAGCCTAAATCCTCAGCAATGATTGGTAACTGTCCCAGAGCCTTCTCTAAAGTATCAAAAAGCTCACTCCCCGGTCCCTTTGTCCAATGCCCATCTGCAGAGCTTGGAGCGCCATAAGGAACTTCCCAATACGATTCAAATCCTCTAAAGTGGTCTATCCGAATCATATCATACAATTTAAAGCTTGCTTTCATCCGTTCTATCCACCAAGAATAGCCAGTAGCCTTCATATAATCCCAATTGTAGATAGGATTGCCCCAATATTGTCCATCATCAGAAAAATTGTCTGGTGGAGTTCCAGCTACCATAAGAGGTTCCCCTTCTTCATTCACCTTAAACAATTCTGAATGCGTCCACATCTCTACACTATCATGTGCCACATAAATTGGCATATCTCCAATAATTTTTATACCTTGTTCATTGGCATAAAGTTTTAATTGACTCCATTGTTGGAAAAACCAGAATTGCGTTACCAAATGATAATCCATCTGTTCTTTATGCTCTTCACAATGCGCAACAACTTTGTCATGATCGTACTTACGAAAGTCTTCAGGCCACTTTGTAAATGCCACTAAAGAAAAACTTTCTTTGACCGTCATATAATACACATAAGGCATTAGCCAGTCAGATTCTTTCTTCACAAAGTCTTGATAATCTGATCTTTCTTTCCCACCTGATGCAACAAAACGAGCGACGGCCTTGTCCAAAATTTCTCTACGAGATTTAAAGAGTTGTCCATAGTCAACTTTTTCAGGATCCGAAGACACTTCCTTTTTAAATTGCTCTAATTCACAAGTCGTTAGCCAAGTTTCTTCCTTCAATACATCTAAATCAATAAAATTCGGGTTCCCAGCAAATGCTGAAAAGGATTGGTAAGGAGAATCTCCATAACTAGTGGTCGTTAAGGGTAAAATTTGCCAATAAGTTTGGCGTGTCCGAACTAAAAAATCAACAAATCGATAAGCTTCTTTCCCAAAACTTCCTATGCCATAAGGACCAGGTAAAGAAGAAATGTGCATCAATACCCCACTTGATCGTTTCATAATATGCCTCCGTTCCTATTATTCGACCTCATTATAAACTTCTTCTCCAATTAACGCAATCGTTTTCGTAACTTTTTTGTTAATTCACATCAATAACTAATGAAACCATTGACTATTTATTGAGAGAAAAGGTTTGCGCTAATAGCCTGATGAGTTAAAAATCCCCTTAACAACAACTATCATCCTCCACTTTTATTTTCTCCCCCTTGTTATCAAAAGAAAGAAAATAGCATGATTAAAATTTTGGATATTTTAAGCTAATCTATCTTCTCTTAAAAATGACATTATTATTCACAAGAAAGAGCCTCAAAGTCCAATAAAATTCCCTAACACTTCCCACTAAAAGTAATTCTTGCAGTAAGGAAAGAGTCGTATGCCTTAATAGTAAATCTTATAGACCTTTCGAAAAAATCATATGTTCACTTCTTCAAAGCTTCTGTATAGAAACATTTTTTCGCTAAAGAGCTGTTTTTTACTGACTTTTTTAGTATTATAAGAGGGTGAAGGCCCTTTTTTAAGGGTTTTTATTCCTTTTGAGCTAAGTCATGAAATAGCTGACTGACTATTGTGTCTAAAATTTCTTCTTTTAGCAGATGAGTGATCATTTGAAAGAAATCGACTCATTTGCTCTCCTAGTTTAAGGGATTGATCATCCCAAAACATCTAGACTTAGTTAGCTTATTTCACTTAACTCCCATTATTCATTTTTAGGAGGTTCCTTATGGCTGTTACCATTAAAGATGTTGCACGACTAGCAAATGTCTCTCCTTCAACCGTATCCCGAGTTATTGCCGATAACCCTTCTATTAGTACTGCTACCAAACGTCGGGTGCGGCGTATCATGGACGAACTCAATTACTACCCTAACCTTTCTGCTCGTTCACTTGCTAGCAAAAAATCTCAAACAATTGGTCTTGTTTTACCACAAGCTTCTGATGCTTTTTACCAAAATCCATTCTTCCCTACAGTTATGCGAGGAATTAACGAAGCATCTTCTAGCAAGGGTTATGGTCTATTGATTTCTACTGGGCAAAATGAAGAAGATCGTTTGAGCCACATTCAACGCATGGTTTACGGTAAGCAAGTTGAAGGACTTATCTTTCTCTATGCCATGGTCAATGACCCTATTTTAGAATTTGTTTCCAGTATTAATTTTCCTGTTGTGGTCATCGGCAGTCCAGATAATTCTCAAGTCAATCTTGTCGATAACGATAACGAACTCATCGGAAAGCAAGCTACAAAAGCCCTCATCGAAAAAGGCTGTCGCAAGCCTGTTTATATTGGTGGTGACGAAAAACAACCTTTCATCCACAATAGGGAGTTAGGCTTTAAGGCAGCCTTAAAAGAAGCCCATTTACCAAGCGATCATCAAAATTCTTTCCATCCTAAATCTTTTATGCCAGATGAAGGCTATGCCCTAGCCAAACAAATATTAGCAAAAGGAGAAGCGGATGGGTTCGTCGTTGCCGACCAACTTGTTGCTAGAGGGGTACGACACGCTATTGCCCAATCTCAGCAAGCTGACATTCCTCTGATCACCTTTAAACCCTACGCTCCTTCACTTTATACCGGCCATGCCACCGAAGCTTGTATGAATTTACATGGTCAAACCCTTGGAGAACAAGCTGTTTATATTCTTTTCGACGTTCTTCGCGATGAAGAAAACAAGGGGCAACGGTATATCCACGAAATTGTCAAATCTGAATTAATACCCGGTCTCAATCAACAATAGCTAACCTCTAGAAGTGGCTGGGACAAAAGTCATAAAAAAAAAGCCGACATTCCCTAAATTATTAAGGGAAATATCGGCTTTTTATATTATATATTTACTTTCACATGTATTAGTTGTGAACCTAGCTAAGCCCGAATCACTTTTTCCGTTTCAAGATCAAAGAAGTGACACTTGTTCATGTTAAAACCAAGTGTAATTTCGTCCCCTGGTTTGAAGTTTTCTCTAGCATTAACCTTGGCCACAAATTCTGTTTTCCCAATCATAGAATATAGCATACTTTCTGACCCTAATAATTCTGCAACAACAACCTTCGCTTGTACGAGTTTGTCAGGATTACTATCAATAAAGATTTGTTCAGATTGAATATCTTCTGGGCGAATAGCCATAATAACTTCTTTGTGATTATAGCCACGATCAGCCAACAAAGCAGTTGCTGGTTCATGCAATTTCAAAGACAAGCCATCTTCACTGACAACATGGTCGTCTTCCACACGAACTTTAAAGAAATTGGCTGCTGGGGAACCGATAAAGCCTGCAACAAACATATTAACCGGGCGATTATATACTTCTTGCGGTGTGCCTATTTGTTGTACAATCCCATCTTTCATAATGACAATTCTAGTCGCCATAGTCATTGCTTCTGTTTGGTCATGTGTAACATAAATAGTTGTAGTCCCTAAAGATTGATGAAGTTTTGCAATCTCAGCACGCATTTGAACCCGTAATTTAGCATCCAAGTTAGACAGAGGTTCATCCATTAAGAAAACATTCGCATCCCGAACAATAGCCCGTCCTAAGGCTACCCGTTGCCGTTGCCCACCTGATAAGGCAGCCGGTTTCCGTTCAAGATATTCTGAAAGCCCCAATTTAAGGGCCGCATCTTCTACACGTTTTTTTATTTCATCTTTTGGATATTTCTTTAGTTTTAAGCCAAAAGCCATATTATCGAACACAGTCATATGAGGATAGAGCGCATAGTTTTGGAAAACCATGGCAATATTTCGATTTTTCGGTTCCACATCGTTCATGACTTGACCATCAATTAAAAGTTCACCCTCACTGATATCCTCTAAACCGGCAATCATCCGTAATGTTGTTGACTTACCACAACCAGAAGGCCCGACAAAAACGATAAATTCTTTATCATCAATATGCAAATTGAAGTCCGTAACGGAATAAGTATCTGCATTTGGATACTTTTTATGGATATGATTTAAATCAATTTTTACCATAGTTTTTCCCTCTTTCCTCACTCTAACTCTCTATTTATTTTAGCATGTTCTACGTTTAAGAGGACAGTCTGTCTGCCCCTTCTTCTTCAATCCCGCTTTCGAGTGGCATAGATCTCTACCTGAAAGGACGAAATCATGCGGGATGATTTCATGATAATAACGATAAACCCCATCTTCCCCATCACTAATCACTTGTTTGAGTAATTTGACAGCTGTTCTCCCCAAGTCATTCACATGAATATCTACGTAAGGGAGAAAAGACCCTGTAATGAAAGGCTCTGCTGGGAAAGACTTAAAAGTTACCGCTAAAAGGGGGAGGTCAGTCAATTGATACCAAGCTTGTTGAAAACCTTGAGCAACCAATTCATCTACAAACAGAAAGGCATCATGACGTTTAGCTTCAACCATTTCCTTAGCCAAGCGTTCCCCTACTGACGAAGCAAAACGAAAATCACTAATAATACGATCCTCTTTCACTTCAAGTCCGGCTTCTTCCATAGCTCTTTTAAAGCCTGCTAAACGATCTTGAACAACCACTAAGGAGCTCATCCCACCAATAAAGGTCAGCTGTTTAGCCCCTCTTTCGATGAGTGCCTTTGTCGCATCATAAGCCGCTCTTTGGTTGTCATTATCCACAAAACTCATGTAATAAGAATCAGGTTTCCCAATAACAACACTAGGGAAATGTTGATCAATCACATATTTCAAGATGGGATCTTCTGTATCGGAATATAGAAAGATAAGCCCATCTACCTGCCGACCTAAAACCAATCGTTTGACCCCTTCAATACGTGAATTTAAATCTGATCCTGAACTCAATGTTATCGTATAGCCACATTGGCTAGCTTCATCATTTATTCCTTTCACACAAGCAGCGAAGAAAGGATTTCTGTAAAAAGCCGCAGATTCATTAGGCAAAATTAAGCCCATAGCTTGGGTTTTTCGACTAACGAGTCCTCTAGCGTATTGGTTAGGATAATAGGATAATTCTTCCATAGCCTGACGAACACGTTTCTTGGTTGGCTCACTGATCGAACTAGCATTTTGAATCACACGAGATACGGTAGAAGGAGCGACACCTGCCAACCTCGCCACATCTTTAATTGTCGATCGCATCCCTACTCTCCTTTCCTCGTCATACTTTATTTTCTTTATTTTTTAAGTGGTGCTTTAAAGGCAAACGGCGCTAGTCCTAGATCCACCTGCCCATTTTTCACCGCAATTTCTCTTTCACTTAAAAGATCCTTATAGATACCATCTGGTAAATCGATCCGATAAAGCCCTGCCACATCTTTGATATCAAACAGGCCGATTATTTGCTCGTCTTCTCTTTCATAACGTAATTCCATAGCTTCTTGTTCATCTTCTACGACATAAAAGAGACGATGGTCGCTAAAAAAGGCTTCTTTCTTAAAGGCTATCAAGCGTTTTAGCAATTCTTGATAAGGACCTGTCTCTTTTGGCCATTGAATCGGTGTCTTTTCAAATAAATCTCTTTTCCCTCTATACTCTACTTCTTGCCCAGCATAGACAAAGGCCATTCCCTTAGAAAAGAAACTATAAGCCAAGCAATTCAAGTTAGCTCGTTGGCTCTTTACCCGATTTCTTATGCGCTCTTGATCATGATTTTCCAAAGTCCATAATTTCACAGCATTCTCTGGATAAAGAGCTAATTGCATATTTTGCAAGTTCTTCCACACTTCTAATGGCATTTTCCCTTCTAAAGCCTTATAGAAATAGTTGAGAATATCATAAGCGTATTCTACATCAAAGGCTTGATAAAGATCTGCATCTGTTACCGGATGCATCCCATAGCTTCTCAAAGCAGTAATAAAGTTTGTTTCCACACTTTCGGCCAACCAGATCACATGAGGATTTACTTTCTTAATAGCTTCTCTTGCAGCTAACCAAAAATCTAAAGGCAGTAAACTAGCTACATCACAGCGGAAGCCATCTACACCCAAAGATGTCCAATAAACTAAAATATCTATTAACTCTTTTCTTAAGTCCATATTAGACAGATCTAGCTCGATAACATCTGTCCAGTCCCCTACACGATTACCAAAATCGCCATTAGCTTTATGGTAATAATATTCTGGATGACTAAGCCTCCAAGGATGATCATAGGCCGTATGGTTAAAGACAATATCCATCATCACTTTTAAACCAAGTGCGTGTGCTTTGTTTAAGAGATATTTAAAATCATCTAATGTCCCCAAATCAGGGTTAATTCCTCTATAATCTGTTATGGCATAAGGAGACCCATATGTTCCCTTACGATTTTCCACACCAATTGGATAAAGAGGAACAAAGTAAATATAGTCATAGCCCATATCAGCGATTCTTTCCAAATCTTCAGTTACTTTGACTAGGCTACCTTCTTCACTATACTGACGAACAAACACTTGATATATAGTCTGGTGCAGTACATCTTTTACTGTATCTTTTGCCATGCGTTTATAACTCCTTTACGGGCTAATGAAAAATATCCTATCTATCCTGAACTATTTAAGCTAAAGAAGACTGATACTAGCCCTTCCAACATAAAAATTATTTTTCTCGTCTAAACTTTTCTATTTCTATCCTTCTTTTCTTTGGAAATATAGCCATAATTGAAATGTGTCTTCCAAAAAACAGCTAAAAGGACAAGGATTAACCCACTTGTTACAGTGATCAAGATCAAGGAAGGATTTTCCGTCAAGAAACCTATACACATCGCCAATAAGCTAGGCAGAAAGAAAGCTTGACTGACAAGCCCCACTCCTTCTTTCACTGTTTTGAGATCAAAGGCTGGGTAAAATCGCATAAGAGAAAGTAAACTTCCTGCCCCTAAAAGCATTAGACCTACATTGACGAAAATCAAGACCCAAACAGTTAACAAGCGCGCCATTAAAAGACTCACTCGGTTAGTCTCTAGCCACATTCTAGATAATTCATTTCGAACTGCCTTGACATTTTGACTCTTCGTTAACTGATTGTCGGTTAAATAAGTCACTTTCGTCAGTGGCCGATCTGGTTCTTTTAATAGAAAAGCACTTTTTGCTATCACAAGAACAGGTCGATCATCTTTCAAGCTTTTCTCTTGAAGACTTGGGGTAAAAATAACTTGCCCCTTCTTCCCTTGGTCAATCCTCTCTTCTTTTTCAATAGATAGAAGGCCCTTTTCATCAACGGTCAATTGTTGAAGACGAGTCACTGTTTCTTGATTGACTAATTGAATCGCACGAGCTTGAAAATCTTCCAGAGCTAAGTTAGGATGACGAGCAAGAATATAGGCCATAGGGCACATAATTATTGCTGTCATTAAACCCCACAAGACGATTAATTGCCCCCAGCGGTAACTCGATTTTTCTTTAAAAATCCTGACAAAAGAGAGGCTGTTGCGAAAAAATCGTAAAGGAAAAGTCATCAAGCACCTCCTGTTCTCGTTCCTATTTCTAACAGTGTGGGTCAATACTAACCCTTAGTCCCACCTGATAATAATCCTGAAACAAAGTTCTTTTGAAGGAGGAAGAAGAAGAAGGAGATTGGTAAAGCAATGAGGATTGCCCCAGCTGCAAAGAGCGCAACCTTTTGTTCACGCACATTGCTGATAAAGGTTTGCAAACCTACTGCGACTGTATAATTCTCTTCTGTCCGCAATAAGAACTTAGATAACATATAATCTCCAAAGGGTCCCATAAAAGCCCATAAGGCTTGAACAGCAATCATCGGACGAACTAAAGGCAAGACGATTTGCCAGAAAATACGGAAGTGTCCTGCTCCATCCAACTTCGCAGACTCATCTAAATCATATGGTACCGTATCAAAATACCCCTTCATTAACCAAGTATTCATTGGAATACCGCCACCAATATACAAGAGTGACAAGAACCAGAACTTGTTCAAGGCGCCTAAAAGCATCGCCATAACAAAGAAGGCGGTTAAAGCTGCCATAGTAGGCACCATTTGCACAATCAAGAAGAAAATCAAGCTATGCTTACGGAAAAGGAAGTTATACCGACTATAAGCGTAACCTGCTATCGTAATTAAGAAAACTTGAGCCAACATAGTTGTTAAAGCGACCACTAAAGTATTCTTATACCACAGCAAATAATTGGTTTCATTAAAGAGACGCCTGAAATTATCCAAGGTCCATTTCGTATCCCATTCCAAAGCAAAAGCCGTAATATTCCCTGCTTTAAAGGCTGAACTAATTGTGATAAGCAAGGGATAAATGATCACAATAGATAATAAGATGAGGTAAAAGTACGTCAAAGCGTGGGACAAGAAGCGATGCCCTTTCGCTGAACTTAACCAATTTTTCATAAGCTCCCCTCCTTACACATCTTTCATATCAAAGGCTCCAGACCGTTTAAAGACAAGCATGGAAACCGAGATGACTAATACAGAAATGACTAAAGTCAAGGCCGCCGCAATAGAAAATTGAGGCGATGTTCCTGTCGTTAGTTTGAAAATCCAAGAAATTAAAATATCAGTCGCACCTGCTCCGCCACCAACACTACCAGGGCCACCATTATTAAACAGGTAGATCATGGTAAAGTTGTTGAAGTTCCCTGTGTATTGAGTAACAAAAATTGGAGCAGCAACGGATAGAATAACTGGTAAAGTAATCGCAGTAAAGCGTTTAAAGGCTCCTGCCCCGTCAATCTTAGCCGCTTCGTATAAATCTTCTGGAATGGATTGAAGAATAGACGTTACCATAACATAGATATATGGGAAGCCTAGCCATCCTTGAATCATAATAATAGAAACCTTAGTCCAGAAAGGATCCGTTTTCCAAGGAATCGCATGTAATTCAACAAATGGGATCAAGCGATTTAAAACTGGGAGGACTTGCGTATTAATAGCCCCGATCGAGTCATTAAACATGTTCGAAAAACTCATGATCGTGATAAATGCAGGTACAGCCCATGGAAGCAAGAAGATAACCCCAAAGATTCTTTTCCCTTTAATAAAGGATTGATTAGCCACCACAGCCGTTAGAACACCCAAGAAAATTTGTAAGCTAGTTGCACAAATAGTCCATATTAAGGTCCAAGAAAATACCGCTGTAAAAGCTGAACGGAAACTTGAAAGGAAGAGAATATCGTAAAAATTCTTAATCCCTACCCAATCCAACAAGAATGCTGGAGGAATATGACGGAAATCATAATTAACAAAAGCAATAAACAAGGTGACCAAAACAGGGAAAACTATGGCAAAAACCATGAATATGTATGACGGAATAATCAATAAATAAGGGAATCCATTTTCATAGACATTCTTCAAAATAGATTTTATATCCGTATTGACTTTCTTACCGTCCCGCCAATTCTTTGCCACTTGTCTAGCATCACGTATATTGAGTACGTAAAAACAAGCAAATATCAGAATGACGATCAATTGCAAAGTCCCTCTAATCAACATAAAGAGGGAATGATCTTGCATTGGCGTTGATCCCAGTGTAATAAAACCTTGAATGGCAGAAATACCAAAGGAAGCCATTTCATACAAGAAGGCTACAAAGATCAACAGAAAAGCTATCCCTTTAATAGCTTGATGATTATAAAACTGGCCAAGTCCGGGAACAAGGGATAAGAGCCCCGCTTTTTTCGGATCTTGATTAACCGAGTGTGTAGACTGCATAGGTCCTACTCCTCTCTCTATTTAAACAAACTGGTGACCCTTTTACGGCCACCAGTTTGTCTTACTCCTGAATTAGTATTTTTCATGAATAGCTTGTTCGATCGTTTTCACAGAGTTGTTGGCAGCTTCTTTAGCCGTTTGTTTTCCGGAAGCCGCATCGAACATTAAGTTTTCAGCACCTGCCCAAACTTCATTCATTTCTGGAATGTTAGGCATTGGAACAGCATCTTTGTAAGTATTGATAACAGCTTGAGTCAATTCATCATTTTTATCAACGCTTGCACGTACATTTTCATTAGCTGGTACTTCATTTAATTTAGCATACATCTTTTGTTGGATGTCATTAGATGTTAACCAGTCTAAGAATTTTTGACCTAATTCTTTTTGTTTAGAATAGTTAGAAAGAACAAAACCTTTACC
The DNA here is from genome assembly GCF_003664595.1 of Atopobacter sp. AH10. Classification (GTDB taxonomy): domain Bacteria; phylum Bacillota; class Bacilli; order Lactobacillales; family Aerococcaceae; genus Atopobacter. The sequence continues at coordinate 30,873 of NZ_QXPZ01000001.1, forward strand.
ACCAGCAAATGGTTTGTATGGTTGACCATTCTTCAAAGTTGGAATCTTAGCTACGCCATATTTGACACCAGCTTCTTTAAAGGTCTTAGCATCCCAAGGTCCTGCAATAACAGCAGCTGTTTTGCCTTTGATGAAGGATTGAGTGACAAAATCACCTGCGCCTTTAACGTCTTTCATCCCTTTAGGCCATACATTCTTGAACCAACCTGTTGCATATTCAATCCCTTGAATAGCTTCTGGACTATTTAAACCAACCTTGCTCGTATCTGTTCCACTTTCGCCAAATAGGTGTGCCCCATAACCTGAAAGTAAACCATAAGCATAGTAGAAGTCTGTCCATTTAGCTAAGAAACCTGTGTTCTTTCCTTTTTCATCTGGGAAATCAAAACGTGAATCTTTGGCTAAAGCTTCGAGTTCATCAAAACTAGTTGGTGCCTTTTCAACTAAATCTTTGTTGTAGTACATCACCAAGGATTCGATAACTGCTGGAGCCCCATAGATCTTTCCATCAGCTGTAACTTGTTTCTTATCTGTTTCGTCGTATTTAGCTTCTTCATTCAATTTAACTTCAGCTAATTGACCTGTGCGGCCCAAAATACCGATACGGTCGTAAGGTGCAATTAAAACATCTGGAGCGGTTCCTGCTGGCCCATCTAATTGTAAAGCTTCCAAAGCTTCAAACATGTCTTTATCGACCATTTCCACTTTACAACCATTGGCTTTTTCGAAATCCTTCTTGTTTTCTTTTAAGAAATCATGCCATTGAGCATCTGCAGTGACTTTCAATACCGGCTTGCCACCAGCATCGCCGTCGTCTTTTTTAGCATTGTTACTGCCGCTATTGCCGCAACCTGCTAAAAGAGCCACACTAGCTAACCCAACTGCAAGACTTTTTTTCCATCCCATTTTAATTCCTCCTCAGCTTTTCTGAAAGCGGTTTTACTTTACGATCTTATTATGCTACTATGCAAACGTTATTTCAAGTGTTTTTTTTAGTTTTTTTTATTGAAATTCTTACCTATATCAACTTTATGTTAAGTTACTGATAAATCTTTTCTTGTTTTTACCTTTATTTATAGATTTTTTTGTTTTCATATGCCTATTTTCCTTTTCTAAACTTTTTCCTAGAATTACTGCAATCTTCATCTGCCTATCCTAAAAGCAAGAAAACCGTTTGCGCTATTTCTATAGTTCATGAAAAAAATACGCTAAGTTTACATTGATAGGTCTGACTCTCCTTTAGAAAGATCCTTTGAATTAGCTCATTTTTTCTTTGTCAAAAACACCTTTCCCTATAAAAGGAAAAGGTGTTAAGAAAAAATTTTCAAATCACTTTTACATAGTGACAGGCGACTTAGTACTTCAAGCCAGGGTTAAAGAAGCCAACTAGGACACCAACGAAAGCTATAACGACCAATAAGCCCATGACTTTCAATGGTGAAAGATTCTTCTTAGCCATTAACCACCAGCAGAAAACCACAAAGAAAGCCGTTAGGAATCCAGGATAGACCCCGTTCAATTGATCTTGAAGAACTAAGAAAGGTTTCCCAGAAGCATTTTTCAATTGAAAAGCAGTCGTTACTGGTACCCAAGTTGCTGCAACGGCACCGATGACCATCCCACCAACAACCGAGACAGCTTTACGAATCGCTTGACCTTGAGCTCCAACAAGGAATTCAACAGCTTTATCCCCTAAAGTATAGCCTTTGAAGTAAGCGAATTTCATACCAAAGTAGGCTAATAAGTTCCAAACAAGGATATAAAAGATTGCCCCAAGAGGAGATCCACCCTTAGATAAACCAATCCCAATCCCTAAAATAATCGGAATCAAGGTACCAACGATTAAGGAATCCCCAATACCCGCTAAAGGTCCCATTAAACCTGCCCGTAAGCCGTTAATGGTTTCAGCAGTCACTCCAGAAGCCCCATTAGAGCGAGCTTCTTCCAAGCCGGCAGTAATCCCTACCACCATAGCCCCAATTTGAGGTTCTGTATTAAAGAAAGCTGTATAGGTATTCATCGCCTTTGCTTGGTCTTCTTTTTTAGGATACAATTCTTCCACAATTGGTAACATGGCAGAAAGGTAACCGAACGTTTGCATGTGTTCTTGAGAGAAGCATGTCAAGTTCCCATAATACCAATGATGAAACGATTTCATTAAAGTTTTGCGAGAAATTTTGTTAGCCATTTTAGATATCCTCCTCGTCATCGTCATCCGATAGAGCTGCTCCTGCCGTTGCACTATTCGTTTGAGCGAGTTTGATTTCGTAAATGAGTACAGCAAAGATGAGGGATACAACTGCACAAGACACTAAGTTCAAGCCCAAGGATGCCGCCAATGTAAACCCAACAAAGAATGGAATAAAGTCAGCTAAGTTTTCAACAATTTGTTTCAACAAGATGGCGATCCCCACACAAGGAAGAAGAGAACCAACTGTGAACAAAGTCTTCATTGGAATACCATCTAAAGGTAAAGCTGTTTTCAAAGCTGTAACGGCATCTGCACCAAGTTTACACATGATTAAAGTTGGTAAGAATGAAAAAATAAAATGAGAAATCCAAGGTAAGCCAAAATCAACTGTGTAAATCTTACGGAAGTCGCCTTTTTCAACGGCTTTCCAACCAATATGTTGCCATAGCAAGTTCATCGTTGCTGTTCCATAGAAGAGAACTGTCCCAACAGTCCCTACCAAAGTCCCCATGGATTTCGCTAAGTCGGCTGCGGCCGCAGAATGAATATCAATCCCTTGAGAACGAATCGCCACCATTGCTAAAGGAATACCAATGTAAGAAACAGCTCGAACATCAGCAGAAACGGTACCACCAGGTGTAACCAAAGCAATATACACTAATTGCATGGCAATACCACAAATAATCCCTAACTTGAGATCACCTAATACCAAGCCACATACCAAGCCCCCAACAAGTGGTCGCCCTAAAGTATAGTTCCCAATACTCGTACCACCTAAACCTGGCATGGAAGACAAACATGCAAAGAGCCCTAAAATAGCGGCCTGTAGCCATGAAATACTCATGATTTTTCCTCCTCAATTAAAGGTTAAATTTTCCCTTGAAAGAATCCCAGTAGCCAATTGATACATCTGGTAATAATTGGAATTTCACCTTATAACCAGCATCTTCAATGGCTTGAATTGCTTTTGCTTCTTCTTGTGTAATCGATTGATTATTGCCCAATTTCACTGAACCAGGACGATCATTCGCAGGTCCGACTATAACTTCTTGAATATTATTTAATTTCAACCCATGATCGACTAAAATTTCTTTCATGTCTATTGGGTTTTTAGTAATGAGAAAATAGCGTTTTTCTGAAGCTAAGACCTGATCGATTTTTTCGTAAAAATGTTCTTTCGTCCATACAAAAGTTTTTTTATCTGAAGCAGCTTTGTAAGCATTTTTTAAAACAGGATTTCCAGCAGCTTGATCATTCACTGCAATTAAACCATCACAAGGGTGTTCTTTGGCCCAACGAGTGACAGTTTGCCCATGAATCATCCGGTCATCAATCCGTACAAAAGTTACACTCATCTTTTATCCTCCTCTCCCCTATAAATCTTCCTCATCCTCATCAGATTCAAGAAGCTTTAATTCTTGTAAAGCTGCTTTCCCCTCTGTCAAGGCTGTAGAAACTAAACTTTGATGGTCTAGGCCATCCTTTTGCAACAAAACCGTTAAGGCAGTCGATAAATTCATCCCACCAATAACGATTGTCCGATCCAATAACCCCTCACGATTTAGAAGATCAGATACCGTTGTTAACGGACTTCCTCCCACAATATCCGCCAAGACGATAAGACGCTCATCTTCTCGAATAGAAGGAATAAGCTCTTTTTCTGCTCGCTGACTAAATGAACTGACGTCTTCACCATCTCTTAAACCAATTGCCAAGACATCACTAACACTATCTTTTGCGAACAAGCTCAAGGTATCCAATAAACCTTCAGCAAGTTTACCGTGACTTACTAACAATACATGTGTCATATCGTCACCCCTTTCATTGGATGATTTCAGCTTATATAATTGCGAACGTTTTCAAAATTGCCCATTGTCACAAATTCGAAATGACATTTGTCACATTATGAAAATTTTCATATTCTTATGAAAATAAACCGTCCGAATCCTATCTTTTTTTCATAGAACCCTCCTATCGCTCAGCTTTATTCCTTAAACTTTACAGCATCTTAAAGCAAATGAAATTTCCATTTTCAAAAGTCTTTCCATCATCAACTGTCCCTCACATTCCCTTTAACGAAAAAAGACCTCGTTTGATTAAACTAAGTCCTTTTTTTGACGACTATTAACAAAGTTTTATATATTGTATTTCTAACTTTTGCCTAGCTATCATTGCTAACTAGATAAAGACTTATTAAATCGACAGATCTCCCTAAACATTTCCAGCGTTCAGGATCTCTTACAAAATTCTCATTCTATCAGTCTTCTTTGTCCTTTTTAGCTAATGGCGCTATTAAGCCCAAGGACATCAAGATCGGAGCTAACCATGAAGCTACTCTGTGATTATCACCTGTTTGAGGCAATTTATGTCCATCATGATGAGAACTCAGTGTTTCAGATTTTGGATTTGGTTTTGGTTCTGGTTTTGGCTCTGGTTTTGGTTCTGGAGTTGGGTTAGGTTTCGGAGCTGGCTCTGGTTTTGGAGCTGGATCTGGTTTTGGAGCTGGATCTGGTTTTGGCTCTGGTTTTGGTTCTGGCTTTGGATCTGGTTTTGGTTCTGGCTTAGGTTCTGGCTTAGGTTCTGGCTTAGGTTCTGGCTTAGGCTCTGGTTTTGGAGCTGGATCTGGTTTTGGCTCTGGAGTTGGGTTTGGTGCTGGGTTTGGTTTTGGTGCTGGATCTGGTTTTGCTGTCGCTACAAATTCCCATTCCCCTGTAAATGTCAGAACCGTTTTGCCTACTGTTTGTGCGCTAGATGGTGTCCAGCCTTTAAAGTGCCACTTGCCACCTTGAACAGCAACATCGTTAAATTTGTCTTCAACTGGGCTAACTTTATCGCCTTCTTTGACTTTGCCATCTGTTGGTTTTTGCTCGGTCACTTCTTTTGGCAATTCTTTGCCTGCTGTGGCAGATTTAAAGGCATAAATCACCTTGCGTTCATTTGCTATAAATTCCCATTGACCAACAAAAGTCAGATCCTTATCAGCTACTGTTTGCTCGCTAGATGGTGTCCAGCCTTTAAAGTGCCACTTGCCACCTTGAACAGCAACATCGTTAAATTTGTCTTCAACTGGGCTAACTTTATCGCCTTCTTTGGCTTTGCCATCTGTTGGTTTTTGCTCGGTCACTTCTTTTGGCAATTCTTTGCCTGCTGTGGCAGATTTAAAGACATAAATCACCTTGCGTTCATTTGCTATAAATTCCCATTGACCAACAAAAGTCAGATCCTTATCAGCTACTGTTTGCTCGCTAGATGGTGTCCAGCCTTTAAAGTGCCACTTGCCACCTTGAACAGCAACATCGTTAAATTTGTCTTCAACTGGGCTAACTTTATCGCCTTCTTTGGCTTTGCCATCTGTTGGTCTTAACTTAGTCACGACATCAGGTAACTCTTTTTCTTTTGTTAGAGACTTGAAAACATAAGTAATGTGATAGCTTACCCTTTCCTTCACATTTACAGTAGCCGTTTTACTTACACTCGCTCCTTTACTGTCTACCAACTTAAAGGTTACTATATAACTTCCCACTTTATTCGTATCTAAGCCAGACTGATCAACTACTTTAACTTTTTCTTTTAAGTCCCCGTCTTCTGGATCATTGGCACTTTCAATCATATCCATTAAATTTATAGACTCGCCTTCTTTAATTTCAAGATCCTTGAGCAAAAGATTTGGCGCTTTATTGATCGACGAGGCTTTTGGATTGACAAATAAGCTTGCTGTTTTATACACACTAGCGCCCTCTTTATCCGTCAACCGATAATGAATTTGATAACTTCCCACTTTTTCCGTATTAATCACTGCAAAGGCGTTGACATCTTTAACGAGATTTGTTCCATCCTCTTGATCTGATGCCTCTTCAATCAATTCTTTTGGATCAAAAACTTCTCCAACGGTTATATTTTTATCTTTAACTTTAAGAATTGGACTAGCGTTTCGGGGACTCATTTGATCAGGAGTAAAGGTCCATACTCCCTCATAGCAAACAGCGTTACCGACATCCGGATTTTCGTACATCATCTGTATCTTTTTTTCATAGTATTCATGTAATTGTTTGACGGTTACTAGATCTTTACTTATCCATGTACCATTCTTATCGTAACGATTCCCCTTTTCATCTATCGTTCCAAGAAGCTCGTCATTCAGATTATAACGATTGCCCTCTTTATCCACTATTTCATATGATTCAGTTGCCTCATCATAAAAATAAGTGACACCGTTCTCAAGATCTACCTCTACTTCGACTCTCTTTCCTTCTTGATTTCTAATGAGTAAGCCTAACCTATCTTGCATAGAAATTAATGGTTTCCATCCTTCAAAAGTCCATGTTCCTCCAGTCACTTTCAAGCGTTTTTTAAAAAAAGTGTTGGGACGGTCTGGCATAACACCTATATCGAGCATTTCATCCTTAGGCTTTTGCTTCATTATTTCTTCTGGTAAGACACGACTAGAATCACTCGACTTAAAACGATACTCTGTATATGCTTTTGTATATAGAGAAGGTCTAATCACATTAACAGGGTAGTGCCTCCATTGCCCTACAAAAACAATATCCCTATCAGCCACAGCAGATTCTCTATCCCACAATTGGAATAGAAAACCATACACATGTCCATACTCAGACCATACTCTTACATCGCCTTGATACATTTTAGGCGGTCTGACAATCGTCCCTTTTTTAACCCGATAAGACTGAGGCAAGTAATTAAGCGGTAAGTGATCTTGATCAATGCCTAATTGTGCTACAAATTTATAACGGACAGTAACATATTCTTCTTGATCAGCAGTCGATAAGCTTCTGTCAATCTCCGATCTATTCATTCCCTCAGCTTTAAAAGATGGAAACTCCTTTTTCTTGTACAGCTTACTTCTCTCTTTTTTAGGCTCGTCTATTGCTTTACTTGGCTGATTTACAGTAGCGGTTCGATTCGAATCAGGAGCAGATCCTACTAATTTTAGCCCCTGCTCTGTCACAGCGATTGTCGCTAGCTTTTCAATCACAGCTCCCTTACTATCTCTCAGGCGAAAAGTTAGTTGATATGTCCCTATTTTCCCTCTATTAACTAAGCCTATGATCTCCACCCTATCCTTAAGATCAGTGCCATCTTCTTGATCCTTAGCGGTCACAATTAAACTCTTAGGATCAAAGTTTTCATCTAAAGATATGTCCTTTCTCTTATCTAGCTCTAAGACAGGCAAGTGATTATAAGGTCTATAGGTCCACCCTCCCTTGTAACTTATATATTGAGCACATTCTTTCCCCTCATCTTTCTCAATTTCTTCCTGACTAGGCGTATATGTAGTCTTTTTCCAACCCGTAAAAGTCCATATTCCTGCCTCATCCTCTACTTCATGATAGTTAAAATAGCGATGATCCTCTTCATAGAAGCCAATAGCACTCTGATTTGTTGGCAATTGATCCCGTACTTTTTGGGGTAAAGTTTTGCTTGCATCTATCGAATAAAAATCATAAGTTATTTTTCTTTTATCCGCTAAATAATCTTTAACATACTTGGGAAATTTCTTCCATTTACCTTGGAAAGTCACAGGAGAATCACTAGCTGTCTCTTCCGATTTATCCCAGCCCTCAAAAATCCATAAGTTCTCTTTTCCCTCAACCGTTCCCTCATAGAGATGAGGTGCTGATACTTTCTCCCCTTTCTTAACTGCATAGGTCCTCGGCAGATAGGGATAAAGCTCCGAAGCATCTTCTCCCTTTGTCCCAACGAATTGGTAGTTAATTTGAACTGTTTCTTCTTGATCATCTTGAGCTGATCGTTCTACAGCTTCCGTCGGGCGTTCAGACTGATTGTTAACCCTTTCATTATTGCTAGAAAAAAGGGAGTCTGGAACATTCTTCTTATCCTCTTGCTCTGTAGCTCTCTCTAAATTTGTCGTGCTCCCATCTTCTTTTATAACTTCATTTTTTCCATTTTTCTCTACCTTTTCTTTGAGCACAACTTCCTCTATTAGCTTATCGCTTTCATTTTTAACCAAGCCTTTTTCTGAAGCATGTAGCTCTCGGCTACTGAGAACAGACATGACTACCATCGACGATAAAACCAATCCAGCTAATCTTTTTTTGTTATACACGACTTCACTCCCCTTAATTTCCTCTACATTTACAACTGAACTCTGACTGACGCCTCTCTTAGACTTAAATAAAGGCTAGCAGCATCCTTCTAGACTCTTACTTAATCAAGTTGGGCTAGCGCTTTCATTATAATAATTATCGAGAAAATATTCTAGCTTTTTAAAATTAGAATTCATTAAATTTTAACACGATTCGCTTTTTTGTGCTTTTTTTATTTATTCAAGCTCACATATGAACTAATCACCTGTATCTTACAGGAGTAATATAAACTTTTATCAAAAGTTTATCCATTATTTTTCGTATCAAATCACCTATAAAAAATCCCCCTCAGTCTTTTTTTGCCAGTACTCAAGGGGGATCTATCTTCAATTGATATGTAAAAGATTTATAGCAGGATGAAAGTAGAGATAAACTAAAGTCTAGATATTTTCTTTACGCATCCGTCCATTCTCCTGCTATCTATACAGTGAAACAACTTTTCTAGATTTTTTCTTTTGCCAATACAGTCCATTCTTATCGTAAACTTTTCTTAAACAGCTGATTACCAACAGCTTGAATCCCCTGAACTAGAAGGATTAAAATCAATACCGTTCCATACATGATAGTATCGTCAAAACTGGAATAACCATAATTAATAGCTACTGCACCTAAACCTCCTGCTCCCACAGCTCCTGCTGCTGCACTAGATCCTAATATCGCAATCACAGCTACTGTAAGCCCAGAAACCATAGAAGGAACGGCTTCTTTCAACACAACTCGTGTCATAATTTGCCAATTGCTGGCTCCGAACGATTTAATCGCCTCAATCGTTTCATAAGGAACATTTCTAAAAGAGGCCTCGATCATTCTTGCAACTAGTGAGCTACTAGAAATAATCAAGGGCACTAAAGCTGCCGTACTGCCAATAACAGTCCCTGTCAATTTTCTGGTTAATGGCATCAAAGCCACAATAAGGATAACAAAAGGGAATGATCTCACCACATTAACGGCAATATTTAAAAAGCGATTGACTAGAAGGTTAGGATGCAATCCCTTGGCGTCCGTTAGATAAAGTAGGGTCGCTAAAATAGCTCCGATAATAATAGACGAAAGAACGGTAATCCCTACCATGTAAATACTTTCGGTTAAAGCCGGCCATACAATTCGACTGAGTTTTTCTAAACTCTCCACATTCACTGCAATAACCTCCATTCTATCTTTCTTTTTTCGGAAAAATTCTTTAACAAAACTACTTGATCTCTCGGAATTTCTAGCACATAAAAACCGACTATTTTCCCATTTATTTCTTCAATTTTGCAATCTTTAAGCTTATAATTTATCCCTGTTGAAAAAGCAAGCTTTGATAAGAAATTTTCTTCCTCTTGATAATCGTAAAAATGAAGACTGATTAAGTCAGTATTATCTGCCTTTTGATAGTGCCTTTGATCAGCAGTTAAAGTCTGCAAATCTTTCGGTTGATCAAAAAATACCTTCTCGGTCTCTCCATTGAGCAAAATACGTCCTTTTTCAAGCAAAACCGTTTTATGGCAGATCGTTTTAACCACATCTAATTCATGCGTCACCACGATAATAGTGATGCCAAGTTCCTGATTGATCTTTCTTAATAGCTTTAATATTTGCTGAGTGGTCAAGGGATCCAAGGCTGAAGTCGCCTCATCCGACAGCAAAATTTGAGGTTCCAAGGCTAAAGCACGTGCTATACCTACTCTTTGTTTTTGACCTCCTGATAGTTGTCTAGGATAAACAAAGAGCTTATCCCCTATGCCCACTAAATCGGACAGCTTATTGACCCGTTCCTTTATTTGATTAGCCTCCACGCCCCACAATCTTAAAGGCAAAGCAATATTATCATAGACGGACAGACGATCAACTAAGGAAAAATTCTGAAAAATCATCCCAATATTTTTTCTTAACTGGCGTAAGTCTTTTTCACTTAAACGGGTCATATCTTGCCCATTAACAAGCAGCCGACCTTCTTGAAAATCTGTTAAGCCATTAATGCAACGTAATAGGGTAGACTTCCCTGCTCCACTTAAGCCAATAAGACCATAAATTTTCCCCGCTTCTATCTCTAGATTGATATCAGAAAGGATCTCTAAATCTCCGTAACTTTTCTTTAAATTCTGTATCGATACAATCGCATCTGACATTTCCTTCTATCCTTCCTCCCTTTTATAAGGTTTAAACTGGTGCACATCCGTATAATGATAAAAATCTTTCGCTTCAAACTTTTTCCTTATTCTTTGTCTAAGTGCCTTATCCTCTGATATTTTAATGCTTGTATCCGCAAAAATCTTTATGGCCTTAGCCAGTTGTTCCTTGGCTTCTTTGGAGTGAGAAGCTGCTATTCTACCGACATTAGGTTGGTGTGAGCTAAAGTGAGGAACTCCAAAGAAAAAATATAGTAGTGGCGTTATACGCCCAATAGCTGCATTATCCAATTGTGTTCTACCCAACTTTTTAGGTAAAAGCTGATAATCTAACTGAAAGTCTTCAAAACTAGACTGGATGACTTCCTGTAAATCAGTGATATTATGCAAGGCTTCAAAACGATTATTGACTTCATAGGTAAAATCAACCCCATATTTATCACATATTTTTTGAGCTTCAATCAGCAATTCTTCTGTTAAACTATCCGTTCTAGCTTGATCCACAGCACCAATAGCTAAACGTAATTTGGATCTAGATGGAAGCATACTTATATTCGTCTCATCATTCAAAATAAGATAGTTAATCCGGTCATCCTCTTGCCCTTTGTCCTTGATGTCTTTAAAACGAGAAAGAATTTCCACTAAAATATCTACCGAATTAATCCCCTCTTCCGGCCAAGAAAAAGCTTGTTTAGCCAAGCCACCAATCCTTAAAGTCAAGGCTGTAATCGGACGGGCAAAAGAATGCAGAAGCGTTTCTTCAGCCAGATGGGTCGAACAAACCAAATCGCAAGTCTTATAATAATCCGATCGTAAAGATTTCACTTCTGGGCCATAAAAATTTTCAGCAGGAGATCCTACGACTGCAATGGTTCCTTTAAAATAGTCAGCCAATTGACTTAAACAAATGGCTGTCCCAACTGCCCAAGCAGCTACCCAGTTATGTCCACAGCCATGAGCATCTTTCCCATCTTTATCAAAATGAGGCAAAGCATCATATTTCGCTAAAAAAGCAATTTTAGGCCCTTCCCCTGTCCGAAATTCTGCAGTAAAGGCGGAGTCTAGTCCCTCAAAAGGTCGTTGAAGATCAAAATCATGTGCTTTAAGCAAGTTAGTTAAATACGAAACGGCTAAAGGCTCATCCAAACCGACTTCTGGATGCTCCGTTAAATATTCTAGAGCATCCACAAATTCTTGATGATAACGACTTTCCACTTCACTGATCCTATCCCTAATCCCCATATAATCCCCCCTTCTTCCTTACTTTTTGCCTTCAAATAGAGGAGTAACTGCCCCATTAGATATTTTATCGACTGTCTTCACGGCTTCTTTTGTTTTAAGCGAGTCTTCTACAACTTTCACCCATTTTTGCTTTTCATTGCCCTTTTTCGTCGCTAAAATGATGGCGTATTTTTCATTATCTTTCCGTTTATATAGAGCAAGAGCATCTTTCGCTTTCAAGCCAGCTTTAGCAATATTGAAACCATTTAAGACCGCCCCATCTGTATCTTGTAGACTTTTCACCAAATTTTCCCCTGAAACTTCTACGAACTTCAAATTCTTGGGATTATCCGTGATATCCAATAAAGTTAGTGGCGCATCCCCCTTTAATTTATCTTTTGGAACAGAAACCAAGCCTGCATCTACTAAAACTTTTAAGCCACGATCACGGTTAGTCGGATCATTCTGTAAGGTAATGACTCCCCCATTTGGAATGTCTTTCAAATCATGGTATTTCTTTGAAAACAAACCCACAGCTTGGTTATACAGTTTATCGCCGGCTACCACCAAGTCTCCCTGACGATTCTTATTAAACTGCTTTAAATAAATTTCATGTTGTTGGAAATTAATATCAATTCTTCCATCATTAGTTGCCTCATTTAATTGAGCTGGATCCGCCACAACTTTTATATCTAATTGGTAACCAGCCTTTTTAAAATAAGGTCTCACTGCTTCAAATATTTGATCTCTTAATGGATTTACCCCAACCGTAATTGTTTTTTTGTCTTCTACTTTTCCTTTTGATGCTTTAGCACTTGCCTCTACACTTCCCCCGAAAGCTAATCCTAGCAAAGCAAGAGCACTTAAGGTCCATACCCATTTTTTAATTTGTTTGTTCATATTCTATCTTCCTTTCCTTTTATCCTTTGTTTCATTCTTTAAACTATTTATCCCTTATTCTAAAAAAAGACCGACCCCTCCCTTAATGTTAATCCACTACATTAAGGGACGAATCGCTCCGTGCTACCACCCTTTTTTATCTTTCCATCACTAGAAAAACCTCTGCCAGTACCCAAACTATTGGAGACTGTGTCCGATAACGGGGACGACCGTTTGCCTTGCGTCAACAAGACAAAAGCTCCTAGCTCATTTTCACTAAGTTCTCCACCAGCTTTTCTCAGCACCCAAGCCTCTCTGTAAGGCGATCCCCTAGTTACTCTACTTTTCAAAGCAATATGATTATTTAATTCAAGAGAAAACAAAAAACTTCCTCCCTTTACCAATGACACTATTCATTAGTAAAGGGACGAAGTTTTTCCGCGTTACCACCCTTTTTCATCTTGCCTTCTCAGACAAGACCTCTGTCAGTACCCATGAATTCATGGAAACTCGGTACATTAACGGTCACCTGCCGTCCAAATTGCTTGCACAATTTAGATACTCAAAGCTCATTTTCACTCATAAAGACTATATCTTCTTTCACCAAACGAAGACTCTCTAAGATAGTATTCATCAGTTACTCTACTTCTCTACGTCAACTATTGAATTAATGCTTATTATACTAAACAAAAAACTCTTGTCAATGCACTTTTTAAAACATTATTTTGAAGAAAACACTTTTTCCTGTCTAGAGATATTATTTTATAAATAATACTTTAACAAGGATAAAATGCTATTTTAACGGCAAATTAAGGAAATATGAATATACCAGTTATATCAACATCCGCCCTATTTTAGTAAAGCAGTGCCAAAATAAAAACTAGTCATTCCTTTTCATACTTGTCCTAAAAGGATCATTCTTTCCTGTCAACAGTCACTAAAAAAGGAGGGCTCTATACTTTTTGATGTTGGTGAAAGAGACAGACTGTAGTCTGTCTATGCCATATAAAGCACAAAAATGACCGATTCTTTCGGATAAGAGTTACCTTCATCCGGGAAAATGCAGCGGGACCACTGGGAGCCTTGGTCTCCCAGCTAGTCAGTCTCAGCTCCACTTTGTTACGCACATAAGTTTCTAATGCTCGTTCCTCGCAAAGAAACTCATCGAAACTTGCTGTAAGCCTTTCGGCACAGCAAGTAATTCGCTTGACTTCCTTTTACGCTGCTCCCGATGAAGGACTCTTTCCTCCAGTTCGGTCATACTGAGCTTTTATTCATCAGTGCTTGTTACATTCACCAACAACTAAGTATAGATAGAAAGGCACATCCAAATTCCTCTATACTTAAGTTACGACACTAAAAGGGAGGAATTTAGATATGCCTTGTGACACCAATAATACTCAATCTTTAGAAATAAATCAACTTTTTGGAATAGACCCAAATGAAATTCAATTTCCGTCTACAGGGTTTAAGACCATTACAAAAGACAAGTTCGGGCATCAATTAATTTTATTGCAGGGATATGCTCCTTTCAACGAAACTAAATGCCCTTCTTGTGGTGGAGAGAATATGATAAAGCATGGGACAAGTGTCTCTACTATACGTCTTTTAGAAACCAATGGCTATAAAACGGCACTTCGTGCGACTAAACAACGTATTCTTTGCAAAGGTTGTCAGCATACTGCTCTTCCTCAGCTATCCTTCATTAAAAAAGGCTGTAATATATCAGAAAATATTCGTCGTAAAATTTTGATGGAGCTAACTAAAAACATTTCCACGAAAGACCTTGCTCAACAAGTCAATGTTTCACCTTCAACGGTTGTTAGGGTGCTAGATAAGGATTTACCTACACCTAGAAAACACAAATCTTATCTCCCTCATCATTTGTCCTTTGATGAATTCAACGCAGGTAATGGTTCACCTAATGCGATGAGTTTTATCTTTAGCGATGCCAAAACTCATCGACCAATGGATATATTACCAGATAGAAAACTACAGTTTCTTACACATTATTTCCTTCAATATCCAGAATCTGTCAGGCTACAAGTTAAAACAGTAACGATGGACATCTACTCACCTTATATGATTTTAGTGAGCAAAGTTTTCCCCAATGCCAAAATTATCTTAGATAGATTCCATATTATTCAGCATTGGGCAAGAGCCTTTACTAAAGTCAGAATAGAAATAATGAATCAATTAAATAAAGGAAATTCAGAAGATAAGAAAGGCTATAGAAGGATTAAGCGTTATTGGAAATTACTGATCAAAAATCGTTTTGAACTCAAGCAAAGTGAATATAAAAATTATTCATTATTTGAAGGTTTACTCAATCAATCTCAAGTCGTTGACCAGCTATTAAGCTATTCTGATACCTTAAAGAAGGCTTATGATATTTATCAAGAAGGTCTCTTCATTTTCAAACGATTGTCAAAATATCCGTTGGATCATTTATTTTCTTACAAACTCGAAGGAGCTCTTAGACACTTTAACAGGCCTTTAAAGACATTTAATAAGTATAAGGAATTCATTCTCAACGCCTATAGTTACTCTTATAACAACGGTCATTTAGAGGCGTGGAACAATCAAATAAAAACCATCAAGAAGACCGCCTATGGCTTTCGCAATTTCGAACACTTGAAGAAGAGATGCTTTCTAAAGATGAATCGCTTGTCAGTAGCTGTGTAAATCTCTCACGCACTGCTACTATTTCCAATGAATGCTCTATATCCAGACTAACTCTAATAGGCATAGAGCTTGTTTAGGGAAAAGTAGGGGAAATACTATCTGTAATATAAAAAACCACTCCCCCGAAGAAGAGTGATTTTCTCTAAAAAATTTACCAACAACAAAATTTGACAAAGTGCCAAAATTTACCAACAAAAAAATTTGACAAAGTGCCAAAAGGAGACGACTTGTCTCTCATAGATCCTGAATTCCCCGACCAATAACATGGTTATAAGGCAGGGGATTTAAGATCCTAAGAAACAAATAGTCTCCAAATATTTACTAGCTACACTAAAAGACTTTTCAAAGTGCCGAGATTTTTTACCACTTTTCATTCATTTCTTTTTGAATAGATGGTAAAACACTACTGATTTCCTTACTCTCTAAGGCTCTTTGAATCAAATAATCTAGGCGTTCAATTTTTTGTCGATCATATCTGTCATCAACCGTTAACTCTCCATGTAAGAGCATCTCATCTAAACGCTCTGTCGTTAATACATCCAGCCCTGTTCCCTCTTTTTTGAGTTGGTCTTGAATGGCTCTACTTTTGACCACAGACCTGAGAACAGAGGCCTCTGGAGATTTAATCATTAACTGTTTTTGAACGTTAGGATCTTGCGAAAGGTAAAGCGCAAATTCACAAGCCAAATCGACTTGCCTACTAGTTGGCGATACTGCTAACAAAGAAGTTCGTATTTGCGTGGCTGGATGTTTACTGTCTTTACTTGGCATAGGAATACAGGTCCAATTCAAATTAGAATATTTGGTCACTCGATAAGGATAAGGTCGATAGGTGCGATACTGCGCCAAAGTCATTGGATAAAAGGCTACCTTCCCTTCATCAAAATCCTCTGGTCTAATATGCTGACTAGGGGTCAAACTATGTAAGAAATTAATCAACTTGAGCGCCTCATGCATTTCTTTCGTATCCACCTTCATCCCATTAGGGCCTTCTAAAACACCTCCATAGGCTATAAAGGCATGCTCCCAGTTATAATCTGTTACAGCATAACGTTCTCGTTTTAGATCATTCACTTGTTGACAAATTTTAGAAAAATCTTCAACCGTCCAATTCGTCTGCGGGACATCAATATTGGACTCTTTTAACAAGTCTTTATTCACACACATCATGACAGGATTAATTGTAAGTGGTAAAGCATAAACTTTGTCTCTATAGCAACCCGCCTGTATGGCTACTGGATAGTAATCATTGATCTGGTCTTTTTTCAAATAGGAAGAGATGTCTTTCAAAGCTCCCTGATTCGCTAAACGTGTAAAGTTTTCTTCAGGAACCCAAAAAATATCCGGAGACTTCCCCCGTAACAACTGCCTGGATAGCCATTCCCCATAATCTTTTTGCTGAATACCTGACTCATAAACAATTTGCACATTTGGATGATCTTTTTCAAAATTTTTAATCGCTTGGTCTAAAACCTGTTGGGTCGAAGAATTTGGCACATTCCATTTATTCCCAGAAATAACGCCAAAATAAAGCCTTGTCTTTCTTTGCTGAAAAGGAAAATGCCATACAAGGGCAAAGAGGAGAAAAAAAGCTATAACATATTGGAATAGACGATCTTTCCACTTAATCATATCCAACTTCCCCTTCTTTTTCCTCCACATTTGGATAGTCGCTGAGATTAACGCCAGTTTGAACCGCCCATATCGCTAATTGGGTACGATCACGTAAATGCAACTTGGATAAAACAATAGAAAGATAGTTCCGAATCGTCCCTTCAGACAAGTACATGTTGTTTGCGATTTCCTTGTTCGTATAGCCACAGCTAACCTGTTGGATTAACTTCCATTCCACTTCAGAGAGAGAATCCACGATATCTTTCGGCACGCTGATCGTATAGTTAGATTGAGCCATTTGTGAAAAAAGTTTGACCACTTTTGTAGCAACATTAGGGTTAATCATGGCTCCACCCTTATTAACGGTCAATATTGCATGATAGAGTTCTTCTGTTGAAACCCCTTTAAGAACATAGCCAGATGCCCCATATTTCAAAGCCGAATAAATATACTCATCATCATCAAAAGTCGTTAAAATGATAATTTTTACCGATGGATAGCGTTCTTTCACCTCTTTTGTACACAAGACACCATCCATTTCTGGCATTCTGATATCCATCAAGATCACATCGGGTAATTTTTTGGATAAAAGCTTCAATACTTCTTTCCCATTACTTGCTGTCCCAATCACATCAATATCTTCATGAGCAGCTAAAATAATACTTAAAGATTCCCTAACGAGCGTTTGGTCGTCAGCAATTATTACTTTCATTCATTAATCCTCCACTATCCCTATCCCAAAATTGATGAGCGTCTTTTAGTCTTTCGGTAGGGAAATATCAGTGACAAAACCCTTATCCATATAAAATTTAATCTTGCCCCCAAAAGCCATCACCCGTTCTTCCATTTGTTTCAAGCCAAAACCCGCTTTCAAATGGTCACAGCCCACGCCATCATCACGCATTAACAAATGATAATCATTATCTAGATAACAATGGATCCACAAATTTTTCCCATGCCCATGACGCACTGAATTGGTAATGGTTTCTTGAATCACCCTAAAGAGAGCATCCTCTTTCACCACATCAAAATCGACATCCCCCCACTCATAAAGGAGATGGATGTCTAAATAAGATAAAGCTTGGTATTCTTCACATATTTGTTTCAAAGCATCTTCTAAACTAGCATTTTCTAATACTCCCGGCCGCATCTTGGCTAAGGAGCGTCTAACATCGCGAATCCCCTCTCGAACAGCTCTTGATATTTTCCCTAATTGTTGCTTGGCCAAGTCCACATCTCTATCCATCAAAACAGTCACCGCATCAATCCCAGCAGAAATACCCGTTAAAGCATGCCCCAAGGTATCATGGATTTCTCGAGCTATCCTCTTCCTTTCCCGATCTTCTGCAATTTTTTCCGATAGAGCCAAGTAACTTTCCAAATCGCGATTCGCTTGAGAAGCCATTTGTAATTGTTGCTCAATTTCGTGCCTTTGTTTAACCGACAAAAGAATATACAAAAGTAAACATATCATAAAAGCAATTAAATTAATCGAAAAAATCATCTGCCTCCCAAAAGACAAAAATGCTTGAGAATCTTTAGGATACATATGAATGTAGGCCTCAATAGATGGCAAACGAACAAAGGAAACCATAGACGTTTCCTCGCTTAAGAAAAAGGTCAATAGACTCAAAAGTACGAATATAGCCCAATTCTTTTGCCCACCCACAACCACTTTAAATTCTTTAGCGCCATAAATAACATCCATCATGACCAGTAAAATGACCCCATTATATGAAAATTGCAAGAAATACAAATTTGCAAACATTAATACAAGTTCTAAAATGGTTTCAAAAGAGTAGACCGAACAAGCATTGGGACGATTTTCTCTTCTGTAGATGACATATAATAAGAAAAAATAACTCAACAAGGCACCTGATAAAACCACATGAGGATCCATTGGTACTACAGCTAGATTTTCCAATAAAGTCTGACTCATGCCTAAATCTGCTGCCAACTGTGTCCCAAAATAGAAAATGCCTCCATAATAGCAAATGGCTATGAAATTAATCAAAGCTAAGGCAACCTGACTATAAAATACATTTTTTTGATCGACCATAGCTTCTCCTTTCTATTATTTTGCATAGGGAATCTATCAAAATTATTGCCATTCCAACTTTCCTACTTTTTGGACATTCGTGGCAGTGACGAGTTGGACAGGTATTTTATACAAATCTTTTACTTTTTCTCCATCCAATATTTTTTGCATCACCTTAGCCGTTTGTCTTCCCATTTTAACTGGAGATTGAGCAGCTGTAGCAAGCACATGGGGATTCTCCCCTAAGAAATGTTTAAATTCCGGTGATCCATCCACTCCATAAATACCTATTTTTTCGCTGGCCTTCCGATCTTCAATAGCAGCTAAAGCCCCTATAGCTGCTCGATCATTCAATGACATGATCATATCGAACTCATCAGAAATCTGCCGATAATCCGGTCTATCTGGCCCCACTTCCGATGCAAACCTTCGTACTCGCCTAACTTCATCTATGGCTTTTTCCACCTGTGGCATCGCTATTTCTGTTTGACCAAAAGTTTCCAAACGCCCAACTATCCGGTAATTAGTCTTGCCCTTTAACCCATCTTCAAAACCTTGAATTCTATCTCGACCAGAAGCCGCATCTTTATGTTCTAAAATAAGAATTTGGGCATTCTTTCTAGTCTTTAACAAATGCTGAGCAAGCAATCTACCTGCTTGATAATTATCAGACATCACTGTAGTAGCAATCTTTTCCTTTGTTTCAACAGGAGCATCAACCACGACAACAGGAACATTTGCCTTTCCTGCTTTTTTTAAAGCCTTGTCTACTAATTGGCTTTTATTTTTCACCGGATTTAAAACAATAAGGGAAACCCCTTCTTCGATAAAACTTTCAATTTGCTGGGCTTGCTTTTCTTCATTTAATTCGGGATCACGAACTAATAATTTATAATTTTCTTCCTGAGCAAACTTTTCGATTTCCGCATTTAAAATCTTATAAAACTCATTGTTCATGGTCATATAGCTTGCCCCAATTTTGATCGACCGATGTTTGGGAATCAGATGATCTGAAAAAATCCCAATAATAAAACTTAGAGATAAAAGTAACAAAAGAGAGATCAATATCTTGGTCCATCTCGTTGACACGGTATTCTGCCCCCTGAGATTCATTATTTTCCTTGCTTAAAGGTCAGCGTTTTAAGAACGGCTTCTCTACGATATAAAAAACTTGCATTAACTGAAACATAACATATCAGACCTTTAATTCCATTTTAGTAAAGATAAGTCAGTCAAGCAATAGAAAAAAGCTGATAGTCGCATTAAAATTCTAATTCCCTTAGTTGTAAGATATTTCTTATCGTATATTCCCGTCCAGAATTGATCACTTACCCTTCCAAGTTTATTTTTATTTTTCCTCAAAAAAAGTACCCCTTCAAATCTATCTACAGGGATACTTTCCATCTTATCAAAAGGCAAGTCATCCATTTTCTCTTACTCCCCTAGGAAACAAGGCTTACAGCTTGAAAGCTATGAAAAATCCATTTCAACTTGGCCTATCCTTCCTAATAATGGGCGATCCTTTATTT
Organism: Atopobacter sp. AH10; assembly: GCF_003664595.1. Taxonomy (GTDB): domain Bacteria; phylum Bacillota; class Bacilli; order Lactobacillales; family Aerococcaceae; genus Atopobacter. The sequence goes on from NZ_QXPZ01000001.1 coordinate 51,269, forward strand.
TATTGATTTAAGAGGAGTCCTGGTGGCAACTTCTAGACACGAATCCTTATCCTCCTTGATTCGTTCTAAGAACCAACGAAAAGCTCTCGGAAACGCTTTTCGCCAATAAGTCCAATTGTGCTTTGCTTCAGCTTCTTGCAAAAAGGTCACATCATAGCCCGTTCTTTCTAGAGCCAGCGCATAATCCTCTACATCTTGAATAGGAATAATTGGATCCTTGTCGCCACTTTCTATATAAAAACTAGCCCGATGCAAGGGATCTTTATCCATATCAACAGTTGGCAGATAGCTTTCATAAGCAAGCTTCGATAGTTTCAGATAATCTCTACTAATTACACGGAAGTTTTTCCCAATTTGACTTTTAGAGGCTTGATCATCCCAAACTGCTGGCGAAATGAGAAGTGCTTTTTGAAAATAATCCGGATAGCGCAAGACTAAGCGAGCAGATCCATAGCCTCCCATCGAATAACCACCTAATCCATGCATGGTCACTCGTGGATCAATCCGATAGTCTTTTTCAATCTGAGGTAAAAGTTCCTTCATTAAGGCTGTTTCCATTTGATAGCCAAGCGGTTGATTTAAGTAGAAACTATCATAGCCGTTCACAAATACCACAATACTATCTTGACCGATTTCTTCAGACAAACGATCCAACTGTTCTTTTGCGGCCACTTGATTTAAAAGGCTCTTATCATCTCCATATAAACCATGCAAAAGGAAGAGCACTGGATAGCGCTCTTTTTTATTTAACCCATATGAAGCTGGAAGATAGACTTTATAAGGCCAATACCTTTCTAAATAGGAGGAATATATTTTTTGCTTCAAGACCTGACTGTTACCTTCTCCATATACTCTTCCTGGTAAAAAAAGATTTATGATGAGGGCAAAGGCTATGACAAGTCCCCATTTTTTCTCCATTCGTTTCATCGATGTGCCTACTTTCCGCTCATTATTCCCCCATTCACCAACCCCTTGGCTAAAATGAGAAAATATCCCTCTGCTTTTTATCGTTTAGCTGGTCGAAATCCAGCTTGTCTCGCTGCCTCCTCTGAAGTAAAATAGACAGCATTTTTAGCTTTAACTTTCTGATAGCCTTGATCATTTGCTGTATGGTAAATCATTGACCGTTTATTGGCAATAATTCGCCCATTAGCTTGTTCATATGCTAAGCCATAGCCAGAACCCTCTTCAGCCTCTGCATTAGAAATTCTATCTTCTGTCTTTGAGCTTTCTTTTTTAGTCGACCATAAACCTTTTTCAGCTTCACGAGCTTGTCGTTGATAAGTCAAAAACTCATGCTCATATTTCACATCAGGTGGAAAGGTAGATAATTGGGCATAACCCTCTTTGAGTAAAATAGCATTAAAACATTTCTTTTCTAAATCCTCTTTATTTTCAGGTCTATCTAGCCAAACATAGCGCAATAATCGCCCATAACGATCTCTGTCGGACACATCTTTTTCCAAATAGATCTCTTTATCCGTTAATTGAGCTTTCGTAAAATCAGAAGCCTCTTTACCATAATATTCCACTGGTTTATTAGGATGGACAGTTTCTGGCGTATTCACAAGAATTAGACGAACTTTTTCTTGGCCCTGCCCTCGATCAACGACAATGGTATCCCCATCAACTACTCGAGTTACATGGGCTTGTTCAAGACCTGCTACAAATCTTCTTTTTTCCCCAGATTTAAGAGTTTTATGGTTTTGCTCAAGACCTGCTACAAATCTTCTTTTTCCCCCAGATTTAAGATCCCTTTTGACATGCGATTGAAGACCTTTTTCTAGCTGAAGAGACTTAACGCCATAAATTATACTCTCTTTTCCATTCCGAAAGTTGCTAACCTTTTCCTTGGCTACAATAGAATTGCTCCCCCATAAAAATAGGGCTAAAAAGCCTAAAAGACAGGTCTGTTGAATTTTCTTCACTAGCTCACCCCTTTTCTTTAAATCTTTTGAATATAGTATAACCGACTTGACTTTATTCTTCAAAAGCCAAAAAGACAGGTGGCTTTTCTTCAGTCCACCTGTCTTTTTACTATTAAATATTTTCCTTAAGGACTAGCTTAGTCAGCCAAAGAGTAACGTAATTCCATCTTGTGGCTTGCGGTGCAAACGAATTTACCCAAGAGATCAACTGTCTTCTTGAACATTTCGTCAGCCATCTTTTCATTAGCTTCTTCCAAAACTTTTTGTGCTTCACGACCAGTCAATTTTTCTTCAATAATGCGTTTATCTGTTGCGATCAATTGTTCACGCATCTTAGGTGCAATATCGTTAGTGAAGTCATAGCAGAAGCTACCATATAAATCAAAGTTGTGGTCACCAATAACTGCTAAAGTTTGAACTACCCAGTAGTAATAGTTAGGGTCATATGTTCCCTTCGTGTCACGATAAGATACTGGAGTATCCGTAACATTAGCGTAGAATGGAACAACATTGTTATAAGGGTTAGAAGCAAAGGCTAACCAATGGATCCCTTGAATTTCTTCTGGAACATTTGGACGTAATTGGATAATGTGTAATTCCATGTTCCGGTTCAAGCCAATAGCACGATATTTCTTGCGATCAGCTTCTGAAGATTTCCCATAAACGTCCCACTTAGTTCCTTCATAGTGAGAGGATTGTGCCCATTTGATATCTTCGATAGAAATCTTGCGTTTTGGATAGCAGAGGAATGGCAAATCTGGGCAATCTGGGCAGTCCACAAATGGATATTCTTCATTGAATGGACGGCTAGTGTCTGATAAAGCTTTTTGAACATACCAAGTCCGGCAGTTGTTGTATTGTTGGTCTTTATAATCAGAACTACCAAGTGTATGACGGAAATTCAAGCCCTTAAAGTCAGGGTTCAAATTATTTCTTTCAATGAAGTCTGGCAAATCCTTAGAGTAAAGCACATCTTCAGAATCAAAGTCGAAGGTATCAATATTCAAACGGTTTGGTGCCACAACAAAGGCGTCATCAGGAATACGAACAGCAGCCCAGTGGTGACCGCCATAAGTTTCCATATACCAAATTTCGTTCACGTCAGAGAAAGCAATCCCATTTGGTTCATAAGTCCCATAAGTTTCAAGCAATTCCCCTAAACGTAAAACCCCTTCTCTAGGAGAATGAATGTAAGGTAAAACTAGTGTTGGGATATCCCCTTCACCAATACCATTTTCAACATATGGGTCAGCCCCTAATACACGTGCGTTGCTTGTGATTGTTTCAGTAGCCGACATAGCAATGTTTTCACTGTTGATACCAGCACCAGCCCAAACCCCATGAGGGTTAGCATCTGGAGTAGAGGTATAGCGCAATGGGTTATCTGGCAAAGGAATTTCTGTTTTCCCTTGGCAGGTATAGAAGACTTTAGGTTGGTCTTCTGGATTCACTACCACAAAACGTTGAGGATTTGGTTGGTCGCTACCATCTTCATTACGAGAAATGATAGTTGACCCATCCAAAGAGGCATTCTTACCTACTAAAATCGTCGTGCATGAACTTTTTTCCATTCCATTTCCTCCATTCATTTCATCCCCTGTAAGATTTCCGTTAGCCCATCCTTAGACCTCATCTAAATCAAGCAACGTCTTTCTTAGCAGTAGGATAGGTATTTGGCCGTCCCACTCTAAAGAGAACTCTTCTCACTAGAAGCTAGTCCGGCTCACCAACCCCATTGTAAAACGCTTACTTTCAAAAATCAATAGCTTTTTAAGTCAACTTAAAACTCTCATTAAAGATTAATATTTCGGGATTTTTGGCACTCTTTCCCTAAAATTTCTAGCAATATTTTTCCTACTCCTGTTGAAAAAATGGACTAGGCAAAATCCTAGTCCAAAGTAGCTAACATATAACCATCCATCATCTTTTTTGAACACGTCAGTCAAAAAATCTCTCCTACTTTTATAGAATAGCTCCTGGATCTTCAGGAAGAATTTGTCCCCCATCAATCACTAAATTTTGCCCCGTAATAAATTTAGCCTCTCTACTAGCAAAGAAACAAGCAGCCACACCAATATCTTCTGGCTCACCTAATTCATGAAGAGGTATGTTAGCTCTCATCCCATCCATATAGGCTTGCCCTTGCGCAATCAAGCCTTCAGTTTTTATATTGCCTGGTTGAACAGCATTGATCGTAATGCCATATTGAGCTAATTCCAAAGCAGCTGAATGAATAAAGCCTAATTGCCCAGCTTTACTTGCCGCATAATGAGCCCATCCTGGGTAGCCGGTGATTGGACCTGTAATAGAGCTAGTCACCACAATACGACCATAGCCTCTTTCTTTCATATAAGGCGCAACATATTTCACGCTGAAAAAAGTACTTTTTAAGTTCACATTCAATACTTTATCAAAGTCTTCTACCGTCATATCGCTAAGAGCTACTTGAGGAAAAATGCCTGCATTGGCACACAATATATCTATCTTGCCATATCGCTCGTTAACAGTTTTGAAAAGATGCTTCATCTCTTCTTCCACTGTCACATCAACTGAAATAAAATCACCATCTACTTCTTCAGCCACTTTTTTGCCTTTATACTGGTCAAGGTCAGCAATCACCACTTTAGCTCCAGCTTGATTGAGGCAATTCACAATCCCTCTTCCTATACCATTCGCGCCACCTGTAACAATAGCAATTTGTCCTTTTAAATCAAACATGCTAACACCTCTCTAATATTTGATTTAGCCTGTCAGAGCTCAACAAGAATTTCTGATGCCTTTAGCTTCTTTTCTTCCTCTTCTATTATTATGGCACAAAAAAGTTACTTTGTGAACTAATGAACTTTATATAGACATAGAATTGTGGTCTTTTGTCAGATGAAGTATACTATCAGTATGTTTTTTGATAGATTCCCTCTTCTACTGTCAACTAACTTTAGATTTTTCTAAAGATCCCCTTCATCTATCGACTAACTTAAGCATTTTTTGTAGTTTCCCTTTCTTTTATCGTCTAACTTGAGAATTTTCTGTAGTTTCCCTTTCTTTTATCGTCTAACTTGAGCATTTTTTGTAGTTTCCCTTTCTTCTATCCTCTAAGTGTACATATTTCGATAGCTATTCTCTCCTAGTGTCAACAGCACATTTTTCGATAGCTGTTCTTTCCTAGTGTCAACAGCACATTTTTCGATAGCTATTCTCTCCTAGTGTCAACAGCACATTTTTTTCTATAGCTGTTCTTCCCTAGTGTAAGCAGCACAATAATTTATTTCCTTCTATCCAGCAAAAGCCATTGACAAATTCAGTGCCAGACTTTAGTAGCCAGTCATTTCTAGCTAAGTATTTTTCTACAAGTAGCCAACACTATATCTAAAGAAAGAAGGTCTTCTATGCTTTCCTACCTTATTCTCCTCCCTCTCCTAGCTCTACTGCCTCTTTTCCTTTCTCTCTACTATGTTGTTCAAATGGCTAAAGCAGAAAACGCCAAAGCTCAGCAAAGAATTGTTCAGCAATTCCGTCATTATTTAATCCTTGCAGCCATCTTTGAACTAATCATTTTCGGGATCTTTCTTGTATTGGTATTTTATAACAAGCGCTAATCTTCTCAAGATCCCTTTCTCTATAGCTTCCTTTTCTCGTCCTAACTTTTACATAAAGAGTCCTCTATACTTAAGGGACGAGACTGATAGCTTTCTTGGCTCCTTTTAAACTTTTCCATGAAAAAGAAACCCCAAATCCATCTGCTGGATCTCGGGTTTCTTTTTATAGCTATCTTTATAAAGTAGGACTTGCTAGACTTATTGCTCCTACTCATCTTCGTCATCATCTACATTGGAAATCACTTCATTGACATAGGCGACATTATTAGTAGCTGCCTTGATATAATCTTTTTCTTCCCCAATGAGCTCAGCATTAATGAAACCAATAACCATTGGCATGTTCATACCCGCATAAAGAGGAATATTTTTACCTTCTAAAATCAAGCGAGAAACCACATTGCAAGGGGTTCCACCCATCAAGTCCGCAAAAACAACATAATCGTCCAAATCTTTGGTCACATCTTCAAATTTCTTACGGAAATCATCTTGACCTTCTGAAGGAAGTAAAGCCACGGTATAAATATTGTCTTGTGGCCCCATAATCATTTCAGTGCTTTCTTTCAAACCTTCGCAAAAACGACCGTGGCTGATTAAAACGAGAGAACGACTCATATTATTTCCTCTTTTCTATCTTTTATAATCGACTAATGCTTATTTTTTTGAAATCCTGTATACATTAGACGGGCGGTTAATATTTCCGCTCTTTTATTTTACCATTTTTTAAGCCCATAGCTTCTCCAATTATTTTTAAAATCTGTCAGTTTTCCCCCAAGACTTACTATAACTAAGATAAAGAAAGGGAGGAACTCCTATTCCCCCCTTTTCTCCAATTTCAAAGCTTATTTACTAATAATGCCCAAGCCACCTAAAACGATACATACGATCAAAACAATAAAGATAGCTTTTGTTGAAGTCATGTTCTTCTTCCCAAGCAACCAGTAGATAGAAGCTACAATAGCTGCAGGTAAAAGGCGAGGCATAATCATATCCAGATAGTTTTGGAAGTCAATGGTGACATCCCCAATCTTTGGAGTGAAGGCAAAGTGCACATTAACCATCGTTGCAACCAAAGCCCCAACCATGAATACCCCTAACAAAGTAGCCGCATCGGTAATCGCATGCAAGCGGTCTTGCATATTGGTCACCAAATCTACCCCTTCATGGTAGGCATATTCTAGTTGTTTCCAACGAAAGGCCATTACAGCGATTTGAGCGGCAATCCACAAGAAAATACCGAATGGGTTCCCTTGTGTAGCCATATTAGCAGCAATGGCACCAAAAATAGCAGGAATCAAGGCTGCAAAGATACAGTCCCCAATAGCGGCGAAAGGCCCCATCAAACCAGCTTTTAAACCAGCGACAGTTTCTTTACCAGATATCCCCTTATCTTCTTCAATAGCTAAGTCAATCCCTGTCACAAGAGTATTGAAGAAGTTGGAAGTATTGAAGAATTGTGTATGGGTCTTCATCATTTCCTTCAATTCAGGTGTGCCATCCCCATAAATTTTACGCAATTGTGGCAAAATCGTGTAGAGATAACCAGAAGCTTGCATCCGTTCATAGTTCCAACCTAATTGGAAGCCGAACAAACTTCTGCGGTTAATTTGCTTAAAGTCTTCTTTAGTGAGTTTATAACCAGTTGTTGGTCTAGTATTAGGATTAGAGTTCATCATCTTCAATCTCTCCTTCCTCAGAGACTTGAGCTTGACTTGGCTTAAATGCCGCAGCTTGTTTGTTTTCAATAGATCTCTTATAGCTAATAAAGGCTAAAGCAAAACCTAGCAAAGTCACCCCAAGCATTGGCATACCATTAAAGACATGATGGAAATCCTTAGCAACAGAAGCGACACCAGAACCAAGCACTTGAATATTTCCGAATACAGTTGTGAGCAAAGCTGTTAGGGTAAAGCCTAGAATTAAATATGGCAAGTGTTTTTTGACTGGTAAATAACGTAGTAAAATAGCAAACCCAACAGCTGGTAAAGTAGCCCCAGCAACCGTTAATCCATTCCCTAACCAAGCTAACGGTCCATTCAAAACATCTACAATTTTTTGAACGAATGGTCCACCAATAGCAAGGGCTAAGAATACAGGAATTAAACGTGACAAGCTCCATGGTAAAGCCCCTAGCAAGAAATTGCGTTCAATAGCCTTGTATTCAAAGTTTTCAACATTTTTATCAATTTTGTGAGCAAAATACGTATTAGCAAAACGAGCCAAGATATCCAATTGAATCATCAAGGCAGCTACTGGAACGGCAATGGCAGCAATGGCTTGTTGTGGATCCATGCCTGTCGCTACTGCAAAGGCCGTAGCGAGTACTGTACCAGAGTTGGCATCAATACGGGAAGCACCACCAAATGTCCCAACCCCTAAAACGGTTAATTGCATGCTACCGCCAATAAAAAGTCCTGTTTTGACATCGCCCATTACCAAACCCGCAAACAAACCAGCAAAGACTGGAGCGCTAAGTGAGGAGTAAATTTGTAATTCATCTAAAATTTGATAGCCGGCGTATAAAGAAAGTAATAAGATCTGCCACCATTGAATACTCATGATTCCATCCTCCTATCTATTTTTCTAATAAAGTCCATAAATCTTTAATATCGTCACTTGGAACCATTTGTGCTGTTAATTTAACACCCTTGTCCCGTAATTTTTGGAAAGTTTCAACATCTTCAGGTAAAACATTGATCGATTGAGAAATATGCTTTGTTTGATCTGTTTGAGACATATTACCCACATTGATCGTGTCTATAGGAACGCCTTTTTCTACTAATTCATACAATACTTGTGGGCGCTTAGCAATAATGAGTAATCGTTGAGAGTCATATTTGCCCGCTAAAATATTCGTTGCAGCTTTTTCCACTGGCAGGACAGACAATTTAACCCCAGCTGGAGTAGCGAGTTTCAAACCGGATTTTTCTACAGCGGATTCTGCTACTTGGTTATCCACCACCATGATGCGGCTAATTTCTAATTTTGTTGTCCACAAGTTTGCCACTTGTCCATGAATCAATCGTCCATCGATACGTACACCAATAATAGCCATAAAATCATTCTCCTTTATGCATGTCTTTTAATAAGGGCTTGTCTAAAAATCTTAAGACATCTGAAGCAATTCCCTCTGTCTCACATATAACGATCGCATTTCTCCCTTCTTTCAAAAATCCTTTAGCAACATACAGGGACAAGGTCGGCCCTAGTTGGCAAAAACGTCCAATATTGATGCCATTCACCCAAACAAATCCCTTTCCAAATTCTGATAGGTCAAGATAGGCATCAGCTACTTCTTCAAGATCTCCTTCGAAACGATAAAAAGCAGGCTGACCAACTGTCCATTCGCCATCAAAATCAATCTGAGAATCATCAGTAAAGGGTAGTTTATATTGTTGCCAATTTTGCAAGAAGTGCAAGTCTAACATCACTCCTTGTCTGAGCCCTTTTCGCTGAGTATCTGCTAAAAGTTTAGCTCCATAATTGACCCGTCCCATATTTTCAATGAGGACATCTAATTGGTTCTCTTCCTGAATAAGATCCAATACAATTTCTTGGCCAATTTCTTCCTGATACTGTGTAGCGACTTTCTTGCCATTAAGAAAGACTTGGGCTCGATCTCTTCCGTCGATCAAGCGTAATTTTTCTTGATCAGCGTCCTTTTGAAAATGAGTTCTATAGAGATGATAACCATAGCCTTGTCCTAACTCTTCCATCGTTTTGGGATAAAGGCAATGAATCGGTTGAGAAATCTTGTCTAATGTAGAAAAGAGATTAACTTTGCCAGTTAAAGACCATGTCCTAGGCGATAGGCAAGTTTTCACCCGTGGCTCCATAGTAGGATATTCAGGAAAGTCTTTCTTCATCATCTCCTGCAAAGCATAGTAGCTGGCCGTTGGATTACCTTGTTCGTCCAATGGTGCCCCATAATCATAGGAAGTCACTTGTGGTAAATCGTGATTCCCTCGAGCTGAACAACCATTCATAAAAGCAAAGTTTGTCCCTCCATGAAACATATAGAGATTAATCGAACCAAGGCTAATAGCTTCTCGCACGGCATCCACCAATTCATGTTTATCTCTTGTGACAAGTGGTTCATTCCATCGATTAAACCAGCCATCCCAAAATTCCATGCACATCAAAGGCCACTTTTTCCCATGTTCTTCTAAATAATTTCTCAGCTCTCTAAAATTCTCAGCTGCCCTAGAGCCAAAGTTTCCAGTAGCAAGAATATTATCCTCCACTAAGCTACCCGCTCTTAGACAAGCTTTCCAGGGGCCATCTGATGTGACAAAGGGCATCGTCAATCCCTTATCCCTCATCATTTGACTTAAAAGGCGGAGATATTTTTTATCTTCCCCATAGGATCCATACTCATTTTCCACTTGAAAGAGGAGAATATTGCCTCCATGGTCTAGCTGATGTTTTACTAAACGTGGAAGTAGCTCATCATAATAAGCAGAAACATGAGCTAGATACTTGGGATCAGAAGAACGAATGTGACAATCTTCTTGTAATAACCAAGCTGGAAAGCCACCAAATTCCCATTCTGCACAAATATAAGGCGAAGGTCTTACAATGGCATAAAGCCCCATATCTTTTGCTAGACTTAGAAACGCCGGCAGATCTAAAGCTCCTTCAAAATCAAAGTGCCCTTTTTCTGCTTCATGAAGATTCCATGGCACATAAGTCTCCACACAGTTAAAGCCAAGTGCCTTCAAATTATACAGAGAATGCTGCCAATCATCTCTCGGCACTCGAAAATAATGAATAGCTCCAGAGAGAATCTTAAAAGCTTTTCCATTCATAAGAAAATCTTCTCGGATTTCAAATTTATCCACTATCACCCCTCCTTGTAAACCGCTTTCATTATATTAATATATTAAGTTGTTTTTTTTGACAAGTCAAGGATTTTTTAGCAGGTAAAATATGCTAGAATAGGACTAGACGGGACAAGAGGCAAAGAAATTACAAGCCACAAAAACAGGAAAAATACCTATTGATGTCCACTTATTTAGTATATCAAACCTTGTGAAATATTCCTAGATCAAAAAAGCAAGAGCCATTAAAGAAGCTTGATTTTATTGATATTTAAAGCTTTTTCCCAACTTTTAAATTTATTTTTTATCAAGTCCTTTGTTCGATTATACGCAAGCCATAATGAAGTAAACTTTTTTACAAAAAAACGCGAATATAAACTATTTTAAGCAACCATAGGAAAAGAGAGTCAAATAATGCGATTACCAAAATACCAAATTATCAGAAACAAGCTCAAAAGTGAGATTATATCGGGAAAATTTGAGAGTGGAGACCGGTTCTACACTGAGGCTGAGCTAGTTCACCTCTACCAAGTGAGCTCCATTACGGTCATTCGAGCTCTAAACGAATTGGTTCAAGAAGGTTATCTCGTCCGCTATCAAGGGAAAGGTACTTTTATTTCTCGCTCAAGGAAAGGACGCCTTGTCGAGTTTTCGGATCTTGAAGTTTACCCCCTTGAAAAAGAAAAAGTAACCGTTCTGTCTATTGACAAGGGAGACGACCCAAAAATCCTCCAATTATTAGAATTAACAGCTAAAGATCACTACTACTGCATCCGTCGTATTCGGTCAGTGAATGGCACTCCTTTCATTTACCACAAGACCTACCTCAACAGTCATTTGGTCAATACCAATCTTCCAAAAAATGCTTACTCATCTATTTACAATCGGATCAAAGTTGACTTCGGCATCCATATGTCTGAAGAACCTTACGAGGAAACTAATGAAATTCTTTACCCTGCACCTAAAGAAGTCGCTACTCTTTTAGACCTCCCCTCAAATGACCCTATTGTTAAACAAGTCAAACTCACCCGTTCATCCTTTAATGACAAACCCCTTGAATATATCATCACCCATAAACGTTGGGATTATTACAAATTCAAAGTAAAAGGCTAGGTTCAGCTTGAACCTAGCCTTTTTTCGTCTCTATACTTTTTGGGCTCTATACTTTTTGTTGTTGGTGAATTTGACAAAGTGCCAAAAAAGCCAAAGATTAGTGACTAAAGCTTTCCTAATCCCTGGCTTTCCCTATATAACTTATTTATCTCTAGCTTACACTTGCCGTTTAAGTATCCAAGACACTTTAAACCACACAAGATATGTAGCCCAGATTTCCATTAACATCTTCTTAAATGCTTCTAACCATACTACTTCGACACAGTATATAAGGAATAGAAGTAGCCTTTTTCTGCCATTAATTCTTCATAACTACCCACTTCAATCAAGCGCCCTTTTTTCATGACGAGAATTTGATCGTATTGCTTGAGACTTTGTTCGTCCAAACGGTGGGTAATCACCACACGTAACATATCCTTCAAATCCAAAATAGATTGATTAATAGTAGCAGCTGTCTCATTATCAAGAGCTGAGGTGGCTTCATCAACTAGCAAAACTTCAGCATGTTTGAGTAGACTTCTAGCAATCGCGATACGTTGCTTTTCACCACCAGATAGTCGGTTCCCATTTTCACCACAGCTATAAGCTAATCCTTTTTCTTCAACTAATGGGGATAGCCCAGCCAATTCAACGACACGATCGATCTCCGATGCCGGAAAATCTTTAAACAGAGTAATATTGTCTTTTATACTAGAATCAAAAATAAAGACGGATTGTTGTATCAAGGTCAATTTATCATAAAGAGATTCTTTGCTCACTTGACGTAGTTCCTTACCATTAACCAGAATTTGCCCTTGATAATCAGTATAATAACCCATTAGCAAATGAATCAAGCTACTCTTCCCTGAACCAGATCCCCCAACAATCGCGTAAGATTTCCCCGCCAGTAAATTTAAATTCAAACTATCTACAGCCAAATGCTCGTCTTTTGTATAAGCAAAAGACACATTCTCTAAACGTATTCCTTCTCCTAGTTCTAATAAATCTGTTTTATCCTCATCTCTTTTAGTAGAGCCAATTTGATCAGCCATTTTAACTATGAGCTTTTGAGCGCCCTTCATTTGTCCGATCAATTGTGGCAAGACAGAAATAGGTTGCAAAACAAAATTCATTAAATTCGTGAAAGCTAAGACCATACCTGCTGTTAAAGTAGAGGATTGCTGATGCACTAACCAAGCCCCAGCCAGCAAAACACCAAATTGGGCAATTAAACCTGCCCCTTCCCCTAAGCTATTGACAAGAATTCGACTTTGTTCTCGATTCTTTTTCACCTTTTCAAGTGTTTTGGACCGATCTTCATATAAGCCTGCTACTTCCTCTTCTGCTTTAAAGCTTTTCACCACTGACATCCCATTGAGAATATCTTTCGTAAGGGATACATAATTTTCGTTATTTCTTGCAACCGTTTCTTCTCTTTCAGCTAACTGATTAGCCATGGAAACAGAAGCAAAGACTGGAACCATCGAAATCAGGATAGCTATTAAGGTTAATAAAGGACTGTAGTAAAGCATTAAAGATAAAGATCCCACTAACATCACAACTTGGAGGATCGCATCAAAAATTTTCTTGAGGTAATTCTCCTGAATTCTCTCACAATCGTTCGTAAAAATAGACAAATAGGTCGCAGAATTAGCAGCGTTATAGTCTGCTAAATTTTTCTCTAACAATTGTCGAATAAAGACTTCCTTGTACTGATTCATTGCTTTTTCCAAAAATCTAGGATAGAAGTGATATTCCCCTATAGCCTTCACTCCTGTCACAAAAAGCAAACCCACAAAAGCTAATAAAATCATTAAAAAACTATAGCTACTTTTCCCAGCCATATAATCAAAAACAAGTTGTAGCCCTACAGAAATCCCTAAATTAATAAGTGCGGTAAAAATATAGATCACAACTGTTAAAAAAACCACTAAACGATTATTTTTAAAAAATAACTTTCTATACTGACGGTACGAATTCATGAAACCCCTCCTTACAGCTTGGCCTTAGCCAATAATTTGCAGAATCCCTTGCGCAAGTGCCACAAGATCGTCTTCTTTCTTTCTATTCCTTACATATGACTTCCAGTTGATACTCGAATTTTTTTCAAACAGTAAAAGCAAGGCAATATTAAAAAAGCATCTGTCATCCTCTTGACTCAAGAGGCTCAGCGCCATGCCCTCTAATAGCCGGCACTCTATTTCACTTGGCCGATAGTCATAAACAATATAGTTTTTAAGGAGTTCCTCCACGATGCTTTGATATTCCAGTGGATCAATATCCACCACATTCACCGATAACTTATTTATCTTGTAGGTGAGTGGCTCCCAATGTGCCTTCAATTGCTCCCTTTTCTCTTTTAAAGAGTAAAAAAAATACGCTAAGAGTAAACTTTCTACTGTATGTTCCTTTAGCGCTCTCTTTAAAAGATGACAGCTATTTTCTCTTAAGTTTTTTCCCCAATAGTCGTTCATTCACTTACCTCTATTAAGTCCTTGACCATTTTTAAGACGAGAACCGTATGGTAATAACCACTTATCTCACTCAACTCATGCGATTTGGTAGTTTCTTCCAACTTTTTCATGAAATGGTATAACTGACGAAACGCTTTTTTAAAAATGGAATCATATGTCATTTTTACTGACTGTCCCATTAAAAGATAGCAGAGCAATAGTTCAGCCAATAAGTCATAATCTTCCTTAATTAAGCATGAGACAGTGTAGCTAGATAAACGTTGCTCCAGCAGTTTCTGCCCTTTTTCAGGGAAGTAAGAGAAAAATTCAGGAAACTCATTTAAATAAGATAAATAAAAGACCCAATGCGTCAGGATATACATTTCTTCTCTATCTATAAGACCATCTTTCACTCGATCATAGATATCGGATCTTAAAAACTCTTCTACTCTAGACGCATATTTCTTCTCAAGCATAGACTGATAGGTCATTAATTCCACTTGATTGAAGGAGTTTTTTACAGAAATATCTAAACTATAACGCTCCTGTCCGTCTAGAGAGAATTTATCTTGAAAAGATCGCCCATCAGATGGAATAACTTGCTTATAAGTCTCTTGTCCGTTTGGGTTATCGGCTCCCTGGTCGATTCCAGTTGACTTAAACCTTTGCCGATAAAGGCTGAGAAGCATAAGAATAGCTGGATCAAGTTCACTAATCGAACGACCATTTACTTCTTCAAAAAATTCTTCTATCGTCCCTTGCTCGTCTTCAGATGGCTTTTTCGAGAAAATACTAGCAAAAACTAATTCAGCATTCATTTTTTCATAGTCTTTGTCATCCATACGAGAAAATAGGGGTAAAAAAGTATCCAATAATTGTTCTAGCTCTTCCCCCCATTTCTTTTTTTCTTTTCTATTCGAAAGCCACATGCTGTATATTTTCTTTCTTTTTCCCTAGATTAACATCTATATATCTATTTGAAGAAGATTTGTATATTTGAATAAAGGTCCATTTTTCAAGGCTCTTTTCTTTTTCTTCATCTTCCAAGCCAATTGTTATCAATTTCTTTTCTTTATCAAATTTAATCATAAATATTCCTCCTCCATATTTGATTTCAATGATATGTTACTCTTCTTTTTTTATATTGTCAATGGATTTATAAAAAATATCCATTCTATTTTTAACTAGATTATCATAAAATAAGTGTCACTATAACCATGTTTAATACGCCGATTCTCTATCCCGATAAACCTTTTATATATCTGTAAAATATTCTTCTAGTTATCGTCGTAGAAAAAAGCAATTTAGTCCATAGCGTCCTTCTTTTTATTAGGTTTTTATTAAAAAAAGAAAAGGCGATTAAGTTTCATCGCCCTTTCTTTTTTCTGAAGAATTTACCAACAATAAAAGTTGATAAATTGCTTATAATTTAAAGTACCTCTGACTATCGACACATTTGTCCCATATCACAACTTCACCTTTTTCAAGGGACTTTGGGACATCAATAATTCGTTGGTTGGCAGATCCTCTGAATTGAAGCGTTAAATCCTTCAATTCCAAGGCGAATCGCCCATCCACAAGAATATCAATCAAGGATAAAAGTTGTAACTTATCCTCAGATTCTAACATCATTTCTTCCCAGGTATAACCCGTCCATGACCAGATATCCTTGTCTCTCCCAAATTCTTTCCGAATCCTTTGACATAAGGAAATACAAACCTCTGTATTCATGAATGGCTCTCCACCTAAGAGGGTCAAACCTTGACAGTATGGGGCTTTCAAATCCTCAATAATTTGATCTTCTAATTCTTTTGTATAGAGATGACCGTAGTTAAAATTTTGCGCTACCTTGTTGTAACAGCCAGGGCAGGCAAATAGGCAACCTGAAACATACAGGCTACAGCGGACACCCTCTCCATCAACAAAATTGTAAGGTTTGTAATCCGCTATTTTATGTTGAGAATAATCTTTACTAAGCCATTCCTGTGGCAAGGGATTGCGTATCATTATTTTCCAGGCCCTTCATATGTTTCTTCCGATGGCGAATTTCTTCATGGCGACCGTGAACCATAGGACGAGCTTGAGGGTTACCTAAATAACCGCAAGTCCGTTTAACCACATCGCAAGTCTTTGGATCATTGTTACCACACTTAGGGCATTCAAAGCCACGTTCAGTTGGATTGAACTCCCCTTGGAATCCACATTTGTAACATCTATCAATAGGCGTATTGGTTCCCAAATATCCCACACGATCATAGGCATAATCCCAGACAGCTTCCAAAGCTTTTGGATTTGTCCTTAAAACCGGATATTCACAGTAATGAATGAAGCCACCACTGCAATATTTCGGATAATCTTTTTCAAAATCCAATTTTTCAAATGGAGTAGGTTGTTTCCGAACGTCATAGTGGAAGGAGTTCGTGTAATATTCTTTGTCAGTAATATCTGGAACCAATCCAAATTTCTTCGTGTCCAAACGGCAGAAACGATCGGTCAAACTTTCACTTGGTGTGGAATATATACTGAAATGGTAGCCATATTCTTCGCTCCATTCATCGCATTGTTCCTTCATAGACTTGACAATATCCAAAGTAAATTGTTTAGCTTCTGCATTATGCTCCCATTCCGGACCATAAAAAACTGTCGCTACTTCATAAAGACCAATATAGCCTAATGAAACTGTCGCCCGCCCATTCTTAAATAATTCATCCACATCGTCTGTTGGAGCAAGTCGTTTCCCAAAAGCTCCATATTGATAAAGAATCGGTGCGTTAGATGGTGTAGCTTCCTTGGTGCGATTCACCTTATAAACAAGGGCATCGTGGCATATTTTCATCTTGCTTTCAAAAATAGACCAGAATTTTTCTTTATCCCCCTTAGATTCTAAGGCAATCCGTGGCAAATTAAGGGTCACTACCCCTAAATTCATCCGACCAGAATTAACTTCCTTGCCATTTTCATCTTTCCAACCTTGCAAGAAAGAACGACAACCCATAGGCACTTTGAAACTTCCAGTCAATTCAACGATTTTATCATACGAAAGCACATCTGGATACATGCGTTTGGTTGCACATTCTAAGGCTAATTCTTTGACATCATAGTTAGGATCACCTGGCTCTAAGTTCAATCCTCTCTTTAAAGTAAAGATCAATTTAGGGAAGATGGCTGTACGCTCTTCTTTACCAATCCCTTTAATCCGAACCTTTAAGATAGATTTTTGAATCTCACGTTCGATTTCAGATGTACCTAAGCCAAAACCCAATGTTGTGAATGGTGTTTGCCCCTGACTCGAATACAAGGTGTTAATTTCATATTCTAAGGATTGCATCGCATCATAAATATCTTTTTGTGTTTTCTTCTTAGCGTAGGCTTTTTGCTTTTCTTCGCCATCAACCCATTCTTTAGCGTCTTTTAAATGTTTTTCGTAGTTAATTTGTGCATAAGGAGCTAGAACTTCATCAATACGGTTAGCAGAACAGCCTCCATATTGACTAGAAGCCACGTTGGCAATAATTTGCGCCATTTGAGCCGTTGCAGTTTGAATAGAACGTGGAGATTCAACTTCAGCATTCCCAATCTTAAAGCCCTTCTCAAACATCCCCTTAAAGTCAATCAAGCAACAATTGGTTAAAGGCATATAAGGTTGATAGTCTAAATCGTGGTAGTGAATATCCCCTTTTAAGTGAGCATTGGCCACATGCTTAGGCATCATCTTCAAGCCCATAGCCTTAGCTACTGTCCCTGCTGTAAGGTCTCGTTGGGTATTGAAGACCTTGGAGTCCTTATTAGCATTTTCATTCACAACAGTAGCGTCCTTCTTTAAGAGCTTTTGAATAGTGTAACGGACATCCGTAGCCTTGGCTCGTTCAACATCACGTTTCAAGCGATAACCCACATAACTTTCTGCTAAAGTGGTCTTGCCATGCTCCAAAAGGGTGTGTTCAACAATATTTTGAATTTCGTAAATTTTAATATCTTCGTGGAATCTTGAGGCAATTTCTTCATTAACATCATCCATCACGTCGTTAATTTCATTCATCAAAATAGCATCGATTCGTGGATAAAGCTGTTGAGCTGCCTTTATAATTGCGTTATAAATTTTTTCATCATTAAAAGGAACCATCCGACCATCTCTTTTGATGACCGCCAGATGAGAATTCGTTTCACGTGTATAATTGCTTAAGGTTTGTTCCATAAACTCAGCCTCCTATAGTGCCATTGTAGCAAGTTTATAGGTGTAACACAATATCTAGGGCTATAATTATTTTAAAACCACTAGATATTGTGAAAACCCTTTAGGCATGGGCTTTTAATCGCTATCTTTATTTTCGAGCTGTTTAAAACCTTCAAATCAAATCTTTCATTTTTAGCGTCCCAATAGCTTTTACAAGAGCTAAGCACATTTTAGATTTTTTTTACCGAACACAAAGAATTTCTTTATTCTCACAAAGTCCTCCCCCACATTTGCCCCTAGATAGAGTAGAAAGACGACAGGACCATATCAATTGATCCATGTCATGCAACGAATTCTGCTGGCAACTAGCTCCCTTTCTTCAACTAAGTCTTATTTATCTATCAAAAGTCCTTTCATCCAGCAGGTGATAAAAGTAATCCGCTCAATTCATCATTTAACTTGCATTAGTAGTAATCAGACTGTTAGAATACATAAGTCCGCTTGATGGAAGAATGCGCTTTTATAGAAACAAAACGGCATGCTTACCAGTTTCAACTAGACCAATTAGAGCTGGTCGAGTTAGATAAAACTTGTGCTTCAGCGACTCATAAAAAAGATGCTCCTATTCGTCCCATCATTTTTCCCTTCAGAAGGGCAGCCATCCATCTATCTGTGCACTTCGAACTTATAGATGGGGCTGACGTAAAAATATCGCTTACGCTATTTTTACTCCCCTTCTACAGGAGCTATTGCTAAAAGATTTACTTCTCCCATCACTCATATGACCTTATATAACATTTTGAGCGAACAATACAAACGCAAGTTACTTTTTTGTTACAGCTATATCTCCTATAAAAGCTTCCTTAAAGTCAAAATCCATTTGAACTAGTCTTTTCCGAATAGACCCATTCGTTGAATTTTTGATGATTTTTTTTAAAAGGAAACATGACTTCAGCATGCTTAATCCCTATGCCCAACTAGATTAGACGATTAATTAGTTAATTTTTTTAAAAATTGTCGCCTTTGTATACTTGTTCTGTTATAATACGAATAGAGAAGAAAGCTTTTTATAGCGTTTTCTTTTCTTTAAGAGTAAAGTTATGGAATTTTTCTATCATATTTCTTAAATAGGTGTTGAAATTTTCACTCTCTCGTTCTATTATATAAGTGATATGGTAGTTGCTTTAGATGGACACAGATGAATAGTTAGAAAATTGATAGTGCTATCCTATCAAAAACTAACTAGAAAGTCTGCTAACAAAAGAAAGGACGATAACAAATGACAACAGTTGATCCAAACAACATCACTAACACAGCTATGGATGACGAAGCTTATGCTAATCAACTAGCTGCCAATGTTTTATTAGAACTTCGCAGTAAAAAACGTCTTACTCAACAAGAACTAGCGAAAGCCTGCAACAAAAACCAATCTTACATTGCTAAGATCGAAACAGGTAAGCAAAATATCAGCTTGAAAACTTTACATCAAATTGTAACAGCTGCTGGTGGCACTATTGACATTCGTGTGAAAGTACGCAAACGTCACAGTCGCAGAACGGAATTGTTTCCATCTTAATTCCTCTCCGAAGCCATCAAATAGCAACTGACTTATTTAGATTCTTGTTACTGGGGAGGTGACAAGAATCTTTTAAAAAAAGTAGCAGATCATAGAGCTGCTACTTTTTTTGTTGCCTAATTTTTCTTATGCCTATTCTTTTTTGAAAAACACAAATTCACTCTAAACTATTGCTTAAGAACTTTAAACAATCCCCTTAAATGATCTATCTCTACATCAAAAGGCCTTTTAAATAAACCCATAAAAGAACTAAGACAGCCGTCCCATTATTCAAGAAATGAAGTAGCATAGCGTCCTTTAAATTTCGCCTTCTATGATAAGCCAGAAATAATCCTACACCAAGGCCGAAATACATCAAAACTTCCACTATATTGTGACTAGCATGAAGTTGTCCAAATATAAACGAGCTGACCACTAAGGGCAATAAAAAAGCATCCACTTTAAAGAAAAGACCTGTCAAATACCCACGAAAAACCATTTCCTCCATTAAAGGAGCCACAAGTCCAATAAAAAAGAAAAAGGTAACTTGCAAAAATACTGGGTTATTTTGACCACTGATCGCATAAATAGCCTGATCATTTGCTGATACGCCTTGTTTAAAAATCAACTGATTAAAACTAGAAAGAGCAAGGACGTATACCCTCATCAGAAGAAAATAGACAAGAATTGCTTTGAAGTCTCTAAATGTCAAAGGGGCAAAATTGTCCTTATTTCTTGTTTCTTTTACATAGCCTTTCCACATAAACTTCATTAGTAAAAAAGCTAGTAAAATTAAACTAGCCGTTAATAAAAATAAGACGCCCCCTGAAATCTTACCCACTAGCTTCATCAACATGATGATTCCAATCATTGGTAGTTGAGACAGGAAAAACATAAACAACCATTTGAGCAGCTTTTTCAGGCCATTTTTAATGGATGGGTCTTCTTGAAAAGAAAGTCTTCTTTCTAAGGGGATAGACTCTTTCCCACTCATTTTATGACAATTTTCCCCTAAGTTGTCTAGCTCTTCATCTCTTATTGACTCTTTTTTATCCAAGTCTTTTCTAATCGAGTCGTCTGAAGACTGGAGACCCTTGCCTTTAATAACTTCAGGCTGATGACTATCTCCCTCTTGGCATAATAAGTCTTCCCCCTCTTTCTTAGACTGGCCTTCTATGCCTTCTTTTTTCGCCTTCTCTATATGTTCTTCCTGCATAGTTCCCCCTCCTCTTCCAACGATTTATGAACTTAAATAGCCTCTTCATCAGTCTCTTGATCCAGATCTAATAAATGTGCTCCTAAACTTTCAACGAACTCCTGCATAGCTAGCTGTCCTTCATTAGTCTGCTTAAATACCCCTGCATCTTCCAAGACCCGTATAAAAATATCCCCCATTGAATTTTTAACTATTGCCTCTGCCTCTTCCAAGCTTTCAGGCTGGTAACTTGCTTTTAAATCCTTTAACCAGTTAAGATGCTTGGCGTCCACTTCTTCAGTCCCTTGATATAAAGCTTTTGTCAGAGCTTTTATTTCTCTCTTCAAGCGAGCCGGCAAAACAGCTAAACCCATGACTTCAATCAGGCCAATATTTTCCTTCTTAATATGTTGCACATCTGGATGCGGATGGAAATAACCATCTGGGAATTCCGAAGTCGTTAAATTATTGCGCAAGACAAGATCCATTTCAAAGGCCTCTCCTTTTTTACGAACAATTGGCGTAATAGCATTATGGTCAACACCATCTGTCTTGGAAAAAATATGTTGACTTGGATCTGAGTAATTCGACCAGTCTGTCATTACTTTTTCGGAAGCTTCGAGAAGTTGCTCCTTATGAACAGAACGCAAACGCACAACAGATAAAGGCCAATAAAGTTGTTCCACAGATACTTCAGGATAATTTGGCCAAGTGTAGCTTTTTAACACTTTAGCTTTTTCCATGGCAAAGTGATAACGTCCTCCTTGGTAATGATCGTGGCTTAAGATAGACCCTCCGACAATTGGTAAACCTGCATTAGATCCCACAAAATAATGAGGCATTTGTTCAACAATCGACAGCAATTTAGCTAAACACCTCCCATTAACCAGCATAGGATGGTGAGTCTGTGAAAGGAAGATACAATGTTCATTAAAGTAACTATAAGGAGAATATTGAAAGCCCCAATCTTCTTCCAATACTTTTAGACGAATGACTCGGTGGTTCGCACGAGGGGCATGCCCAGCATTACCACGAAATCCTTCATTTTCAATACATAGGGGACATTTAGGATAGTCCATACTCTTTATTTTCTGAAGTTCCGCTATCTTCTTAGGGTCTTTCTCCGGCTTAGACAGGTTGATCGTCAAATCAATTTCTCCATATTTCGATTGATGCTTATAACTGATGTTTTGAGCAATCCGATCTGTCTTAATATAGTCTACCGTTTGACTGAAATCATAAAACCAATCTGTCGCCTTTTTAGGATCTTCTCTATATAATTGCCAAAAGGTTTCATCGATTAGAGAGGGACGATCCATTACGCTATCCATCAACTGCCCTAATAATATATCAGCTTCAACTTGAGAATCTTCCAATAAACCCCTTTTTTTGGCATTCTCTATCAAAAACTCTGCTAAATCTTTCAAACGATATTTCTCTCTATTTTGAAAACTTTTAACCCTATCACTTAAGACATCCAAAGCTAGTCTATCCATTAAACGATTCAAGCAGTAGACTCGATCCATCTCTCTCAACAATCCTAGATCAATAGCTTTCCAAACAAAAGTTTTAAGATACTTCTCTACAATCTCTTCCATACTTTCCTCCATTATGATGACTTGCCTTCTGTCTCGTTATCGTTTTCTTTATTCCCCTTAGTCATTTCAAAGCTAGCTTTCGGCTAATTTCTAAATCCCCTCTTAGTCATTTCAAAACTAGCTTTCAACTAATTTCTAAATCCCCTCTATTGCCTATTCAGTAGTTCCTTCAAATAATGGGAACGAATATCTTCAGCCATTTTTTCTAACTTATCCATGGGGAAAACTTGGGCAATCCCAAAACCTACAAAATAGGCTGAATCAATATAACGTGGGACGAGTTTAAATTGGTAATGGTCTAAATATCTCCAGCCAAACAGATTATAAGAGCCTTCTTTTCTATCGGCTTGTTGATTTAAAATAAAGATGACTAAAGCTTGCAAGAGTTCGGCTAATTCCTCAACCGATCCCTTGGGTTCAAAAGAGATATTTAACTCGGTATAGCCCATAATTGGCTGAGTAGAAAGAGTAGCGGATACCCCTTCTCCTTGATAAAGATCCAGTCCAGCGAAATGGATAGGATCCGCTTGTTTTGTCACATCCCATTTTTTTAAAGCGACTAATTGACTATGGGAATGTCTTAAACTTGCCCCACTCCATGGCCCGTAATTTTTCAAAAAAAGTGTCGAAGAAAAGCGACTATCTGCCGCTAATTTTTCCCAACAAGCAAAGATAAACTCCAATAAATCTTTTAGCTTTTCTAAAGAGCAGTAGGCTAGATTAAAGTCATGAGCCTTAGATTCTATTAAGACTGTTTGATAGGTCTCTTCTAGGGTGCGATACTTATTTTCAACCCATAAAGCATCCCCTTCTTCTAGAAGTATCTTTTCTAGAGCAGTCAACTGACAAAATGGACAAGCTGACTGCCCTAAAACGTCATTGGGTTTTAAAAGAGATACATTTGGTAAAAAAGTTAAACAAGCTTTTTCCATCTAATCCCCTCCTTGGGTGATTAGTTCTGTCTAATAGTGGTAATATAGTAATACTAACACAAAATACAATAATATCGTCTGAAAGGAGAAAAGTATGGGAATATTTTGGTCTTTCCTTAAACCTTACAAAAAAGAAGCCTTTCTCGCTCCTTTATTCAAGTGGTTCGAGGCTCTCACCCAACTTGTTGTTCCTCTCTTCATCGCCCGAATCATTGATCAGGGGATAAGACAAGAGCAAGTCCATATCATTATCTATCAGGGAGGCCTTTTATTGCTTTTTGCTGTCCTTGGTGTGTTTTTCTCCGTTATAGCCCAGGCCTTTTCTGCAAGAACTGCCCTCTCCTTTGCTTCTGCTATCCGTTTGGCCTTATTTCAACACATCAATAACTTAAGCTTAGAAGAGAGAAGGTCCTTTACCCCAGCTAGTTTAGTCACACGCCTAAACAATGATATCAACCAAATGCAAACGGGTCTAAATATGTTCCTCCGTCTCTTCTTAAGGAGTCCCTTCCTCGTACTTGGCACAATTTTTGCCTGCTACCAAATTCATCCCCAAACTGGGCTTTCTTTCTTCATTTTATCCTGTTTGCTTTTAACCCTCATTTTTGCTTTACTCGCTTCAACCCTCCCCTTTTATGAGAAAGTCCAAGCTAAATTAGATCGACTGACTAGCTTAGCAACAGACAGCCTTTCCGGGGTTCGTGTCTTAAGGAGTTTTGGGCAAGAAAAAAAACAAGCAGATGCTTTTAAGCTATCTCAAAGCAAACTCACTAACATCCAATTCCATCTTAGCCAAATCAACGCCTTGCTCAATCCTTCTTCCTATCTTCTTTTAAACGCAGGCTTACTACTCCTCCTCTATCGCTCTGGTTTTTTGGTCGATCAAGGGCATATGACTCAAGGGCAAGTAGTCGCCATAGTGAACTATTTAAGTCAACTCCTTATCGAACTGATGAAGATAGTTACCTGTGTCATGGGCATAGCTAGAGGAATTAGTGCTTCTAAACGTGTAAAAGAAGTTTTAACAAGTCAAGCAAGCCCCAATTCCAATCAGCCATCAGAACGTAGCCTTCTAGAGGAAGATTTCCATACTATCACATTTGAGAAAGTTAGCTACAGCTATACTGCATCTAGTCAGCCTGCCTTGCATCAAGTATCTTTCAGCTTAAAAGCAGGCCAATCAGTAGGCATCATTGGGGGGACTGGAGCTGGTAAATCTACTATCGCTCATCTTCTAGCTAATCTCCTACATCCTACAAGTGGGAAAATTTTAATCAATGGCCACGATCTTAGTCACTACCATCCAAAAAGTTTATCCCATTACACTAGCATCGTACTACAAAAATCCGTCCTATTCCAAGGTATCCTAGCCGAGCAACTGCATGTAACAAAAGAAGATCTCCTTTTAAATAAAGAAGATAGACTGACTAGAGCCTTTTCGGCCCTAAAAGCTGCAGCTGCAGACTCCTTTATCCCCTTAACGATAGATGGGCTCAAGCTTCCTGTTAGCCAATCCGGAAAAAATTTTTCCGGTGGTCAACGTCAACGTCTTTCCATTGCTAGAAGTCTTTGCCAAGAAAAGCCCATCCTTATCCTTGATGATGCCTTATCTGCTTTAGACTATAAAACAGCTAGCCAAGTGAACAGTCGTTTACAGCAATGGCCAAGTAAAAAACTCATCATCCGTATTTCTCAACGCCTTCAAGTGATCGAAGATAGCGATATCATCTTAGTCATGGATCATGGGCAACTCATTGCCAGTGGCCGCCACGAAGACCTATTAGCAACTTGTCCTCTCTACCAAGAAATCTATGCGAGTCAACATCGAAAGGAGATGTCTTATGCCTAAGTTATACCAGCGTATCGGACATAACCTACGACCTTACACCTTTCAACTCCTTTTA
Organism: Atopobacter sp. AH10; assembly: GCF_003664595.1. Classification (GTDB taxonomy): domain Bacteria; phylum Bacillota; class Bacilli; order Lactobacillales; family Aerococcaceae; genus Atopobacter. The sequence continues at coordinate 76,513 of NZ_QXPZ01000001.1, forward strand.
GCCTTCTCCATCACCATTCTAACGGTAGGACTCACTCTTTATCTACCCATTCTGATCGGTCAAGCCGTCGATCTTTTCCTTGGCCCTCACTCTATTCATTGGCCACTACTCCTTAAACAACTCCAAAAAATGGGTCTAATAGTTAGCTTAACCGTTATCCTAGAATGGGCTATGTCTCTAATTTTCCAAAGGGTCAGCATACAAGTCAGCAGAGATCTACGTCTAAATACAATGGACGCCATCACAAAAGTACCCATTGCTTTTATCGATAAAATAGGGAACGGCGGGCTCATCTCTACTCTTATTACCGATTGTGACCAATTCACTGATGGACTTTTATTAGGCTTAAGTCAAGCTTTCAGAAGCAGTCTCACCATTTTAGTGACCCTTGTTTTTATGATGAAAATCAACTACAAATTAAGCCTAATTGTTCTTTTATTAACCCCACTCTCTCTTTTAAGTGCCCGTTTTATCGCTAAATGGAGTTTCCACTATTTTAAAGAAACTGCTAGCCTACGAAGTAAGATGAGCAACTTAAGTGAAGAAATTTTCTACGAGGCCGAAACAGTCAAAAGTCAGGAAGAAGAAAAGCCAGCCTCTGACCGCCTAAAAAGCATTTTGCAAGAACTCAATCGCTCCTGGACTCGTGCCATCTTCGTTTCTTCCGCCGCAATGCCTGTCACTCGTTTCATTAATTCTTGCATTTATACCTTAGTAGCCTGTATAGGTGCCTACCTAGTCCTAGAACAATCTACTGATAGCCTTTCTGGTCCTTTAAGCATAGGCAGTCTGACCAGCTTCTTAGCCTATGCCAGCCAATATACAAAACCTTTCAATGATTTGTCCGAAGTATTAACAGAAGGGCAAAACGCTCTAGCTTCTGCCGAGAGGATCTATCGTTTAATTGAAGAAAGTCCGATAGCCGATCAAGGTAGAAAGCAACTCAAAAGGCCTCTAGCTGGCCACATCCAATTCAAAGATGTTTCTTTCGCCTATCCTTCTGGTCCAAATGTTATCGACCACTTCAGCCTAGACATTTTGCCCGGTCAATCTATTGCTATTGTCGGATCAACCGGATCTGGGAAAACCACCTTAATCAATTTATTGATGCGCTTCTACGAAGTTTCCAGTGGGCAAATCACTATTGATGGGATAGATATTCGCGATATCAAGCGAAAAGAACTCTACCAAACAGTCGGCATGGTTTTACAAGATACCTGGATCAAAGAAAGCAGTATTCGGGACAATTTATGTATGGGTCAAGAAATCAGCGATGAAGACCTACTTAAAGTAACAAAATCACTAAATGTTGATGATTTTATCCGCCAACTTCCGCATGGCTATGACAGCCAAATAGGACAGGGAGAAACTAGTCTTTCAAAAGGACAAGATCAGCTTATTTCCATCGCTCGTCTGATCTTGCGTAATCCTGCTATCCTCATCTTAGACGAAGCTACTTCATCTATCGACACGAGAACAGAGCTTATTATTCAAAAAGCCTTTGATCAACTTACCAAAAACAGAACCAGCATTGTCATCGCCCACCGCCTATCTACCATTGAAAAAGCCGATCGGATCATCGTTTTAGAAAAAGGGAAAATAATCGAATCCGGGAATCACCAAGATCTCTTATCTCAAAAAGGGCATTACTATAAAATGTACACTAGCCGGCAAGAGAAAGCGAACGAAGCCTAACTGACTCAAGTCCTATAGCTACAAGTCAAAATGGCACGATAGGAATTGAAAAAGTAAAAAGTCCAACCCTTCATCTGAAGGATTGGACTTTTTTATGATGTTCAAATTTTTAGTCAGAAAACTATTTAGCTTTCCCTTGGTTCTTAACTGCGTTCATTTTAGCTTCAATAGCAGCTTGGTCGCCTAAGTAGCGTTTGCCAATTACTTTGAAGTTGTCATCGAAGTCATAAACCAATGGCACACCAGTTGGTAGGTTAACACCCATGATTTCTTCAGCAGAAAGACCTTCGAAGTATTTCACCAAAGCCCGTAAAGAGTTCCCATGAGCGGCGATTAATACGCGTTCACCTTTTTCCATACGAGGTTTGATTTCTTGTTCAAAGAAAGGAACTGTCCGTTTAATGGTCAATTCTAGACTTTCTGTCAAAGGAAGAACTGATTTGTCTTCCACAGCACGATATTGTGCTTGATTTTGAGGGTTACGTTCATCACTTGGATCCAAAGCTGGAGGAGTTACATCGAAAGAACGACGCCATACGAGAACTTGTTCTTCACCGTATTTAGCAGCTGTATCAGCTTTGTTAAGGCCTTGCAAAGCCCCATAATGACGTTCGTTTAAGCGCCAATCTTTAATAACTGGCAACCATGTACGATCCATTTCACTAAGAACGAGATCCAATGTGTTGATAGCACGTTTCAAATAAGAGGTGTAGCAAATATCAAAGTCGAAGCCTTCTTCTTTTAAGAGTTGGCCCCCTTGCTTAGCTTCTTCTCTACCTTTATCAGACAATGGAACATCTGTCCAACCTGTAAATAAGTTCAAACGATTCCATTCACTTTCACCATGACGAATCAATACTAATTGCATCACTGAAACCTCCTTTTATTGTACTCTATTACTTTACACTATTTTGCTTGCCCTGTATAGAATATTTACACTAGCTTGTGTATAAAAACGCTAACATAAAGGTTTTTTTATAGCGTAAACGTTTTCTTAACAAAAGTAGGACTGACCCTCACTTAAAAAGTAAGGATCCTACTTATCCATAAAGGCTCATTATTCTTCTACTTTACCTGTGTTCTTAGCCTTCTTCTCTCTTTTTCTACGTTTCATTTCATTACTTCTTAATTGACCACAAGCTGCATCGATTTCTGTTCCATGTTCCTTGCGAACGACGCAATTAATTCCCCGTTTCATCAAGCGATCAAAAAAGGCCGATACATCTTCTGGACGGCTACGTTGGTAGTCATTATCATCAACAGGATTATAAGGGATCAAATTCACGTAGGCTAATTTACGTTTATTGGCTAAAAGATTGGCTAGTTGGTCAGCATGCTCTAATTGATCATTCACTCCACGTAACATGATGTACTCAAAAGTAACCCGTCTATTGGTTTTCTTAATATAGTCATCTATCGCCGCCATAAGTTCTTCGATAGGATAGCGCCGGTTAATCCGCATGATAGCTGACCTTACTTCGTTATTTGGAGCATGAAGAGAAATCGCTAAGTTGACTTGAAGCCCATTATCGGCAAATTCCCGAATCTTTGGCACTAAGCCAGATGTGGACACGGTAATGTGTCGTGCCCCAATAGCTAAACCTAAGTCGTCATTGATGACCCTTAAAAAGCTCATCACATTGTCATAATTATCAAAAGGCTCTCCAATCCCCATAACGACTACATGACTTACTCTTTCGCCCTCTCCACGTTCATCGAGATAGTGTTGCACTTGCATGATTTGAGCCACAATTTCTCCGGCTGTTAAGTCCCTTTGTTTCTTAATCAAGCCACTCGCGCAAAAAGTACAACCAATGTTACAACCTACCTGAGAAGTCACACAAACTGACAAGCCGTACTCTTGATACATCAAGACGGTTTCAATCATCAAGTTGTCCCCTAATTGGAAGAGGTACTTGGTTGTTTTATCTGCTGCTCGTTGAACAATGATTTCCTTTAATGGATTGAACTGGAAGGTCTCGTTCAAGAAATGAATTAAATCTTTCGACAAATTAGTCATTTCATCAAAAGATCTGACACGTTTTCGGTACAACCAATCCCACACTTGTTTAGCCCGAAAAGCTTTATGCCCATGACTAATAAAGAATTTTTCCATTTGTTGACGTGTTAAGCCATAAATGGATTGCCGCTCATCCACTTCTAACGGGCGTTCAGCAGGAGTTAACCGCCTTCCCTTATGTTGCTCTTTTTCTTCCATATTATCTCCCTTCCATAGAAGAAAGGCGCCAAATCAATGGACGCCTTTACACTCAACTAGCCTCTCCCAAAAAAGAGAAAGCCAAGAAGCCTTGCCTATTCATTCCATTTATGCCAAAGGACGTGGATTGCTTTCCCCAGCATAATTTCTTACTTTACCTCTAAATTCATCAATGGATTTATAGCCTTTTTCTTCCATGATTTGACCCAATTCTTTCAAGAGACGATCAAAAACAGCTGGCCCTTCTTTTTGTAACTGTGTGCCAACTTGAACCATGTCAGCCCCACATAATAAGTGTAAGAAAACTTCTTCACCACTTTCAACACCACCCGTTCCGATAATACGGATAGAAGGTTTTAAGCGTTCGGCATAAGCACGAACATTAGCTAAAGCAGTCGGCAAGACATATGGTCCCCCAATACCGCCAAATCCATTTTTTGGATGAATAACGACCCGTTCTGTATGAACATCTACAATTAAGCCATTCCCTACACTGTTAATGCAGTTCACAAAAGCTAAAGGAAAATCATTCAATACATCAGCCATTAAATCAAAATGCACTAGATCAAAGAATGGTGGCAATTTAATCCCTAAAGGTTGATCAAAGAAACTGAAAATTTCTTCCAATAAAGCTCTAGTTGCATCGATATCATAAGCCATTTGTGGTTTACCTGGAACGTTCGGACAAGATAAGTTTAATTCCACAAAGCCCTTATAGTCACTCGCTTGAATTTTCTTCAGCAAGAGAATATCTTCTTCTGGACTAGTCCCTGCGATAGATACAAATTGAAATTTTTGAGCATTTGTTGCCGATGATTCCTGTTGACGAATCACATAATCCAAATAAAAGTCAAGGCCTTTATTAGGTAAGCCCATGGAATTAATACTCCCCAAAGGCAGACTTTGATAGCGAGGTTCTGGATTACCCTCTCTAAAATTCGTTGTCGCACTTTTGGTCACAACTGCCCCACTAGCACTAGACCCCATGGCATCTAATTCTTCGTCATCATAACACCAAACCCCTGATGCGTTCATCAAAGGATTCGCAAACTCTTGTCCATGAAAGCGTGTTGTAAAATCCATGTTCTCTCTCCTTTTCAGTCACTATCTTTATAACAGATTCTTCCATCAAGACGGGCATCTTCCTATATTGCACTTTAATAAGCAGTCTATTTCACTAATCTTAAAAGTGTGAAAGAATCCCATGAAACCTGATTTATTGTACCAAACTTACAGGCAATATGGTAGGGGAAAGGCATAAAAAGCTTGCAAAGACAAGAAAAATCCCCAAATATAGGGGCAAGTCTGGTACAAGCTGGCGGGCTAAGCGCACAAGAAAGCAAAAGCCCCCAAACACATGGGCAATCCCCTCTTTCCCCTAAAAAATACTAAAAGTCTCCTAATCATCTTTTATATCATTATAAAGTATCCTAAGGTCATTTGTGTTTTCCCTACATCTTGCTTATCATTATAGGAGAAGTATCTTTTCATTCTTGCGGGAAAGATCCTCATCGTTCGATCTTTGCTTCACTAGAACTAATTAGTCCTACATCTCAAAGTAGTTCAGGCTCTATTCTTCAAAAATTACCCTTGCTCTTTTTCTTTAACCACATCAATCTTGTCATAAGCTCATTTCATTTTGGAAAGGCTGTGAAAAAATGGGTCAGTCCCTTCACAAAAGAAAGTCTCTCACTAACCTCTTTCTCGCTTCTTTTTGCTTAAGTGCTTTCACCTTTGGAGGCGGGTATGTCATTGTTTCTTTAATGAAGAAACGTTTTGTCGATGACTGGCATTGGTTAGAAGAGGAGGAAATGTTAGACTTGGTCGCCATCGCCCAATCATCTCCAGGAGCTATAGCCATCAATGGAGCTATTGTTCTAGGCTATCAAGTCTACGGCATCTTAGGTATTTTTGTTAGCATAGCTGGGACGATTCTTCCCCCTTTTACCTTACTCAATCTGATCGCCCTTAGCTACCAAAGTTTCAGTCGCTGTATCTATATCAACTGGCTCCTAGAGGGGATGCAAGCTGGAGTCGCCGCCGTCATTGCCTCAGTCGTTTTCGACATGGGATCTTCTATCTTACATTCGGATAGTCTCCTTTTAAAAATACTTATGCTATTAGCCTTTCTTGCCAACTATTGCTTCAATATTTCTCTCGTCTTTATTCTCCTGTCTTGTCTAGGCCTTTCCCTTATCCTCTATTGGAAAGAAAAAAGCCATACGCTGCCATAAAAGTTTATGCCTATCCTATCCTGCTAATCTTTTATAGCCTTTTAGATCTATCCGTCTTTTATGGCTTTCTTGTCCAGAACGCCACGCATGGGTTAACCCTTGAGACTTGTAGATCTATCCGTCTTTTATAGCTTTCTTGTCCACTAATCTTTTATACCCTTGGAGGTCTGAATATGATTTACTGGCAACTTTTTCAAAGTTTTTTCCTTATCGGTGCTTTCTCTTTCGGTGGAGGATACGCCACTTTGCCTTTAATCCAACAAGAAGCGGTCATTCAGCACCATTGGCTCAGTATGGAAGAATTTACCCACTTGATAACCATCTCTCAAATGACACCAGGGCCTATCGCTATCAACTCTGCTAGCTTCGTCGGTCATAAGATTGCTGGAATAGCTGGAGCAAGTGTCGCTACTTTTGCTTGTATCCTCCCTTCTTGTATCTTAGTAAGCTTTTTGGCTTATCTCTATAAACGTTTCCGAAAAATTCCCGCCCTACAAATTCTCCTCAAAACTTTACGACCTGCCGTAGTCGCCATGATAGCTAGCTCTGGCGCCATCATTCTCCAGCAGGCTTTATATGGGTCAAACACAAATTTCCACTGGCTCCAAGCTAACTTTTTCTTACTCTCCCTTTTCTTAGTCGCCCTCTACTTTCTTATCAAAAAGAAAGCCCCTGCCATCCGCATTATTGTATTGACCGGCTTGGCCAATCTTCTTTTTAAGCTCCTAGTCCATTAACGAAGACTAGACTCTAAGGAAAAAAGCAAGCCCCTTCCTAAATGGAGTGACTTGCTTCTCTTTTGACTTATACTATAGGCCTAAAAAGGCACGACTTATTTTTTGGAAACAAATTCAAGCTGTTCTTTAATAGCAATATCTGGATTCAAAGAACGGATGACAGGGCAATATTTCTTCACCATTGGGACAAGTTGTTGCACACGTTCGTGATCTTTCTCATCTGCATCCACAAGGAAGTAAATAGAGAGGCTCGCAAAGCCATAAACCCCATCTTTATTAGCCCGCTCTGCTTTAACAGAAACAGAGGTCACTGTAGCTTCTAAACGCGACCGCTTCAAAATACTCGTTAGAACATATGATCCACATACAGCAGCAGCCGCTTCAACGGCTTCCATTGGAGAATATCCCCCTGCATCTTTTAACAAGTGCCATTCTTCTCGGCCTTCTTCATGGAGGACAAAGCCTTCCCCTTCACGTTTAATGGTTAAATCCACATTTTGTTCTGACATATCTATTCCCTCCCAGTCAAGCATTTGAGCAATAGCAAAACGTAAAGCTAGCTCCTTATAACACTATTGTAAGAAAAGTGTAGGCTTATTGGCAAGTTTTATACCCTAAATTTACCTATATATTTAAAAAGCAAGTCTCTTGAACGAAATAAAGTTCAAGAAACTTGCTTCTTCTCATTTGAATTGCCCTATTCTATGCCTATTAGCTAAAGCTTATCTTCTTAATCTTCATCTAAAACTTTCACATTTCGATAGAGGCGATAGCAAGTGGTGGATTCATAAACTTCTCCAGCCTCATAAACTACTTTCCCAAAATCTTTATGGTGAATAGCATCTGGCGCCGCTTGCGTTTCAAATGTAATCCCAGCATGTTTCAAACGTGGAATACCTGCTATCTTTCCTTCTTGATCCACATAATTGTGCGTATATACCACTAAGTAAGGTTGATCTGTAAAGACTTCAATAGACCAATGAGTAGTTGGACTATATAGCCATGCTTTAACACCGTCACCAGAAGCTAATTCAAACGCATGATCCAAGCCATTATTAGCCCCTTTAGTTTGAGGGTGATTAGCATTTAACCATGGCGCTAAAATTTGATCTGTTCGATAGTCAAATGGCGTCCCTTCAACAGGAAGTTTTTCACCAGTTGGCAGATGTTCTTCATCAACTGGGAGATAACGTTCTGCATTAACATATAATGAATGATTATCAATTGGTCGGTCTAAAGCCGCATTTAAGTTAAAGTAAACATGATTAGTTGGATTAATCAAAGTTCTTGCATCACTAACAATTCGATAGGTTATAAACCATTCGTGAATGTTTGTCACACGATAAGTGACTTCTGCTTTCACATTCCCAGGATATGGCGAATCTTTATCGTCGTCTACTAGGGTAAACATAACAATAGCTTCTCCATTTTCAACCTTATAGGAATAGTCCCATTTTCGAAAAGCCCATGAACTACGTCCTCCGTGTAGATGATTTTTACCATCATTGCAATCCAATTGAACCATTTCGCCATTGTTATCAAAACGGCCGTCTTTAATCCGCCCGGCTACAGGTCCAACTGTTGCACCATAATAATAACTGTCTAATTCAAAAACTTGTTCCGCATTATCATAACCGATCACTATGGAACGAGGTTGATTAATCGTGTCATTGGCTAACCATTGATTAATCCGAGCGCCTAAATCAGAAAAAATAAGGCAATCTCCAACATCATTTTTAACAATAATTTCAGTATATTCTACACCCTTATACTTTCCAAAAGATCTTGTCGTAATATCCATTATCTAAACTCCCTTATCCATCTTTTTGGCTCCATCCCCTATTTGAGCTAAATAGAAACTTGGAGCATAGCCGATTTTTTCGATGTAAACCTTGTCAATTCGCTTCATGGCTTCTTCCACTTTTTCCTTATGAACTAATGCAATGGCACAGCCCCCCATGCCTGCTCCAGTCATCCTTGCACCAAGAACACCCTCGCAAGTCCAAGCCGTTTCAGCCAGAGTATCCAATTCAATACCTGTCACTTCATAATCATCACGCAAACTGATATGAGAAGCATTCATCAATTGGCCAAAAGTTCTTAAATCTCCTGACGACAAGGCTTCTTTCGCTTCTATAGTCCGTTGATTTTCATAAACCGCATGTTTAGCCCTTTTGACTAGAAGAGGATCCGTCAGTTTCCCCTTTACTTCTTCGAACATTTCTGGCGTTAGATCGCCCAAACTCTCAATCTCTATATTTTCTTGTATCAAGGAAAGAGCTTGTTCACATTGATGACGCCGTTCATTATATTTAGAATCTACCAAACGCCTTTGCTTATTCGTATTCATGATCAAAATCAAGTAATCGCCAAATTGAGCAGGCACTAAATCATAAGCCAATGAATTGGTATCTAAAAAGATCGCCTGATCCATCCTCCCCATACCAACCGCAAATTGATCCATAATCCCACAATTCACACCAATGAACTTATTTTCTACCTTTTGGCCGATCTTAATTAAATCCAAGCGGTCTATATTTAAGGCATAGTGATCATTCATCATGCAAGCTATCAACAATTCAATAGAAGCTGAAGAAGACAAACCTGCTCCATTTGGAATATTCCCTTCCAGAACAATATCTAACCCATGTGGCAGATCAGCTGGACTTTTTCCTAAAAACTGCATCACGTAAAGAAATACACCCTTGACAAAATTCGACCAATCGTCTTCTTCTCGATAAATCAAGTTACTCTCTAGGTCAAAAACATGCACCCCTTGATCAGCAAAGTTTTCAGAATAGCAATGAATCTCTTTATCCTCTCTAGGGACAATAACCGCATAAGTTCCTTGACTAATGGCACAAGGGAAGACATGCCCTCCATTATAGTCTGTATGTTCTCCTATCAAATTGACTCGTCCAGGGGCAAAATAGGTCGCACAGACTTCATGATGAGATAATTCCCTTAAACGTTGACGAATACCTGCTAATAAACTGGTTTGATCTTTCATTTAGGACGTCACCTGCTTTCTTGATAGCTACTTTCCATCTAACGCACACGTTTCCATTATACCTGTTCCTTTCTAAGCCAAAAAGTGAAAACCTTCACTTTTCGATAAAAAGTACCACTCCTTAACAAATGCTATAGGATTTCCTATTTTCATTTTGCTTTAGCTATCCCTATAAAAGCCAATTTCGTTGGTATATTAACTTTCTTCTTAAAAGCAAACTTTTAAATTCCCCTTCAACATCCTCTATTAAGCTGGTATCTTTTTCACTTTTATATCTTATGTAAGCCTTTTTACTCTAAATGAAAAAGATGATCATTTTAATGCAAAATTACTCATTGCTCATAAAGTAGCCCTAAGATCTATCTTTCAATCGGAGCTTATTCTGTGATCTATTTAAAGAACAAAAATAACCAATCCACTACTCACTACTAGTAGTAGACCGGCTATTTTGGCCTCTATTCTTTTCATAACGCTTTAAGCATCCAATCGCTAGTTTTCCCCATCTCCAGTCGCTAGTTTTATCCATCTATAAAGATGTCTCCTTTTTCCCACTAATGAATACCTGCTAGTTGCTTTGCCAATACTCTTGTAAAGTTTCCACACATGTCAGGTAATAATTAACCGCTGTTTCAAGCGCTTCATCATTCACTAGGAAATTCGGACTATGCCAATCTGTTCCACATCCAGTTCCTACAAAAGCATACAAAGTCGGTAAGACTTCTTGATAAAAGCCAAAGTCATCCCCTGCAAAAACCTTATCTGGTTCAATTACCCTCATCTTTTTCTCCAAGGCCGGCATGAGTAATTCAACCATTTCTGAATCATTCTTAACAGCTGCTGGCCCACTGAAAATTTCTACTTCCGATTCACAATCATAATTAGCAGCAACACGCATGACTAATTGACGAATTTCTCTTTTCAATAATTCACGAGCCGATTCCGAGAAAGTTCTAATCGTCCCTTCCAATCTGACTTGAGTAGGGATAGAATTCCAACTACTTCCCCCATGCACCGTCGTAAAACTCAAAACAGCTGCTTCAATCGGATTAAGCTTCCTAGAGATAATCGATTGAGCTTCTATCATGACGTAAGCCGCTGTTATAGTAGGATCTTTAGTAATATGAGGATAACCTGCATGGCCACCTTCACCATTAATTTCTACAGTGAGTTGATCCACAGCAGCCATAAAAACATCATTCGTCAAACCCAATACGCCTAATGGTAAGTCCGGTTCATTGTGCCAACCAATCAGCACATCCGCTTGCTTCAATACACCTGAATCTATAACTTCCTGTGCTCCTTCATTATTCTCCTCTGAAGGTTGAAAAAGGAAAAGAATCCGTACAGTTAACTCTTCTTCCCTCTCTTTCAATAGAATAGCTGCTGCCAAAAGTGCGGCCATATGCATATCATGGCCACAAGCATGGGAAACTCCAGGAACTAAAGACACAAGTTCCATATTAGGATCTTCGTCAATCGCAATAGCGTCAATATCGCAACGTAAAACAATCACTTTTTCCCCTTTACCCACACTAGCTAAGACACCAGTTTTGAGTTGATTGGGTAAAATACGAATAGCATGTTCTTTTAAAACTTGTTCGATAAAAGCAGTGGTTTCAATTTCTTCATTTCCTAATTCAGGATAGCGATGAAAATGATGGCGATAAGCGATGATTTGTTCTTTTATATCCTGATATGTTCTCATGACTTACTTCCTTCCCTTTCATAATGATGAATGAACTTATTAAAACGCTTACATTCTCATTCTACTATAACTTTGAAGAAATATAAAGAGATATCATTGATCTTACAAGCTCTTTTATTGGAAATTTCTATTATTTCACAGATATTCTTCTTCATTAATATTTTTTTCTCCTATTTGTGAAGCAATTTAAATTTTTAATCTCAAGACGTGCCTTTTGTGATTAATGGCTATCTTATTTGACAAGTCAGCTGCATTTTATCTCAAAACACGGTCAGATCTAGTCCTTTTAAGGGGCAATAACTTCTCTAACTTAATGCTTTATCAGTCATTAAAATAATCTTTTAACAGACTTGACCTCAGATTTGTAAGCGCTTATACTTAAAAGAGAATTGTGAAAGGACTGATCAAATGAATCGATTAACTTGTAAAAATGCTCCCGCTGCCATTGGCCCTTACGCCGTTGCGACACAAGCGAATGGCCTCATCTTTACTTCAGGTCAACTACCCATTGATCCAACAAGTAATCAATTGGTTGAAGCGGATATTGTTCTTCAAACTAAGCAATCAATGAGCAATATAAAAGCTATTTTAGAGGAAAATGGCTCAGACCTCGCCCATGTCTTAAAAGCCAACATCTTCATCAAGGATATGAATGATTTTGCTAAACTCAACGAGGCATATGGTACTTTTTTTGAAGGAGATGCCGTTCCAGCACGTTCTGCTGTAGAAGTCGCTCGCTTACCAAAAGATGCCTTAGTTGAAATCGAGGTTATTGCAGAGATCATCTAGTTTTTCCGTCTACTTGATCTCAATATACTTCAACTATTCTTTTTTCGTGTCAATATAAAAAAAGAGACCAGTCCCTCCCATAGAGACTGGCCTCTTTTTTTATAACTTTCCTCTTCCTTTGATCAAGAATACACCCTAGCAGTTAATTAAAGGCTTAGAAAATTTTGCTAACAATTCTTTCGGTGTATTGTGCCCCTTCTGTTCCTAGAAACACAGCCTGTCCTTCACTGCTTGAAATATTAGCTTTTACAATTTTTTCCATAGCTTGTCGAACAACTTGTTCACTTAGACCCTCTTTGGGAGATCGAATGGTATAATTTGTCAGCTTTCCCTTAGCATTTTTAAATTTTAATACCAAATTTTTTGTTCTTTTCATTTTCATCCTCCTTTAGCTAGGCCTTTTCGATAGCATAATATTGATGTAAGATCACATTCTTAAGTGGTAAAGCCGATAAAGTGCCTATCGCCTCAGCCACAGCATAGAGATCTTGATCAGACGCTGTTAGCTTAATATCTTTCACCTGTTGCGTAATTCCTTTACTTTTATCTTTGCTTAATTCCACAGATAACTTGCCATTTTTATATGTTTTCATTCTGTTTCCTCCTTTGTTATTGCCTTTCCGGAAGGCAACTATAATAACGTTTCAGTCTTTCATTAAGTGCCAAAAAAATCCCCCAAAGTTAGACCATATCGTCCAACATTGGGGGCATTGGCTTTAGACTCTACGAAAGGGATCTTTCAAGCAAACTACTCTTTTTATTTTGGGGATAAACTATTGAATATTGCTCATTAACAAGCAGTGGTGGTAAAAACCTTGACAAGTTGTTCTTCTATTTCAAGAAGAGAGATTGATTTATCTATTAATTCTAGGATGTCTGCTATAATGTTCATGGAGAAGAGACCTTTCGTTCAGATTTGTACCAACTTCTAATGTAAAGGCTCTTCTCTTTTTGTCTACTTTTTTCTGCTAGCGACAAACATTATACATATACGAATCGACCAGCCACTACTGTCATTCTTCTTTTGTGATATAATAAGCCTAGTAAATTTAAGGAGGCTTATTATGACTAAAACTGTATTTGAAAAAATAATAGACCGTGAAATTCCTGCCCACATCGTTTACGAAGATGAATATGTTCTTGCTTTTCTAGACCTTTCACAAGTAACTAAGGGACATACACTTGTGATTCCTAAACACCATGAAGCCACCATTTTTGACTATTCTGACGAACTCGCTAGTCAAGTCTTCTCTCGTATCCCTAAAATTGCTCGTGGCTTACGTCAAGCTTTCCCTGATATGAAGGGACTAAACATTTTAAACAACAACGGGGAAGTAGCCTTTCAAACAGTCTTCCATTCCCACATTCACTTGATTCCACGCTACACAGAGGGCGATGATTTTGGACTCAAATGGGCAGACAACAGCGAAAACTATAGCCAAGAAGATTTAGCTAGCATCGCTCAACAGATTCACAATTCCATCAAAGACTAAAATTACCCGATCACCTATTAAAGAAGGAGGCTTTAAATATGAAAAAATTCTTTTCTGGCTTCTTATTTGGCGCCCTAACAAGTGGTGCAATTACTCTTTTAATCAACCCTCGTGATGGAAAGAGCAATCGAAAAGTCTTGCTTGATAAAATAAATCAGCTCCATTCAACTATCAATGACTTGAACGAATCAACTCATACCCTCCACTCTTCTATAGATCGCCTCAAAACAGAGGGACTAAAAAGCCTCAGTCTCTTTACTGAAGATTTTTCGCAAAGCCTAATCAACTTCCAGCTGGAAAACAAGGGCCGAATCAACCGCCTTAAAACAGCCGTCACTAACTTACAAGATAGGCTAGATCAATTGCCATAGGAAAGAATCCTTGCCATAAACTTATCCATGGCAATTTTAGCCTTAGTGCCTAGGCCTTAGAAAATATAGGCTCATAAGCTAACAAGGCTTGCTATATACTAAGGCTAGGCATATCCTAAGCCACTCTTTCTGTTAATAGTCAATGACCATTTGCCCACGAGATCCCTAATCAGAGATCGCTCGTGGGCTTTTCTAGATTTTTAGAGCAATTACTTTCAAAAAGCAACAGATGCTAAAAAATATCTAGCTCTTTCCTCCCACCCAGTCAATGGGCTCTTCTCCCAATTCTTTTAAAATAGCATTCACCTTGGAAAAAGGTTTAGAACCAAAGAAACCTCTATGGGCTGATAAAGGGCTGGGATGGGGAGCTTCAATAATATAATGGTGCCCATCGATCAATTTCTTTTTCGCTCTGGCAGGATTGCCCCAAAGGACAAAGATAATCGGTTCAATTCGAGCGTTCAGGGCACAGATTACCCCGTCTGTAAATTCTTCCCAACCTTGCTGACGATGGGAATGCGCTTTTTGGGCTCGTACCGATAAAACTGTATTTAACAGGAGAACCCCTTGTTTCGCCCAATGAGATAAATCTCCATCTTTAGGCACCCCCTGATGTAAATCATCCTCCAATTCTTTGTAAATATTCTTCAAACTAGGAGGTAGGGCTTGATCTTTAGCAACAGAAAAGGCTAGGCCATTCGCTTGACCTTCACCATGATAAGGATCCTGCCCCAAAATACAGACCTTTACATCCTTATAAGAAGTCAGTTGAAAGGCTCTAAATAGACGATCCATACTAGGATATACCACTTCAGTTTGATATTCATGGGCTAAAAATCGTCTCAATTGTTGATAACTTGGTCTTTCAGACAAACTCGTCAAAATCGCTTGCCAATCATTTTGAACTTCAATAGACATTTTTCTACTCCTTTACCCTTCTATAGCTATTTTTCACTCAATTATGCTAAACTAATTGCAAGAGTTCAAAAACCAAAAGAATCTATAAACCGTCTAAAAGAACTATTGCATCAAGGAAACTTATCGATTGTTATTTCTTTTGCAACTAGTCAATCGCTAGTTATTTCTTTTGCAACTAGTCAAGATATTATGGCAATTTGCACACTATTTTCTTTATTTAGTGTATGCAAAAATTATTTAATATTCAAGGAGGCTTTCCTATGCCCATCACCCTTATTGCCTCTGATATGGATGGCACCCTACTAAAAGATCGTGATTCCATTAGCCAATTTTCCGCTGAAACAATTAAAAGTATCCAAAAGCAAGGCATCAGCTTTGTAGCCTGCACTGGAAGAACCCTTGCGCAAGCTAGAGGACCTCTAAATGAACAGGGTATTTCTTGCCCGATCATCGCTTTAAATGGTGCTCAAATTTACGATGAAAACAATCAACTCTTACATCAAAGCACTATTCCTAAAGAAATTGGCCGAGAGCTCATCAAAGAGATAGAGAGCTCTTTATGTTTTGTAGAACTCATTACCGACAAAGGTATCTATATGCGAACTAGAGAAGCTCGAATAGAATCCTTCAAGTCCTACTTCAAATTTTCTAACCAACATATCCCCCATGAGCAACTTTTAGACTCTCTGAAAGACCTCGAACAAACTTTTGGACTTGAATATGAAGCTGACTTTGATACCCTCTTGGATCAAGAAGACCTTAACCTCTTAAAGCTTTCCGTCTTCCCTCAACATTCTATTGCTGTCTTAAAAGCTCTACAAAGGGACTTGGCTAGTCGCTTTTCGATGGTCTCAGTCACGAGTTCTGGCATCGGTAATATAGAGATCAACTCCAAAGAAGGCCAAAAAGGCGCGGCTCTGACTTATTTTGCCAAGAAATTTGGGCACGACTTAGAAAACACCTTGACCATTGGTGACAACCTTAATGACATCTCCATGCTAAAAGTAAGCGGTCATTCTTATGCAATGGCTAACGGCGCTAAAGAAACCAAAATAGCTGCTCAATTCCTCGCAAAAAGTAATAAGGAAGATGGTGTAGCCTACGCTATCTTAGACGCCCTGAGTAGAATTGAAAACACTTAGTAGCTGATGATTTGACTATCGCAACTTAAATGAAACGCCTCAATCAAGAAAAGCCACATTATCCCTTGAAAAAGGTCTAGCTATCCTCTGGCACAGTCTACCGCCTTCTAACGTGTTTATCATTGAAAGGAGGTAAGGCGATGCCAGATCCAAGTATCTACATTGATTTAATCGGGAATTTGGGTTTTCCAATAGTGATTGTTTTTTACTTAATCTTTCGCTTTGAAACACGACTCGATAAAATCATTCATTTATTAGAAGACGGCCTTCAACAACTTTTTCCATTATTACAAGCCAAAACACCTGCATAACATTTCTCTAAAAAGGCTCACCCTAAGTCAATTGGGCGAGCCTTTTATCCTTTTTACCCTAAAATCCCCAAAATTTGTCCACCATTTTAAGCATTGTCTAAATTTTGGCGAATTTAGCTTTTACCTACAATCAGTTAGCTATTCAAAAGCCTTTGCTTTTTAAAGTCTATATACAGTCGACCGCATTAAATCTCCCTTCTTTAAAGTCAAGCCCTTCCTTTATTTAACTATTGAGGAAAGACCATCTAGCTTGCTATACTAAGCTTAAAGTATTTTAGGAGGTTTCATGATGAAAATATATTTTGCAGCTCCTCTTTTTTCAGAAGCTGACCAACTCTATAACGCCAAATTAGTGAAAGAAATCCGAGATAAGTATCCTGAAGTAACCGTCTACCTGCCACAAGAAGCTGGCGAAATCAACGATAAAAGCGCTTATGCTGACAGCCAAGCTATCGCTATGTACGATACAAAAGAACTTCTTTCTAGCCAGCTCATGATTGCCCTACTCGACGGCATTCATATCGATGCAGGCGTCGCTAGCGAGATCGGCGTCGCTTATCAAGCGGGTATTAAAGTGATTGGTCTATTCACTGACTCTCGTCAACAAGGGGCTGATAACCCTAAAAAAATAGACGCCTTAAAAGAAGTCGCAGAATCTCAATTTGCTTATGTCAACCTTTATACAGTTGGCTTAATTAAAGCAAATGGAAAGATTTATTCCAGTTCCCAAAGTTTGATCGAAGGGCTAAGTGACTACCTGAAGTGATGAAGAGGAAAAGTTAACCATCTTCTTAGCATAAGTTAGCTTTCTTACTAGCATGAGTTAGCTTTCTTACTAGTTTAAGACTACAGGGGACTTTGACAAAAGTCTGTCAATTGAGTGAACCCAATAAAAAGTACGTCAATCTAAAGCTTATCAAAGCTTCGATTGACGTACTTTTTTCATTTTCCTGACTTTTGTCCCATACCCTTTTTTTACAAAAAACGGCTAGCTACTCTTGAAAGTTAGCTAGCCGTACGAAGGGCTCAATGCTAGAAAAATGGCAAAGAATCTATAAACCATTGGCAAAAGTTTATTTTAGAGGCGTAACCAAATCAGGAGCTTGGATGAGAAAGCGCTCCTCAAGATCATTTCCCATACCCCTTTTAGAGGCTCTAGACTGAGCTAAGTTAGTATCTCATGTCAAAGAAACTATTCACCTACAGGTTTAGACTGTGTCAATTGTAAGTTGTATAAACGTGCTTTTGTATCTTCTGAACCTGAGACTAAATCGTAGTATTTCACCCGTTTATTAACAGCTGTGATACCGGTACGATATAGAGTTGGAATAGCGAAAGCTTCTTCGTGAGCAAAGTTTTGCCACTTATCGAAAGCTGCCTTACGATGTGCTTCATCAAAGGATTTGTCAGATGAAATATCCTTTAAGAGAGCTGTATGTTCATCAGACACATAGCGGGTCATATTGAATTTTTCATGTTCCCCATACAAGCCGGATGGGTCTGGGTCAGTACCTGTCCCCCAAGCAGCAGAGTAAACATCAATTTCTGGGTCATCATGTTCTACCTTATCATAAAAGGCTTGGAATTCGATTGGACGACCTGTCGTTAATTCAACTTTCAATCCAATCTTTTCCCAGAATTGCACATAAGCTAAAGCTAAAGTTTGGTCATTTTGTCCACCAGCCATCGTTGCATACTTGATCACTAATGGTTTACCATTAGGATCTTCACGGAAGCCGTCCCCATCTTTATCTTTGTAGCCAGCTTCATCCAATAACTTCTTAGCTTTCTTAGGATTGTAATTGTATTCTGGAGTGTCTTTATTGTATTCCTTAAATACTGGAGGAATTAAACTATTAGCAGAGAAACGTGTCCCCTTATAGAACTTCTTAGCAATTTGGTCATTGTCCAAAGCATAAGCCATCGCTTGACGAAGTTTCTTATTGTTCATCTTAGCATTTGGATCCATGACATTGGCGCCTTTTTCATTAGACCATTTACCTAATTTAAATCCAATGTAGGAGTAGGAGTAAGCAGGTTTTCCGATGACACTAAAGTTAGCTGCATCTTTATAAGCATCATATTGGTCAGCAGGCATACCCGCAATATCATAGTTCCCGTTCTTCATTTCAGAAATGATATTCTTAGAAGAGACAACATCAATAGTGATCTTATCAACTTTTGGACGACCCTTGTAGAAGTTTTCGTTAGCCACTAAAGTAACGGATTCCCCTGGGATAAGAGATTCAATCTTGAACGGCCCGTTCCCTACGACATTCTTGCGGCTTGCATCATGAGACATGACCTTATTCATTGGAATGTTTTCATAGACGTGTTTAGGGATAACGTAGCTCAATAGATCCCCACCAGAAATTTCGATGGATGGGTTCATTTGTTTATAATGAAGGACAACTGTTTGGTCATCTTTCTTTTCAATCCCGGAAATATTAGCTGCTTTACCGGAGTGGTATTCTTCAGCCCCTACAAGAGGTCCTACAGAACTTGGGTAGCGAACACCTGGGTAATCCTTATTCGCAATAAATTCGTGTGTGAAGATATAGTCGTCCACTGTTAACGGTTGACCATCAGACCATTTAGCCCCTTTAGGGAAGGTTACAGTCACAGTGCGAGCATCTTTATCCACTTTATATTTAGCTAAACCATCATTAGTCAAGTGGTTGTTACTATCCACGATAAAGATATCATCAAACATAAAGTTAACCACATCTTGGTCACTTTGGTCTTGGCATAGAGCTGGGTTGAAAAGCCCTTTAATTGGGTCATCTGAAACAAGTGCATAGCGCAACTCGCCACCCTTAATCGGTTTACCTTCATGCTCTACTTTCATGTTAAATTTAGCTACACCATTATGGTCAGTCTTACCAGCCTCTTTATTGGCCTTATTTCCTCCGTTACCACAAGCGGCAAGCATCGCCACTGAACCCACTAGGGGAAGTACTTTTTTTAGCGCCTCTTTCATTATCATTTCCTCCAATCCTTTTCTAAGAATTTCTTGCATTTATCATAACACCTTTATATGAGTTTGGCAATTATTTTTTAATTATTTTCTTATTATCTATTTTGAGAAAGCCTTTTCAAATAGCATTATTTAGATCTTTATATATCGAAATATTTTATTAGTAGTAAAATCGCATCCCTCTTTTTTGTTGTTTAATAGGCTTTCTAGAATAGCTTTTCTCAAATAAAAATAGCTGAACCTAAAAAATATTAGCTTTTTTAAATACAGATATCATCTTGATAAAAAATTTAGAATTCTCTTTGAACGCCCCTAAATGTATGACATCTATTCCTTAAAAGTATACGAAATAAACATTTACATGAGATTTTCCTTATTTCATTCTTCTTTTCATTCTTATCTCTTCCTTAAGACTAAGCGATTTATGCTTTTACTCCTTTAACTCCAAAATTCTTGCTTGCCCTGTTTCTTCTTATTATCTAGGCAATCAAGGTCTTTCTTTCCCCTTTCTATTTAACGCATACGACTATGATATTGGGCTAGCTCAAAAAGATGGGGCTCTATTTAATGCAAACGACTAGGATATTAGAGCACTCAAGAAAATGGCTATCTATTTAATGCAGACGACTAGAGTAAAAAGCAAAAAAGAAGTGTCAACTTCAGCAGAAATCTTGATAAAGTTAGATTCTTGTCCAACTTTTTCGAGCAAGTCTGAGTGACACTTCTTTCATTATTTAATTCAACGATTAATGATCAAGTTTGAGAAAGCAATTCATTTAAAATGCTATTTCACACGATCTTTAGACACAAATGCTAAATTGTTCAGAGAACCTGCATCTTGCAAGCTATCCACGTTAACATCGAAGTACTTGATACGATTATTCACAGCAGTAATGCCAGTCCGGTAGAGTGTTGGAACCACGAAAGCTTCTTCTGCCGCATATTCTTGCCATTTTTGTAGGGCTTCTTTACGATATTTTTGATCAAAAGCCTTTTCAGAAGAAATATCTGCCAAAAGTTTGTCATTCTCTTCGCTAGTGAAGCGAGCGACATTTAACTCGGCATGACGGCCATAGATATCTGATGGATCTGGATCGCCAGATAAAGCCCAAGCCCCAGCATAAACATCAATTTGAGGATCATCCCCACGAAGTTTGTCAATGTAAGAATTGAATTCTACAGGACGACCAGATACCAATTTCACTTTCAAGCCAATTTTTTCCCACCATTGCGTCAAAGCTAATGCAATAGATTGGTCGTTTTCACCACCAGCAGGCGTCAAGTAATTGATAACAAGTTTCTTCCCTTTTGGATCTTCACGGAAGCCATCCCCGTCTTTATCTTTGTAGCCAGCTTCGTCCAATAATTGTTTAGCTTTCTTCGGATTGTATTGATAAGGCTTTACCTTGTCATCGTGTTCGTCAAATACAGGTGGAATTAAGCTATTCGCTTGAGCCCGTGTGCCATTGTAGAATTTTTTAGCAATCTTATCTGTATCAATAGCGTAAGCCATAGCTTGACGCAAGTTTTTATTGTTCATCTTGCTATGTTCATTGCTTTCGTTGACCTTCTTTTCAGGATTCCACTTCCCAAACTTAAAGGCAATATAGTTATAAGACAATTCAGGAGCCGTCAAAACAGTAAAGTTCTTGGCGTCTTTGTAACTATCGTAGCTATCAGCAGGCATAGAAGCAATATCATAATTCCCATTTTTCATTTCAGAAACAATATTCTTAGTAGAAACAACATCAACCGTCACCTTGTCCAAGTTTGGACGGCCAAGATAATAATGCTCATTAGCCACCAAAGTCACTGATTCTCCTGGAATCACACTTTGGATCTTAAATGGACCGAAGCTAACAGGATTTTTACGAACGGCATCAGATTCCATTACTTTAGACATTGGGATATCCTTGTAGACGTGTTTTGGCAAGCAGCCAGAAACTAATTGCCCACCAGGAATATTAATAGCCGGAGTCAATTTCTTGTAATGCAACTTAACTGTTTGATCATCTACTTTTTCAATCCCAGAAATATGGTCTGCTTTACCAGCATGGTATTCTTCTGCCCCTTCAATATCTCCAACAAAAGCTGGATAACGAACACCAGGATAGTCTTTATTCGCAATAAATTCATGCGTAAAGATGTAGTCGTCAATAGACATCGGTTTACCATCAGACCATTTCACGTCTTTAGGGAATTTAACTGTCACCACTTTGTTCTTTTCATCCACATCAAATTTAGCAAAACCATCATTTGTGAAATGCTTCGTTTTGTCAACTGTAAACAAATCCTCAGAGAAAAATGAGGTAACTACTGAATCTGATGCCACAACACTCAAGTATGGATTAAAAATCCCCTTAATCGGCGTATCAGAAACGAGGGCATATTTTAATTCTCCCCCTTTAATTGCCTTACCTTTTTGTTTGACTTCTTTCTTGTAGACCATCTGTTTATTAGCTGACTCATCTTTTTTATTTGCAGCACTTGCTTTGTTATTACCGCAAGAAGCTAATAAAGTAACCGCAGCTACTAAAGGTAGATATTTCCCAAATGTCATCTTCATAAACACGCCTCCTGAATGAAAAAATAAAATTATAATCAATACTTTATCACGTCAACCATGATATTTCAAACTATTTTATACTTTTATTTTTATCATCCAATAAAGCGATCACTGTATCATTAATCAAATTTGAACATAGTGAAATTATTTAAATCGTTTACATTTCTATTATATAGACACATAGTATAGGATACTAGCTATAAAAACTTGAACTTTTCAACTTTATTTTTCTCCTATCTTTCTTAAAATACCTGACCGATTTTCCTCTTAATAAAAAAAGAGCTAGCTTAGGCTAACTCTCCTTTTTTTACTTTCGACCTATTAAACATAAGATTCCCTTTAGCGCTTGTTACGATTTTTCAAGGCTAACGCTATACCAAGCAAGACTAAACATCCCCCTAACATTTTGGCATAGGGTAGCAAGCGTTCTCCACTAGATGGAATAAAACCTTTTTTCTTCTTTTCTTTTTCTTGCTCTGGACTAGTTTTACTTTGTTTAGCAGGCTCAGAACTGATAGTTTTGGATTTACTCTCTTCCTTTTGATCAGTTCTTGTATTTGTCTTGCTATCTTGTTCTTTGTCTTCGGCCTTAGCTACTGGTTCTAATGAAAGGTCTTGAATAGACCCACTCGTTAAATCATAGAACAGATCAATATGCTCTTGACCAGGCTCAACATTCCCAGCAAAATTCAAAGTAGCTAAGCCCGTCTTTCCATCACCACTTTGCCCTATATAAAAGCGAGTTTCCCCCGATTTAATATCCTCAATCTCTCTCCCATCTAGATGATCAAGAATAGTCAGCTGAATAGACGCTTGCATTTGCCCCTCGCTTCCTGCAATCCATACCGGCACACTTGTAGATGGAATTTTTTGAACACTATAGGCATAAACAGCCTTCCCACCATTACTAGACCTCAAGCTAATTTCTTTTGAACTTGGAGAGACTTCAATAACCGTTGGAATATTCATCCCTTGACATTGGAACACAATCTTTTCACCTGCTTCAGACGACTTAGCTCTAATCGTTTGAGGCATCAGTAAAAAGCCCACAAAAGCTATCAATAAAATAATGCATTTTTTGCTCCACAAACAAGTTAGTTTCTTCTCCATTTTCCTCATCTCCCCTTCCATTATCCCTTATCTATCTCTTACTTCTAAAGCAAGCACTTTAGAAAAAAATAACGATTCTTGTTACATCACTGGTCAACCAGACTCCGCCCTCCTATTTATGGCCTAAGCAGGCATAAATTCCCAACTTCTTAAAAATATTTATTAGCTTTCTATAGCAGAAGTTTAAGCAGTATGAATCCAGTGCCCCTTACAAGTTTATTCTATCATAGTTTAAACGCTATTGAGAGCAGGCAATATAATTTATTTTAGTTATTTGGAAAAGTTATGACTAGACCATACAAAAAAAGGCTCTATACTTAAGTTACGACAAAAAAGCCACAGCAAGGCGCTATTAGCTATTTCAAGCTAGCTAAGGCGCCAAACCGTGGCTTATTTTTTTATCCAACTAGCTAAAGGAAACTCAACTTACGAGTCAGCATTCAGCTTATTTCACCCGTTCTTTTTGAACAAAAGTAATATTTTGCCATGAGCCTTTGTCTGGGAAGTTATCATGTTTCACATCAAAGTATTTCACCCGTTTGTTCACAGCAAGAATAGACATCTTGTTAGCTGTTGGGAAAGCAAAACATTCTTCCTTAGCAAAACGTTGCCACTTGTCATAAGCTTCCATCCGGAATTTATCATCAAAGGCTTTTTCAGAAGAAATATCCGCAATCAACTTGTCGTTTTCTTCAGAAGCATAACGTGCCATATTGAATTGGTTCTTACGTCCCCAGAATTCTTGTGGGTCAGGATCATTCCCCGAGTTCCAAGCGGCGGCATAGACATCAATTTCCGGATCATCATGTTCGACCTTATCGTAGAAGGAGTTGAATTCGATTGGCCGTCCAGTGGTTAATTTCACATCCAAGCCGATTTCATTCCACCATTTAATGTAGGCCAAAGCCATTGTTTGGTCATTTTGCCCGCCTGCCATGGTCGCATAATTAATGACTAACTTCTTACCATTTGGATCTTCACGGAAGCCGTCACCATCTTTGTCTTTATAACCTGCTTTGTCCAACAATTTCTTAGCAGCTGCTGGATCAAACTTGATTGGATCTTGTCCGTTATTTTCAGCGAATACTGGTGGAATCAAGGAATTACCACCTGTACGAGTTCCTTTATAGAACTTAGCCGCAATCAAGTCGTTATCAACAGCCATCGCCATAGCTTGACGTAAGCTCTTGTTATTCATCTTAGCATTAGGATCTGGAGCCACTTCACCCTTGGCTTTATCCCATTTACCAAACTTAAAGGCTGTATAGTTCCAGCCAAAGGACTTCCCACCTAAAATATCAAAGGCAGGTGATTTAGAATAAGAATCGAACTTATCGGCTGGCATAGCCCCAATATCATAGTTCCCATTTTCCATTTCTGAAACGATATTATTAGAGGAAACAACTTCTGCAATAACCTTCTTCAAAGTAGGTTTCCCTTCGTAGAAATATTCATTTGGTTCAAAAGTGAAAGATTCACCTGGGATCATGGAAACTAATTTGTATGGGCCAAAGCTAACTGGATTTTTCCGTACTTGGTCGCATTCCATAACCTTATCCATTGGAATATTTTCAAAAACGTGTTTAGGAATACACATGGCCAAAAGCGTTCCCCCAGCAATTTTAATGGAAGGAGTCATTTCTTTATAGTGGAGGATAACCGTCTGATCATCAACTTTTTCAATACCAGAAATATGGTCGGCTTTACCCACGTGATATTCTTCCGCCCCTTCTATAGATCCCACATAGAATGGATAGCGAACCCCTGGATAGTTCTTATTGGCAATGAATTCGTGAGTGAAAATATAATCGTCAATAGTCATCGGCTTACCATCAGACCATTTAGCTCCTTTAGGGAAAGTCACTTTTACGGTCTTTGTCTTTGGATCGATTTCTTGCTTAGCAAAACCATCATTCGTCCAACGCAAATCTTCACCCTTAGTAAAGAGATCCCCATCTAAGAATTGGAGCACCTCTGCGTCCAACCCATCTGTATAAAGAGCTGGATTCAAAACCCCTTTAATTGGCGAGTCAGTCACAACAGCATATTTTAAAGTTCCGCCCTTAATTTCTTTCCCCTTTCTTTCTACTGTATCTTTAAATTCGATTAGCTTGTTTTGGCTAGGAGTTTTTCCGGCAGATTTACTATCCGTTTTATTACCACCATTACCGCAAGCCGTCAGCAATGCTACAGACGCTAATATTGGCAAAGAATACTTCCATCCTTTTTTCATTTAACACGCCTCCATTTACCATTTGTGTGACTTTTTTAACTACATAAAATGTTACCACAATTAGAATGTAAGCGCAATCTTATCGTATGTATTTATTTGATTACTCATTAACTTCTTATTTCTCATGAATTTATCATTAAAACAGATTAAAATACACTTACTGATTATAGAAGTTTTTTAGCTAATTTTAGCCCCTTACGTCAATAAAATAGGCCAGAAGCTGCCTATAGCATTCCGCATTAGGAAACTACTGAGGAAAAAATCCCTGTAGAAAGCTACTTATCCACTCAAATAGGGAACAAATCCCTGTCGGTAAGCTACTTATCCAGTCAAATAGAGAACAAATCCCTGTAGCAAGCTACTTATCCACTCAAAAAAGGAAACATCCCTGTCGATAAGCTACTTATCCAGTCAAAAAAAGAGCCACAACTGATTAGTTGTGACTCCAAAAGATTGGACGACTAACTGATGAGATGGATGGGCAAACGATTTATTTAACCCGATCTTTTTGAACGAAAGTAATATTTTCCCATGACCCCTTGTCTGGATAGTTATCCTTCTTCACATCAAAGTATTTGATCCGTTTGTTGACTGCAGTAAGAGAAATCTTATAGGCAGTTGGGAAAGCATAGCATTCGTCTTTGGTAAAGCGTTGCCATTTATCAAAAGCTTCCATCCGGTGTTTATCATCGAAAGAGGCTTGAGAAGAAATATCTGCTAGCAAGCGATCATTTTCTTCTGAGGCATAACGAGACATATTAAATTGACTCCTACGTCCCCAGAAGCCAGTAGGATCAGGGTCATTCCCAGAGCCCCAAGCAGCTGCATATAGATCAATATCCTTATCGTCATGTTCTACTTTATCGTAGAAGGAATTCAATTCAATTGGACGTCCAGAAGTCAACTTCACATCCAAACCAATCTCATTCCACCATTTTATATAAGCCAAAGATAAGGTTTGATCATTTTCACCACCAGCCATGGTTGCATAGTGAATAACCAATTTCTTCCCATTAGGATCTTCACGGAAGCCATCTCCGTCTTTATCTTTATAACCAGCTTGATCTAAAAGTTTCTTAGCCCCTTCTGGATCAAATTTAATAGGTTCTTGCCCATTGTTTTCTGCAAAGAAAGGCGGAATTAAGGAATTACCACCTGTACGAGTTCCTTTATAGAACTTAGCTGCAATCAAGTCATTATCAACAGCCATCGCCATAGCTTGACGTAAGCTCTTGTTGTTCATCTTAGCATCAGGATCAGGAGCCACTTCGCCTTTATCTTTATCCCATTTCCCAAACTTGAAGGCTATATAGTTCCAAGCTTGTGATTTAGTCCCTAGAATATCAAAGGCCTTAGCATTTTGATAAGAATCAAATTTATCCGATGGCATCCCTGCTATATCATAGTTCCCATTTTCCATTTCAGAAACAATATTCTTAGAAGAAACCACTTCGGCGATCACTTTATTTAAGGTTGGCTTGCCAGCATAGTAGTATTCATTTCTCACAAAAGTAAAAGATTCCCCTGGGATCATCGATTCCAACTTATATGGGCCAAAACCGACTGGATTCTTCCGAGCAGCATCGCTTTCCATCACTTTATCCATTGGAATTTTTTCAAAAATATGTTTAGGAATACATTGACCTAAAAGTGAACCACCTGCAATCTTAATAGATGGTGTCATTTCTTTATAGTGCAAAATGACGGTTTGATCATCCACTTTTTCAATACCGGAGATATGATCTGATTTTCCTTGGTGATATTCTTCAGCCCCTTCAATTGCTCCAACATAGGAAGGGTAACGTACACCAGGATAATCCTTATTTGCAATAAATTCATGGGTAAAGATATAGTCATCGATGGTCATTGGTTTCCCATCGCTCCATTTTGCATCTTTAGGGAAAGTTACCTTAACCGTCTTCGTTTCAGGATCAATATATTGTTTAGCAAACCCATCATTCGTCCAGTGAAGGTCATCCCCCTTCGTAAACAACTCCCCTTCCATGAATTGTAAAACGTCTGCATCTGTCCCATCTTGATATAGAGAAGGACACAAAATCCCTTTTATTGGAGAATCAGAAACAATCGCATATTTTAAAGTTCCACCCTTAATTTCTTTTCCTTTTCTTTCAATGGTATCTTTGACTTTGACCATCTCGTTAGTAGTACTTGCTTTATTTGACGAACTCTTATTTGAATTATTTCCATTATTACCGCAAGAAGCTAATAACGTCACAGATGCTAGTAGTGGTACCGCAAGTTTCCATCCCTTTTTCATTCATGTCGCCTCCGTTTAATACTTATGCAATATTTTTAACGACACTTAAAGATTATCACAAAAGAAATGTAAGCGCAATCTCACATAAAGATCAATTCTAACCGCTTACAATTTTCTTTAATTTATAGACCATATAGAGAGTTTCCATATGAGAATTAATCCTATTGTTCTTATTAATCTGTTAGACTTTTTAGCTTATAACATCAAGCTTTCTTATTATTTCTAGAATAGGTAAAGAAATACCTCATTAAAAAGTTCTTTATTTCTAGCGGGCAAACTCTCCTTATTTTAGCAAAATTACCAATTAAAATTTTATTTCATTCCCCAGCTTTTGCCTTTCTATCTCGTCTTTAATAAAGACCTAGCTTCTGCCAAGCTTTTTCAGCCTTCCGCTTATCTGCCCCTATTGAAGCAAGACATATCACCCCTAAAGCATAAAAAGGACCTTGAATGAGCCCTCAAAGTCCTTTCATTATTCATCATCAGTTTGCAAACATCCATCATCTCATCTTTTAGTCCATTGCTAACTTTAACAAAAGCTTTAATGCCATAAATCCTTTGCCTTCTAAGACATAAAAAACTATTCTCCCTTTACTCCTCTTCACTCGTCATCTTTTTCAATTGACGGTTAGCTTTTTTCAAAGAAAAGTACTCTTTTAAACGTTGGGCTACTTTAGTTGGGATCCCTAATTGGCAAAAATCTTCTACACTAGCTTCTTCCATTTTCTCTATGGATTTGAACTCCCGGTATAGTTTCATTTGTGTCTTCTTGCCTACCCCTTCAATCGATAAAATTTGGCTGGTTAAACTCCCCCTATCCCTTGTCTTACGATGGAAAGTGATAGCATAGCGATGCACTTCATCCTGAATCCGTTGCAAGAGCTGGAAGGCAGGATCAGACGTTTGAAGAGGGATCGGTCGCCCTTCTTCCCCCAGAATTAAAGAAGCAGTTTGGTGTTTATCATTTTTCACCATTCCAGCCACTGGAATGTCCAAGCCCAACTCATTTTCTAAAACATCCAGTGCTGCTCGAATTTCAATAATTCCTCCATCCATTAAGATCAAATCAGGTAGTCGTTTCCCTTCCTTTAACAATCTTCCATAACGGCGTCGAATGACTTCTCTAGTCGATTCAAACTCATTGGCTCCCACAACCGTTTTAAGATGAAATTTTCTATATTGTGATTTATCAGCTTTCCCATCTTTGTAAACGACCATACCACTCACAGGATAAACCCCCTGAATATGGGAGTGGTCAAAGGACTCTATAAGATGAGCTGATGGAATTCCCAAAGCCTTAGCCAAATCCTCACTAGCCTTCGATGTTTTTTCATATCGTTTATCCTCTATCGTTAGCCGTTGATCCAGAGCAATTCTTGCATTTTGCTCGGCTAAAGACATTAGACGCTTTTTCTTCCCACGTTTAGGTTGAGCCACCGCCACAGATAAACTCTCCTTTATAATACTTGGATCAATCTCTTCAGGTAAAAGAATCTCTTTAGGTAAAATATGCTGATCATCTTGATAAAACATCAGGATAAATGACAAAAATTCTTCCTCAGCTGTATCATAAATCGGGAAAATCGCCGCTTCTTGCTTAATAATAGTTGATTGACGTAAAAGAAAGACTTGAACCGCCATATATCCCCGCTTAATGACATAGTGGAAAACATCCCTATTGGTATAATCAAGGGACAGGATATCTTGCCGTTCCACAGTAGCATCAATATGGCGGATTTGATCCCTATATTCTGCCGCCTTTTCAAAATTCATTTCTGCTGAAGCCTCTTCCATCTTTTCGATCAACAAGGCCTTAATTTCACCCGTTTGGCCATTTAAAAAATCTGAAATTTTACGAATCCTATCGGCATAAACTTCTTCTGGGATCTCATGATCGCAACAGCCAATACATTGACCCAGATGGTAATAAAAGCAAGCCCTCGTTTCATTCTTTCCACAACGTCTAAGGGGGTAAATCTTTTGGATAAATTGGAGAGTATCACTTGCCGCATAAACATTTGGATAAGGTCCAAAATAGAGCCCCCCATCTTTTTCCACATGACTAGTGATGAATAATTGGGGATCCCTTTCCTTGGTAATTTTTAGATAAGGATACATGGAGCTATCCTTCAAACGAATATTGTAGCGAGGCTTGTACTGTTGAATCAAAGAAATTTCCAATAAAAAAGCTTCTTTATCCGACTGCGTCACAATGGTCGAAAAATGATGAATTTCTTTCACTAAACGTTCTGTTTTACCTGTATGTTGCGATCTGAAATAAGAACGCACTCTATTTTTTAGATTCTTGGCTTTCCCAATATAAATAATTTCATCAGCTTCATTACGCATAATATAGCAACCTGGCTTTTCAGGTAACACAGCCAATTGATTATTCATCCACTCTTTATTTAGATAAACTGGCATCTCATCCCCCCTTTTTTCATTCATCTAGCCCTCACATTTCTACTTTAGCTTCTAACGCAAGGAGCCTAATCTTCTCAAGATGCTTCTCTCTAAACTGCCCTTTTATCCTACTATAGACAGCCTACTCCTAATAATCCAATGAAAACATCCGTCAATTTACTTTTATCCTAGCACAGACAAGCCTGCTTCTCCAACCAAGAGCTTAGAAAGCATTAGGACTTTAACTATTGATCAAGAAGAAATTGATCAAAAAAATAAAGCAACTAGTCTACTATAACTGACCCCATCGAGCCTTATAAGTGAGTATTCTAAACTAGCTCACTTAAAAGCACCCCATCAGAAAAGACTAATTGCTTCCTTTAATCGTTTCTCGCTTTATCTAGCATCTCATTGATCCAACTATCATCGACTCAGAAAAGACTAATTGCTTTCTTAAATGGTTACTAGACCCATCTAGCAACTATGTATTCAGCTATTATCGACTCAGACGGGAAATTTCCCTATGAATCAAAGCTTGTAATTTTTGCCGCTGCTGAATCAATTCTTGAAGAAGTTTGGCTGTTTTGATGCGGTGATAATTTACCACACGACAATTGCTGACCGAATGGTAATAGAAGTGCCTTTCCTTCCTCAAATGTTTCACTAAACCAGGATTCCCACGCAAAAGTGGCCGATTACGTGTACTTACTCCTTCATCCAACCATTCTTGCGGGCGATCCAAATGAACGACGAATTTATCCAACAAATAATCACGACTTTCCGGCCTCAAAATAGCGCCATTCCCAGTCGAAATAATAGCTCTACGCCTTTGCCCTAATTGTTGAAGGAGCTTGGCCTCTAAATCCCTGTAGGCCTTCTCATCTTGATCATAAAGTTCCGTAATGGATAGGCCTGTTTTCGCCATCATAGCCTTATCTAAATCATAATAGCCATAATTTAAGAATTTCGCTAAAGCCTGCCCCACAGAAGACTTCCCAACAGCAGGTAAACCAATTAAGAAAATTGGAGCGGATGTTAAATCTATTTCCCGCAATTCCGCATAAATTTTGTCTCTAAGTGGCTTGACCATTCTTTTTTTCTTCAAATCTTCTAATAGAGGAATCAACAAATTCATTAGCCACTCTAAACGTTCAGCTTTTAAAGATTCCCCAAGAAAAGAATCTTCCCGATAATGGGCAATACTTGCGGTTACTAGAGCATTTTCACCCTTACCTAAAAGCTTATTCAACTGCCAAGACTTATATCCAGCCTTATCCACAAACAAGCACAAGTCTCCTACTTTAGGCTTCAATTCACTAATATCTTGATAAAGGACTTGATCATTAGGATGTTTTTTACTCCGATAATCTTCCCGATAAACATGGCAATGACGGACATTCTGCTCACAACAATCGCGAACAAAGGCCTCCGCTAAAAAGCTTCTACCAATGATATGAACTTCTTTGGCACATAAGGGCTTAAAATTCTCTAAAAATCGTTGGATAGCCTGATCTCTATTTGGGAGTTTATTGGCACGCTTTTCCTCGCTTCGCTTGATAAAAATTTTATCCGCTCGTTCCACATAAGCCCCATCTTCAGGCATTTCTCTGAAAAATTTTTCGTCTTTCATCTCAATTGCCAAAGGGAAAGCAGATACTTCTCCAATAATCCGTAAAAGTCCCTCTAACAATCTACTTTCATCACTTTTTTTCAAAAAAACAGGAAAATACATTGATGCCAATCCGTCACCTCCTCACTGAAAAATATGTCCCCTATGCATTAATTTTTGATGAACAAGGAAATTGCTTTTCTTATCATACCTATTCTTTGCTCTTGCTTCAATTGCTAAAAGACGAAAGAATTCCCTTTAACAAGCTTAAAAAAGAATAACCTCTTTAGTAGAAAGAATTCCCTTTAACAAGCTCCGAAAAGAATAACCTCTTTAGTAGAAGAGTCAGCTAGCTCTCCCTTTAGAAAAACGACCGCTCATGCTGGTCTCTCAATTGACCTGTCACATGAGCGGAAAAATGAGCCTCCTAATCATCAGCAAGAGAAAAAGCTGCTGGAGATTGCCTATTGATGATTTCTTTCATATAAGCTATCGCAGCTTGACCAGATTGTATGGCTAATTTGGCCAATTCTTGGGGACTATTCATGAATTGCCTAGCAAGAGTAGCCTCTATCAAAATAGGTAAATTGACCCCCACAACCACTTCAATATTGTCGTTATTTGCGGCAATATCTAAGGCTTCTTTCGATGGACTTCCACCCATCAAATCAGCAAAAATTACACAGCCATCACTTCCGCAAACTCCCTTGACCGCCTCATTAAGACGACTCTCTAAGGATTCTAAAGACTCCCTTTCCTGTAAACCGACCACTTCAAAAGCTTTTTGGGATCCAGCAATCATCTCGGTTGCTTGGGCCAGACCGGATGGAAAATTACCATGCCCAGTTACAACAATACCTATCATCGCTATGAACCTCCTCCATGCTTCACTTATGCAATCGTACCATATTTACCCAGATTCTTCCACTTGTATAGCCTTAAAAAACTTGATCTATCAACTTAATTAGCTTGATTTAATTCTTTTTTCTCCTCCTCTTTCTTGACCCTACCGCTTATAAAAGTTACGCTAAATCATCGTTTTTTCTACACACCTTCTATGACCTAGAAATTCTACTTCCCCCATTCGACCTCATTAAAATATTCTATTTTTGCCTTTAAATCCTTCTCAGCATCCTAGATAAACCATTTCACATAAAAAAAAGCCCTCTCATTTATTGATATCACCGTATTTTAGCAAAACATGCTCTCTTGCGGTTCTTTTTCATAAAAAGACTTCACCAGATTGCATTTTGATCAAGAAGTCCTATAGAATAAGGATGAAAAGACTAAAGGAGGAGAAATCATGGAATTAATTATCGTATCCAACAAAGCAGAAGGATCAAAAAAAGCTTTTGAACAAATTATCGCCGCCAAAAACTCTGGAGCTAAGGTATTTGGATTAGCTACAGGTTCAACTCCAGAAGGCGTCTATCAACTCTTAAGAGAAAGTGATGTAGATTTTTCTGACTGTGTTTCCGTTAACTTAGACGAATATGTTGGCCTAGCTCCAGATAATCCACAAAGTTACCACTACTTTATGAAAAAACACCTCTTCGATGATAAGCCTTTTAAAGCTTCCTATCTTCCAGATGGTTTATCGGATGATCCTAGTAGCTATGAAGAAATTCTTGCTGCTCACCCTATCGATTTACAAATTTTAGGTATAGGTAACAATGGACATATTGCTTTCAACGAACCTGGAACAGCTTTTGACAGCCGGACACATAAAGTTAGCTTAACAGAATCTACTATCCAAGCTAACAAACGTTTCTTTGAAAAAGAAGAAGACGTCCCACGCTACGCTTACACCATGGGTCTTGCTTCGATTATGTCTGCTAAATCCATCATTTTGATGGCTTTCGGTGAAGCAAAGCAAGATGCTATCTACTCCCTCTTCAACGACCAAGCAAGCACTGACATTCCTGCAACTATTTTGCAAAACCACCCAGATGTCACAGTAATTGTTGACAAAGCAGCCGCCGCAAAGCTCACTAATGTGTAAAGAAAAGCGTTTAGCTCGAGACCACTGGAAGCTTTTCTAAGAGAGTGAACCACACTCCTTGGATAAAGCTGAAGTGGACGCTCGAGCTGCTTTTCTACACCTAACTATCATGTGTAAAGAAAAGCGTTTAGCTCGAGACCACTGGAAGCTTTTTCACAAGCGAGTGAGCCACACTCCTTGGAGAAAGCTGAAGTGGACGCTCGAGCTGCTTTTCTACACCTAACTATCATGTGTAAAGAAAAGCGTTTAGCTCGAGATCACTGGAAGCTTTTCTCAAGCGAGTGAACCACACTCCTTGGATAAAGCTGAAGTGGACGCTCGAGCTGCTTTTCTGCACCCGCATGACGAAAAGACCCTCACCAATTGGCAAGTGAGGGTCTTTTCTATTGGATGGATAGACTTAGTTCTCGATCAATCACTTGTTCCACCCTTTTAAGGGAAGACGTCAAGAAAAGTCTTTCGATTAATCGATCGAATAACAATCATTTAAAAACAAGAGGCCAAGACTAAAATTGCACCGCTAAGAATAATGATTATCGCCGACAATTTCCAAACAAATTTCCACCATGCTGCTAAGGAAATGTGCGAAATGGCTAAAGCTCCCATAATAACTCCTGATGTTGGCGTCAGAAGATTTAATACACCAGAAGCTGCTTGGAAAGCTGTGATCACCAAATGTGCTTTAACCCCTACAAATTCACCAAGTGGAGCTAAAAGTCCCATAGTAGCCCCTGCCAAACTAGATGTCCCTGGAATAAGAAAAGCCATTGGCAAGTAGAAAATGTAAGTCAACAAGATAAAGAGTTGTGGTGGAAGACCTCTTAAGCCCAATTCCCCCCAATGGAGAACAGTAGCCGTAATCAACCCATCATTCATTATGACTTGAATCCCACGAGAAACACCGCAAATCAAGGCTACACTGATCATATCAACAGCCCCATTCATGAAGGAGTCGATATAATCTTTTTCAGACATTCCATAAACAATCGCAATCAAAATAGAGACCGCCATAAAAAGCATAGTAATTTCTAGGAAGTACCATTCCCCTAAAGGACTGGCATCTTTAAACAAAATGTTTAAACCTGGTAGTCCCTTCAGGAATTCATTCAATTGTTCAAAAATATGAATGTTGAATTTACCCCAAGGAATCAAACTAATGACCATTAAGGCAAAAGACGACATAAAAATCGTCAGTACTCGACGTTGCTTCTTGGTCAATTCACCACCAGTTTCACGAACTTTAAAGTAGGCCTTGTCCTCTTCAAAATGGTCATACACTAGAGAATTTTTCGGATCTTTTTCCACTTTTGATGCATAACGATAGGTATAGAAAATAGATACACCAGTCATAACCACTAAGAAGACGAGTCGCCAAAAGAGCCCTTCACCGATAGAAATCCCTGCTGTATCAGAAGCTACCCCTGTAGCAAAAGGATTAACTGTCGAAGCCAAGCAACCCACTTGTGTCCCCACTAAAATAATGGAAACTGCTGTAACAGAGTCAAAACCCACACTAATCATGACTGGAATCAATAGCGGATAAAAGGCCATTGTTTCTTCAGCCATCCCATAAGTTGATCCCCCTAAAGCAAAGAGGATCATTAATAGAGGAATGAGGATCTTTTCCTTCCCCTTATTATTCTTAATGACGGAAGCAATCCCTGCATCCAAGGCGCCTGTCTTGTTCACCACTCCCAAAAATCCACCGATCACTAGGATAAAATAGGCGACTTCTATGGCACCAGATGTTAGTTTATTCCCAACCATCCCATACATAGGCGCCATCAATACATCATAAACACTTTGAGGATTTGCCTTTACTTGGTGGTAAGTTCCTGCAATATAACGCCCTGCATCATTCACATCATATTGACCCGCTGGTATAAACCAAGTACAAATAGCTAAAAGAATAATCAATATGAAGAGAACCGTAAAGGACGACGGCATAGTGAATTTTTTCTTTCCTGATTTTTTCGGCTTGTGCAGCTTACTTTCAGTCACTTCCATTAACTTCCACTCCTTCTCGCTATTTACTTTGCTACTAATTCAACGATATGCAAAATGAAATCTGTTGCCTTCTTCATAGCTTCTAGTGAAACAAATTCGTAACGCCCATGGAAATTTTCTCCTCCAGCGAAAATATTTGGCGTTGGTAAGCCCATAAAGGAAATAACAGAGCCGTCAGTCCCCCCACGAATAGGTTCAATCACTGGGGTAATGCCTAAATCTTCCATAGCTTCTTGAGCAATTTCAATCGACCGTTTGTCTTTTTCAATGACTTCAGCCATATTGTAGTATTCGTCTCTTAAGGTCAAGAAAATGCGTTCTTCTTTGAATTCTTTGTTCATGTGATCCGCTAAACGTTGGAAATAATCTTTCTTGGCTTCAAAGAGGGTACGATCGTGGTCACGAATAATATAGATCATTTCAGCTTCTTCAACCGTCCCATTAAAGTGAATCAAGTGACTAAAACCATGCCGTCCATCTGTTAGTTGAGGCAGATCCATTTGAGGCAACTTGCTATGGAAAGCTATCCCCACTTCCATGGCATTGACCATAATGTCTTTAGCTGAACCAGGATGCACATTCTTCCCCTTGATCTTTATCTTAGCTTCTGCAGCATTAAAGCTTTCATATTGTAATTCGCCAAGTGGACCTCCATCCATCGTATAGGCAAATTCTGCGCCAAAAGCCTCTACATTAAAGTTTTCTGCTCCTGCCCCAATTTCCTCATCAGGAGTAAAGGCAATACGAATTTTACCGTGTTTGATTTCTGGATGATCTAATAAATAATGCATAGCTGTCACAATTTCAGTGACCCCAGATTTATCATCGGATCCTAGCAAGGTCGTTCCATCTGTCGTGATCAACGTTTGACCCACATAATTTTTCAAATGAGGAAATTCTTTAGGATCCAAGACAATGTGTTCTTCTTCATTTAATACAATGGCCTCTCCATCATAATTTTCATGAATTTGAGGTGAAACATTATGGGCATTAAAATCAGCTGTGTCCACATGCGCAATAAAGCCAATAACTGGTACATTTTTATCACATGTCGCAGGCAAAGTAGCAGTCAGATGTTTACTAAAAGGATCTAATGCTACCTCTTCTAAACCTAATGCCTTCAGCTCTTCCCCTAACTTTTCCAAAAATGCGGTTTGGGTTGGGGTGGAAGGAATCGTTTCACTATTAGGATCAGATCTTGTTTCGATCTTAGCATAGCGAATAAAACGTTCGAGTAGTTCTTTTTCCATGATTGTAACCCCTTTCTTTTTTGTGGTTTCATTCTAACATCTAAAATTCTTTCAAAAAAGCGGTTAAGCATTAGGAAAATGTGACTTACTGCCATCTTTCTTCATGTAAATGAGAAGCGTTTTCTGTTTCTCATCGATTATTGCTCTTTTCGTAAGAAAGACACAAATAAGCCAATCAATTCTGAATGAACTCTCTTTAAATCCATCTACTTTCTCATTAAAGCTAGGAAATTTCTTATAAATAAATTGTAGATTTCAGTAAGTGGTATCGCTTTATACAACTCTCGTGCCGTAGATTTTGCTTTATTGCATCTGATCTTGTTTTAGTAAAAGCAATAACGCTACTTCTATCTACGATGAAAGAGGGAGTTTCTTCATATAAAAATGGATCCCTTGTTTTTATAACAAAAGCTCCATTACTGTTTATTTATTTGAATTTATGATCCCTTCAATATCACGTCCACCGTTGAAAATTCGAGCTACTGTAACAGTCCTTTCGTCATCATCAAGCAGATAATACACAATAAAGTTATCTAGCGGAAGCTGATGCATTTTCATCGAATGCCAAGGTTCCCATTCAGCGACTCATAAAAAAGATGCTCCTATTCGTCTCATCATTTTTTATTCCCTGCAGAAGGGCAGCCATCCATCTATCTGCGCTCTTCGTGCTTAATAAATGGGGCTGACATAAAATATCGTTTACGATATTTTTATTTCTATTCGACTAACACATAGCGAGCTGGCATGAAATCCAATGAACGAACTTCTTTTCGAATACGCCCCAGATGAGCGCTAGCAGTTTCCGGAACAAGGAGTTCTTGGCAATGTATGAATAGATCTCACGTAAGTCATCAAGTTCATCTACAGAATAGCTAACCTTATAGCTATCTATCATATGCCAAACTCCTTTGCAAGTTCCGCATCAACTTCATCTGCAGAATATACCTTTCCTGCTTTGATGGAATCAACACCCTTTTGGAGTTCTATATCAAGCTGTTCTCTTGTCATTGCCCCAACAGCTAATGGATTAGAAGAAGGTAGTTTCAATTCAAATGGCATACCCCTCTTCAATACAATCTGGCTATAAAGCATCTGAATTGCACTGGATGGAGAAATGCCAAGCTGAGACAGAATGCTCTCAGCATTATCCTTGAGATTACTATCTATTCTTGCATAAACAGCGGATGTCTTTGCCATAGTATCTCCTCCTTTTTCTTAATTATGTTCGCTTTTGCTTGCAATTGTTAGCATTTGAATAGATTGTTGAGAAAGATCCTTTTAAGCCAGATATTATGGTATTCAAATTTTAGTAGCCCATAAAATATGCAGAATGTAAGATAAAAGTCAGACTTGACCGAGGACGAACGATTGTCATCCGGGGTCACCCCCGCGTGTGCGGGTAAAAGGCCACGAAAAAGGAGGTAAAGAAAATGAATCTCACGTCACCCCCGCGTGTGCGGGTAAAAGGCAGATGCTTCCTATTTTTACATTGCTAAGGAGGGATCACCCCCGCGTGTGCGGGTAAAAGTACGATTATTCTAAAAAAACTTGACAAATAAAGGGATCACCCCCGCGTGTGCGGGTAAAAGCTCGCTCGAACAGTAGCGACCGCCGTCTCAACGGGATCACCCCCGCGTGTGCGGGTAAAAGTCAGCGTAAGCATCTGCATCAATGTAGTTCACAGGATCACCCCCGCGTGTGCGGGTAAAAGTCCGCCAAAGCATCAACTGCCTTGGCGCACCAAGGATCACCCCCGCGTGTGCGGGTAAAAGTCCGCCAAAGCATCAACTGCCTTGGCGCACCAAGGATCACCCCCGCGTGTGCGGGTAAAAGGCATGGTGGTGAGTGTTGTACAAATTCCATCAGGGATCACCCCCGCGTGTGCGGGTAAAAGCCACGCACTTTTGCACCGTGTACGCTCAATGTGGGATCACCCCCGCGTGTGCGGGTAAAAGCAGAAATGACATAGACAAAAGTTGAAAGGGTGGGGATCACCCCCGCGTGTGCGGGTAAAAGCCTTTTTTGTCGCAAACAAAACTAGCCGTTTCAGGATCACCCCCGCGTGTGCGGGTAAAAGTGGTTAAGCCTTAAAGCGTCTCTGATGATCCGAGGATCACCCCCGCGTGTGCGGGTAAAAGTGACTTGCTCAGGTCAGGTACTTTAGTACCATAGGATCACCCCCGCGTGTGCGGGTAAAAGCATGGATCGCTGCTAAATCAAACGCGGTAGCAAGGATCACCCCCGCGTGTGCGGGTAAAAGTTTGTTCGAACAGTAGCGACCGCCGTTTCTACGGGATCACCCCCGCGTGTGCGGGTAAAAGGTTTTGGGTCGGGATTTCTTAACGTTGGATATAGGATCACCCCCGCGTGTGCGGGTAAAAGCAGATTTCAACACATTTTTATAGCATTCATCTGGGATCACCCCCGCGTGTGCGGGTAAAAGGGCGACAAAGCTAACCCATTAACTTCATATTCAGGATCACCCCCGCGTGTGCGGGTAAAAGAAACGGTCAACTTGATAGTGCCAATCTTAAAGAGGATCACCCCCGCGTGTGCGGGTAAAAGTCTGTCCGACAAGGCAATCAGTGGATAATAGAGGGATCACCCCCGCGTGTGCGGGTAAAAGGGAATGTTTTCAGCATAGCCCCATTTGAACATGGGATCACCCCCGCGTGTGCGGGTAAAAGCAAGTCACGGCCTGCACCGTCTGGATCCCCATAGGATCACCCCCGCGTGTGCGGGTAAAAGACTAAAAGATCCCTATTCTGATGCTATTTTCTATTTAAGACTTGCTCAAATTTATTTAGTTTGCCAATTAAAGCATACATTAATTTAACATCTTCTAACGCCCGATGCGACACTTTATCGCTGATCCCAAATTCAGCCAAAGCAGTTTCCAACTTATAATTTAAAAGTAACGGCCTTTCCTTCTTAACTATGACTTTTAAATCAATCAATTTATTAGTAACCGGATTTAATTGATAATTGTTCAGATAATGATTAATAAACCGTAGATCAAAATTAACATTATAACCAACAATCACTTTGTCATCGATAAAATTTGCCAACTGAGTCAGTACCTCTTTTTCATCCCGCCCTTCCGCTTGTAACATCTCAGTCGAGATACCCGTTAATTTTTTGATTTCATCCGGTACTACTTTCCCCTCAATCAGATAGGTCAAAGTACTGGTCTTATCTGTTTCAACTTTAAGCGCCGCAATCTCAATAATTTCAGAATTCAATTCATTTAATCCTGTTGTCTCGATATCTAAGATGATATAGCCTTTTTGATGATCTAAATGCTTTGCTTTAGGCTTTTGAAATTTGCGAGCCTGATGGAATTTGGCCGCATTTGAAAAATGCGATTTCTGTTCTTCAAGCAGTGCTTCTTGATATTTCGGAAAAAGAACAATCGGCAGTCCATCTAAATCAATCATTCTCTGCTCTGTATTGTGGCATTCAAAAGAATACCCTAATTCGTTACGATAAGCATAGGCAATCGTAGCCTCACCATTTTCTAGATTATCCACTACTCTTTTCCACAAATACACCCGAATACGACTATTAAAATTTCCAATAAAGACTCCTGTAGAAATCTCTTGCATCCATTTTGAAAGATCTCCTCTCAAAGAAGGTGGTACTTTACTTAACGCAATCACTGTGAAAGGCATTAATCATTCACCTCGTCATAATTCACACCGAATTTTACAAGATGATCTTTATCATCCCATAATGACATGACATCTGCTTGCACTGTATCCGACTCTTCAATTCCTAACAGGTACTGAAGATCCTTCACCATGCGTTTCAAAAGCTTACCGTCGACAAAGAGGTCTCGCATTTTCTGACGTGTCAAACTGCCAATATCGTCGTCTTTAGAATATTGACTCGCTATCTCAAAGGCTAATGGAATACACACTTCTGCCTTATATAAGTCCGTAATATCATAGACAAAGGACTTGTCATGACCCGTATGTACAAAGCCTAAACCAGGGCTTAAGCCCAGAGCACAAATAATGCTATGAGCCAACCCATATAATGACACATTGGCAGCTGAGAGTGATTGATTCACAATATCACTATCATTAAAATCTTCCGGATTATATTCACGCCTCTTCCAAGGAACACCATATTTTTTAGAGAAATGCCGATAGATGCGCCGTACCCTAGCCCCTTCCCTACCTCTGAGTTGCTGCATGGTCAATTCAGAGACATCCTCATTTGGAAAGCGCATTTGATACATCAACCTTGCAACATGCAAGCGGGACCGATTATTGGAAAACAAACGGGCTTGCTTTTCAAGTAAAGCAGTGGTGTGAGCTAAAGGACGTCCGTTCGCATAAAAGCGAACTCCCCGTTCTCCTGCCCAAATAATCGTAGTCCCTGTGTCACCAATGAGTTCAACTGCACGATGAGTGATTTCTGTTCCAGGGCCTAGAATCAATGCGCCTATCATAGCGCAAGGAATTTTAATCGTTCCACGCTTATCGATCACAATCACGGCACTATCTTGCCGATTTATTTTAGCTCTTTCAATATAAATAAAGCTAACTCGATCCTCTATTCTAGGTAGTTCAGTTAATTCTGCTTTTTTAGCGCCAAATTTATCAGTCATAATTATCGATAAGGAATGACTGTCATTAAGCCAAAACCATAGGCCTTCTTCTTGCCTAATCCCTTGATCAGCATTTCTCTAAAACGTTGCTCATCAATAACGGTTAAAGTCCCTTCATAAGTCGCCTTAACCAGGCGCAAGTCCTTTTGCCCCTTCTTTTTAAACAAAGCATAGCCCCTTTCAACGATCGTGAATGCTTCCTCTTGCAAGTCAAACCCGTTTACTTTGGATCGATCGAGCAAGAATTTTCTTTGATGATCAAGGGAGATATGGGGTAAGACTCTTCCTCTTTGATGGGAATTAGGAATAGATTTAGAGATAACAGGATTAAGTGTAACACGAAAGTTTAATTTCATGCCATTATGTAGTCCTGCTAGAAAAGTGCCATACTCTTTACTTTCAGCTGAATTTTCAACACCATACTTTTCTAATAATTCTAAGGATGGCTGATTTGGGCTGACTAACAATAAATAGGCATTATCATTTAAGTAATCGATGCGCCACAATTTACGAGTGCGCTCTTCTAAGTCACATTCCTCTGGGAAGCTGTCCTCTACCCAAGCATGGTAAGCTCCTACATGGGTTAAATCTTTAATTTTTTTACGGTTGTTTTTATCAATAACTACACGTGAAAGATACATTTCAACCCTCCTATAAGTATGCAAAAGGATCATGAGCGGTTTGCTCGTTGGCACTTCTCAAATCAATATAAAATTGTGCTTCTTTACGATAAGCAAATTGACGATTCTTTTGATTAAAGGATAGAACCCGATCTTTTCTCAATTGAGCTTGTTTATCTTGCACTAGATCAGCATCCACAAACGCATCCAACAAGGCCGAGTGCTTCTTTTGATACCACTTAGCTGCCTGCCAGGGGAGTTTTTGAAGGATTTCAATTAAGCCACTGTCATAGATTCCTACTATAAAATCCATCGGAAGAGGTAAAGATCTTCTGCCCATAAAGGGTTGAAAATAAGGATTAGCTAGAGCATACGAAATCTGATCAATCAATTGATCTTCTGCACTTGATAAGGCCACTAAAAAGACAGCATCTTGCAGATAATAGCGTTCAGTCACATAAGTTCTTTCAAAAGCGCCGTCCGCTTTATACTTACGAGCTGTATGATAATCCTTTAATAATTCGCCTTTTTGGTCAATCCGAACGCCAAAGGAAAGCTCATTTAATTGAACGATCTTATCTGTTTCCTCTCTACGATAGCCTAAACTAGCTGCTAGTAGACCGATAATAGCACTCTTGGATGGATAAAAGTCTGTGTGACGAGTCTCAAAGTGAGCCGTAGTTCCCCAGGATTGGAGAGGTCCAGAAAATTTAAGCACAATGGTTTTCAAACTACTCACCCGCTTCGTCTAAGTAGTTCGTGACAAAATCGGCAACTTGGACTAACATCTCCTCTAGATTTTCTGTTTCTTCAAATTGATCCTCTTTCAAATGACAATCATCTAAGTCCAATAAAAGATTCAAGCTAGCGCTTGGTAAAATTTTTTCAGACCGTTTTAATTCATTAATTAATGCTTTTAGTGATTGTTCCACATAACCATTCGTCGAGTTAATCGGCTTTTCAAAGGCAGAAACTAAACTCAAAGGGCGATCCTTTCTTAAAGAAATTAAAATAGAGTGCGGAATGGTTTGGTTGGCAAAAGTATTGACTTTACCAGTGGGGAGCGAATTCACAAAGGCCTTAATGAACAACTTCAACGTATTAACGACCGCCACCTTATTGTTGAGCTGTTGATCCAACTCATGGACAGCAACATTCGCATAACGATATAAGGTCGAGGAATTAAATTCAACCGTCCCTAACATGCCTGCTCCAGATGATCCTTCACCTTTTAAATCATCCACAGCCGTATAGAAGTCAAACTCTGTTGCAACAGCATGTGTTGAAATAGCGTGAGCCACTTGAGAAGAAGCATCTTCATTTAATGAATGATTACCAGCCACCATTCGACCAAAAAGGGCAATGTCAATGGATGGATTATCTTTAAGTATTTGCTTCAATTCTTTCTTATCCGTCACTCCGTTATGGATCGCAGTAGCTAATTTTTCTGCTTGTTGCTCCGATATAAAAAATAGAGCTTCAGCACGTTGATCTTTTAATGAAACTTTTAAGTCTTTGAAACATTTTTCAGCTAATTTCATGGCCTTGTCGCGTTCTAAATTAGAATCTAAAGTTTGCAACTTATCGGCTACATACGCCACAATTTCCAAGGTCCTTTGGCCAACATTCTCCAACTGACCATTCGCTTTAAAATAATCTCTCATCGCTTTCTTCCAAGCTTGTGAGCTAACTCTTGCTCTTTGAACGCCACCGTATTGAGCCGTTTTAGGACTACCCGTATCATCACGGTTAATATTCGAAGGGGGTAAAGTTTGAATGGCATGAATATCTAAGAATAAATTATTTTTCATTTTGTTGAGCTCCTTCATTCAT
This sequence comes from Atopobacter sp. AH10, assembly GCF_003664595.1. Taxonomy (GTDB): domain Bacteria; phylum Bacillota; class Bacilli; order Lactobacillales; family Aerococcaceae; genus Atopobacter. The sequence continues at coordinate 120,639 of NZ_QXPZ01000001.1, forward strand.
TTTTCTGTAACGGTAATAGGCTTTTGACCAATTTAATCTTACTTTTTCTTGATAGCCCTTTTTAAAATAATAGAGATCGGCAGTTAATTTCGGAAAATTGATTTTAATCTGTCTATCTTTTGCCTTTGATTTCAATAGTTGAATCATTTGACGCACATAATATTTAAACTCGTCAAAAGTAGAGGATGTAATCATGGCATTGAAGCGACGATCAGCTGCACTTGTATCTTCAGTTTGTCTTAGAGCTGACAAAGCTGCGCCAAAATTTCGAGGCTTATCTCCTGTTTCATTTTTATCTAAGACCGAATCAGCTTTTCCTTGTTGAAATAAAGCATACATTTGTAATCCAGTCAGAACTGCTTCTTCATAATCCGTATTCTTTTCTGATATACCTAAAGCATCCTCTGGTAGCACATCAAAAATGAAAGGCCAGATCTCAACAGACTGACTTAAGGGTTTCCCAATCGACTGCCTCAATTTAGCCAGGTAGGCTTTACCGCTGGATTGATTTAACAAGCCATCTAATTGGTAGAATATCTGACTACTTACCGAATAGATATTATTTTTCTTTTCCACTCATGCCTTCCTCCTTTAATTCTTTTTTCAAATAATAGATAAAACGATTATAAACGGTCGCGATATTCTTCACTTCTTTATCTCTAACGATTCCAGTGTAATCTCTTGGGCCTGCTCTTTTAACCAATTGATCAGCTTGGCCTTTAATGATGCGATATAAAACATGATACCATTCTAAAATCCTCTGATCTTTATTATCTTGACTATCTAAACTAAACAACCATTTTTTAAAAGGTCCATCGATCTGGTAATAGAGCGCATCCACTTGCTTATCTGAGAATTTATTGCCACTTTGATTTCGAATCTCTTGCAGGTCATCTAAAAAATGTTTATAGGTAACTGATACAACTTTTTTAGTTTTTTCTACCACATCATTAATTCGGACAACCCATCTTCCTTCTCCCAAATCAATAAGCGTAAAGGCATTGACATTTAACTGATCACAGATTTCATCAGTTGGAACCCAAGAAGTGGCATTATTATCATCTTGCATACTCACCGAATTCAAAGTGATAAGGTCACGATCTAATAAATCAGCAAATTGGTCAATCCAGGTAATTAAGCCTGGCTGATGATGATCATCGAAAGCTTGAGAACTCAATGCCACTAATCCAAATGATCGCCATAAAGATTGACTGGCTACATGCTTAATTGGCGTAAAATGCTCCTTATTAGGACCTTGCCGATTGAATCGCCATAAAGTCATCGGTTCTAAGAATTGATCTTTATGTTCTAATTCAGGCAATTTGACAATTTGACAAGAAAAAGGCTCGTTTAATTGACTTTCGGGATCTACATAGACCGCTCTGGACCAAACAGTATATAATGTTGCTAAATTATCAGGATTTAAATTGGTTAGATAGGAGGCAATAAGCTCACTCGGTTCACTCTCCCAGCAAGGTTTAGGAGATTGATAACGATAAGTGTGATCTGGATGTAAAAGGATACAATTCAACCAAAGTGTTTGAAAAAGGTTTTTTCCTTCAAAATAAATCCCTCCTAAGTCAAATAACCACCCTTTAGAGGCTTTATATTTTTCCTTACCAAAGATGACTTTGTCTGAAAGTCCGATATAAGACTGCAAAGTGATTAACCAACGTGCTAAATCCGACTCCGTTAAAATATCCTTGTTTATTTGGTCCTTACCATCACATTTAGGAGAAAACAAAGCGATTTTATTTGCACTTTCAGAAATAAGGCGATTAAAATTCCGTGCTGCCATTGAACTTGGTGTCGGTTTACTGATTTTTACTGGGTCAATTTCTTTTTTAGTGACCTGCATAAAGGGATATTCCTTATCAAATAAATAAAATCGATCGCGCCAGTGCTCTAAATACTCAAACAAGATATTAGGAAAGCTCTCTTTTCTCCATACCTCACGCCAATCATCAATGACTGACTGATCAAACGAATCTAAATCCTCTTGATCTTCATCATCTTCTGGTAATTCCCTTAAATTACCATCAAGATCATAGCGGATAAACACCGTTTGTAATATCGCAAGTAAAATTCTTAAAACAGCAAAATCTTGCGTACGGGTGTCACCGGCTAATGCTTGGTATTGACTTGCTTTGGCAAAAACATCCCGAATCGAAACCATCTCATTGTCACCATTTAGATTGATGACCTTGATCCAAGCTTCCTCAATTAAATTAAATCTCCCCATGCTCATCCTCCTTTTCAATTGAAAGTCCTTCGTGCCGCGAGTAATTCAAGCGATATCCTTCAAATTCAAATACCCCTTTTTCATCAAAAATAATCCCGAGTTGCCCCTTCAACCAGGCTTGCTTTTGCCAAATAGCTAAATGTGCCTGATTGTAGTCTTCTAAGCCTTCGATCACTTGATCTATATTATAATGACGTGAGAGGATTCCCGGTAAGCGAATAGTATTTTGGGCAAGCTGTTTTGCAACATTTGGATGATCAATCTTAAGCGATAAATCTTCTTGCTTACCGAATAGAGCATAACCTCCCTTGAACTTTTGAACTGCAATCACTTCGATACTTTCGTCGCTATCACGTACTTGCGCATAACCATACTCTTCCGTTTGATTAGGGTGCGCATTATTTAACCAACCAATTAAATCAATCTGACTGGATGCAGAGTTATTGCAGCCAGGATAAGTAATACAATAAGTACTCGCACGTTTTTCTTTACTTTTGCGCTTCTGCTCTTCTTCTTGGAATGCCGCTTGGTACACGCTATTTAGTTCTTCATTTAATTCGAGCGGGCTATCTGAGTAGGCATTTTGAACCAAGTTTGGAATATCATCTGGTATCTGAATTCTTTCAGGTAAATAATACTGACTCCTCATTAAGAGGTATTTCCCATAGATGGCTTCTGCTCCTGGCTCAAATTCATAAGCAGAATTCACATTTAAAATATAACACTTGGCAGAATAGTGTTGGCTAGGGCGGTCGATAGCATGACGATGCAATCGTCCCATCCGCTGAATTAAAAGATCCATTGGCGCTAAATCAGTGACTAACACATCAAAATCAATATCTAAGGATTGTTCAATGACTTGGGTCCCAATAACGATCTTTCGCTTAGGTCGCTTTGCCTGCTTCCCGATCATCTGCAGGAGTTCTTTTTCTTTATGCACCCGATCTGGCGCTAGAAAAGCCGAATGTAGCAAAAGAACATTCCCCTCGCCATAAAGTTCAGTAAAATGACGTGTTAAGGCTTGGGCTCGCCTGACGGTATTTACCACAATCCCAATGACTCCTTCTCCTTCCATCCACTGCGCTACTTGTTGATCTAATTGCTCCTCCTTAAGGAGCACGATATCAATCGAGCGTCCGTTCTTACTTGAAAAATCACTAAATTGATCGACTTGATCGCCGTCTGAATAAGTGATTAATGGATAATCATTCTTTGTCAATGAATTAAGCGCAGCTTCAATTTCTTTTTTCTTCAGTCCGCGACCTCTCATATAAACTTTAATCATTTCATGTCTCGTTTTTTGGGGTAAGGTTGCGGATAAGATGATCACAGGGACTTGATAAGCCGCTAGCCAACGTAAAGCCATCAGCAAATAATGATTCATATAGGCATCACTGGCGTGCGCTTCATCAATCACGACGACTTTTTTACTAAAGCCTAAATGCCTCAAAGCCAAGTGCTTTTGCTTGAGAGCTAGCATCAATAATTGATCAATGGTCCCTATCACAAAATCATCCAAGATAGCTGTCTTTCTCCCTCTAAACCACTGGTTGACACAAACTCCCTCCATGGGATCTTCACCTACATTAGTCGACTGAGCCAAATTGGTGAACTGATCATTCAAGGCAGCCTTCCCATGTACTAACTGAATCGAAATGGAGGACCAATAGTCTTGACTCAATCGTTCAAGCCAGGACTCGATTCTGGGAAAGATAGCATTCGAGGTGGCTTGAGTAGGTAAAGCAAAGAACAAACCGCTCTTTCCTTTTTTATATGCCAGTTGCTCGGCACCAATCAAAGCAGCTTCTGTCTTACCTAAGCCCATTGGAGCTTCCAGAATAAATATTCCAGGATCTTCACAATCACCGATCACTTGAGCAAATTTACTTTGAAAATCCCGTGGCTTAAATTCCTGAGAATCATCAGCAAATCGATTTACATAAATGTCTTTAATCGAATATATGGGGTTAAATTCAAGAGCGGATGTCCCTGCCCACGTAGCCCAAGCCCTCTCTATACGTTCTTTTTGATCAAAATGTTCCACTTCATTCAAAGGACTCAATGGAAAATAAAGCTCATTACTGGCAATCCAATCCGCCATAATGACTAGGCCAGATAATAATACTTGTCCCGCTTGCGAAATAGATGGTAAATCCTCTACCTGACGAAAACCATTGATTTCTAAGGCACGTTGTAGATATTGATTTTGATATATTTGCCATTTTTGATGGATCGGATCGTTTGGGTTCTCATTTTGGAAATAATTGCTTAAATAAGCCGGTTGATCCGTTAATTGTTTAAGCGTATCGATAGGCTTTCCGTGGTGCCCGCCAATAATCGAGGCGATATCGCTCTTTACACCCAATGCATGTAGAATATATTGACCAGCCAATGCGTGAGGCGTTTTTTCAGGTGAAGCTAGCATCAGCTGATGTAATCCCTCAAAGCCATGAAATTCCAACTGATCGATTAATTGAGCATCTAAATCAGCCGATTGTTGCCACCCTTTCTTTAGTTGAAAAGCAGGCGTGATCTTCCCAATATCATGAATCGCAGCCAAAAATAAAAAAACTTTCTTAGCTAAATCAGCCTCACAAGAACCCAAACTTTCGCTTAATGCTTTCTTTTGCCCTTCTGATAGCCAATGTTCCCATAATAAATTGCCGACCATCCAAGTATCCTGAAGATGTTGGCTCAAAGGGAGCCATTTGAGTTTGCCATGATCATCCTGCTTTTTTGCCCAAAATATTTTATCTAAAGTATACATGCTTGCCACCCCATTAAATAACAATGGAAATTTAATAACGAAACGCTACCATCTAAGATCCAATACTATCCAGTCAAAGCCATAATTTTGTACAAAATCCAATATACGTTAGCAAGTTGATATATATTTCAGAACGAGTTTTACTCCAAAACAAATTATATAAAACCCTACTATCTGCTGAAACATATTCACCCCAGAACCTAAAGAATAATAGAACTTGTCAAAATGAATTATATCATACTAAAAAAATCCCGCCTGTTAATACTATACTCTAAACAAACTTTTCCTAGTACTTCAGTCGACTCATTTTCATCTCTACTCATCTTATTCATCGCATAATGACTAAGCCCAGCCGTTGCTTCTAAGTCTTTTTTCTTCATATCACTGTCTAGAAGAATATGCCACAGTTTATATAACTAACCGACATTTAATCCTAACTTTTCCAATAAAAGCGTAAGCATTTACATTATACCCTTTGCGTATGATTTTAACAACGAAAATAACCAATATCGTAATTTCGTTAGAATTTTCAGATTTATTTTTTCGAAGATTAGGATTATGACTGTGTCTAGAATCCTCTTACTTGGGAACATCCTAAGGTTGAGGAAGTGTTCAAATATGAGCAACCACAATCCTATATGGTTGAAAGTACAGAGTATGACGATAAAAATGAAATACCTGTATTAACCGCGGGGAAAAGTTTTATTTTGGGCTATACTGATAAACAGTTTGGAATTAAGCAATGAAGTGAGGAAAGTCCAGTAATCATTTTTGAGAAGTTGTTATACTAGACTGTCCCAATCTCTGGGCAACACTGGCTATTGATACCCCTGCAAATAAAAGAAGCGAAGCGTGCGTATGCCTGAGTCCATGCATAGATATAATTGGTATGCCAACATTTTTGCAATGCCTAGATAAAATATCGTTCACTGTTGCATTATAAACATCCCCAGAAATAAATAGTGGTTGATCTTTGGGAAAATTTTTCACCAATGTAGAAAACTGAATAATCAGTTGCCAATCTATTTGTATTTTCCTAACAGACGACTGGTTTTTGGTAGGCATAAACCCAGTCCCACCTTTATAATCCCAAGTTTTATTGATAGATAGCGTTTGCTTAGAAAAGTCAAAATCATTGGGCGTAACCGCTAAGGCTTCTGAAAATCTCATACCAGTTTTAGCTACCAATAAGATAAACCAATCCCAATTGATCTCTTGACCTAAATTCAAATCTGATAGTAGCTGGTGTAATTCAAACTGGTTGAGATATTTGGCCTTCTTTTCTCTGGGTTTCTTTCCTTTTACAATTGCTTTTCGAGTAGGATCCCTTTCTATCAGTCCTTCATCTACAGCATCTAAAATAGCCCCTTTTAACTGATGATGAAAATCCATTGTCGTCTGCCTTTCATGGGTTTCAGCATAATCATTCAAAAGTTTTTGATAGCTTATTCGTGAAAGTTCTGCTATTTTCAAATGAGGGGCTAATTTTACTAGCCACGCCTGTGTCAAAATGTATTTTTTCATAGTTACATTTCGTATCGCACCTTCTTTATAGACAGCAATCCATTGCTTATAATACTTATAAAATAAGTCATCCCTATTAAAAATGTTCATCAGAATTTCCTCCAAATCTGTGATAGTGTATTTGGTAAACTAAAAATCAGCCAAGTGGCAATTAAAAATCCAGCCGCTTGACCAACAAA
>NZ_QXPZ01000010.1 GCF_003664595.1 Atopobacter sp. AH10
ATCAACGGAAACATGAAGTAACGATACAAGGTCATAAAGAACTTGTATGCTGGGGTGTTGCCCTTTATTTTCAATATTAGTTAAGTACCGTGGGTCAATTTCAATCAATGCTCCCACTTGTTCACGAGTTAAACCTCGTTTCAATCGAGCTTCTTTAATGGCTAAACCAAAGGCTCTAAAATCATATTTATCTTCTTTTTTACGCATAGTAGACCACCTCTATACATTTTATTGTTCCTACTGAATTAAAAACAGGTATAGAAAAACGTGTTATATGGTTTATAGGTTGAAGAAATGGGAAAAGACACAGATCAGAGCATAGAGTTTGGACTTAATCTTCTTGATTATACGGAGGACTTATCTGCAGAAGATGTGGCAACAGTCATCATTCCACTTGGTAAGGAAATAGAAGGTGATGCTAATGCTGTCCTAAAACAATATACAGATATTACTTCAGTAAATAATGGTAAGAACTATCTTGTTTCTAAAGAGGCACTCACTGAATTTGGTTGGGTTTGTAAGGTGGTACGCTGGGATGATGTTACCATTCCTGCAAATCTTTTAAGAAAAGGAGCAGAGTGGCTTAAGGATAATCAGTTTGAAATGGTAGAGCTAAACCTTTCAGCTGTTGACTTATCTGAGTTTGGAATCTCTACAGAAACCATTGAATGCGGGGATAGGGTAAGATGCAGAGCCTATCCATTTGGAATGGATAGAATCTTTCCCGTTATGAAACAGACCATACCACTGCAAAAGCCTGGAGAAATTAAGGTGGTGCTCGGAAGTAATCAAAGTAAAGGATATATCCAAAGTTCTCAAGATGCAGTAAGGCAGATAAAAGAAGAAGGTATAGTCACAAGAAAAATAGATAATGAAAGAGTCCAAAGTGCCATTGATAACCTTAAGGCTCAAATGAATACAGGTACTGGTGGATATAAGCTAACAGAATATGATTCCTCTGGTAGATGGCTTAGAGACTTATATATGGACACGATGGACAAAGACACAGGACTAATATATTTTGGAGTATAAAGATGATAGAATTTCAAAATGTATTTTTTCTTATAGTGATGGAGATTCTTCTATCAATAAGATTGATTTTTCTATAAAATCAGGGGAATGTGTTGTACTTTGTGGCAAATCGGGATCAGGGAAAAGTACAATTTTACGAACTGTCAGTGGGTTGGCTCCTGTTTTTTATGAGGGGAATCTTAAAGGGAAAGTTGAAATAGATAAACAAATTCCGGCTGAAATGGATTCAGAGGAACGTGCCAAATTATTTGGCGTTGTTTTTCAAGATCCAAGAAGCCAATTTTTTATGAATAACGTTCAAGATGAGATTTGTTTTGCGGCAGAAAATATAGGAATTTCTGCATATGAAATAAAGAAAAAACTTGACGAGATTGTTGAATTTGTCGGAATTGAACATTTACTTTCAAAAAATATAGATGAATTATCTAGTGGTCAAAAACAAAAAGTTGCAATTGCTTCTTCTTTAATTTTACAACCTAAAGTGTTGATACTTGATGAGCCAACATCAAATTTAGATGCAGATGGAGTTAAAGTTTTAATAAAAATAATTAAAAAAATTAAAGATAGAGGAATCTCTATTATTATAAGTGAGCATAGGCTTGAACCGTTTAAGGAAGTAGTAAATAGATTTTTTTATATTGATAAAGGCATGTTAAGGAAAATCTGGACAAAGGAAGAGTTTGAAAGTCTTGATAATGAAAATTTATCAAAGCTTGGATTGAGACCGAAAACGATAAATAAAAGTAGTAAGACTGAAAAGTCAAAAAATTTAATTTTAGATATTGAGTCCTTACATTTTCACTATAAAAGAACAAATTCAGGAATTGATGACATTAATTTGAAGTTATATAAAGGAGAGGTTATTTCACTGTTAGGAAACAATGGAGCAGGAAAAACTACATTATGTAAAGTTATCAGTGGGCTTCTAAAAGAAAATAGAGGAACTATCAAATATAAAGGAAAAGCAGCAAACAGAAATCTAAGAAATAAATTTTGCTATTTTGTTATGCAAGATGCAGATTATCAATTATATTCAGATTCAGTTGTAGGTGAAATTTCAATTGGTAAAAAGACAACTGAAAAATTAAAGCAAGATATGGTGGATAGCTTAAATGCTTTTAGCTTGAATGAACTAAAAGATAGACACCCGGCATCATTGTCAGGAGGAGAAAAGCAAAGAGTAATATTAGCTGCAGCATATTGTTCAGATGCAGATGTTTATATATTAGATGAGCCAACAAGTGGAATGGATGGAGATGGATTACGTGCAATTATCAAATGGGTAAAACTTCTTTCTGCAAAAGGGAAAATAGTGATTATTATTACACATGATTTACTTTTAGCTAAAGCTACAAGTGATAAATTTCTTTATTTGCAAGAGGGAGAACAAATAAAAGAGAGGGAGAAATTGTTAGATGAATATAATTAGGCAATGTATAAAAAAACGATCTACTCAATTTTCTTTTTCCGTCTTGTTTGCTATTTTGGGTGTATTGGCTGGCTTAATCTCATATATGATTCTTGCAAGTCTTATAGCAGAGTTAATTAACGGGAATTCAAATTGGGAATTGTACTTAAATAAATTATTGATTATAGCAGGAATGTTTTTAATTAAAGAAATATCAGCAGGAATATCAACGACAATTTCTCATACTGCAACATTTCAATCATTAAGGGATATCCGAAAAGAAATTTCAAATAAATTATTTGAAATGCCGTTAGGTGATATTACCAGAATTAGTTCTGGAACTTTGAAAGACATAATTGTAGATAAAGTTGATAGTATGGAAACAACCTTATCTCATATATTACCAGAAATGACAGCCAATGTAGTTGGCCCGGTATTTCTTATAATATATATGCTTACTCTGGACTGGCGATTAGGTCTGGTATCTCTACTTCCTTTTATTGTTGGCATGAGTTTTATGAAGTCAGTGATGAATGAAGAGTACACGAAAAACTATAAGGAATCTGTAGTTTTAGGTCAAAAAATGAATAATGCATTGGTTGAATATATTGGTGGTATTGAAGTTATTAAAGCATTTAATCAAAGTAATACTTCTTACCAAAAATATAGTGATTCTGTTAATGACAATGCACAATTTTATTATGATTGGATGGGGAGATGTATGAAAAGAGTTTCTGTTGGTCGTATATTATCACCAATGGGAATTTTGACAGTCATACCATTTGGAATGATTTTTTATCAAAATGGTAGCATTGAAATAGAAACATTGATAACAATAGTCATACTATCTTTTGCTACAGTATCAAATCTACTCAAAGCATTAAATTATACAGATGATTTGGCACGAATCGGCACTATATCGAGTAGTGTAGAGAGCCTTTTAGCTTCAAAAAAAATAAAATGTGGGACAACTATCCAACCAATTGAAAAGTTTGATGTTGAATTTATTGATGTTGATTTTTCATATAATGGAGAAAAACAAATAATTAAGAATTTAAATTTAACCTTCAAAGAAGGAACATTTAATGCTTTGGTAGGTGAATCTGGAAGTGGGAAATCGACAATAGCGAAACTTTTAGCAGGCTTTTGGAATGTTGAAAGTGGTCATATTAAAATTGACGGAATAGACTTGAACGATATTCCGTTAAAACAACTTTCAAAATTAATATCTTATGTGTCCCAAGACAATTATTTGTTTGATGTTTCGGTTAAAGAAAATATTAGACTCGGTAATCCGAATGCAACAGATGAAGAAGTTGAGCAAATTGCAATTAAAGCGGGGTGCGACAGTTTTATTAGAGAGCTTTCTAATGGGTATGACACCATTGTTGGGGAAGGCGGTGGACATCTATCAGGAGGAGAAAGGCAAAGAATATCTATTGCTAGGGCAATGCTTAAAAATTCGCCAATTATAATTTTGGATGAGGCTACATCGTATATAGATCCAGAGAATGAAAATATTATTCAGGCAGCGATTTCAAAATTAGTAAAGGGAAAAACCTTAATTGTTATAGCTCACAGGCTAAACACAATAAAAGGAGCTGATAAAATATTTGTAATTAATAATGGGATGCTTGAAAACAGTGGAAATCATGAAGAACTACTAGCGAAGTCAAAATTATATTGCGCTATGTGTATGGCATTAGATAAGGAGGATGAAGCATGATAAGTGTATTTAAAAAAATCTGGTTCTTCTCCGGCAGAGAGAGAAATAACTTAACAAAGTCAATAGTAGCAGCATTCTTTCATGCTGTATTTAATGCATCTCAATTTGTGGCAATTTATTATATGCTAAAATGCCTATTCAAGCAAAATGTCGTGCAACAAGATATTATCATCGTATTAGCAGTATTAATTATTAGTTTGATGGGCAAGATTATCACACAAAATATATCTCAAATGAATCAAACACATGCGGGATATTTTATGGCAGCAAATAAAAGAATAGAGTTGGGAGAAAAAATAAAAAGAGTTCCCATGGGATTCTTTAATAATTTCAGCCTAGGCAAATTAACTACTTTGGCAACTACAAATCTTACACAAATTGAGTCTTGGATACCAGTATTGCTCGTTAATGTTTTGGGAGGCTTTTTAAATACATTCGTATTTGTTTTATCCATATTTATCATAAATTTGGAAATAGGTTTTGTGGCATTAATTGGTATGACAGTATTTTTATTTGTTACTTTCTTAATGGAAAAACGTTCAAGAAAAAATGCAGCTGATATGTCAAATATTCAGACATATTTGACTAAGAATGTACTGTCAACAATTCAAGGAATGCAAGTTATTAAATCATACAATTTAGGCGGTAAGAACAATAAGAATTTGAATGATGCGATTGATAATAGTTACAAAACTACGCTCTCGCTTGAAAAAATGATTATTCCATACACAATAGCTCAAAGAATAGCAATAGGATTGACAATTGTAGGGATGTTGTTTTTTTGTATTAAGTTAAATCTTTCTGGAAACTTAGATATTGCGGATACGGTTGTATTGATGATAGCAAGCTTCACAATTTTTGATGGACTGATTGGAGCAGGTTCTAATATGGCAATTTTACGAATTGCAGAGAATGCTATCGATTCATATGAATATGTTAATCATATGCCTGAAATTGATGAAGGCGATATAAAGTTCATGATACAAAATCATGATATCTATATTAACAATATAGGGTTTTCTTATGACAATAGAAGAGTTCTAGATAATGTTACATGCGTTATTAAAGAGAATGAGATGACAGCTATTGTAGGTAAATCGGGTTCTGGGAAAACTACATTATGCAATTTAATTGCACGATTTTGGGATGTTAATAGTGGTGAAATAAAAATAGGTGGAAATAATATTAAAGATTATACCGTTGAAAATCTTATGAATAATCTTTCCATGGTATTTCAAGATGTATATTTATTTGAAGATACTATTGAAAATAATATAAAGTTTGGAAATCAAAATGCAACAAGAGAAGATGTGATAGAAGTAGCCCTAAAAGCACAGTGTCATGATTTTATAGTTTCTCTTCCACAAGGATATGACACTTTCATAGGTGAAGGTGGGGCTTCACTTTCAGGAGGAGAAAAGCAGAGAATTTCTATCGCAAGAGCGATGTTAAAAGATGCTCCTATTATTATTTTCGATGAGGCAACAGCAAATGTTGATCCTGAAAATGAAGATAAACTAAAATTGGCGATTGAATCACTTACCAAGAATAAAACAGTTATTATGATTGCACATAGACTAAAGACGATTAGAAATGCGAATCAAATATTGGTTTTGAATAAAGGCTGTATTGAACAGCGTGGTACACATGACGAATTGATGAGGCAAGATGGAATTTATAAAGACTTTGTAGATGCTAAATCAAAGTCGGAAAACTGGAGCTTAAATAATTAAGAAGGAGAAAAAATGGATTAAATAATGGAGGTAATTGCTATGTATTATTTAGGGTCTGTTATTCATATAGAAAAAAACAATAGACCTTTTTGATACTGGTAATTATCATAAAAAATCAAATTTAAAATATAGAGAAAGAGCAAGTTTCTTTCATTTTAGAGGACTTCTTATGCCTATGTGCAGAAGTCCTCCTTTTTTGTCTAAAAACGCAGACAAAAAAGAAATGGAGGAAACATATATGCCCAAAGAATATTACCTTTATGTCAACGGACAAAAGGTCAAAGTCAGAGAGCAGATATAAAAAAAATCAACATAATCAGTGGATTGTAAATATTAAAATTTCGTTTATAATAAAATGTTAGAAAATAATTATCATTACAGCTTAAACCTTTTAACGATAGCCTTGTCCTATCGTTAAAAAGTGTACTCGACAAGTTTCCACGAACGGACAATACGACTTGTTATTCATACTGTTTTTGCGAGCCATGTCGAGGCCGTAGTATTACTTACTAGGAGTGAAACGACGAAGTAAGTAATAACGGAGACCTGTGCGATAGTCGTCGCAGAGCAAGGAGTGAAGCGACGCGGCGAAGCGGTAACGACGAACCGCTGAGTGCGTCGTATTGATGTCAAAGAAATAAGATAATAGGATATAAAACTGTTGAAATCAAAGGCTTTTAGGATTTTATAAAAAATCTTAAAAGCCATTTTTTATTGAGAAAAATACCTTGTGGGAACATCATAGTGTAAAATTTGTTGTGTAACCTCCAAACAACCATAGAAAAAAGGGCCTGCCTTTTGTAAGATTGTAGATACCAACCAAAACAATCAAAAAGGAGTCACTACCCGTGTATTTAATTTACTGCTACTATATCTACAGTCTTACAAGACAGTTTACACAATTTATTTGACACTACCCAAGACACAGGCTACGATTATTTTATAAAGCATCAACCGAATGACGATTTTAAAGCTATACTAAAAGCTCTTCATTTAAAGCCCTTAGTATTTGGTGAAAGAACCACACAAGTGAAACTCTAGTATATACAGATCAAAAAAAGCAAATCGAGTATAAACGTTGTTAAATCAACATCTATACTCGCTTTTTTATCTTTTAAGTGTCAAAGTCAGGAAAAAGCCACCTGTAGAGTGACTTTCTGGTTTACATATCGAACAAATCGGCATGTGTTCCTGTTCTAGAAGCTACAAGAATAAGCTTATCATCATGTATTGCATAGATCAAAAGCCAATCAGGTTGAATATGGCATTCTCTGAAACCTTGATAAGAGCCTGAAAGTGCATGATCTCTATATTTAGTTGTGAGCGTTTCTTTAGCACACAATCTATCAAGGACGTCTTTAAGCAAGGCAAGATTATAACCACGCTTTTTTAATCTTTTGTAGTCTTTGCGAAACTTAGTAGATACTTGAAGTTTAAGCATAAATCAATCCTCTGCATCGAGAGCGTCAAAGAGCTCTTTGGCGGAATTGTATGTTTTTGCTTGTATTTTGCTAGATAGTATATCTCTTACTTCTTGTATGGCAGCTTTCGTTTCGGCATTATATCTTGGTTGTTTTATTAAGAAAGGAAAACCGCCTTCCATGATGGAAGTGCGTAAGAATATGTTGATAGCATCAGTTACAGAAATGCCAAAGCTGCCAAAGAGATCCTCGGCATTTTTTTTCACTTCTGGTTCGATACGAACGTTAATATTTGCAGTTTTAGCCATAGATAGACACCCCCTATAGCATTATTGTATTGCGAATGTTAAACAATTGCAAGCAAAAAGCAAAAGGGGTGGCTAAATCTCTAAAAACATATCGATAAGGGAACGGGCGCAGAGAATTACGCACAAAAAGCGAGCTTCAAAGTGGGTATTAAAGAAATTCTAAAAATTAAAGATGAGAAAGGAGTGCTAACTATCGGCAAAAGATGGAATATACCGTGGTGGCAGACGAGTCAAAGCTGGTGGCAAAGCGACTCCTGTAGCAGAACAAAGTCAAAATGGTAAAAAAGTAAAACTCATGTCTAACAATAGCCCTGATTTTGAGTTTGCTGATATTGAAGCAGATGTTATGTCAGATGGTGTGGTGAATAAGACCTTTATTAGCATGATGGAAGCGATGGGTTACGACATAGAACTAACATATGTAAAAAGAAAACCTGATTGAGGAGATGATTTTTTATGGGCTAAAAGGTATATAGTCAAATTCTGAAAGAGGGGGATCATCTTGTTAGGCATAAGGATAATGAAGGTAGAGTTCGAGGTGTAAGTCAAGATGAGAACAATAAAACGACTGATATCGTCGAATGGGAGGAAGTTGAGATTGATGAACTTCGATATGAATATCCGATAGAACAACACGAGCAAGAGCGTGTCGAACTAACTCCTGAACAACAGCAACTTGTGCAAGCACTTGGAGTAGCAATTGCTGAAGCAGTAAGATATGGCATGGTTCAATTGCATGAACATATGGTTAGTCCTTGGTGGCATTCAAAAGCAAAACCGTGGATTAAAGGTAAGTGGGTAGATGAAAAGAACTTTGTCTCAGGTAAGACAAAAGCACAAGCAATTATCGAGAAAAAACAGAATAATGAGACTGGAATACAGTTAAGCAGTGATACACAGATAGATGAAATGTTAGACGCTGGATGTGAGAGTGTTCAATTAAATATGACTCCTGATGAAGCAAAGGAACATATGATGAAACTCATCTATCATATGTTAGGAACAGCTTATGAAATAAAAATTCTTAGCAATGCACGAATAGTTGAGCATATTGAAAATGAGACAACTCAGATAGAAAAGAAGAAAGAAGCAGAAAGATGTATCTATCACACAACTACAGGAGGAGAAAGTCAAGAAAAACTGATCAAAAAATCTTGTAACATAAAGATTTTGAGCAGTTTCTTTTGAGCATTGGATAAATTTTGAGGGATTTAGGTTACAATGGACGTTACCCAAATATTCTCAAATGTGGTTTAGGCTTAGGCCAATGGACAGATACCTCGGATGGGGCACGCAGACATACCTTATTGCTCGAATATGCCAAAGGAAAACATCAAAAGTGGTATGACTTGGGGTTGCAACTGTATTTCTTGTTGCATGGGGATAGTCCTTATTACACCAACTGGTTAAAGGACTTCTTCAAAAATTCAGGAAGTCCAGCTAGTCTTGCCCAACTCTTTCTCATTTACTGGGAAGGTAATAGTGGTGATAAGCTACTTGAGCGTCAGGAATGGGCAAGTGAATGGTATTACCAAATTGAAAAAGGCTTTAGTCAACCCAACGGTGGGACTGCACAAAGTGATCCTAAAGCACTTGAAGCTGTACACGGAGACCTCTTTGAGAACTCTATTCCAGGAGGTGGTGACGGTATGGTGTATGCCTACTGCCAATGTACTTGGGGCGTCGCAGCCCGTATCAACCAACTGGGTCTAAGACTCAAAGGTAAAAATGGTGAGAAAATTTCAATTATCAGTACCATGGGCAATGTCCAGGATTGTGTGCGTACAGCCGCAAGTTTCGGTGGGGGAAACTGGAACAAGTCCGCAAACAGGAGCTATTTTCCCCCTTTGCGGGAGGAGGACATGGCACACCAGCAGAATACGGGCATGTGGTTTTTGTCGAAAAAGTCTACCCTGATGGCTCATTACTCATCTCCGAAACCAACTATAATGGCAATCCGAACTACACCTTCCGTAGAATATCAGGAGTGGATAGTAGTTTGAGTTTTGCATATACGACGAAATAAAAAAGGATATGCTAACAAAATGTATAAACGTTACCATATCCTTTTTTATTTTTTGTCATGATTAGTCAGAATTTATAGAAATGAGAACTTTTATGAGACGAATCATCTCATCAAGAACGTCTGCAAGGGAAATCCCTTTTGTATAGCTATATTTTTTCGAATAATTTTGCCATTGTTTATTCTGAATAGGGTCAGATTTGAACCTCTCGAGTAGTTCAATAATCTTTTCAAAATCGATTTCTGTTTCACGATATGAAAATGTCCTCTGACAGGCATTTTTCAATTGAATGAAGTCAATGTCTTCTTTCTTCAGTTTTGAAAGAATATAAATATCGTAAAAATCTTTGCTTCTGCTGTTCAAGAAGTTACGTGAATAGATGGTTTGAAGTTTCTCAGCTAAGATTGTTTCAATTGTATAAGCAATGATTGGAAAATTGTCTTCATCAAAAATAGCTTTATAGTCATATGTAATCGGCTGAGGAGTTACAACATCACCTGTCGCAATATCCAAATGGATAACTTGTTTAATATTATCAAGTTGGCACAAAATGGTTGCACGATAGCCACCATAGTCATCACTTTCTTTAATTGCTGTGATAGATTGAATTGTGAAAGAAATACCTTCTTCTGAATCTGCTAAAATTTCCTTGAGTTGCTGCTTCACAGTATCTTCTGAGAGTGTCATTTGATGGAACAAAAAATCAATATCAACCGTGCTACGAGATTCAACTCCAATAACATTTGACAGTAGGAATCCTCCTTTAAAGATATAGTGATTTGAATAGGTACTCTGACTTAATTTTTTCAAAATCACTTCTAGAAAGTAATAGGTCATCACGGAATTAAAGGTTAATCCAGTATTCTTTGATATTTTATGACAAAGTGCTGTTAGCTTTGCTTTATTCATATTAGGACCTCTAGAGTTTGTTTGACCTTGTCTAAGGTGTTCATTTTTGTCGCATATTCATAGAGTTTTGTAAGATTTTTTTTAGGATAGTTTCCGTAAAGTTGAAGTGTTTTGACAAAAAGCTCAGTATCTATTTTTTCTCGATGAATCACAAAATCACAGATAATACGTTCGAAATCATAGACTCTTACCTCGTTCCCCATAGAGGTTTTTACAAGAGTAATTCCTAGTTCGCTATATTCCTTAGAAACGAAATGAATGTTCAGGTTAGCTGGAGGAGTATTAAAACGGTAGCCTCTAGGAATGGTTACGTCAAAATATTGAGGAATTTCATCTGTAAATTGTTGCAAGTAAAGCGCTGAGATATAAGAGAAAATAGCCTTGGGATAACGGTACTGAAAGAAGTAGTATTCGTCGTAGTCTCCATTCTGGGTTAGGAAAATTCCTTTCTCGACGCGGTATAGAATCCCTTCTTTTTCTAGTCTTGTCAAATATATTGTTGGAATATTTAGAGCTTTACAATCTCTATAGGTGATAATGCCATTGTGGTTTTCTATAAATTCAAGTAGACTCTCTTTTTTTGACATGCTTACTCCCTCTAATGTTGCTTTTACACTACAATATTACAATATTTGTAGTGTAAAAGCAACATTTTCTTTTCCCTCAATGTATTGTGATAACAAAATAAAGCATTCTTTTTTATGATGGTATTAAACTTGAGCTACGAGCTGTACAAAAAAGGGAGTTTCTCCTAGAGTTGTGCCAAATGATCCAACCGAGGGCTTCATTGCCTATCGAAATGATGGAAATGGTGATTGGCGAACAGACAAGATGGAGTTTCGTGTAGTTGCTAAGTATTTTTTGGGAGATGGTTCGCAAGTTGCCTTCTCCAAAGAAAATCAGGTGTCTTCACGCATTCTTCCCTCAATCATAGTGACATTGGTCTAGAATATGTTAAAGATTCATCTGGGAAATTTGTGCCGATTAATGGCTCAACCGTTCAAGTGACTAATGAAGGTCTAGCACGTTCTTTGGGTTCCAACCGTTCAAGTGATTTGAACTTACCTGAGGAATGGGATACCACATAAAGTCGTTATGCTTGTAAAGGAGCAATTGTCTCAACGGTCACATCTGGCAATACCTATACGTGAGTCGATTTTCCAGTTGTCCACCACATTTCTAGCAACTAATTGATCCGGGAAGACCTCACTACTACGAATTTTGACCGGTCTATATCAGCTAGACCAAGGAGAAGTTCAAGTCAAAACTGATCATGCCATGTTACTTGAAAATGACTATCTCTATGAGGATAAGAGTGGGCTGGAAAACCTGAAATTGTTCGGTCTTTATTTTGATTATCACCTAAATTCCCCCAAAATTTATCGGTGGATTTTAGAATGAACTTAGCCACTCAATTGTGAAAAAAAGACGCCATGTAAATTTCATGTTAACATTGTAGTTGCACGACAAACAATGAAAGGATGAATTTACATGACGCACACCAATAGTAACACATCTCTATCGAATAGGAAACATTTAACCTATCAGGATCGGTGTAAAATAGAAGCTTATTGCGAAGAAAAATTATCCTTTTCTTTAGGAGTTTAACAAATAATATTAGAACTTCTATAGGCAGAAACTTCAACAGATGGCAAACTACTCCTAGACAAAGTAACAGCTAACAATGATAGAGATTCTTCGGTTACTTAAAGCTGAATGCAGTCTCTCGAAACAATGCCTCAGCGTGTGAATCGGATTGATGAAGAGGAATTCAAATTATCGCAGTAATTTATGCGAAGCGTGATCAAATAGCACAGCTTAAAGGCCTTTAAATGCTGACCAAAGAATTACAAGCGTTGATCAGTAACCCAGATGAGTAGTAATAAGTCATCCTTCCTGAACTCCCAAGCTATGTAGAGACTGTTACTCTCAAAGTGAAATCGCTCCCCCTAAAGTTAGACCAATTAATCTAACTTTAGGGGGATTCTTAAAGTAAATTAGTTTATAGTTTTTCTTAGTCATCAACAAGCGGTTGATAAGGCAAAGAAGGAATATCGTAAATATCAGGCACAAACTTTATCGCCAGTAGAGGTAGATTATTTAGAAGCTCTGAGAAGACTTGAACATTCGGTAGAAAATAAAGATCAATCATAGTGACAATAAAACCACCTAACCACCATGGTAAATCCAATCCATAGCTTTAAGCCGACACATGTGGAGTGCACCGTATTGCTAGAATGTGTTCGAACATAGTGAGTTATGCTTTAGCCGTAGGAGTTTAACGACTTACGGATAAAGTATGCAGTGCACAGATTCAGCTCCGTAGCGTGAGAGCAGGTGATTTTATAGGAGAGTTCGAACGTAGTGAGTTACTCTCCTAAATGCCTTAGCTAAAAAATTAGATAATAAACAGTCTTAAGATAGCCCTTAAAAACATCAATTGAAAGTTGAGTATCGCTGAGGATACGGAATACTTTAAATATGTAATAAACTAGGTGTGAATTTCTAGGATCTGAACCAGATATGAAAAAATTGATTAAAGGATTATTTCTTGCCGTAAGATCATGCCTGTGTTAGAATGTAGTTAAAGTGAACTACAGGGAGTGATCGTATGGCTTCTCCAATTTCGGTTAGATTAGATGAACAACTTAATGAATCGCTTGAGCGATATACGTATGCTAAAAAAATTTCCAAGGCAGAGTTTATTCGTACAGCAATTTTGGAAAAATTAGAAAATGATTTCGATGTGATGATGGCAGATCAAGCTTACGATGAATGGGTGAAAGCTGGTAAAAAAGTTAAGACCTTTGATGAAATGATGGAACAATATGGCTAAATATCAAGTGGTCTTTGCTTCAAGTTTTGAAAAAGAATTTGCTCGTTTGGATAAAGGTGTTCAAAAGCAAATCCTGAAATGGATAGGTAAGCATTTAGTCAATGTAGATTTTCCGACGACCCCTGGTAAAACACTGAGGGGTGATTTGAGGGACTATGTTCGGTTTAGGGTGGGTGACTATCGAATAATTTCTCTGGTTGATGAAAATTTTTTCATCATTACTAATATTCATGTTGGCCATCGAAGGGATATTTATAAATAAGAGTCAAATCAAAATGATACACTCATCATGTTCAAATCAATTTATACCGTATGACCGACACAAAAGGAGTGTGTAGTATTGTTAGAGTTGGTTCCAATGTAATGAGTTAGCGAATCAGCTTTGATTCGTAAGCGAAAGTGAAAAAAGCTAAGGAATAAAGGCTCCTAAGCACTGTCGAAGTGTTTGAGAGCCGTTTTTAATTGAAAGGCTAGAAAAAATAGACTATAATAAAAGCGAACGTATGTTCTTTTGAGAGCTTCAGTATTATAGCAGTAAAGCGGCTTTTTAATAAATAGATAGCGTTTTTATTTATCATTGTTTAAAGATTATCAGTCAAAAATTTAGCAACAGGATCAAAGAAGTATTAGAACTGGTAATGGAAATATGAAAGAAGTGAAGTGAATTGAAAAGGGATCAAGAAATGATTCGTTCCAGCGCCACGGAATATTAACCTACATTGCTTCTGTTGGCGACCAAGAAGATAGCGTTGAAATACGTTATGAAGATGAGAATATTTGGCTGACCCAGAAAATGTTAGCTACCTTATATTGGTGTTGATGTTCGGACGATCAATGAGCATATTGGAAAAATTTATTATGACTCAGAGCTTCAAAGGAATCAACTATCCGGAAATTCCGGATAGTTCAAACAGAAGGCTCTCGTCAGCTAGCTCGTAACACCTTGCATTATAACCTTCAAATGATTATTGCTGTCGGCTTCGAGGTTAATTACGAACGCGCAATACAATATGCGCCAAAACACCTTTTGCTTATAAAAGGAATGATGGAGTTTATGTTATTCCAATTACCAAGCTTAAACCTTTAGAACTATATTTTTGAGCTATTATGGACATATTTTTGCATACGAGGATTCATTAAAATATTAAATTTTATCCCTACTGACCACTCGAGCCTTATTATTCTTGCTAGGGCTGATGAATTGGTTCTGTAAGGATCAGTCAGTTCTGGGCTTAGTCACAGTCTTTCTTGCGGTAGGGACTTTTCTGTCTACTTTTTTAGCAATGGGAATTAATCATAAGGGAGTGAATTGCTTTATGAAAACCAATTGCTTCATTCAATTCATCCCCTATCAGAAAGTCAAGGTTATGAAGTTAATCCATGCAAAAGATCAGATTAAACTTCAGGTGGAAGCTTATGGGGATTTTGTCACACTATCCTTTGATACGAGTAAGAAAGAGCTTTTGAATAATCTACTCTTAAAATAATTGTAAGGAAGCTAAGTTACCACATACGTATCTAAATGTTAGATGGGATCTATCTTCATTGGGGGATATTTAATGTGAACGACTTATTAATCAGGATCACAGCTCAGTTATTTTTACTGGGCTGTTTTTAAATTGAAAGGATATTAAAAATAGACTATAATAAACACGAACGTACGTTCCCTGAACGCTTTCAGTATTATATCAGAAAAGAGGCTTTTTAATAAATAGATAGCGTTTTTATTTATCGTTGTTTAAAGATTATCCATCCAAATATAGCAAAGGATCAAAGAAGTATTAGAACTGGTAATGGAAATATGAAAGGAATGAATTTAATTGAAAAAGGATCAAGAATTGATTCGTTCGAGCGCTGCAGAATATCTAACTTACGTTGCATCCGTTGGTGATCAAGAAGATAGCATTGAAATCCGTTATGAAGATGAAAATATTTGGCTGACCCAGAAAATGATGGCGACATTGTATGATGTTGGCACGAATACGATAAACTATCATATTAAGAAAATATTTGAAGATAATGAACTCCTGGAAGTTGCAGTTATTCGAAAATTTCGAATAACTGCAGCCGATGGGAAAAAATATAGGACAAATCATTATTCTCTAGAGATGATTATTGCTGTAGGTTTCAAAGTGAATTCCGAACGCGCAGTCCAATTTCGTAAATGGGTGAATCAAATAGCAAAGGACTATACCATCAAAGGGTGGGTTATGGATGATGAACGTCTCAAACGTGGAACCTATTTGACAGATAAATATTTTGATGAGCAGTTAGAACGAATTCGAGAAATTCGCGCAAGCGAAAGGAAGTTTTATCAAAAAGTAACTGATCTGTATGCTACAGCCATAGACTACGATAAAAATTCCGCGACGACACGAAGATTTTACGCTTCCGTTCAGAATAAAATGCATTACGCAGTTCATGGTCACACAGCAGCTGAATTAATAGTAGAAAGAGCAAATCACTCCAGAAAGCACATGGGATTAACGACTTGGTCGGATGCGCCTGACGGAAAGATTAAGAAAAGTGATGTAACAATCGCCAAGAACTATTTAAGTCAAAATGAAATAAAACAATTGAACCGTATGGTAACGGCTTACTTGGATTTTGCTGAGAATATGACGTTAAGACATATCCCGCTAACCATGCAGGACTGGGAAAAAAGACTTAACAGTTTCATCGAGATGTTCGAATACGGCATTTTACAAGATGCAGGAAAGGTATCAACTGAAATTGCTAAGATTCATGCAGAGACAGAATTTGAAAAATATCGTGTGATACAAGATCAACGATTCGTGTCTGATTTTGACAAGTACTTGTTGGAATTGGAAAATAACGTGAAGGAATAATTAGAGACAGCATCCTATTTTTCCAGAATTTGTAGTTGTGCAAATCAATCATAGTTGAGGCAAGGGATGGGGTTAAATTGATATTTAAATTAAACAGCCTAATCATCCTGCTAAAATCAATCCATAGCTTAAGATCGACACATGTCGAGTGTGTCGTATTGCTTGAGTCTGTTCGAACGTAGTGAGTTACAGACTCATCTCCGTAGCGTGAGCGTAGGTGATTTTATAGGAGAGTTCGAACGCAGTGAGCTACTCTCCTAAATGCGTTAGCTGAAAAATTTAAGTAATAAACCGCATAATGTCGGGGTTTTGGGGCGTCCGATGGATGACTGGGGACCTCGTTTTTGGCTTTGGAAGTAGAAATTTTGCCCTAGGAGATGATTTGCCGAGGGAAAATAGGAGTTGGTATGGTGGGGCAGGTCGAGGCTCAAAAGTCTGGTTTGATGGGCTTTTGTCGTTGAAGTTGATGAAACCTAAATTCCCCCAATATTTATCCAATACTCAAAAGAAAATGATCAAAAATCTTGTAAAATAAAGATTTTTGATCATTTTTTCTTGCCTTCTGCCTCCCGTCGTTGTGTGATAGATATAACGATAGGAGGGTTCACAATGGCTAAGATAAGAGCTATAAAACTACCAGAAAAAAGAGTCTCTATCAAGAAAAATGGTAAATATCGGTATGTTTATTACATCGATTCTTACTATGTAACAAGCAACGGTTCACGTACTCACCGAGATGTAGCTATTGGAAAACTAAACGAAGAAGATCCAACTACCTTTTTCCCTAATCAAAAGTACTGGGAATACTTTCCAAAAACAGATCCTATTGAAGAGGAAATTACTGAGATCCAACAGGCAGGCTTTTCTCAATTGGTAAAAAACCTTGCTCAGCAATTAAAAGTAGATGAATTGCTGTCAAAAAACTTTGACGATATAGCTGACTCTATTCTTTCTATTGCCTCGTTTATGCTTTCTAAAGGTAATACGATGATGTACTTAGATGATTACTATCTGACCCATTATAATCCTTATGGATCAACTCCTACACAGCGGAAGTTAGGGCCTGTTTATGAAGCTATTAGCCATTCTCGCCGTTGGCATTTCTTTAAAGATTGGCAAACCTTGATCGTTAACGAAGGAGATTATGTAGCATATGATGTCAGCAGTGTATCTACCTATGGTAAAAGTATAGATTTGGCTGCCATGGGTTATAACCGAGACCATGAACTTTTACCTCAAGTGAATTTGGGCGTGTTTTACTCACAAAGTAGACATCTTCCTATTTGTTATGAACTCTACGATGGTAGCATTGTCGATAAAGCACACATTCTTGAGATGATGGACTTAGCGGAAGATCTCGATATGAAGCTGACTGTTTTTGTGATGGATAAAGGATTTTTAACCAAAGAAAACCTTTCGTTTCTTAAGCAACACCACATTCCTTTCTTAATGGCTTTTCCTAATTCTCAAAAACTTTATCGTCAGTGGCTTTTGAACCAAAGTAAAGATCTGGAAACATTCGAAAGTTATCTAGGTACTTTACCTAGTTTTGGAAAATCTGCTCCAATTCAAGTGGATGATATGACCTTTAATGGCTTCGTTTATATGAATTTGGAGAAAAAAGGAGCAGATATTGCTAACTTAAGTGACCGTATCAACCGTAGTGAAGAAGATCTGAAAAAACATATGGATAAGCAAATCCGTTTAAAAAAAGACCCCTACTTTAATGTAGAGGTCAGCGATATTCAATATTTAACAGGATATAGTCGAAAAAACGATAAGATAGAGGAAAGCTTTAAATTGAGTGGCCTGTTTGGATTAATTTCAAATGTTGAGGATTTGAGCGTAAAAGAGGCCTTGGAAATCTATCGTAGACGAGACTTAATTGAAAAACACTATGATGATATGAAGAATCACCTAGAATTTAACCGTTTTAAGACGCATCATCAAATTTCAACAGACGGGAAGTTCTTTATTGGATTTATCGCTCAAATTATTTTAGCCTACATGACTAATCAACTGAGCTATTGTAAAAAAGCTCCTGTAGCAACTATTGAGGGTTTGATCACAGAAATGGATAAAATCCAAAGGATTAAACGCAAAGATGGTAGCGTTCGATTAACTACTTTTACTCGTAAGCAAAAGGACATCCTTGAATTATTCAACATTGACATCAACGATTATATAAATGAGCTTGTGAAAAATTAAATGGTGGACAAATTTCGGGGGGAATTTAGGATTTAACGAACAAATTTACGGTCTATTTTTTGATGGAGGATTTAGAACAAATTAAAAACCCCTTGTTACGGGCAGCAGTCAAGTTATGAAAATATAAACTGAACGAAAACCAACGATTATCCTTAGACGTCGTTGGAGATGAGTAGCTTACAGCCGATGTAGAAGCTGCCTGTTTTCACGGGTGGTTATGACTCTGATATATATGATTGAATAGGTAGGGTAATTATTGTTTGGAAGTATTCCCCTTGTTTGCTTGTGATGTTAAATATTCCATTATGTGCTTCAACTATTTGTTTAGAAATTTTTAAACCCATACCACTCCTACGAACTCCTGATATATCAAATTCAAACTTTTCAATCTCATTAATGTTTTTTAGTCGTTCAGGAGAGGTGCCAATCCCATTATCTTGGATTGTAATTGTAAAAAAATTTTCTGATAATAATTTTAATGATATTTCAACATCACATCCTATAGGGTTATGAAGCACAGAGTTATAAATGATATTATGAACAACACGTGAAATAAGATTTTTTTCTACGTTCATCTTTTTATCTATTAAATTGTTGTCGGTTTTAAATTCAAAAATAAAATTTTCCCAAATCTCTTGATTAATTATTTGAATAATAATATTTCTGAAAAAGGGAACAATATTTATGAGTTCCTTATTTAGTTGTAGGTCATTGTTTGTGAGTCTAGCAAAAACATTTAGGTCGTTTAGCAGGTTTTGAATATAATTACTTTCGATTAAGCTAGCGTCCAGATATTTCATAAGCTCTTTGTCAGTAGTTTTCTCAGTTGCAAGTGAAATATTAGATATAATAACAGACAATGGTGTCTTTAAATCATGGGCTATACCAGCTACCCATTCTTCTTTAAACTTTGAGTTTTGTTTTAATAAGTTATCGGTCTTATTGATGGCATGCGTTAGGCGATCTAATTCAGAAATAGAGTCTATTCTTTCATTTAAACCACTAGGGAGATTAGTAATTGCTTTGATAAGAGGTGATAGATGTTTGTATATATAGTTGTTGCTATAGTGATAAAGCAAGAAAAAATATAGACAGTTAAATAATAAAGCCCCAATTGCAATAATAGGAAGCGTTTTAATACTATCTAAATCAAGATAATTTGTTTGATAGCGGGCTATTCTGTTTTTTGGAAAGGCTATAACAATAGTCTTTCCAGCTTTTTCCTGAGTAAAGACTGGATAATCATTTAGGTAGTATTTGGAAAATTTAATGACTTCAGAGTAGGTGAAATGGGATGCAATGTTACTAGGTTTATCAATATTAAAAACTTCATTTCCAGCATCATTAATGACTAAAATCCATAAGTTATTATTTTTTATAATATCTAGTCCTCTTTTAGTGACATTAATAGAGTTTTCATCAATTGATATGTTATCTACGAGATTGTTGATAGTCGGGGTGACATTTTGGTGCTTCTTCACATAAAATACTGTTACTGATAGAATGGCGATATTGCAGAGTATAATGAATATAAAAGATGAAATATATTTAAGAAGGCTCTTTTTTAAAATATTATTATTCATAGTCAGCTCCTTATAGAATAAATTTATATCCAAGACCTCTAGCTGTCAGAAGATGTTTAGGTTTAGAAGGATTGTCTTCAATTTTTTCTCTAATATTACGAATATGAACAATCAAGGATTTCTCATATCCGAAATATTGCTCTCCCCAAATAGTATTACAGAGAGAATCAATAGAGACAATGTAATTTTTATTAGCAATTAACTTTTTTAGAATTTGTAACTCTATAGAAGTTAAGGTAATACACTCATTATTTTTTTCAATAGTAGCAGCTCTCAGATTAAGTAAACAATCTCCGATTGAAATAACTTCAAGTTCATCTCTGTAGCTTCTTCTTAATAGAGAAAGAATTCTATACACGAGATTTTTAGGAATAAACGGTTTAGTAACATAGTCATCACCGCCTATATCAAATCCAATTATTTCGTCAGTAGGATTGTCCCTGGCAGTTAAAAATAAAATAGGCAGTTCTTGTTTTTCACGACGAATATATTTAGCGAACTCGAACCCTTCCCCATCAGGTAGCATAATATCTAATATAACAAATTCGATATTTATTTTTGAGTATATAGAAATTGCTTCTTCAATTGAATACGCACTTATAATGTTTACAAATTTATTATTTAGCAATACTTCTTTTATTGACCGGTTTAATGCGAGATCATCATCGACAATTAAGATGTTTTTGGCTAATAGAACTTCTTCAAAGTTCATAATTAACTCTCTCCTATCTAAGCTGTTCATTTTATATTATTATAGCATACATATCCAGATGAAATGGAAGCGGTCGATAGCCAGGTACATTTAAAAGAATATCCACTTCTTTTATTCTTAAAACAAGAATTGAAGGAGGTGGATTTTTGATTCCATTATATAGTGAAAGTAGCTACTACATTAATGTATACTTTAGCGATTTTACTACAAACAGTATTTGACAAAAATTGTATTTGTTAAACTAAAAATCAGCCAAGTGGCAATTAAAAATCCAGCCACTTAACCAAAAAAGTCCACTGCCACCCTTAATACGATATCTTTTTAGTATACGACCACTGAAAAGATGGATTAGAGGTGTTAACAGTGAACCAAATTTATGATATACGATTGATGCACAACATGGAAGGGAAAAGTAACAGAAGCATCGCCAGGGAGACTGGTTTCGATCGCACCACAATTAGTAAATATATCAATGGTAACTTATCACACCAACATCTATTCAACCGCAAGCCATCTTGTAAGTAAAGAGCTGGTGCTTAAGATTGGGGCTCATACGGTTGAAATATTAACCAATCAAGCCAAGTACATTGTCAAACATCCCCGCTTATATGGTCATAAGCAAGAATCCATGATTTGGGGGCTTATCTCCTAGACCTTTCAAAAAAGCCTAAGGCGCTTAAGTATACGAACTTCTTTACAGGGCTGCCTAGTCACTTACAAACATACTTTGAAAAGAGTGACCTGTCAGCGACAAAACGAGTCTTACAAGAGGTTGTCAAGCAGGTAGAGACGTACGATTATGAACGTGTAATCGGTAGTTTAGATCAAGCAGTTGCCCGATATGGTGATGATACGGACGATATGATTAGTGCTTTCTACTTCCATTTACACCCACCTTTGGATATGGGAACGGTCAAAAATCCAGTGCCACATGTATTGGAATAGATCCCTGAATATGCTTTCAATCTTGATATCTACCAATCACTATTGGAGGCCAGTTATGAGTAAAGAAATCATCTTAGACTTATGTCGACAATTACGTTTAGCTAGCTCTATTGCCGAATATTATCATGAGATTGAAGCCGCTAGTCATGAAGAATTTCTGATTAAAATTCTTACTGAAGCGCTGGCTAGACGGAAAATTGAAATTAGTAAACGCTATATCCGTCAAGCTGGCTTTGAAATCCTCAAAGGTTTAGACAGTTTTGACTACTCAAATATTGTTCTACCTAGTCAATTAACACCGGCACTACTCGAAACCTGTGAATTTGTCGATAAGAAACAAAATCTTATTCTTTATGGACAGCCCGGGACGGGAAAAACGCATTTAGCGACCGCTTTAGGAGTCCAAACCTGTCTGAATAGCCAACCTGTTCTTTATTACAAAACCAGTAAGTTAGTCAACCATCTCGTTGAGTTAAAGAAAATGGGAAAAGAAGACCGTTTTTGGAAAAGATTAGAAAAAGCTGCGCTCTTAATTTTAGACGAATGGGGCTATCTTCCATTTGAACGACTTGGAACCCAAATGCTTTTTGAAGTAATTTCCAATTGTTACGAGAGAAGGAGTGTGATTTTAACCACCAATTTACCATTCAATGAATGGAATACGATCTTCTATGATCAGAAGCTAACCGCCGCTATTTTGGATCGCATGGTCCATCACGGATTACTCATTATGCACGAGGGAGAAAGTTATCGCTTAAGGCATTCATCCATGCAATAAATAACGAAGTAATAAATAACGCAGGGGTGGCTGGATTTTAATTGCCACGCTGGTTGGATTTTAATTGCCAAAGTGGTTGATTTTTTAATTGCCAAACACACTTTTAAGAGTAAGTCGTTTTTTTTTATCATTTCCACAGTTCATAGGAGGGTTACCTAAATAGATATTTACTTAACTAGAGCCAAAAGAGAATGGGCATCTGTTAGCCATGTTAAGCACGCCAATGAATTACAAACTGTTGCAAGCGCAGCTTCTATACAGTTTGTTTGAGGCTGGCGAGTTGAGAGACCGTGGCTCGAAACGGTGCCATGGCTGTTGAACAGATGACCAATTCTCTAAAAGCTCTAGTTGCTTTCTAGAAGCCATCCATAACACGAAATGATAAGCAATGTAGCCGGCTATTGACCGCTTACGATGAAATGGAAGGAGGTATAAAAAATTAATGTAGTCTTAATGTTTATTTTGTCTAAACTTTGTTTTGGGTATATAAAATTAATAGTGTAACAAGGATAAAGAAAGTCAATTCTTTGAAAATATTTAAGAGGTGATTTCCATGAAAGACACAAATATTATTGATATTGAAGCTACAAATACCCTGCAAGAACTTAGTTTAGATGAACTTGATACAATTATTGGTGCGGGTAAAGAAGGTGTTGTCCCAACAATTTCGCATGATTGCCATATGAACTCATGGCAGTTTATCTTTACTTGTTGCTCATAGTATTCAAGTGAAGTTAGTAGGTTAATAAAAAATATTTTCTTTATCTAAGTTACGAGTTTATAGGCTGGGGTATTTGATTTAATGGAAGTTAAGAGTTACCATCATGTCAATATACTTTAGCTTATTTTTTAAGTATTTACTAAAAAATAAGTGAAGAGAAGATAGTATGACTATGACGAAACATTCTGAATTATTTAATGGATATCTGAAGGTATTTATTAAAAAGTATGTCCCTGATATCAATAATACATTTTATCAAAACATTTATAAGTTAGTTTTAGATTTACAAATGAATTTATTAATATTCATTTGTAATAGAAAACGACTCTTGGGAGAATTAGATGGGAGAACTCCAGAGGAACGTTATCAATATTTTGATGAAGTGTTGTGTTTACGAGGAGATATTCTTCGGGAAATTGAGGTAGAATTTCCTGAAATTATATCTCGGACAGTGACGCATATAAAAAAATATATAAAACTACAGGAAGATGTCAGAACTAAGTTTTATGAAGATTTTAATTTGTTAAAATCACAAAAATTTATTTTAACTGATGACTGTGTTATTAATGATAAACATCTTACGATTGATATAAGTGGTGATATCCATAATGGTAAAGGTGTTTGTATAGTAACTTACAGAGAGAATAAAGTTGTTTATAAAAATAAGTCAATTAATTCAAATAAATTTATAAACCAATTTCTAGAGTTAGTAGCAACCTAACAGAAAAGATTGTTCTGATACCGGATTTTTTGGAACGTGATGGCTATTATTGGGAGCGTTATATTTGCCATAAGGAAATTCAAAGCATTAGCGAAGGAAAAGATTTTTACATTAATATGGGGCGACTTCTATGTATTGCATACGTTTTAAATATTTCTGATTTGCATTTTGAAAATTTAATAGCATTTGGAAAGAAACCAGTTTTAGTTGATGTTGAGACTATATGGAGTATAGGAGCCTATCCAGTAATGGCTGCAGAGGACTCCACGAGAATACTTATTGAAAAGAATTATGACTCAATATTGAATACAGGTTTACTTCCTATTTCTTCATTGAACCAATCCTTTGGAGGAGACACGAGTGGGATCCTAGGTGGTAAATTTATAGGGGAGGTGCGCGATGTTGTAAATTTATATCGTGATGATATTCATATTGAGCGTAAAGAGATAGAGAAGGAAACTTTTAATCATTTACCTTTCATTAAAACTAAAGATGGAAATAAATATTTGAAAGCCTCGGAGTATTTAGAGTATATTTTTTAGGGTTCGATGAGATCGGTAAAATTATAATTACAAATCGGAATGAGTTTGTTGATGCCCTAAAAAAATATGAAGATAAAATAAAAGTTAGGATATTATTTAGGAATACTAAGGAATATGGGATTATCAAATCACTATTACTATCTCCGATTTATTCAAAAAAAAGAAAACATTTTATTTGAGAAGATATCGCAAAAATTAGATTTCTTTTCACATGAACAATTATCTTTATCTGAAGAAAAACAGTTATTGAATATGGATATTCCATATTTTTCGGTGAATGCAAATAAATCTTGTGTGATCGCAGGAGGTAAGAAAATCTGGGAATTACCTAAATCACCAGTTCAAAAAGTGTTTGATAAGTTTCTTAATCTAGATGAAAAATTATTGAATGAGCAAAAATCATTAATTAAATTTTCACTTCAAGCTTCACAGTTTTTATTCTCAAATCAATTACAAGAGAAATTTTCTCTCGTAAATTTCAAGTACAAGTTAGCCACCCCCTAAATTTTTCACAAAGGGAGAGCTGTGGCT
>NZ_QXPZ01000011.1 GCF_003664595.1 Atopobacter sp. AH10
AAAACAAAAGCGCTTTCACGTTTATATAATTGCATATTCATACAAATAATGCAATAAGAACTAAGCTATCTCATTAAACTTTTATATTGATATGACAAGTCTTTTGACGTTTTTATATATAAATAGAGCTATTTTTATGGCATTTTGA
Organism: Atopobacter sp. AH10; assembly: GCF_003664595.1. Classification (GTDB taxonomy): domain Bacteria; phylum Bacillota; class Bacilli; order Lactobacillales; family Aerococcaceae; genus Atopobacter. The sequence goes on from NZ_QXPZ01000011.1 coordinate 149, forward strand.
TTCTTTTTGCTGTATTTGGTAAACTAAAAATCAGCCAAGTGGCAATTAAAAATCCAGCCGCTTGACCAACAAAAGAGTCCACTGCCACCCCTAATACGATATCCTTTTAGTATACGACCACTGAAAGGATGGAATTAGAGGTGTTAACAGTGAACCAAATTTATGATATACGATTGATGCACGACATGGAAGGGAAAAGTATCAGAAGCATTGCCAGGGAGACTGGTTTCGATCGCGCCACAATTAGTAAATATGTCAATCAGGAAGATTTTAGCCCTGATGTTCCGATTAAACAGAAGCGAAGTCGCAAAACAGATCCCTATCGAGCACTTGTTAAACAATGGCTCCTAGACGATTTTAAAGCCCCCAGGAAGCAAAGACATACCGCTCAAAGAGTCTATGATCGACTCCTTGAACTCCACAAAAAAGGAGATTTGGTCTTAAAGGCTTCACCTAGGACCATTCGCTCTTTAGTGGCTGAATTAAGAG
>NZ_QXPZ01000012.1 GCF_003664595.1 Atopobacter sp. AH10
AATAACACCACCTCGGTGATAGGTGGTGTTTATGGTTATGAGTCAGGGAATTCAGGTTTTTATGACCTTTGTCAAAGCATCGTCTTTAGTCAATTAGAAAATTAGCCATGTATCTTTTGAAAGAAATACATGGCTAAATGAAAAATTATTTTTTGCCTTTATGACCTAAGCCAAAAGGCACTTTAGATTCACTACCGCGTATAATACGACCAATGTTAGATCTGTGTCTCCAAACAATAAAGGCGAACAAGGCCGTGATGGAAAAACGGAGCAAGAAACTACAAGCTGTAAAATAAGTTAGCAGCATGACCACTCCTACACAAGTCATACTGGCCAAAGACACCATAGATGAAATGAATAAAACGGATAGAAATACAGCTAATCCAATCCCAAGTAACAAAGGATTATAAGCTAACATAGCTCCAGCAACAGTAGCCATAGCTTTACCGCCACGGAATTGGGCAAAGATAGGGTAAACATGCCCTAATACAGCAGCCAAAACGATCCAAATGCTATCGATAGGCAAATTCGCTTGTTTAGCGATTAATACGGGAAGAAAGCCTTTTAGAACATCACAGACTAAGACTGAAAATCCGGCTTTTTTTCCTAAAACACGAAAAGCGTTGGTCGTACCCATATTACCAGACCCATAATTGCGAAGGTCTTTATGGAAAAATAATTTCCCAATCCAGACAGCGCTAGGGATGGATCCGCTGAGGTAAGCAAGTAATAAGTATACTATTGTCTTCATATCTTCCTCCTCTTCTTTTGTCTATTATAGCAAAAAGTTAGCTTGACGCCTATAGGGTTAGATGTGCCCTTTTAAGGGGTAAAGATAGGGTTAAGATGAGATTTTGGACTCCCTACTCGCCTTCTTTTCAACGCTTTTTAAAGTTTATACGAAAGTAGAATTTGAGGATAGAACGTATGTTTGCTATAATCGGGAATGAGTAGTTTAGTTCTTGTCGGAAAAAAGATAAAATTTCATCTGAAAGGCACTTGTATACACTTGAAAAGCAGTTGTCAAAGCTTTTTTAAGTGTGCTAGACTACTAGAGGACTTTAGAGAGAGGGAGCTGAAGAAATGAGTGCTTCAACGAGCTATAATGACGACGCGATTCAAGTGCTAGAGGGCTTGGAAGCAGTTCGTAAACGGCCAGGGATGTACATCGGTTCGACTGATAGTCGGGGGATGCACCACCTGGCTTATGAAATAGTAGACAATGCAGTAGATGAGGCCCTCTCAGGCTATTGCGATCATATTGATATTACGATTCATCCAGATAATTCCTTAACAGTAGCTGATAATGGACGGGGGATGCCAACAGGGACACATCAGTCTGGAAAGGCAACGATTCAAGTCATTTTTACTGTTTTACATGCGGGAGGTAAATTCGGACAAGGGGGCTATAAAACGTCTGGAGGTCTCCATGGAGTAGGGGCTAGTGTCGTGAACGCTTTATCCGATTGGGTGAAAGTAGAAGTCCGTCGGGATGGCTATCTCTATACGCAAAACTTTGTTGATGGTGGCCAGATTGACGGCGCGCTTAAAAAGAAAAAAATCAAGGAGAAAGTATCCGGTACACAGGTGACTTTTAAACCCAATGCCAGTATTTTCTCTGATGCCAAGTGGAATTACGATACATTAGCTGAACGTTTTAGAGAATCAGCCTTTTTGTTAAAAGATCTTACGATCAGGATTAAAGATGAAAGAACAGATAAAGAAGATACTTTTCATTTTGAAGAGGGGATCAAGGAATTCGTTGATTATTTGAATGAAGACAAAGATACCTTAACTGATGTTGTTGTGATAGAAGGGAAAGATTCTGACATAGAAATTGATTGTGCCCTTCAATACAACGATGGCTATTCTGAAACGATTTTGAGCTTTGTCAATAATGTGCGTACGGCTGGTGGAGGTTCTCATGAATCAGGTTTTCGGTCAGGTCTAACTAAAACTTTTAATGAGTATGCCAAAAAACAGGGCTTATTAAAAGGAAAAGGGAAGAGTTTAGAAGGCTCAGATGTAAGAGAAGGCTTAACGGTTATCTTGTCTTTACGCATACCAGAGAAATTACTCCAATTCGAAGGGCAAACGAAAGAAAAATTGGGTACCCCTCAAGCAAGAACGGCTGTTGAACGTATAATTTCTGAAAAAATGACCTATTTCTTATCGGAAAATGGGGATAAGGCGCAAGAACTCATACAGAAGGCTCTTCGTGCAAGAGAAGCCAGAGAAGCATCTAGAAAAGCTAGGGATAGTTCTAGAGGGAAATCTAAAAAGAAAAGAGAAGCTCTACTGTCTGGTAAATTAACTCCAGCTCAAAGCCGCAATGCTAAAAAGAACGAATTATTTCTTGTCGAAGGTGATTCTGCTGGTGGATCTGCTAAAATGGGACGAGATCGGCGCTATCAAGCCATTCTTCCTTTGAGAGGTAAAGTTATTAATACGGAACGAGCTAGTTTAGCTGACATCTCAAAAAATGAAGAAATTAACACCATGATTTATACCATAGGGGCTGGCGTGGGAGCCGATTTTGATGTGAGCAAGAGTCATTATGATAAAGTAATTATCATGACGGATGCTGATACAGATGGAGCGCATATACAAGTTCTTTTACTTACTTTTTTCTATAGGTATATGAAAGCCTTAATTGAAGCTGGTAAGGTCTATATTGCTCTACCGCCTCTTTTTAAAATTACAAAAGGTTCAGGTAAAAAGCAGGAGATTCAATATGCTTGGACTGAAGATGAATTGGCTAAAATCACTAAATCCTTAGGGAAGGGTTATAGTTTGCAACGCTATAAAGGATTAGGGGAAATGAATGCGGATCAATTATGGGAAACCACCATGAACCCAGAGACGCGCACCTTAATACGCGTGACCTTAGAAGACCAAGCTCAGGCCGAAAAGAGAGTCAGTGTTTTAATGGGCAATAAGGTCGAACCAAGACGACGGTGGATAGAAAGCCATGTAGCATTTGACCATGAATCAGATACTAATCTTTTAGAAAAGAGAACAGATGATTCTATAAATGATTCAAAGGGGGATTCAAGTATGGCCTCCTATGAAAATAAAAGTTCAGCTAAAGGTAAAAAACAGTCCAGAAGTAAAACGAAGAAGGCAAAATCTGCTAAAAAGGCAGAACAAATGGAATTGGACTTGTAGGAAAGGAGATCATAGATGAGCTCATCAATAATTGAAGAACTAGGTTTGGATGATTTAATCAGCGATCGATTTTCTCGTTATTCCAAATATATTATTCAAGATCGGGCTTTGCCAGATATTCGTGATGGTCTAAAGCCGGTTCAACGCCGTATTTTGTTTGCCATGTACAAAGATGGTAATACGCATGAAGCGGCTTTTCGTAAATCTGCTAAAACAGTAGGGAATGTTATTGGTAACTACCATCCTCATGGGGATTATTCCGTCTATGAAGCAATGGTTCGGATGAGTCAAGATTGGAAATTAAATCATGTTCTTATTGAGATGCATGGGAACAATGGGTCAATGGATGGCGATCCAGCCGCAGCTATGCGTTATACGGAAGCGCGCTTGTCTCCCATAGCAAGTGAATTGTTAAAGGATATTGATAAGGATACCGTTGGAAAGGTCCTTAACTTCGATGATACTTTAGAGGAACCAGTCGTACTACCTGCTAACTACCCTAATTTATTGGTGAATGGCGCAACTGGTATTTCTGCTGGATATGCCACGGATATACCGCCTCATAATTTAGCCGAAGTGATTGATGCTTGTTTGGAATTGATTAAAAACCCTAAAGCTAGTTTGAAACAACTTTTGAAAAAGGTTAAGGGACCAGACTTTCCAACTGGTGGGATTATTGAAGGAGCGGAACACCTAGAAAAAATTTACCAAACTGGTAAAGGTAAAATTGTGGTAAGGTCGAAAACAGAGATAGAAATCCTTAAAGGAGATAAGTCTCAAATTGTTGTGACAGAAATTCCTTATGAAGTCAATAAAGCGTCTTTAGTCAAACGTATTGACGATATACGAATCAATAAGCAAATTGATGGTATAGCTGATGTGAGGGACGAAAGTGACCGCGATGGTTTGAGGATTGCTATTGAATTAAAGAAAGAAGCTAATCCCGAAGCTGTTTTAGATTATTTACTAAAGAGAACGGATCTTCGTGTCAACTATAGTTTTAATATGGTAGCTATTTCTGATCAGCATCCCAAACAAGTCGGTCTTAAAGAAATTTTAGAGGCCTATATCCGCTTCAAACAGGAAGTTGTTAGGCGAAAAACGTCTTATGAAAAAGCTAAGGCAGAAAAACGTCTGCATTTAGTCGATGGATTAATAAAGGCGATCTCTATCTTGGATGAAGTGATTGCGCTGATTCGATCTAGCGACAATAAGGCTTCAGCCAAAAAAGCCTTAATGGAGGCCTTTGACTTCTCGGAAATGCAAGCAGAAGCAATCGTAAGCTTGCGCTTGTATCGCTTAACAAATACGGATATAAAAACTTTACAGGATGAGCGTTTAGATTTAAATGAGGCCATTCTGTATTATCACTCCATCTTACATGACCCTTTGATTCTCGATCAGGTTGTCACTAAAGAATTAAAAGCTGTTAAAAAAAGCTATGCTGTGAAGCGTCAAACTGAGGTACAAGAAAAGATTCAAAAGATTGTCATTGAAGAAAAAGACTTGATCGCAGAAGAAGATGTGATGGTCATGGTAACCAAACAGGGCTACTATAAGCGAACCAGTTTAAGGAGTTTCCAATCATCAGAGAAGGAAGGATCAGGGATCAGAGAAGGAGATCATCCAGTATTTTTACAGCAACTCACCACGCTTAATAATCTGGTTATCTTAACCTCTTTAGGGAATTTTATTTCGCTACCTGTCCATTATTTACCTGAAGCAAAGTGGAAAGATCTTGGAGGGCATCTATCGAGCAATTATAGCTTCCGTTCTAATGAGGAAGTCCTTGCTGTTTTCCTTCTGGAAGATGTGTTGAGTAGTGAGCTACTTGTGGCCACTCAATTGGGGCAGATTAAAAAAACTAATGGGGAATTCTTTGAATTATACCGAACCAACAAGTCTCAAATGAGAGAATACATGTCCTTTAAACATGAAGAAGATCAAGTGATTCATGTATCTTTAAGGGAAAAAGAGAGCAAGGGTTCTCTTGTAGTCGTGACAAAAATGGGTTTTGGTCTGAAATTCTTGTCAGAAGAAGTTTCATCAGTTGGCCTGAAAGCAAGCGGGGTTATTGCTTCTAATTTGAAGAAGGGAGACAAAGTGGTGAATATCATCTCCGATCCTTCTGAACGCTTTGCCATATTGACTCAAAAGGGCTTAGCTAAGGGAATTAATATGGAAGAAGTTCCTTTGATGAAGAGGGCTGTTCGAGGGATTCGCTTGATCAATTCTTTGAAACGGGATCCACACGAAATTATTTTTGCGGAAGCTATAGAAAGCAAGGATCTCATTCATTTAACTTGGCCATCTCTTCATGATCAGGAGGAAATTATCTTAAAGGAAAAAGATTTCAAAGGGCAAACTCCTGACGGCAATGGAGAGTATCTATCCGGCTACAAAGATTTGTCACAGGCCCTAATTTATAAAGAGTCTTTTACTAGTGCTGATAAAGAGTAATTGACTAAGATCCTATAAGTTAGAGCTTCGTAGTTTGGAGCTTAGTTGCTTTTGATTTATCGTTTTTAGATCTCTTGCATAAAGAATGTAAGTGCTTTATTACACAAATAGAACAGGTTGAGATTCTAAGCAAAGAATTTTCTCAACCTGTTTCTTTTTTAGCTATAAAATTAGTACAGTTTATCAATGATTATGAATATGTAAATGAGAATCTATATCAATTTCAAAAACATTGCTATTACGCTAATGTTTAAGAGGATTTAATAAAAAAACTCAAAAAAAAATATTAAATCATCTTGCATTTAGGTATAGATGTGTTACACTATAACCGTTGAAACTGTTATAGAAAAGTTCTTTAAAAAAGATGAGGAGGAAATAACTATGACGACATCTGCATGGGATGGTTTCCAAGGTAAAACTTGGAAAGAAGAAATTAATGTTCGTGATTTCATCCAACGTAACTATACTGAATATACAGGGGATGATTCCTTCTTGGCTGGCCCAACTGAAGCCACTAAAGCTTTATGGGCGCAAGTAATGGAATTGAATCAAAAGGAACGTGACGCTGGTGGTGTTTTAGATATGGATACAAAAATCGTATCCACTATCACTTCTCACGGGCCTGGTTATTTAGACAAAGACAAAGAACAAATTGTTGGTTTCCAAACTGATAAGCCTTTCAAACGTTCTTTCCAACCATTCGGTGGTATCCGTATGGCAGAACAAGCTGCTAAAGCTTATGGTTTTGAAATCGACCCTGAAATGTCACATATCTTCCGTGAATGGCGCAAAACACATAACCAAGGTGTATTTGATGCCTACACAGATGAAATGCGCTTAGCCCGTCACAATAAGATTATTACTGGTTTACCAGATGCTTATGGTCGTGGACGTATCATTGGTGACTACCGCCGTGTAGCTCTTTATGGTATTGATCGCTTGATGGAAGAAAAATACAATGACTGGCAAAATACCGGCGACGGTACTATGACAGATGATGTTATTCGCCTTCGTGAAGAAATTTCTGAACAATATCGTGCCTTGAAAGAAATTAAAGAATTAGGGCAAATTTACGGTTATGACATTTCTAAACCAGCTACTAACGCTAAAGAAGCTTTCCAATGGTTATACTTCGGTTACTTAGCTGCTGTTAAAGAGCAAAATGGTGCAGCTATGTCTCTTGGCCGTACTTCTACCTTCTTGGATATTTACATTCAACGTGATTTGGATAAGGGTATCTTAACAGAAGAACAAGCCCAAGAACTTGTTGACCACTTCATCATGAAATTACGTTTGGTTAAGTTTGCTCGGACACCTGACTACAACGAATTGTTCTCTGGTGACCCAACTTGGGTAACTGAATCTATTGCAGGTATTAGCTTAGATGGCCGTTCAATGGTAACTAAGAACAGCTTCCGCTTCTTACATACTTTGAACAACTTGGGGCCTGCTCCAGAGCCAAACTTGACAGTTCTATGGTCTCCAAAATTGCCAGAAGGCTTCAAACGTTTCGCAACTCGTATTTCAATCGATACATCTGCTATTCAATATGAAAACGATGAAGTGATGCGTCCTCAATGGGGCGATGACTACGGAATTGCTTGCTGTGTATCCGCAATGCGTATCGGTAAACAAATGCAATTCTTCGGTGCTCGTGCTAACTTAGCTAAATGCTTGCTTTACGCTATCAACGGTGGGGTAGACGAAAAGACTGGTGTTCAAGTAGGTCCTGCTTATGAACCAATTACTTCTGAATACTTGGATTACGATGAAGTAGTTAAGAAATTTGATGCTATGGAAGAATGGTTGGTTCGCTTGTATATTAATACATTGAACGTTATCCATTACATGCATGACAAATATTGCTATGAACGTTCTCAAATGGCTCTTTATGATACCCAAGTCTTCAGAACTATGGCTACTGGTATTGCAGGTTTCTCTGTAGCAGCTGACTCCTTATCTGCTATTAAGTATGCTAAGGTTAAAGTCGTTCGTGATCCTGAAACAGGCTTGGCTACTGACTATGTAGTAGAAGGCGACTACCCTAAATATGGTAACAACGATGACCGTGTTGACGAAATCGCTGTTAACCTCTTGAAGAACTTCATGACTAAAGTTAAGAAACACCACACATACCGTGGTTCTACACCTACAACTTCTATCTTGACTATTACTTCTAACGTTGTTTATGGGCGTAATACTGGTAACACTCCTGATGGACGTCGTGGTGGTACACCATTCGCTCCAGGGGCTAACCCATTACACGGCCGTGACACTCACGGAGCTTTAGCAAGCTTGTCTTCTGTTGCTAAGGTGCCTTATGCCTATGCTTTAGATGGTATTTCAAACACCTTCTCTATTGTACCTAAAGCTTTAGGTAAAGAAGCTTCTACTCAAGAAGATAACTTGGCTATGATGTTGGATGGTTACTCTCGCAAGGGTGGTCACCACTTGAACATCAACGTATTCAATCGGGATACCTTGCTTGACGCTATGGATCACCCAGAAAAATACCCACAATTAACTATCCGTGTATCTGGCTATGCCGTTAACTTCATCAAGTTGACTCGTGAACAACAATTAGATGTTATTAAACGGACCATGCACGAAAGCATGTAATAACTAGTCTTTAGTAGATAAAGCGGATGGCCCTATTGGTCATCCGCTTTTATCACTTTTTTCGTTAGTAAGGAGGAGATAGCATGAGTGATCCTGTCATCGGCTACGTTCATTCAACAGAGAGCTTTGGATCAGTGGATGGTCCGGGTATACGTTTTGTTACCTTTATGCAAGGATGCCGAATGAGATGCGAATTCTGCCATAATCCAGACACTTGGAATATTGGAACAGGTACGCCAACAACCGCAAAAGAAATGTTGAATGAAGCTATGAAATATAAAGAATTTTGGGGAAACAAAGGTGGCATTACTGTTAGTGGAGGAGAACCGCTCCTTCAAATTGATTTTTTAATCGACTATTTCTCTCTAGCAAAAAAAGAAGGTATCCATTGTACACTTGATACTTGTGCCATGCCATTTACTTATGATGAACCTTTCTTCTCCAAGTTCAATGAACTAATGAAATATACAGATTTGGTTCTTTTTGATATCAAACACATTCGGTCAGATAAACATAAGAAATTGACTGGATGGCCAAATGAAAATATTCTCGAAATGGCTCGCTATCTTTCTAAAATAGACATTCCTGTGTGGATCCGGCACGTCTTAGTTCCACAACGTTCTGATTACGATGAATATCTGATAGAATTAGACCAATTCATTAAGACTTTGAACAATGTCTACAAGGTCGAAGTCCTTCCTTACCATACGATGGGCAAGTATAAATGGGAAAAACTCGGTATTCCTTATACTTTGGAAGGAATAGAGCCTCCAACTCCTGAGCGAGTCGAGAATGCCAAGAAATTACTTCATACCAAGGACTATACCCGTTATGCCACAGTAACTAATCCCAAGGTATTCTAAATTTTAAGCTTTTGTTTTCAACAAGGAAATTATACGTAGTTTAAACCATATCTTGAAGCCGTGATAACTCGTCATGGCTTTTTTAGGCTAAAAAGAGAAAAGTTATCAAAACCTTGTCTATACCGATGAAGATGGGGGAAGTTTATGGTAAACTAAAGTGAGTATTGAAGATTAAAGGAGAAATAATATGACTAAAATTAAAGTATTTGGCCATCGCAATCCTGATACAGATGCGATTAGTTCTGCCATTATTTTCGCCCATTACTTAAATGAACAAGGTAAAGATGCTGAAGCAGTAGCACTTGGCGCTCCTAATGAAGAAACGCAATATGCTCTTGATTACTTCAAATTCGATGCCCCTCGAATTGTAGAGACTTTAGCGAATGAAGACTGTGAAGTCGCTCTTACCGACCACAATGAACGTCAACAATCTATCGAAGATATTGACCAATTGACTGTTCGTTATGTTATCGATCATCATCGTATCGCTAACTTTGAAACGGATGAACCTTTGTACTATCGTGCTGAACCAGTTGGCTGTACATGTACTATTCTCTATAAGATGTATAAGGAAGCAGGTATAGATATTCCGCAAAATATCGCTGGATTAATGGCATCCGCTATTTGTTCTGATAGCTTACTATTTAAATCCCCAACATGTACTCATGAAGATGTTGATGCGGCTAAGGCTTGTGCAGAAATTGCTGGTATAGATATCAAAAAATACGGTTTGGATATGCTCAAAGCAGGGACAAATGTAAAGAGCAAAACTGCTGCACAACTTGTTAATGCGGATGCTAAGACCTTTGATATGGGTGAACACAAAGTTCGTGTTGGACAAGTTAACTGTGTAGATTTAAACGAATTAAAATCCCGTAAAGCTGAGTTAGTAGATGAAATGACTAAGCAAAATGAGGAGAATGGATTCGAAAGTTTCTTGTTGATGTTAACAAACATTTTAACCAAGGAAACTGCCTTATTAGTTGTTGGTGGCTTACATCCTGAAATCGAAAAAGCTTTTGAGCATACTATCGAAGATGACTTTATGTCCTTACCAGGAGTGGTTTCACGTAAGAAACAAATTATCCCACCGCTTAGTAAACAATTTTAATGTTTTCTAGAAAGCTTGGATAAGAGAGGAGCCTTTTTATGAATGAATGGTGGAGCCTCATGAAACATTACATGAAGCCCAAGAGCAAGAAAAACTATGGCCAACCCTCCCTTAACTCTATTGTTATCCGTACGTCAGATATTAGATCAATGGCCCGTTTCTATGAACGGGTCATTGGTTTAATACGTCTTCAAGAGAGTAAAGATAAAGTGACGCTAGCGAATTCTAAGTCTTTAGCTCCACTTATATGGCTAGACCAGAAAGAAGATATTAGACGAGATGGAGGGAATAGACTTCACCATCTAGGATTGAAGGTTGATAGTGAGAGCTCTTTGATCCAGATTGCCAATCGTTTAGCTGAAGCCAAAATTCCCATTACCGGTAACGGAGATAACGACTATCGAACAGCCATATATTGCAAAGATCCTGATGGTCACTTATTAGAAATATTTTGGGAAAAAGCGCCTAAAGAAACACAAACTATTCCTTCTAGAGTTTTTAAAGAAGGGGAGTGCTTTGAGTTCCCTATGCAGGACTTATTTACACGAAAAGTAAGATCCGATGATTTCTATGATCAAGATCCTCAGTTTGCAATTGGGCAGTTACATTATCAAATAACTCGTCTGAAAGAAGAAAAAACGACTCTTTTTTACCACAATATTCTGAAATGTAGTGAATTAGAAAGCTTACACCCAAAAAGTATGAAATTTGCTAATGCTAATGGCTTAATCTGCATAACGGAAGCTTATTGGCAACCTGATTTACGAAAGACAGAGCAAACAATTCTTCCAATTTTCTTTTATCCGCATTTGTCAGCATTGAGTCAAATTTCGAATGATTTGACCAATCAAGGTTTTAGTCATGAAGATGAAAAGGGTCTTATTTTAGCCAAGGATCCTTACGGATTTTCATATTATCTGACGACTAAAGATTTCCCTTTGTTTTAAGAAGGTGAAGGTTCATATGAAAATGATAGATAAAAATTATATGTTTCAACTCGCTAAAAGACCTGACCGTTGCCATAAAGGTGATTTCGGTCGGGTTCTTATTATTGCGGGGTCATTTGAAATGGGGGGCGCCGCTTTGATGGCAGCCAAGTCCTGTCTATATAGTGGGGCAGGATTGGTAACTTTGGCGACTGATAAAGAAAATATTCCAGTAGCACATGCTAGCCTTCCTGAAATTATGGGATTAGATTATCAGGATTCAGGTCTTTTAAAAAAGGCTATTGAAAAAGCAGATACGGTTCTCATTGGACCGGGTTTAGGCAGAACAGCTTTTGCAAAATCATTGTTCACATGCTGTTTACAGCAGATAACTCAGAAACAAAAGCTGGTGATTGATGCGGATGCTTTGACACTGCTTTCCTTTATGATAAAAAGAGGAGAAGATTATCCCCTAAGAGCAGCTATGACTGTTTTAACACCACATGCTAAAGAATGGGAACGTTTATCTGGTCTTTCTCTTAGCGAACAATTAGATAAAAATAATCAGGCAGTTTATAAAGAAATATTTCCTTCCACAACTTATGTCCTTGTTAAGTCACACGAATCTAGACTTTATCACGATAGTGATCCTGTCGTTCATGTAAAGATAGGAAACCCAGGGATGGCGATAGCTGGGATGGGAGATACCTTAAGTGGAATTGTAGCTGCTTTCATTAGTCAAAAATCCTATTTACATCCTACTGATGCTGTCACAGATGCAATATTTTTACACAGCTATATTGGAGATATTCTTGCTCAAAGTCAATATATTGTTCTGCCTAGCCGGCTGAGTGAACTTATTCCAGAAACCATTCATCATCTGCTAAGTCAAAAGATTTGACTTCATCTGTTTTCGTATCAACTTCCCTATCGTCTTTTTCTTCCTTTTTCTGCTTATTTTTACTAGTTTTAGTGTAGAGTATTAGCCCTATTGCGCATAAGGAGAGGCCAATGGTAGAAAGGCGCAAAATTTTTTCACCTGTTTTAGGGAGTAAGCGAGAGATAGTACTAGCTAGGCCGTGCTTCTTACTGTCAGTCTTTTGCTTTTCTTGGCTTTCAGTTTTCATTGGGGATATGCCTGGATTAGGTCTAGAAGAAATATCTTCGATATCATCAGTAGGAGATGAAGGATTATAGTCTTCAGTATCATTCTTTTCTTTACTTAGATCCTGCTCTTTAGTCGAAGAATTATCTGTTTTTTCCCCTTTTTCTTGCTTTTGCTGTTTTTTTTGTTCTCTAGCAAGATTTTCTTCTTTTTTACTGTTAATCTTTTCCTCGTCTTGAACTTTGGAAAGATTTTCCTTATTTTTAGCCATCTCTTTACTTACTTGACTGTTTTTATTTTGAGATTTTTTATAGATATGTGGTAACTGAGGGCTAGCTCCAGAAGTATTTTTTCTAGATAAAGAGGGATCATTCATCTCAAGAGACCCAATAGAGTCTGCATGGGATTCTTTCATTCTTTCTGTAGTAGGCTCCTTTTCATTATCTTTTTCATTTCTGCCCTCTTGGGATTTTTCTAAAGTAGGCTTATGATGAGCTACTGATTCTTGCTCTTTTTGAGTCGTCTCACTAGTTGAGGGTTCTTTTTGACCCTCACTATTTTTCATTGAACCATCTAGCAGTGTTTTATTAAATATCAGGCGCATGGTGGAAAAATTGCTCGTATAATATTCACTTGCTTGACCATTGATACATATTTGGTAAATTTTTCGATCTTCAGCTTTCGTTTTAAAACAGACACAGCCATTTTGGTCAGTAGTCAATTCTTGGCTACTTTCATCCGCTAAGAGGCTTACCCCTTGCCCTTTTAGGGGGTTAAGATCGGTGTCAATGAGTTGAAGGCGAATTTCATTAACGGGCTCCTTAGCAAGTAATAATTTACCTTTACTTTTTTGAACGATTTCCTCTTCTTTTAAAACAACTTTTTCGATCCATTGGGTAGGAGTTTCACTTTCGACTTGCAAGGGGTAATTCTGACCATTAATGGCTATACCATAGCGATGATGATAGAGTAAGCCATTTTCTTTGTTAAAGCGCACACAACCTTCCTGGTCTGTCCTTAAACTGGCAACGATAGGTAATTGCTCCTTTTCTAAATCTAACAGATCAACCTTTTGATGGGGGAGAGCAAAGCCTGATTCCGATTCAACTAGCACCACTAACTCTAAAACTGTTTGTTGAATGGGTGTCTGAGGCATATAATGAGTAGGTTTTTCTGCAAATAGTGGAGGGGTAAATCCGACAAAGAGAATAAGAGCAGTTAAAAGTCTAAAGCATAATTTTTTCATTTGACATACCTCTTTTCTTTTATTATGCTATTTCTAATACACGCAAATGAATTTCAAAATGATTAAGCAATTGCCCATTTTTTTAAGGAGGGAAAACATGTCCGATGCTATTGCTATAACCCATGCCATTAAAGATAAGGTCTATTCCCCAAAAGAAGTTGTCCAATATTATATTAACCAACTCAAAAAATATAATGAGATGTACAATGTTTTAGCAGATGAACGATTTGATGAGGCCCTAGAAGATGCTAAGCATGTCGATATTCATCGTCCTTTTGCCGGAGTTCCCATCCTCACAAAGGATCTCCACCAAAGTGTTAAGGGATTAAAGTCGTCCCAAGGATCTAAACTTTTAAAAGATAATATAGCACTAAAAGATGATTGTTTTGTGCAAAGACTCAAACAGCTTGGATTTATTATTTTAGCTTCCACATCCGTGCCTGAATTTGGCCTTAAATATGTCTCTGACAGTCAACTTTATGGAACAGTTCATAATCCGCTCAATCCGTATTTTCATGCTGGGGGTTCTTCTGGAGGGGCAGCAAGTGCTGTAAAAGCTAATTTGATTCCCTTAGCGACAGCTAGTGATGCAGGTGGGTCAATTCGTGTGCCAGCTTCATTTTGTGGACTAGCAGGGCTTAAACCAAGTCGAGGGGCTATGCCAATTGGTCCTTTACGTTGGAGAGCTTGGCAGGGGGCAGGGACTTCCTTTGCCTTAACCTCAAGTGTTCGAGATATGAAATTACTTTATTATCATCTTCAAGCCCAACAAATTGAATCGCCTTTTAAAGCCCAACGTCAATCTTATGCTCATTTATATGAAAGTCCTTTACAAGCTCCTTTGAAAATGGCCTATAGCTTGACGGACTATAAAGGGCATGCTTATGGCAGGGATGCACAAGAGGCTATCCTTGAAGCAGTGGAACTCTTAAGAAGTTTGGGCCATATTGTCGAAGAAGTCACATTCCCATTTCAGTCGAGGGAAGATTTGTTGCTGATGTATGGTCGCCTAATGGCAAGCGAAACTGCTGCAAGTTTTACTAGTATTGAAGAAAAAAGAGGCCGAGCAGTTCAAGTGGGAGAAGTTGAAGCTAGTAGCTATGTGATAGCTCGATATGGGATAACTATACCTGCCTATCAACTGTCTTTAGATATAAATCAATGGGATCAGCTAGCCGCTAAAGCTTGTCAATTCTTTACAGATTATGATGCCTTTATTTACCCATCTACTTCTGTTACAGCACCAGCTAGTCAAGAAAAATTCCCTAATGAGAAACTTCTAACTGGAATCTCCTATGACGCTCTCTCTAATGATGACTATATCCGATTAGGGAAAGAAGCTATTCGCCAGATAACATCCTTAAGTCCACAAGCTTATTTAGCTAATATGACAGGTTTACCAGCGATTAGTCTGCCACTTTACAAAAATGCAGAATCTCATATGCCAATTGGGGTTGAATTTATGGCAGGTAAAAATAAAGATAATCTGTTGCTCCTTTTAGCTGAAAGTCTAGAACCTTATTTTAAGAAGTGATAACATGTCAAAGAAAAAACAAATCAAAAAAACAAACGCTCTACGTCATTTAGACGATGCAGGTATTTCTTATGAGGTCACATCATTTGATGTGCCAGAAGAACATATAGATGCTGTGAAAATGAGTGAACTGAATCATTTACCAGTTGAACAGGTTTTTAAAACCATTGTCTTAGAAGCAGAAAGAGGGGATTACCTAGTAGCTTGTATCCCTAGCTATGCTTCCATTAATTTAAAAAAAGTGGCAAGTTTAAGTGGTCATAAGAAATTAGAACTCCTAGCTCTAAAAGATTTAACCAAAGTAACTGGTTATGTTCGTGGCGGATGTTCACCTATTGGGATGAAAAAACTCTTCAAGACTTATGTGGATGAATCCGCTCTAAACTACGATAAAATTTATGTCTCTGCAGGAAAAAGAGGGATGCAAGTCTCCTTAGCTCCTCAAGACTTGTTGACTATTTGCCAGGCTTCAAGCGCCGCTTTGTGTCAATAGAGTATTTTAGAAGTAAGTTGTTCTATTCATGAAAAATTCGATCATTATATTCTGAAAAAAACGACTATTTTTTCCTTTTACATCAAAAAGTTTGTGAGAATATGCTGTTTTCCCACAAGCGGCTATACACTATATATTAAGGAGCCTTTCTTGACAATTCATGAATTGCTCCTTATAATTAATCCAGAAGTGTAAACGTTGTCAATCTTGATACCAAAAAGAAGGGAGGGGAAAGTATTTCAGTTTAACTTTCACAAATTCCTAGAATAAAAAAAATCAAGGATCGCTTTATCCTAAATGAGCAAGAGGTCTTAATCGAAGGAGGAAGGAATGCAACTTTCAAAAATGGATATTTCCGAATTTATTCAATTGCTTTCTAGTAATGCTCCGGCACCAGGAGGCGGTGCAGCAACAGCTTTAACTGGAGCAACAGGTATTTCTTTGACCAAAATGGTTAGTGAACTGACAGTCGGGAAGAAAAAATATGCTGACTATCAAGAAGTGAATGAGCAAGCTATTATCAAGTGTCAGGAATTACAAGATCGTTTACTCTTAGCTATTGATCAAGATAGAGAAGCTTTTTCAGAAGTTGCAAAGGTCTTTTCTTTACCTAAGACGACTGATGAAGAGAAAGCTTTTAGAAAAAGTGAAATGCAAAAGGCTTTAAAAATAGCCATCCAGCCACCTTTATTAACCTTACAGGCGGTATATGAAGCTATAGAAATTACCCAAACAATTGTTTTTAAATCTAACCCTTCTGTAGCAAGTGATATTGGAGTAGCAGCCCATCAGTTAAAAGCTGCTTTAGAAGCTTCATTGATTAATGTTGAAGTAAACCTCCATATGATAAAAGATCAGTCTTATGTCGACGAATGCCGTCAAAAGAGCCATGAACTACACCAAAGAGGTCTCAAAATGGTAGAACAAATCATTCGAGACATCAATCAACAAATTATAGGCGATTAGCTTAGTTTTATGATCAACAAAATGAACAATAAAGGAGTTGTTTGCATGCCAAAAACAGATATCGAAATCGCAAATTCTGTAGAAATGAAACCCATTCAAGAGATTGCTCATCTCATCAATATTAAAGAAGATGACCTCACCTTGTATGGCCGTTATAAAGCTAAGGTGGACATGACTAGCTTAAAGTCTTTGAAAGATAAAAAAGATGGTAAGCTTATCCTCGTCACGGCTATTTCTCCAACTCCTGCAGGTGAAGGTAAAACAACCACTTCAGTTGGCTTGGTAGATTCATTAAACAAACTAGGTAAAAATGCCGTTATTTGCGTGCGCGAACCTTCCCTTGGACCAGTATTTGGTGTTAAAGGTGGGGCAGCTGGTGGAGGCTACGCTCAAGTTGTCCCAATGGAAGATATCAACTTGCACTTTACTGGAGACTTTCATGCTATTGGTATTGCCAATAATTTGTTAGCCGCTTTAATCGATAATCATATTCATCATGGCAATGCCCTTCAAATCGATGCACGTAATATTACTTGGAAACGTGTGGTAGATATGAATGATCGACAATTACGTTATGTTGTTGATGGCTTACAAGGACGTAGCAATGGGGTGCCAAGAGAAGACGGTTTTGATATCACTGTTGCTTCTGAAGTCATGGCGATTCTTTGCTTGGCTAACGATTTACGTGATTTAAAAGAACGTTTGGGCAAAATTATTATTGGTTACAACTTTAATGGAGAACCAGTAACTGCTCATGACTTAAAAGCTGAAGGTGCTATGGCAGCTGTCTTAAAAGATGCTATCCATCCTAATTTGGTACAAACTTTGGAACATTCACCAGCCTTAATTCATGGTGGACCTTTTGCCAATATTGCCCATGGCTGTAATTCAGTTATTGCGACAAAACTTGGCTTGAAGTATGGTGACTACACAGTAACTGAAGCAGGATTTGGTGCAGATTTAGGGGCTGAAAAGTTTATTGATATTAAATGTCGGAAGGCTGGCATTAAACCAGATGCCTGCGTTCTTGTAGCGACTATTCGTGCTCTTAAGATGCATGGTGGAGTCGCTAAGAATGATTTAGGGCCAGAAAATGTAGAGGCAGTTAAGGCAGGGATGCCGAACTTAATCCGTCATTTAGATAATATGAAGAATGTCTTTGGTTTACCAACCGTTGTCGCTATTAATAAATTCCCAACGGATACAGATGCTGAAATAAAAGCTGTAGAAGAAGCTTGCCATGAACTCGGTGCCGATGTAGTTTTATCCGAAGTTTGGGGTAAGGGAAGCGAAGGTGGCTTAGACCTTGCTAAAAAGGTCGTTGAACTAGCAGAAGAAAATAGCGAATTGCATTTTGTCTATGATGATGAAGACTCCATTCAAGACAAATTGGACAAGATCGTTCAAAAAATTTATCGTGGGAAAAAGGCTAAATTAAGTGCTCCAGCACGTAAGCAAATGAAGAAATTAGAAGAGTTGGGCTTTGGGCATCTCCCTATTTGTATGGCTAAGACGCAATTCTCCTTCTCTGATAACAAGAATAAGATTAATGCACCTGAAAACTTTGATATTACCATTAAAGAATTAAAGGTTTCTGCAGGGGCAGGTTTCATTGTTGCTTTGTCAGGAGCCATCATGACCATGCCTGGCTTACCAAAATCTCCAGCTTCTGAACGTATAGACATTGACGATGAAGGGCATATTACAGGCCTCTTTTAGTCATTAATAGATGAGATATAACCTTAACAAGCACACTTTTAAAGATGTGCTTGTTTTGGCTTGAATACGGGATGAAAAAGATATTAGTAAAGTCATTAAAAGAGAGGCGTAAGATGATTTTTTTAGGAACGATAGTAGATTGCTTGTCTGTTTTACTGATGGGTTTCGCCGGTCGTTTTTTTGGGCATCTTCTCACCGAATCCATGAAAAAGATTGGCATGCAAAGTATTGCTTTGGTCGTCATTTACTATGGAATTAAAGAAGCCATGACAACAAAGAGCCTTCTCGTTCTCATTCTATCCTTGATGATTGGAGGCCTTTTAGGTGAACTATGCAAATTAGATCAAAAAATTGAGATATTTAGTCAGTGGTTTGGACATTTAATGTCAAAGACTACTAAATCTTCAAATTTTAGTCAAGGTTTTGTGTCCATGACTATGATCTCTTGTATAGGGGCAATGACAATTATTGGGGCTTTTCAGAGTGGGATTGATGGGAAACATTCAATATTGCTTTCTAAGGCCATAATGGATGGATTGGTGGCCTTTATTATGGGATCGAGTATGGGCTTAAGTGTTTCATGCGCTTCCCTGCCTTTACTGATATACGAGGGTGGTTTTACCTTGTTGGCTTTTCTACTGAAAGGCAGCTTGAGTCCTGAAGTGGTTACAGAAATTTCAGCGGTAGGTTCTTTGCTTATTCTTGGTTTAGGATTGAATGTTCTTGAAGTGACACATATTAAAATGGCTAGTTTTTTACCAGCCCCTTTTATCCCAATGATACTTGTGCCAATATTACAGAGTTTGAAGTAAAGACAACTATTTTCTATTTTTAGGGCAAACTTGTCGATCCTTTTGAAGGATATTAAGAGCAATACCTTTATTGAGTAAGTAATATTTTTATCAATTAAGTTGAAAGATCACTCTTTTTGAGGGTGATCTTTTATGAATCAATAGCTTAGATCGAAAATTTTATAAGAGGAATTTTCTACTATCTATGTCTAGTAGTTATATCTGCTAGAAAATTAATACATCTTTTAATTAATGAAAAAAAGGGTAAAATAGAAGATAGAATAGACAAGGACAATAGGGAGGATGGTTAAACCATGTCAAAAGAACTATTAGCTAATCTATCTGATGCATTTGGTGTTTCTGGTTATGAAAAGGAAGTTGCTGAAGTAGCTAAAAATTATCTCAAAAGCGATGCTCTCTTTCATATGGACAAAATAGGCAATCTCTATATAAAAAGTAAACACACAAGTGATAAAAAAGAAAAAAGGCCTTTAAAAGTTTTATTTGATGCTCACCAAGATGAAGTCGGTTTTGTTATACAAGCCATTCGTCCTAACGGCATGTTGGATTTCCTAAAAGTAGGGGGATGGGTGGTTTCTAACGTTCCTGCCCATACGGTGATTATTAAGACACATACAGGGCGCAAAATTAAGGGTGTAATAGCTAGTACACCTCCACATTTCATGACAGAAACCGAACGAAAACAAGCCCTTTCTTTTGATAAATTAGTTATCGATGTTGGTACAAGCTCAAAGGAAGAAACAGAATCTTTAGGTATAGAGATAGGAGATCCAGTTGTACCTGATGTGCGTTTTGAAATGCTTAATGATAACTTGTGCCTAGGAAAAGCCTTTGATTGCCGAATTGGTTGTGCTTGCCTCTTGGAAACCTTTAAAGATTTTTATAGCAATGAGAAGCGAAATAGAGAGATTGAGATCGAGGCCATTTTGACAACTCAAGAAGAAATTGGTGAAAGAGGGTCTACTGTAGCTGCACAAAATACAGATGCTGATATTGCTATTATTTTTGAAGGTTGCCCTGCTGATGATACATTTACAGAAGCTTATAAGATCCAAACAGCACTTGGTAAGGGGCCAATGTTAAGACATCATGATGTCTCCATGATTACGCATCCAGGCTTTCAACGATTAGCAATTGATACTGCAACTGAATTTGATTTGCCGATTCAACGCTCAGTACGGTCTGGTGGCGGAACCAATGGAGCTTCGTATTCCTTATCTAAAAAAGCTATTCCTTGTATTGTTATAGGAATACCTGTGAGATATGCCCATACGCATTATTGCTATAGCGATTATCGTGATTTGCTAGTCGCTAAGGAATTAAGCCTCCGTATTTTAGAAAAACTTAATCAAGAAGTCTTTGATAAGCTATAAATAAACAAATGGTAAGCACGGGAGAGTTTTAAAATCTTCCGTGCTTACTTATCTATAGAGGGAGATGTTGATGAAGCTACTTTATACTTGTTTACATAATATGCATTATGCAAAGCAGTAAAACGATGAGAAAGATGAACAGATTTGTTTTGCTTACTCTATAACGACCCCTTTTTGTAGGAGTTAAGACAAGCTAAAGAAATCTTTTGCTTATTTATTAAATACTTAAGAAAGCAGCCCTGACTAATTGCACATGACTTGGTCAGGACTGCTTGTAGTTAAAAAATACTATTTGAAAAGCATTACTCGTTAGGATTTGAAGCGATGACTTGATAAGATCCAGTGCTGGAATCCATTTTTTCTAGTTGGCCTTTCTTGTTTATTCTAAAGTAGCCTACAATTGGTGCTGTATTAGGATCAGCTTTTCCTTTAAAATGATCAGAATCATGGTTTTCTCTCACTTCTACAAGCAATAGACCATCATCATCACGAGAAGTTATAAAAGTAAAATCGTCAGCGCTAATTTCGTCAAGCCCAAAATCTGCTGCAGACCCTAAGTGATTGAATATCCATTTTTTAGTTTCTTCTTGGGTTAGAGATTGAGATTCTGAGTTGTTCTTATTAGATGTTTTAGGCTTATTATTGCTAGTATTTGTCGTATTTCCGCTTGAGTTTTTACCGGTTTTAGCGGCTGTTTGTTTTGTTTCGCTTGCTGTTGAGCCCTTTGTTTTATTGGAATCTGACTTCTCTTCTTTATCGATTGCCGTCTTATTTTTATCATCTTTTGCATCTGATTTTGCCTTATTAGACGCTTTATTGGCCTTTACTTGGGTAGCTGATTGATTGCTTTGGCTTGATTCGGATGAATTTTCATGGTTTGAAGAACAGCCTAACAAACTTATTGATAAAAGAATTAAACTCCATTTTGCCAAGTTCTTTTTCATGCTGTACCCTCCTAGTGGAACTTTTTAGTTTATTATACCATATTCGCTAGATATATTACAAAAAGGCTCAGTTATTATTTATATCATTAATAAAAAATCAGAGATAAAGTCACTGACCTTATCTCTGCACTATATAAAGCTATTTTCTATGCTATTTATTTTCTGACTTTTCTTTTGCCCTATAACGTCTATAAAGTGAGTAAGAGTTTATGATTAAGCCAGTTGCTATGAGTAAGAAGAACATTATAGCGGCTATATTCCCCTGACTGATAAATGGCCAACAAATCCATAAAATCAGAATCGCTGATAGAGCGTTAATAGCTATTAAAAATTTCTCGCTTTTCATGTGATCCCCCTACCCTTTATGTAAATTTAAAGTTTAGTCACCATTCATAATAGAATTTTTAACGATAACATAATCGACTGTTCGGATGGCATCTAACTCTTTACCACCCGCATATGAAATGGAAGATTGTAAGTCTTGTTGCATTTCATCTAATGTTTCTTGAATCGGCCCTTTCTTTTCAATCATCATTTTTTTACCTTCGACATTTTTGCGTTCACCCTTCTGGAATTCAGAGGCTGAGCCGAAGTATTCTTTGTAAAGTTGACCGTTAATTTTGCAGACATTTCCTGGAGATTCTTCATGGCCAGCAAATAAGGATCCGATCATGACCATAGAAGCCCCAAAACGAATAGATTTAGCGATATCGCCATTATGGCGAACACCACCATCTGCAATAATAGGTTTACGAGCGGCTTTTGAGCACCAATTAAGGGCAGCTAATTGCCATCCACCTGTCCCGAAACCTGTTTTTAGCTTGGTGATACACACTTTACCAGGACCAATACCAACTTTTGTGGCATCAGCGCCTGCAGTTTCTAGTTCACGGACTCCTTCAGGTGTGCCAACGTTACCTGCAATGACGAACGATTCAGGCAGGTGTTTCTTAAGAAAGTGAATCATATCAATGACAGAGTTAGCGTGTCCATGAGCAATATCGATCGTGATATAATCAGGAACTAAGTTTTGACGAGCTAATTCTTTAACAAAATCATATTCGCTATCTTTAACACCTATAGAAATTGAACTATACAAGCCCTTTTCCTTCATAGAACGAACAAACTCTAGACGATTTTCTGAATCAAAACGGTGCATGATATAGAAGTAATCATTACGAGCTAATTTTTCGGCTAATGCTTCATTGATAACCGTTTGCATGTTTGCTGGTACAACAGGCAACTTGAAACGGCGTGGACCAAATTGAATGCTGGTATCACACTCACTACGACTTTTAACAATACATTTATTTGGAAGAAGTTGTACATCTTCATAGTCGAAAACTTGATTAATCATAGTTATTCCCTCCCATTAAAAAGTCCTCATCTATGATACCCAATTGGTCTTTTTTTATCAAGTGAATTCAGACTTCTCTAGATCAAAATATTTTCGTTTTGACTCTATCAAAAAAGCAGAGACAAGTCTCTGCTTAAATGGGTATAAGTCGTGTGAAAGGCTATCGAGCTAATAGAGCGAATGGACTTCTTTTTTTGTTTCATCAAGTGTTTTATTGGACGTCTCATTGACTTTTTCATTAATAAAGTAACTGAAACCTTGCCCATTGACGTTTTGTACACTAGTAACGATGAAAAATGCTTGGGGATCAATAAAGTTAACGACATTATTAACTGTCATTAATTGTTGCCTTGTTACAATAATATACAGGATATCTTTTTTGTCTTTAGTATAGTAACCATGCCCGTGTAAGACTGTGATACCTCTATCGATGGTAGCTTGTAGTTCTTCAGCGATACGATCCGCGTGATCACTGATAATCATAACGGATTTACGTGGATTTAGACCGTAAAGGACAAAATCGATGGTCTTTCCATTTAATACCACATTCAAAATAGAAAGAATGGTGCGTTCAAAACCTGTGATAAGGAAAAATGGCAAGATGATAATAAAATCTATGATGAGAACAGCAGTACCAGTATTCCATCCAAAATATTTATTTAACATACGGGCTAGGATATCTGACCCAGCTGTTGTTCCCCCAGCCAATACAACTGTTCCTATAGCGATACCGGTTAAAACCCCTACGATTAATGGCACGAGCAAAGGTTCTTTAATTGGTATAGCAAAGTTGGGAATCCATTTTAAGCAAATCGAATATAAAATGGTACTAAAAATTGTATAGTACATGGTTCGTGGATCTAAAAATTTCCAACCCAAGACAAGTAATATACCATTGATCACAATATTGGAGAGATAAAGAGGAATGCCAAACAAGTAGAATAGGATAATGGTTAAACCTGATGCCCCTCCTTCACCCAAATGATAAGGTAGGAGGAAATTGTTGACCACAAATGCCATCAATATATTTCCAAATATGATTAAGCCAATGGACCAAAGTGAAAAGTGAGATAAAAATTTTTTCATGACATACTCCTATTCTGGTTCTCTGTGGAAACGCCCGATAAACCGTTCTGTCTGATTGATAGAAATGATAACGTATGGATCGATTTGTTGTAAAAGGTCGATCACATCGTTTACCTCGTAAGAAGAAACAACTGTAATCAACATGGTACGATCTTGTTGTGTATAGCCCCCTTTAACCGGAATACAAGTGATGCCATGCCGGATATGGTTCACAAAAGCATCTCGGATTGCTTCTCCTCTTGTTGTAGTGATGTTTAAAGTATATAGTTTGTAGCGCTTATGGAAGGTTGAGACGACCCTAGTGGAAATAAATTGAAGGATAATGGAATAACCAGCATATCGCCAATTCGTAATATACCCGTAAGTTAATAGCATGATGGTATTAATTAAAAGGACGTATTCCCATATGGTCTTCCCTTTTTTATTAGAAACGTACAAGGCGATAAAGTCCATCCCACCGGTTGAAGCGCGTCCTAGTAAAGCTAGTGAGATATAAAAGCCATTCAAAGCTCCTCCAAAGATAATATTTAAACTTAAATCGTCAAATATTGGTTGAAAATGGCAAAGACGCATAAAAGTAGATGAAATGGCAATTTGCAAAAGTGACAAGGCTGTAAAACGTAAACTTATCCCCCGCATACACATCAAGGCTACTGGCAAGTTTAAGGCGACTAACAAGAAAGGAACAGGGATATCTAAATGCAGGTAGTTATCCGCAAAAATGTTAATAAGCATTGAGGTTCCCAAAAAGCCTGATGCTAACATATGAGATGGCTTTAAAAAAACTTGATAACAAAAGGTTTGTAAAAAGGCCGATAAACAAACAGCCAGTAGTGACAGAATTAACTGACGATATTTTTTATTTTTCCTACCATCGAGTAGATTATCATTTTCCATAAATGAATAAACCTCCGCTATCCTTCGCCTGTGAGTTGACGTAATTCTTCATACCTAGTCACTCGCCAGCCTTTTTCATTTTCAAAAGTCATGTATACTCTGTAATTTTTGCTATTATCTTCGTTTGTTAATATAAGATAAATAGACTTATCATCCACGACGTTGAGCCAGTAATCGGTCAGTTGTTCTTTGGATTTGATAACGGAACGACTGGCAGCATCTATTTCTTGACGATCAAGTGAACCTTCCTCGAAGTTTATCCAATGGTCGCCCTTTTGTTCGGTTTTGTAATATGGCCAATTCGCTTCATAAGCTACTAAAACATTTGGATCATCTGAGTCAACTTTTTTAGCTAAATTCTTTTTCTCTTCTTTTTTCTTTTCTTTAGCTTGTTGGACTAAAGCTTGATGCTTTTCCTTTTCTTTTTCTTTTATTTCTTTCTGTGAAGGGACGACTACTTCAGAAGTATCTTTTGGATTAATCCAATCTTGAATTGGCTTACTGCCGAAAAGAACATGTCCGATAAAAAATAAAAAGATAATAACCAAGCTGGAGAAAAAAACTAGGGTATAGGAGCGATAATAGAGCAATAATTTTTTGATTTTTAAAGAAAGTCTAGGCCTTTCTTTCATTCGATCTCACCTCAATGATAGCTTGGATGATAGATAAGGCAACGGACCATTTGGCTTGTTTTGGCACTTCTTTTTCTTGATTTTCACTAATAATGGTGACAGCATTATCTGAACTATTAAATCCAATGGAAGCTTTAGACACATCATTAGCTACTAAAATATCAACAGCTTTTGCTTTTCTCTTTTCTCTAGCATATGTCAAAACATGATCCGTTTCAGCCGCAAATGCCACTTTAAAGATAGATTCGTTAGCAATCGAAGCTAATATATCAGGATTTTTTATAAGCTGGAGAGTCAAGTTTTCCTGCTTTTTCAGCTTATGCTGGGATGGCGTCTCTACCCTATAGTCAGAGACAGCGGCAGCCATCACTAAGACGTCATTTGCCGATAGATTATTTTTTACTGCCTCTTGTAATTCATTTGCAGATTGAACACTAGTTGTTTTAATTGTCGGTAACAATGGGATAGCTGTTACGCTTTCTGTTTTGATTAAATGAACCTCTGCTCCTAATAAGCTAGCCATATTAGCTATGGCACAACCCATTTTCCCAGAAGAGCGATTGCCGATGTAACGTACCGGATCAATAGCTTCAACTGTTCCTCCTGCTGTAATTAACCATTTTTGGCCAACTAATGAACCAGCTAAAACTTTAGCCAGCGGATGCAAGGCTAGTTTTGCTGCAAGAACTTGTAAGTCCAAGTCTAATAGGCGACCATCCCCTTCATAACCTTCAGCAAGGAAACCATAATCAGTTGGCAGAACCCAATAACCTTGTTCTTTTAACCAATGGATATTCTTTTCTACTGCGGGATGGTGAAGCATATGATGATTCATAGCTGGAGCAATTATGACAGGACAGGTACAGGCTAACAAACAAGATGTGACCAAATTATCGGCAATGCCATTAGCTAATTTCCCTAGCGTGTTAGCTGTACATGGAGTCACAATTACTAAATCAGACCAATCAGCTGTGTGAATATGCAGAACAGGATCTTTTCCGTGAAATTCATCTATAGAGACAACTTGTTTTGTTAGAACTTCGAATGTAAATGGATCCACAAAGTTTTTGGCATTTTGAGTCATTAATACACGAACTTCTGCCCCTTCTTTAATTAAAGATCGAACCAATAAGGGAATCTTGTAAGCGGCTATACCTCCCGTGATCATCACGGTTATATGTCGATTCGTCAGCATAATTCCATTCCTTCTCTTTTTTAGTAGTGATCATTAGCCCTATTGTATCATATTTTAATCCTATATAAAGCAAAAAAAGTCCGTATAAACGGACTTCTCTATTTCCTCTTATGCTTTATGAATTAAGCTCTCTAATCTTTCTGGATTAAAGCCAGCAAATGCTTCACCATCCGAATTTTTGACGACAGGGACACTTTGGAAGCCTAAATCTTTAACTTCTTGTAAGGCTTCTTCAGAGACAGTAATATCTTTTTCGATAAATTCTATCCCCTTATCTTTCAAAAATCGTTTGGTAAAATTACATTGCATGCAATTTGGTTTAGAATAGATTGTTAAAGTCATGGTTCATTCTCCTTTTTTAGTTTGCCCTTGTATCATACCCTATTTCACTAGAAAGGTAAAATGATATGTTGTGGCATTTCGTAAAAAAAGAGGAGTCATACCACAATATATAGTGGTTTAGGGCTTGTAACGATGATCCTTAACATAACCAGCTACAGACCAGACAGCTTTTTTTCTTTCCCTTGCAAATTCTTCAGATCTTCTTAAGCGATCCACTAAGGAATCGTTTGGCCTTTTCACGTATCTAACGATAGCTAGACCCTTTTTGAGCATTTCTTCTTGCAAGCTTTCATTTGAATCATTCAGATAAACGTAGGCTAACAAGCGTCCATAATGGTCTTGTTTAGGCCCTTTATCAACAGAAAGAAAGATATTTTGAGCGGTAGTCAGACGTGCATTTAAAAATTCTTTAGCATCTTCTGCAAAAGGGTTAGGAGCGAGATCTTTACCAAAATTCATTTCTGGAGCGTCAATGATAAGCATTCGTACCTTATAATCTTTCTTTCCAACTTGAACTACAAAAGTATCTCCATCAATCGTACGTTTAAAAGTAACTTGATATTTCTTCAAGGGATGCCAAGAGTCTATAGAAGCTAGATCTGCAACTTTTTCTGCTTTATTTTCTTTTGTGGAGATGAAAGAGTCACTTTTAATTCTGTTGTGGTTATAGGAATTAACATGATCAATTCCGTATCCTATAAGACCCAAAACAAGGAGAAGAATGAGGGATTTGGCTGATGATTTATTGTCCCTTCCTAAGTGATAAAGTATTTTTTTATAAAATTTGTTTGATGGCATCTTGGATTTTTTGCTCCTCTACTCTTCCTTGAAATTGGAAAACCGTTTTTCCTTCATTATTTTGAACAATAATTGTTGGATAATAGGATAATTTAAAGGCGCGATGAAGTTGGAAGTCGCTATCATAATAAACAGGTAAAGTTATATGGTTTTTATCTAGAAATTTTTTAGCACTTGCAAAAGTTTCTTTTTCCCCATCAGTACCATTGATAGCATAAAAGTGAACTTTGCCTTTATATTCTTGATAGAGCTTGTTAGCGAATTTCATTTGTTCTTCGCATACATCGGCCCAACTAGACCAGAAAAGAATAACCCGTCGTTCAGGAACAGCAAAATTTAATTCGGTTTTATCCTTTTCGTTTGTATGAATTAGAAAGCGATCTTGTGGGACAGATAATGTAGCAATGGGGTCTTTCTCCTCTTGATCATCTGATTTGGTCACTAGTGCCCCTGCTGAAGGGGTGTCTACTGCCTTTTTTTCTCTTTCTTTTGCTTTTTGGGCGGCTTCTTTGGTGACAATATGGTTTTCAGTTTGTTGGGCTACTTGCTCAGTTTTTCTTCTTTTATCTGTATCAGCCGTGTGATTAGATGTTGGCTTGAAATAATAGAAACAAGCTGTCATGATAATGACCATTAGGCTAACTAAAAATACAAAGCGTTTTTTCATAAAAGTCTCCTTTCGTTCCATACCTTTCTATTATAGCTTAATTTTAGGCTTCGGTCACTGAGATATAAAAAAGCTAAAATGTTTCAAGAAATATTAAAAGACTGTAGAAATTTTTGGATAGTTAGCTGAAGGAGAAATCAGTAAGATGCACTTATCTAACCTTATAGAGTAGTTTGAGGAAATATTATTTCAGCTGACTTAATGCGAGCTTGAGAACGACTAGGAGTAAAGAATAGCTTATGCTATACTGAAAAAGAATTGATCAGGAAAGGATGTTTCATATGGATGGTTTAATGTTATATCATTTAATAAAAGAGATGGCTCCCCTATTACAAGGTGGGAGAATCAGTAAAATCCACCAACCTCTTACACATCAAATTCAATTAACCATTCGGGCTCAACGGAAAAATCATGTGCTTTTAATTTCTGCTGACCCGACTTATCAACGCATACACCTTTCACAAGATCAATTGGATAATCCAACAAGTCCGCCTAATTTTTGCCTTGTCCTACGAAAACATCTAGAAGGAGGCATTTTAGAGCAAATTAAGCAAGTTGGCACGGATCGCTGGGTCAAGTTAATGATTAGTCATCGTGACGAATTAGGCGATAGAAGTGAATATACCCTTATTGTTGAATTAATGGGACGTTATAGTAATATCATCCTCCTGAATAAGGATGACAAAATCCTCGCTGCTTCTAGGTATGTAGATGAAAGCCAAAATCGTTATAGAGCAATTGAGATTGGGGAGGACTACATTGCCCCTCCTTCTTCAAAAAAACGACAAGTCTCTGCTTTAACTGCTAGAGAATTGGACAGTATTTACCAACTAAATCAACCGATGAGCGACCCTTGTCAATGGTTGATGGATACTTTCGAGGGAATCAGCCGAAATACCGCCAATGAAATTCTTGCTATAGCTAAAGAAGAAGGCCTTAATCCTGCCATCGCTTTAAAAAAATATCGTGATCAAGAGCTACACCCAGTTGTTTACCAAATGAAAAACCGCTTTATTCCGCAAGCTTTTACTTATATTACTTTAGGCGATCCTTTTAAACATTTTGCTAGCTTAAGTGAAGCTTATGAATGGTCAATGCGCAAACAAATGCAAGAAAATTTCATCCGTCAATCTGCAGGACAAATCCTCCAAGTTTTGACTAATCATCTTAGTCGCAGTCAGCGTAAACTAGAAAAACTTGTAAGGGATCTAAAAGAGACTGAAGGCCTAAAAGAAGACCAACTTAAAGGAGAATTGTTAACAGCCAATATTTATTCTATCTCCAAGGGGCAAAGTGAAGTTTCCGTGACGAATTATTACGACAATAATCAGTTGATGACTATCCCAATAGATCCTCTATTGAGTCCAGCAGACAATGCTCAGCGTTACTTCAAGCGTTACCAAAAGAGAAAATCAGCTCGTTTGCATCTTGATCGTGAAATTTCAAAGGCCAAAGAAGAATGCCAGTATTTAGAAACGGTTCTTGAACAAATTCATGTAAGTGATTTGGCTACTCTTCTTGAAATTAGGGACGAATTGGAAAAAGAAGGCTACATAAAAAGGTCAGCCAAAAAGAAGAAAGTCCGTCTGCCTAAATCGATGCCACTAAAGTACAGATCTCCTTCAGGTCAGGAGGTTTTAGTGGGCCGAAATAATCGACAAAATGACCAACTTACCTTCCGTATTGCCCGAAAGGATTATTGGTGGTTCCATGTGAAAGATATGCCTGGATCTCATGTTGTCCTCATGGCTAAGGAGGCTAGCGAAGAGGATATTCTCTTTTGTTGTCAATTAGCTGCATATTATTCTAAAGCACGCTATTCTAACCATGTTCCTGTTGATTATCTTAAAATCAAAGGACTCAACAAGCCAGTTGGAGGGCGATTAGGTTTTGTTACTTATCACCAGTCCAAAAATCTTTCTGTTAGTCCTATCGATCATAGGGAATAGGCATAAGTAGTTACTATAATTGAGACG
This sequence comes from Atopobacter sp. AH10, assembly GCF_003664595.1. Classification (GTDB taxonomy): domain Bacteria; phylum Bacillota; class Bacilli; order Lactobacillales; family Aerococcaceae; genus Atopobacter. The sequence goes on from NZ_QXPZ01000012.1 coordinate 30,290, forward strand.
ATCTTTCTTTTAACCTGTAAAGCTAATAAGATCCAATATAAGCATGACATTCGTATGAATTAAAAGAGAGCAAAAACACTTCTGCTAGTGTTCTTGCTCTCTTTATTCTTGCTAAAAAATATTCTATTTGTGCCTTTTAGCTTTAGAGAAAGAATCTTTAGTTTTCGTCTGGACGCTCAAGGTAGACACAGTCTTTCCCATCTCGCTCCTTAAGATGAACCGTTACTTTTTCACTTTGAGCTGTAGGAATATTTTTCCCGATAAAGTCAGGTCGAATAGGTAATTCTCTATGCCCACGATCGATTAAAGTGGCTAAGTGAATGCGTTTTGGGCGTCCATAGTCCATCACAGCATCCATAGCAGCTCGAATGGTTCGACCAGTATATAAAACGTCATCGACCAAGACGATCACACGATCTGTTATCCATTTTTGATCAGCTTGGCTAAAGACGACTTCATCCTGTATTTTTTCAATCAAATCATCTCGATAAGAATGAATATCTAAACTTAACATAGGGACTTTTTTTCCCTCGATTTGTTCTAGACGGTCAGCTAAACGTTTAGCAATATCTTCGCCACGAGATCTAATTCCAATGAGAGTCACACTATCTACTCCATTATTTTTTTCCAAAATTTCATAGGCAATCCTTGTCAAAGAACGGCGAATACTAGCTTCATCCATTAACTGTAGTGGCTTCATCGGTCATCTCTCCTTAATTGGTTCAAATAGTGGCTGATATCTTCTGGTAAATCTCTTTCAAAGTCCATCCATTCTCCTGTTACCGGATGGGCAAAAGCAAGTCGGTAAGCGTGTAGAGCCTGCCCTTTCCTCAGATTAGGAATAATCTTTAAAGATCCATACATAGGGTCGTTTAAGACTGGGTGATTTATAAAAGCCATATGCACCCTTATTTGATGAGTTCTTCCAGTTTCTAGAACGCACTTAACTAAGCTAGCGTTTTTAAAACGTTCTAGGACTGTAAAGTGTGTCTTGGCTTCTTGGCCTTCTTTATCTGCCACACGCTTTAATCGATTAGTGGAAGATCGGCGGATGGCAGCATCAATTTGTCCTTCTTCCTCTTCTATAATACCAGAGACTAAGGCCAAATAGTACCTGTGAACTTCTCTTGCCTTTATTTGCGCAATCAGCTTGTCGTAAGCTAAATCACTTTTAGCTATGACCATTAAGCCACTTGTGTCCTTGTCTAAGCGGTGAACAATTCCTGGACGAAAGTCTTCTCCATGATGAGACAAGGGAATTTGTAAGCCCAATAAAGCATTGACTAATGTTCCAGAAGAATGCCCTTTTGAAGGATGTACGACCATTCCAGCTGCTTTATTAACGACTAAAATATCATTGTCTTCATAAACAATATCGAGAGGAATAGACTCTGCTTTTAAAACAAGTCCTTCTTCCTCTTTTATAGTCCAGTTAATCTCGTCCCCTTCTTCTAAAAGATATTTACTTGGAAGATTTTTCCCATTGACAGTAATAAGATTTTCTTTTATCGCACGTTGGATAGCTGACCGAGATTTTGAAGGCTCTTGTCGGCTTAACCATTTATCTAATCGGTCTAGTGGCGGATAGGCAATCCACTTCATTAAAGCATAGCCCCCTTCTCTTTTTGCTTATCTAGATAAAGATAGGCTAGTAATAAAATCACTACTCCTAATGAAATAAAACAATCTGCAAGATTAAAAATTGGGAAGTTTATAAAATCAAAATCAAACATATCGACAACGTAACCCAAACGAAAACGATCCAAGCCATTCCCTAATGCACCAGAAAGAACCAAGGCATAGCCAGTAGCTAAAGCTTTAGAACGATGAATTTCTTGCCTCATCAGATGGATAATAAAGCAAGAAGCTAACAAGGTAATAAGCAATAAGAAAATCCTAGAATGACTGAATACGCCCCAAGCTGCACCAAAATTTCGAATATGGTGAAGGGAAACAATTCCGGGTAAAAAATGCTGACTTTCACCAAGTTTGAGATGCGACACCGTCCAAAATTTCATAGCTTGATCAAGCAGTAAAGCTGTTATAACTAATATTATATACATAATGATAATCTCCCTAAATGTTACTTATGTTACAAGCATATCACTGTTTGTTCTCAATATCATTGTATTTTACTGGTCTGTTAAGCATTTGACCTCTAAATGTGCTAAAAATAATATAATGGCAAAAGCTTTTAAACAAAATGTAAAGCGAGGGAATAGAATGAAAAGACTTCAAAAAGTCCTTTTACTTTTTCTCGGCCTGTTTCTTCTATGTGCTTGTGGCAGTCGTGAGACTGATACGGCAAAAGCTCTAGAACAATTTGAAACAGCAACACATGACATGGATACTGATTTCCAAACCATTATTAAACTTGAGAAAAAAGTTCAAAAGGACTGGGAATCGACTATTAGTTTAGACGACTCCATGCAGCAATTCAAGAAAAAAAATGGACCAATTTTTGAGAATTTAAACAAACGTCAGCTAGCCATTAAACAACTAAAAAAACAGGACAAACTGTTTCGGTTAGCCGATCGCAAGTTAGCCACAATTGAAACACCACGGACGAAGGGGACGTCTGTAGAAGATATTAAAGGCCTAAGACTAAAAATTCAACGCATTCATAAGGAATACAGCTTATTTTCTAATGCTTATACGGATCAATTAGACGCTGAACTCAACTTTTACACCTCTCTATCCCACAATGACATGAATTTTAAAACATTCAATCAAAGTATGGTTAAGGTGAATAAGAAGGCGGATAAATCGCTATCCCACTTGAAGAAATTACAAAAAGATATGCGGAAACTTTCTAATCCCCTACGACGGTTACACGATTTGTTAGTGGCGAATTAGCAAGACCAACTTTTGCCAAGCCCTAACAGTTGATTTGATAGTGTCATCGAAGATCATTCACTTTTATAGGAATAGGAGGCAGTGACGAATGAAACGCTTAAGCTCTAAGATAGGGTTTGGGTTAGCCTTATTCATGCTAGCATTCTTAAGTACTAACTCAATGACTTTAGCGGATCACAAAAGTCAAGAGGATAAGGGTTATCGTGAGGAAAATCTTCTACGAACGCCAAAAAACTTACCTCAACAATTTTTCTATCAAACAGGAATCAATATTCCTTATCCTAAAAGCGGTGTGAAAGGAATTTATGCTCCGACTCGTTTCTACGACCGGAAAACGCAAAAAAAACTTTACAAGCTTTTGGATACTACTCCACTCAATGCAATCGTTCTAGATGTTAAGGATGATACAGGATTTATTACAATGCCTTTAAAGGGGTTAAGTAAAAAGGCTAAAAAGAATATGGAAGTTCATATCAAACATCCTCAGAAAATGATGAAGGAGTTTGAAAAGCATCAAATATATCCCATCGCTAGAATTGTTGTCTTTAAAGATACTCTGTTAGCTAGACAACGCCCTGATCTGTCCTTTATCGATCAAACTGGTGAATTATGGACTTCAGGCAATGGTGATAGCTTTGTTAGTCCATTTAAAAAAGAAATTTGGGACTATAATGTGAATATTGCTATTGCAGCAGCAAAACTGGGCTTTAAGGAAATTCAGTTTGACTATGTACGTTTTCCGGAAGGTTTTGAGACCTTCGCGGATAGTTTGCAATTTAAAATGGGCAAATATGCAAATTACAAGGACGATATACAAGCTCGTGTTCAAGCTGTTTCAGATTTTGTGGCCTATGCGCATAAAAAACTTCAGCCTTATGGGGTAAAAGTCGGAGTCGACATTTTCGGATATGCGGCTACTATCCCAGAAGCACCAGGTATCGGTCAAAACTTTTCCAAAATATCTTCTCATGTGGATGTCATTTCTTCAATGATCTATCCAAGTCACTGGGGAATGTCCTATTTTGGGATTTACCAACCTGACTTACATCCTTATGATGTAGTAGCCTCTTACATGGAAATTGAAAAACAAGTTCTATCCAAGTTAAAAGATCGACCAATTTCAAGACCATGGTTACAAAACTTTACGGCTTCATATCTTGGGCCTGGTAATTATTTAGAATATGGACCAGAAGAAGTAAGTGCTCAGATTCAAGCGGTTAAAGAATCAGGCGTTAAGGAATACCTATTATGGGATGTTAATAATTCCTACTTTAAAAAGACGGATTATTAGAGCAGATTCTATGTTTTAACCACAGCACTAGTCTTTTGGACTGGTGCTGTTTTTCCTTATCTAAGGAAATCCTTTAAATTGAAGATTCACGGGAGATAAATTTCAAGTTTCTTTCTAAACAAATTTTCTCTTACAATTTCAAGCCAATAATTTTTCCTGACTTTGGCACTTTTAAAATACAAAAAGCCTCCAAAAGTTGATTAAATCAACTTTTAGGAGGTTTTTTTAATTTTGACTGTATTTGGTAAACTAAAAATCAGCCAAGTGGCAATTAAAAATTCAGCCACTTATTAGTATACGACCACTGAAAGGATGGAATTAGAGGTGTTAACAGTGAACCAAATTTATGATATACGATTGATACACGACATGGAAGGGAAAAGTATCAGAAGCATTGCCAGGGAGACTGGTTTCGATCGCACCACAATTAGTAAATATGTCAATCAGGAAGATTTTGATCCTGATGTTCCGATTAAACAGAAGCGAAGTCGCAAAACAGATCCCTATCGAGCACTTGTTAAACAATGGCTCCTAGACGATTTTAAAGCCCCCAGGAAGCAAAGACATACCGCTCAAAGAGTCTATGATCGACTCCTTGAACTCCACAAAAAAGGAGATTTGGTCTTAAAGGCTTCACCTAGGACCATTCGCTCTTTAGTGGCTGAATTAAGAGAAGAGGTCAAACAGGAGACAGTCGTCTACTTGCCTTTAGATCATCCAACAGGCGAGGCTCAGATTGACTTTGGTGAACTTTCCTTTTATGAAAAAGGGGTTTTATATCAAGGTTACTTGTTTGCGATGACCTTCCCCTATTCCGACGCGAAATTCGTTCAAATCT
>NZ_QXPZ01000013.1 GCF_003664595.1 Atopobacter sp. AH10
AAGGAGATTTGGTCTTAAAGGCTTCACCTAGGACCATTCGCTCTTTAGTGGCTGAATTAAGAGAAGAGGTCAAACAGGAGACAGTCGTCTACTTGCCTTTAGATCATCCAACAGGCGAGGCTCAGATTGACTTTGGTGAACTTTCCTTTTATGAAAAAGGGGTTTTATATCAAGGTTACTTGTTTGCGATGACCTTCCCCTATTCCGACGCGAAATTCGTTCAAATCTTCAAAGGTCAAAACTTCCAATGCTTAGCTCAAGCGATGAATGATATCTTCTTTTTCATTGGTCGTTCACCCCGAGTTATCTGGCTTGATAATATGTCGACAGCTGTGAAGAAGATACTTGCTGATGGAGAAAGAGAAGTAACAGATAACTTTAGACGCCTTCAATGTCACTTTTCTTTTGAATCTAATTTTTGTAATCCAGCGGCTGGTTATGAAAAAGGGTCTGTAGAAAATTATGTGGGAACGGCTCGGAGGAATTACTTTGTACCGATTCCTCATTTTGATGATATTGAAATATACAATCAGGAGCTTTTGACACGGTGTTATCAGGACCTGAATCGTCAACATTATAAAAAGAAAGTGTCTGTCTATCAGTTGTTTCAAGAAGATTTAGAGGCCATGGCGAGCTTGCCATCTTCACCTTTTGAAGCAGTCAACTATCAATTAGCTCGTACCAACCGACAAGGCATGGTAACTTATCACACCAACGCCTATTCAACCGCAAGCCATCTTGTAAGTAAAGAGGTGGTGCTTAAGATTGGGGCTCATACAGTTGAAATATTAACGAACCAAGCCAAATCCATTATCAAGCATCCTCGCTTATATGGTCATAAGCAAGAATCTATGATTTGGGGACCTTATCTCTCAGCCCTTTCAAAAAAGCCTAAGGCGCTTAAATATACGAACTTCTTTACAGGGTTGCCTAGTCACTTACAAACATACTTTGAAAAGAGTGACTTGTCAGCGACAAAACGAGTCTTACAAGAAGTTGTCAAGCAGGTAGAGACGTACGATTATGAACGTGTAATCGGTAGTTTAGATCAAGCAGTTGCCCGATATGGTGATGATACGGACGATGTGATCAGCGCTTTCCACTTCCATTTACACCCACCTTTGGATATGGGGACGGTCAAAAATCCAGTGCCACATGAATTGAAAAAGATCCCTGAATACGCTTTTAATCTTGATGTCTACCAATCACTCTTGGAGGCCAGTTATGAGTAAAGAAATCATCTTAGACTTATGTCGACAATTACGTTTAGGCAGCTCCATTGCCGAATATTATCAAGAGATTGAAGCATCAAGTCATGAAGAATTTCTGATTAAAATTCTTACTGAAGCGCTAGCTAGACGGAAAATCGAAATTAGTAAACGCTATATCCGTCAAGCTGGCTTTGAAATCCTCAAAGGTTTAGACAGTTTTGACTACTCAAATATTGTTCTACCTAGTCAATTAACACCGGCACTACTCGAAACCTGTGAATTTGTCGATAAGAAACAAAATCTTATTCTTTATGGACAGCCCGGGACGGGAAAAACGCATTTAGCGACCGCTTTAGGAGTCCAAACCTGTCTGAATAGCCAACCTGTTCTTTATTACAAAACCAGTAAGTTAGTCAACCATCTCGTTGAGTTAAAGAAAATGGGAAAAGAAGACC
>NZ_QXPZ01000014.1 GCF_003664595.1 Atopobacter sp. AH10
GAGTGATATGGCTCGATAATATGTCGACGGCTGTGAAGAAAATACTCGCTGATGGAGAAAGAGAAGTAACAGATAACTTTAGACGCCTTCAATGTCACTTTTCTTTTGAATCTAATTTTTGTAATCCAGTGGCTGGTTATGAAAAAGGGTCTGTAGAAAATTATGTGGGAACGGCTCGGAGGAATTACTTTGTACCGATCCCTCATTTTGACGATATTGAAATATACAATCAGGAGCTTTTGACACGGTGTTATCAGGACCTGAATCGTCAACATTATAAAAAGAAAGTGTCTGTCTATCAGTTGTTTCAAGAAGATTTAGAGGCCATGGCGAGCTTGCCATCTTCACCTTTTGAAGCAGTCAACTATCAATTAGCTCGTACCAACCGACAAGGCATGGTAACTTATCACGCCAAACTTCCTAGTACTATTCTAAATTATTTTAATAGTCTAGCGCATCATCTCTGCTGCCAACGCTGCAGGCATTTCAACGAGAACTGCCTTAGGTGCTTCATATGTACTCATGACTTCACTCCTCCTTTTTATTGTAGTAGTTTTTAACGACCCTCTCCAAGGTCCTAATCTTCAAAAAAAATTATTTATATCAGTTGATTTCTGTTTTCTCAAAATTATCCTCTTTAACAATGGAAATATTATATACTTTTCTATATATCGATGCCTTTGATTGTGGAAAATACCCATTTCTTATTTCAGAATCATGAGGTATGCCGATACTTTCTGTCTCAGAATTGCAATTTAAAAAGCTTCCTTGAACTTCATCTATTAACTTCATATTGAACTTTGGAAATCGTTCATTAATAAGAGATAGATAATGTAAAAATGCTAAATTAAATCCAGTAAAACTCTCTAATCTCCTACTTAAGTAAAAAGAAGAAGCCTGAAATCTTGGATTCAATTCCATAAAATATACATTTTGTTGCGAATCAATAATAAAGTCAATTCCCAGAATCCCTCTATATCCCATATCTTTTACTTTATTGGCAATTGTTACCGAATATTCTCTGATACACTTTTTTAAATGGCTATCAAAATGTTTGGGGTATGTGAAATCTGCTCCCTTATAAATAAATCTTCCATTTTCTTTTTTTATTAATTGTACTGACATTGGAAAAAGAATAATATTCTTTCCAACAACAATAGTAATATTTATTGGAGTATTTGGTTTATACTCTGAAAGACAATATCTTGTATTATTAAGTATTTCAATTTTGTTAAAATCTTCTATTTTTTTTATGAAATATGTATTGTTTCCACCCGCTCCTACCATTCCCTGAACAACTATCTTCCCTTTTTGCTTTAATACATTATTAATAAAGGGAATATCTAGTTCATAACCATTTTTCCAGTTATAATCCAGCATAGGAATAATACCTTGAAATTTTGTGCGAATTTTTTCTTTGTTATTTAAATATTCTAATACTTTAAAAGAATTACCGGGTATTATATTTTCCTTGTTGATAAAATTACATATTTGTTTCGTTCGCTCCTTATCATTGAAAATCAAAAATTTTATAGTAGAATCAAAAGACAATAATTCTTCAACCTTTTCCAACACAAATTGACGAAATTTTTGAACAGCATCATCAGAACGTTCATCTTCAATTAATTGATTACTAAAAAAAATGTTTCCTTTTTCATTATTCGGATACATTGTAATAGACCCTTCAAAAAACAATTCATTGCAAATTCCATTAATAGGACTAAACCCAATATAATAAACCCTATCTCTTTTAATCATATAAATGTCTTAATCCCAATTATTCACATACCATACATAGTCGGATTCTAGCTTTACTCTATCCCCAAAAAGCTCATCAACTGCTCTTTTTACCCCAGTTATTCCTGGATAATTATAGTCATGGCCTGCAATTATACCACCTTGTTTGACTTTCTTTTTCCATAACTCAATATCCTGCTTAACAAAGAGATAATCATGATTTGCATCAATAAAAACTAAATCTAAAGAATTGTCCTTAACATTACTTATAGCTTCTGTTGAATACATTTTAAAATGTTGAATACATTCATTATTATCAACAATCTTTAATATTTTCTGATAAGCATCTACTAGTCTCAAGCTATCTGCCCTAGAATCATCATATTCTGAATAGTTGCTATATGGATCTATTAAAAAATAATTCCGAAATTCATGCTTATCTACTAAGTACTGACAGGTCTTCCCTTCGAACACGCCTATCTCTGTTATCGAATATTCCGAAAGATTCAAGGTATTTAATAAGTCTGATAGTACTTCCCAACGTCGTTTATTCATTATAAAATCTTCCATTCATAATAATTTTTCGCCTTAAAGTTTTCACTTTTTTCTAATGCTTTCAATATTAAAGGTGAAGCATTTTGTTCGTTTAATTCACTTATATCTACCCATTCTTCTCCTAGAGAATCATTAATTTCACAGCAGTTTATAATTTCTTCAACTTTTTTAAAGTTCTCTTTTTTTTCTAATTCTACATCATATAGTCCAAATATATGATGTACTCTTTGTTTGTCATTCAATTTTACAAATGTATCAAATAAGGAATTTTTATAGATTTTAGCTATTTTGAAACTTGTCTCTTCCTCAAATTCTCTATGTAAAGATTCCAACAAACTTTCACTTTTTTGACGACTGCCTCCAGGCAAATCATATCTGCCATTATAAGGACCGCCATTCTTTTTTATACATAATAATTTGTCATTATTGATGCATACACCATATACTCCAAAGTGCTCTAACGTTTCCATATATTCCTCTCAATTTCTGATTTTTTTAAAATATTGACACACTCACTAAATATATCTCGTTTTGTTCTTTCATCTGATATATTAATGAAAAAACTATTATCATTTTTAGATAAAATTTTTATAAATTCCTCTCTGACATTATTTTGAAATTTCAAAAACGACTTTTCTTTAGATAAATGAGGATATATATCTTGACCAGATTCCCAATAATTATAAGCCCCATTCAAACGTTTTAAAGATAATTCAGGAGTGATATCTAGATATATAGTTATATCGGGGACTGAACAATATTCTAAAATAAAATTTAAAACAGAGACATCTGTTCTTCTAGCTTTACCTCTTGAATAAACAGAATATTTATATCTATCCCAAATTATAAAATCAATATTATGATATAACCGTTCTTGTTGATCTACCACACTTAAAAAATGCAATAAGGTATTAACAACTGGAGAAAACTTTCTTCTCTTGCCCTCTTTTATTGCAGGAAGTGTTGTAAAAGACATATTGTATCTTAGAACCCTTACTTTATAGTTTTTACTTTTTAAATATTGACTTAGCAGTTTTACAATTGTACTTTTTCCAGCACCATCATTTCCCTCAATGGCGATGATATAAGGTTTTCTTTTCATAATGTTTAATTACTTTCTCATAGTACTCTGCTGTGGCTTCTGCAACCTTATTTAATTTTAAATCTATTACCCTCTGAAATGCATTTTTCGCAATTTTACCTTTTTCATTTGAATCTATAGCTTCTTGAAGTACTTCTAATAGCTCCTCTTTTGAAAACGGATCACATAACCATCCACTCTTCCCATGCTCGATAATTTCTGCCATTCCCCCATTAATACTACCAATAACAGGACATTGCATTGAAATAGCCTCTAGCATTACATACGGAAAATTTTCAAATAAAGATGGAAAAATACAAACACTTGATGATAAAAATAATTTCTCTAGATCTTCTTTAGAACAATGACCTTTAAAAATTACTCTGGAATGAAATTTAACATTTACCTTGGATAAAACAACCTTTTTAGTGGAAGTATGAAATCTATTTCTATCTGTATCCTTACCCGCAAATACAACTTTAAAATCTAGATTCTTCTCTAAGAAATCATTTAATACCGAAGCTAGTTGTAATACCCCTTTTCTTTCTTCCAGACTTCCTACAAAAAGAAGCATTTTTTGTTCGTTTCTTTTTATGTTTTGTTTTATCTGAGGTAGGGGATTATAGATTACCTCAATATTTTCAAGTTCAGGTAAAGTTCCTTTAACTATATTAGCTAAAGAATTTGAACAACTATATATAGAATCTGCTAATTTTAAGCTTTCAATTTCATCTTGCTCTAATCTTTCCATTCTTTCATCCATAGGCAAATGATTGTAGCTATTCCATACATAAAGAGGAGTGTGCAGTTTTATTACTGTTGGTTTATTTCTAATCGGTAAATAATAAAATCCCTCTGCTCCCCAATCAGCAACTTCAAAAATATCAACTCTTTCCTCAAGTTCTACCATTTTTGACTTCACTTTATTCCTATAAGTAAAATCTTCCTCTAAAGTTAGCTCCGATTTCCCTGATAGATAATGTAGGTTAATTCCCTCAAAAATTTCTTCTCTATCCTCTTTTTCTAAAGTCTTGCAGATTACATGAACTTCATGACCTAATTGAATTAGATCTTTTGAAATCTGATATTGATACGTTGCAATTCCTCCTTTAGGAGTTTCAACTGGAAATTCCTCTGAAACTAGGCATATTCTCATATTCTAATCCACTCCTATCCAAATTTTTTTCTCGAATATAATTCACTTCGCTATCACTCGCATGGATGATATTATAACAGCTTCTGTCACTTGCATCAGCTATTGAATAAGAATCTATCCCCCAATCCCCTCTAATTGTTCCTTTAGGACTTTTTGCTGGGTCTGAGGCACCTATTAATTTCCTAGTATTTGCTATAACATTCTCCCCCCTTAATAATATGACTATCACTTCCTTGTTCACAAAATAATTTAATACCCTATATTTAATGTTTTCAGGTTTATCTTTCAAATTATCTTCGTAATGTGCCATTATTTGATTAGCTGAAACATTTATCTTGCTTATTAATGTAATTTCTCCAAGCTTTTCTAATCTCTTTAAACACCTATCTTCTAAATTTCTCTCTAAACAATCAGGTTTTAATATAATCAGCGTTTCCTCGAACATTTTATTTATCATTATGAAGAACTAAGGTTAAAAAGTCTTCATACCATCCTTTCCAATTATCTACTAAAATATCTTCTGGTGATAATCTATTAGAGTACTCCAAAAATTTCTTTTGTAAAATAACTTTTATGATGTAGAGTTTTAGATACTTTATTTCTAAATTCTCTTTTTCAAGTTGTATTTGGTAAACTAAAAATCAGCCAAGTGGCAATTAAAAATCCAGCCGCTTGACCAACAAAAGAGTCCACTGCCGCCCCTAATACGATATCCTTTTAGTATACGACCACTGAAAGGATGGAATTAGAGGTGTTAACAG
>NZ_QXPZ01000015.1 GCF_003664595.1 Atopobacter sp. AH10
GTTGGTCAAGCGGCTGGATTTTTAATTGCCACTTGGCTGATTTTTAGTTTACCAAATACATTAACTGCTTTTTTAAAAGCATGTTCCATTACTTTTATATCCTTAGATTGAAAAAACACAGAGTGGTTACCAGTTTCCTTATCTTTCATAACAGAAAACTTCACTCCGTGTTTATTTAAAATTTTCTTTAGTTCTTTTAACTCAGGATCTTTTAGATTAATTTCTTCTAACTGTCCCTTTTTAACCATATCTTTTAGTTTTACTTCTTCTCCGTTATTTTTTATTACATTTTTCAAGCCGCCTTGTTCCTCTATTTGCTTGTGTACTTTCTTTAAGGCATCAAGAATTGCTTTACTTGTTGCTTTTGCAAGTCTTACTTCAAGATTAAGACTTGACCTAGATACTTCTTCATTAATCATCTATTCCACCTCCATATAAAAGTAACTCTTTGTATTTTCTTAACTTCTCTTGATGGATTTTTCTTCTAAAATCTTCTCCTGTAACTTTAACTGGTATTGTCATTTCAAGTATTCTTGAATATATCCTCTGATACTCAAGGTCAATATTAGGATTTTGAATAATTTCCAATGATAAGTTTGTAGTGAAAATTGTCGGCCTGCCTTTTAAGTATCTTGAGTTTATAATGTTATATACTTGTTCTCTTGCATAAGATGTATCCCTTTCAATTCCAAGGTCATCTAAGATTAACAAAGGAATATTAGAGAGGTTATTGATAATTTCATTTGAATCTAGCTTAAATGCTGATTTTTGTATTTGGTTTATAACCTGAGATAAATTCATAATTTTAACTTTAACTTGTTTTCTTTCAATTAATTCATTTGCAATTGAACAAGCTAGATAAGTCTTTCCACTACCAACATCTCCATAAAATAAAAGTCCAACATTGTCTTCCTTCATTTGTTCAAAACTTTTAGCATAATTGTAAGCAACCTTGTAAGCTTGACCTTTTTCATTTAAGTATTTATCAAAAGTATATTGGTGTTGGAGCGGCGATGAGAAGCAATCTCTTTTCAATGATGATATTTTCATCAGTCTTTCTCTTTCTTCATTTTCCTTATCTCTTTTTATTTCACATTCGCATATAATTCTGGGAATAAACTTTGTAAATCCAAGGTCAAGTAATTCTCCATCGACTCTTTTACCGCATACCTTGCAATAGATATGCCCATTTCTTTCAATATCATTTTCTCTTAATACAAAATCTTTTAAACTTGTCATAAACTCTCTCCTATATCGTAATTCATTTTCCTTGTTGTATTATCATTAATGTTTTTCGCCTGATCATTAAGATACCAATTGATTATCGTTGCCTTGTGGTCTTGATACTCTCTGTTATTTGCTTTCATATATGACGAGAGCCTATCAATGTATTCATTAATTCTACTTCCTAACTCATTTGTTAAGTCCTTGTATTCTTCATCAGTCAAAAATATATTTTTATATATTCCATAAGGCTTTTGACCTTTACTAAAATCATTCTTTCTTAACTCATTATTATTAATATTGTTATAGTTACCTTCCGATTTTCGGAAATCTTGAAGTCTGTTATTCGGAGTTCTTGAATTCCGATTATCGGAAGTCTGGACTTCTGCTTTTCGGAAATCTGGATTTCTATTATTTGAATCATAGAAAACACTCATAAAATCTTTAACATATATCCTATTTGGTTTTCCAAGTCCTTGTCTTTTCTTTTCTATCAATCCAATTCCTGATTTTGTATCAAGCTCATTTATAATCTTTAAGGCTTTATCATTAGCACAGTTAAATTGCTCTTTAATAGCATCCATTGTGTAGTAAATAAAAACTTTTCCATCTTCATCTATCCAGCCATTTTTATATGAAAGACCCATTCGATTGAGCATATATGAATACAAAACTTTAGCTTCAATAGAAATGCTCTCGAAAATCTCATCTTCCATTAATACCATAGGTAACCTAATGAAGTTATACATCTCAGATTGCCTATTATAAAAATAATCAAAATTCATTCCTACCTCCTCTCTTTAAAATAAAAAAAGACGACAGAATTATTGCTTTCTATCGTCTACGGTTGTCTTATATTTATTTTTCTTCAAATTGATTTTATTGTATAGTTTAATAATTCTAATAATCCAATAACATATATACCTAATTTAGGTAATCCAAATGGACTAAATAAAAATGCTAATATTAGTGCTTCAATTACAATTTGCTTGTCTCCTTGAAAAATGCTAGCTATTCCAATTATAAAAATCAAAGTAGAAACTACGCTTAACAACGCAGTACTCAAACTTAATATGAAGGTTAAAAAAGCTATGAGCAAAACTCAACACTAATCTTATCGGTAATAAAATTATTCTAATTATCCATCTCATACATACTCCTAAAAATTAAACTGGGATTCATAACAAACCCCAGTTTCATAATTAGCGTGTCCTTTAATATAATTTTGATCCTGCTGGAATATTATCATCCAGCATTATTAAGTTAAGTTTTTCTTCACCGTCATACTCACAAATTGCAGATATAATCATACCTTCTGAGTCGATTCCCATCATCTTACGAGGAGGAAGATTACAAATTGCAAGTAGTGTCTTTCCAATTAAGCTCTCTGCGCTGTAATATTCCTTAATACCAGATAAAATAACTCTTTCTTTTTCAGAACCATCATCTAATGTAAATTTCAAAAGTTTTTTTGACTTAGGAACTTCTTCGCAGTTTTTAACCTTTACAACTCTAAAATCAGATTTTGAGAAAGTTTCAAAGTCTACCATATCTTCAAATAATGGTTCAACTTTCACTTTTGAAAGGTCAATTTCTTCTGTCGTAAGTTTGTCGTAAGTTTCGTAAGTTTCTTTTGACAAACCCCCATTTTCTGCCTTTTCTAAGCCTATTGGCTTCATTGTTGGGAATAGTAAAACATCACGAATAGATTGAGAGTCTGTTAATAACATTACTAAGCGGTCAATACCAATCCCTAATCCACCTGTTGGCATCAAGCCATATTCCAACGCTTCAATAAAGTCTGCATCATAAGGATGAGCTTCGTCATTCCCTGCATCTTTTTCTTCCACTTGTTTCATGAAACGTTCACGTTGGTCGATTGGATCTGTTAATTCGGTAAAGGCGTTCGCATATTCGTGCTTCATGATAAACAATTCAAAGCGGTCAGTGAAGCGTGGATCTTCATCATTTGACCGGGCCAATGGTGAAATAGCTTTTGGATGGCCATAAACAAAAGTAGGTTCTAAAAGGGTTGCCTCTACTTTTTCTTCAAAGAATTCGTTCACCACATGACCATATGTATAGTTATCTTCCACTTCAATGCCATGTTCCTTGGCAATCGCACGTGCTTCTTCATCGGTCATTTCTTTCCAGAAATCGACGCCTGTTTGTTCTTTGATCAAATCAACCATGTGGGCACGTTTCCATGGTTTGCCTAAGTTTAATTCGTATCCATCATAAGTGATTTCAGTTGTACCAAGAACACTTTCCGCAGCATATTTGATAATGCCTTCTGTCAAGTCCATCACATCTTTATAGTCCGCATAAGCCGTATAAACTTCAATCGAGGTGAATTCTGGGTTATGGGTGGTGTCAATCCCTTCGTTACGGAAATTACGGCCAATTTCATAAACCCGTTCCATCCCCCCAACAACCAAGCGTTTCAAATGGAGCTCTGTCGCAATACGGAGGTACATTTCCATATCTAAGCTATTGTGATGGGTAATAAATGGACGTGCTGCCGCCCCACCTGCAATAGTTTGCAAGATTGGCGTTTCTACTTCTAAATAGTCACGTTCATCTAAGTAACGACGGATAGCTGTAATGATCCGTGAACGTTTAACAAAGCGTTCCATGCTCTCATCATTAGCAATCAAGTCGAGGTAGCGTTGACGGTATTTTTGTTCGGTATTCGTTAAACCATGGTATTTATCTGGTAAAGGACGTAAAGCTTTCGTCAAGTGCGTCACTTTTTCTGCCTTAACAGTTAATTCACCAGTATCTGTCACCATTAGATGACCTTCTACCCCAATAATATCCCCTAAATCCGCATGCTTGAAGATAGCATAGTTTTCTTCGCCGACTTCATCTTTGCGCACATAGATTTGGATACGAGCCGTGCGATCTTTCAAGTGAGCAAAACCCACTTTCCCCTTGCCACGTTTGGTCATGATACGTCCAGCAATTAAAACATGGATAGGATCCTTTCCTTCAAAGTCTTCTTTCGTTAAGTCCCCATATTCATCAGCTAAATTTTTAGCCAAATGTGTTGGACGAAAACCCATGCTAAAAGGGTTGATCCCATCTTTTTTAAGATTTTCCATCTTTTGGCGTCGTGCAATCAGCTGATCATTTAATTCTTCAGTCAACATTGTTCCTCCTCTATATGTAAAGCCACAAATATCTTTAGTCCTCTTTGTCTCATTCTACCATTACCGGTATTTTTTTTAAACACGAATCCACTCGTCTAAGGAAGCTTGAGCCTTTATCGCTTTCTTTTCTAGACTTTCCCTATAATTGGCCTTCCTTGCTTTCTTCCCTAGACTTTCCTTCGCCTAAGGAAGCTTTGCCCTTTATCGCTTTCTTTCCTAGGCTTTCCCTATATTTTTGCCTTCCTTGCGTTTTTCGCAAGCCAAAACAAAGCTATCCACCAAGTCGACAATCTCTGCTTGCGTGCTAGCTTGGGTGATCGCTGCTTTGGTTTTGGATGCTCTAGGTACTCCCTTGAGATAGTAACCTGCCAATTTACGAAATTCTTTAGCCGCTACATGTTCCCCTTTCAATTTCACTAGACGGTCGAGATGGGTTTTAGCAATCTCCATTTTTTCTCGAACCGTTAATTCGTCTAAGAGTTCTCCCGTTTCAAGGTAATGAACGGTTTGCTTAATCATCCAAGGATTAGCTAGGGCTGCTCTACCGATCATCACTCCGTCTACACCAGCAATTTCTATCATCCGCTTGGCGTCTTCTGGTGTCCTTACGTCCCCATTTCCCATTAAAGGGACTTTTTTCAAAGCAGCTTTGACTTGGCCGAGAATTTCCCAATCAGCTTTTCCTTCATACATTTGTACCCTGGTCCGTCCATGCATGGCAATGGCACTAACCCCTGCTGCTTCTGCCGCTAGTGCATTTTCAACGGCATAGAGATGTTGATCGTCCCAGCCCGTCCGCATTTTTACGGTGACTGGTCGCTTGACACTCTTTACCACTGCATCGACCATTTCATAAATTTTATCTGGGTCAAGTAACCATTTAGCGCCTGCTTCAGCCTTGATGACCTTATTTACCGGGCAACCCATGTTGATATCGATAATAGCCGCATCTGTATGTTCTTCAACATACTGGGCTGCTTCTACTAAACTATCTTTTCCTCCCCCCATAATTTGAACACTGAGGGGGTATTCATTGGGTTCAATATGCAACATCTTTAGGGTTTTTTCGTTATGAAAATGGATCCCCTTGTCGCTAATCATTTCACAGACCACAAGCCCTGCCCCAAATTCTTTCACTGTCACACGAAAGGCAGCATTGGAAATCCCTGCCATAGGAGCAACAACGACTGGATTAACAATTTCCACATCGCCTATTTTAAACATGACTTTAGTCCTCGCTCCCTTCGTTTCTCGCTTTCTTTTCTTGTATCACATGGATTAAGTCCCGCAATTCTTCTTCAGTAAATTGATAAGCGTTATGGCAGAAATGGCAAACAGCTTCTGCTCCATGATCTTCGTCTATCATGGCTTGCAATTCTTTTTCCCCGATAGAGATCAGGCCTCTTGCAAAAATATCCTTGGAACAATTACAACGATAGGCAATGGCTTCTTGGCTTAAGATATGGCTATCCGTGTTTTTGAAAATTTCTTTGACTAAATCTTCTGGTTTTGGATTAGCGGACATAAAGTCTGACAAGGCGGGAAGTTGATTCAAGATCACTTCTAATTCGTTAACCGTTTCTTCATCCGCTCCTGGCAAGAGTTCAATCATGAATCCGCCTGCTGATATAACCGAATTGTCTACATCCACATAAACGGACAAGCCCATCGCTCCATTGATTTGCTCCGACACAGCCATATAGTAGGTGAAATCAACGCCCAACTCCCCATCCACAATAGGGATTTGCCCACTAAAAGGTTCCTTCATCAAAAGGTCTTTCACCACAGTGATGCTTCCCTTAGTTCCAACGACACGGCGGACATCGATCTTTCCTTTATCATTTGGCGGTAAAGTCAAATGTGGCTCTGCAATATAACCTCGGACATAGCCATCAGCTGTCCCTTCTGTCACAATAGCTCCTCCCAAGCCATCCCCTCGTACTTGAATGGAGAGTCTTTCTTCCCCTTTTAACTTTTTGGAAAAAAGTGCTGTTGCAATTAAGCTACGCCCCAAAGCAGCAGTGGAAGCACTCCAAGTATCTAATTTTT
Organism: Atopobacter sp. AH10; assembly: GCF_003664595.1. GTDB lineage: Bacteria > Bacillota > Bacilli > Lactobacillales > Aerococcaceae > Atopobacter. The sequence continues at coordinate 6,426 of NZ_QXPZ01000015.1, forward strand.
CTTGGATTTCTCGGATGGTTTCTGTCATATTCACTGTGTAAAGCCGGACATTATCTTTATATCCTAAAGCTTTCACTAAGTAATCTCCCATGTCTATCCCCTTTTCTCTAATCCTTTCTCAAAAAATGAGGCCGGTTTACACCGGGCCTCATTTTCAATCCTTTAGCTCACTAGATGAAATACTTAGAGAATTTAAATCTATTCTAGCTTATGTCTAATTCTCTTCTTCAGCTTTATCTTCTTTCCCATCAGCTTCATCTACTTTTTGTTCTTCTTCATGAGTTGAATCTGTTGAACTTGTATGGTCATCTTGGTCATTTGTTCTGCGTTCACGTTCCTTATTTTCTAAAGCTTTCTTGCTTTCTTCAAAGGTTTTCGCAGAGTGTTCTCTTTTATATTCTTCATCACTATCTTCTGGCATCTTTCCAGTTTCAAAGAGAGACTTGATTTGACGAGCATCCAAGGTTTCAAGTTCTAATAGTTTTTCAGCAATGATATGTAACTGTTCTTGGTGAGAAGAGATAATATCGATCGCTTGTTGGTAGGATTCTCTCATGATGCGTTGGATTTCGCTATCAATTTCAAAGGCTACCTGTTCAGAATAGGTCTTAGTTTGCCCATAGTCACGTCCAATAAAGACTTGATGGTTCCCTTCATATTGAACAGTTCCTAACTTATCGGACATCCCATATTCCGTTACCATAGAGCGAACAATTCCTGTAGCTTGCTCAAAGTCATTGGAAGCCCCTGTAGTTAGCGCATCAAAAATCAATTGCTCCGCTGCACGTCCACCCAAAAGACCTACAACTTGATCTAAAAGTTCACGTTTGGTCATTAAGAAGCGATCTTCTTTCGGTAACATAATCGCATAACCACCAGCTCGGCCACGAGGCACAATGGTAACTTTATGGACAATACGGGCATCGCTTAAGACCAAACCACAGATGGTGTGACCTGCTTCGTGGAAGGCTACCATGCGACGTTCCTTTTCAGAAATAGCCTTGTCCCGTTTAGCAGGTCCGGCAATTACACGGTCATGAGCTTCATCCACATCAGCTTCATCAATTTCTTTCTTATCTAAACGAGCAGCGAGCAAGGCAGCTTCATTCAATAAGTTTTCCAAGTCCGCCCCAGAAAAACCTGGTGTTTGTTGGGCTAAGACTTTCAAATCAATGCTGGATTTTAATTTCTTATTACGGGCATGGACACGTAAAATAGCTTCACGTCCCTTAACATCTGGACGACCCACTAAAATTTGACGGTCAAAACGTCCTGGTCTAAGCAAGGCTGGATCCAAGACATCTGAACGGTTAGTCGCTGCAATGACGATGATTCCTTCATTACCGGAGAAGCCGTCCATTTCAACTAACAATTGGTTCAGGGTTTGTTCACGTTCATCATGACCGCCACCCATACCGGCGCCACGTTGACGACCCACTGCATCAATTTCATCAATAAAGATAATCGCTGGGGCATTTTTCTTAGCATTGTCAAACAAATCTCTCACACGACTTGCCCCAACACCGACGAACATTTCAACAAATTCAGACCCAGAAATAGAGAAGAATGGTACCCCTGCTTCACCTGCTACGGCTTTAGCTAGCAAGGTTTTCCCTGTTCCTGGAGGCCCTTCAAGTAAGACACCTGCTGGGATACGAGCCCCTAATGCGGTAAATTTCTTAGGATCTTTCAAGAATTCAACGACTTCCACTAATTCTTGTTTTTCTTCTTCTGCCCCAGCTACATCAGAGAAGCGTACCTTGATTTTTTCTTTGGACACGTCTTTTACCTTAGTGCGTCCAAAACTCATCGGTCCCTTGGCTCCACCTTGAGTGGCTTGGGTCATGGAATAGATAAAGAAGCCCACAATTAAGAATGGAACGAGCTGTGCCAAAAGGCCAAGCCACATCCCCGTTTGACTTTCCGGCATAGCGACTTGTTTGGTATTGCTCTTCTTCGCTAAACGGGTGATTTGCTTCAAGGTATCATCATTTGGCAAAATTTTTGCTTCGAAGTGTTTGCTTTTTCCTGATCGATTGTCAAAAATAGCTAAATCCTTCTCTTTACCCTTCACCGATTTTGAGGCTTGGGCTTTATAAAAATCACCAGTAGCTGTGTAAATCCCTTGTTCATATTGCAAGGAGAATTCATCTATTTCTCCTTTTTCAAGGCTCTTCATAAATTCACTACTGGAGATCTGGTTGACTGGTCCATTTAATGAGCCTGTTGCCAGATTAAAGAGGTATACCCCAGCAAGAAGTAGCATGACCACTCCGATGATATTACGGAATATGTTTCTCTTATTATTCATTGTTCCCTCCTACTTGCCCATCGTTTTTATCGAATTCAACGAAGGAAGACTCATGATGTGTCCGTCTAGGCTTTTCCGCGCAGTGGGCAACTGCAGCTTGGCGGATCTCCGTTGATCTCGTTCATCTGTACTTTGTCATGATAACACATTTCAAGAGAAAGACCGAAAGAAAATCTTCATCTTTGTCGATTTTTAGAACCTTTCCCTTCTTTTTTTAATGGAGTCGGCATCCTAACGATACCGACCCCTCTATTTTAGCTGTATTCTTCAATTTCTACTCGTAAATATCTGCTTTTAAAACCCCAATGTAAGGCAAGTTCCGGTAATGTTGTCTGTAATCCAAACCATAACCCACTACAAATTCGTTTGGCACTTCTAAACCGATGTAATCTGGCGTTAAACCAAATTCCCGACGTTCTGGCTTGTCTAAAAGGGTACAGATACGAACAGATTTTGCTTTTCTTAAGGCCAATAATTCTTTCAAATGGTGAAGGGTTCTTCCTGTATCAATAATATCTTCCACGATCAAGACATTCCGTCCGTCCACTGAAGTAGACAAATCTTTAACAATCTTCACTTGCCCACTAGAAACCGTTGCATCTCCGTAAGAATCGATATCCATAAAGTCCATTTCACATTTAACCGTGAGATAGCGAACAAGGTCGGTCATAAAGAAGGCCGCTCCCTTTAAAATACAAATCACCAAAGGATTCTTTCCTGCGTAATCTTTTGAAATTTGTTCACCTAGCGTCTTGATCCTGTCTTGAATTTCTTCCTCTGTCACTAAAATACGTTCGATATCTTGACTTAATTCGTTAATCATGCGAATCCTCCTTGTAAACTTTCAGTTGTAAATAACGATGATCACTCGCTAATTGTTTATCAGTCGTCATCAACCCCAGCAAACCAATCACTGTATTTTTTTCATTCAAAACCAATAAATAAGATTCCCGTTGATCATTTGGAACTTTTGTATTAATAAAAAACCGAGCTACTTTTTGATGAAAAGGCGTCCGTCCTGGGCTGGAAAAGCGTATGATATCTCCATTTTCCCGGTGGCGTACAGTAATTTTTCCTAGGGACTCTATAGGGAATAAGCAGGTCTTGCCCATCAAATCTAAGGCTTCGTCATCCTCTAATTCACGTTCGACTGATAAAAGAACCTTCCCTTCTGGTAAAGGGGCTTGCACTGGTCCATTCAAATGAATTGGATGGGTGAGACGTTCTTTCATCACCCTGGCATCTTTCTTTATATAAGCGACTTGGTAGCTCTTTTCAAAGGTCCAATCATTTGGCAAAGACAGCCTGGCTTGTGGCCTAAAGGGATCCGTCAATAAAGAACTGATATCCTCTACCTGCTGGCGACTCAAGGTCAAATTGTATTGCGTAATCAATCGTTCTGCCAAATACATCAAGGCTAATCGTTGCTGATAGTTAGACCATTTACTATAGACATCTATAGATAAGGAAATCCTCTTTCTGTCAAAGCTGCACAATTCTTCCAGCCAATTTTCACTATACACACGTAAAAGTCGATCAGCTGCTCGAATGTCAAACAAGATATGCCGCATTTGTTCAGGAAATTGCGGATATTTCTCCCTCACCTGTTTAAGTAAAACATTTCTCCACCAATTACGTTCATAGGATAAATCCATATTAGATGGATCTTCAAAAACAGGCAAACCTTTTGCTCTGACATAGTCTTCTAAAGTTTTCTTTTCTTGCATCAACAAGGGTCTGACAATAGGTGATCTTCCCTTGAAGTCAGCTCTTAAAGCCATGGCCGATAAGCCGTTGAGAGTAGAGGCTCTAACTAACTTTAAGAAAAAAGTTTCCATTTGATCATCGAAATGGTGAGCCGTCACAATAGCGCTATTAGGGTATTGATCCGCAATTTCATTTAAGAAACGATAACGAGCATCTCTAGCTGCAGCTTCTGCTCTTTCTGGGGCATCCCACATTTTCATCACAAAGGGGAAGCCACGTCCACTAGCATAATCCATCAAACTTTGTGCTTGTTGTGAGCTCTCACTTCTTAGACGGTGGTCAAAATGCGCAACGACGACATGCTTGTCTTGACAATGTTGTGCCAGCAAATCTAAAAGAGCCATTGAATCAGCTCCTCCAGAAATCGCCGCAACTAGCGTATCAAAGGGTTCTAACACTTCTTTATTCCATTCCATGCTCGTTACTCCTTTGTTTCATCAAAAAAAGGACATGAGAAGCCTCATATCCCAAGCTAGGTCTTCTTAACTCCGACGACCACCACGACCGCCACGTTTACCTTCCGTATTTTTCCGTAAAGAGGCCAAACGATCGTCACTATCCTTCAAAAATGCACTCATCATAGAATCAAAATCATTGCTTTTGGCTTTAGAAGGTGCTGGACGACTTGGAAAAGATGGACTCTTCACTGGACGATGTTCAACCGGCTTGGCTTTCGTTTCTTTTGGTTGAGCCTTGCGAATCGACAAGCTGATCTTCCCATCATCAGCAATCTTAATGACTTTTACCTTAACTTTATCTCCGACAGCAAGATAATCAGAAATTTCTTTCACATATGCATCTGCTACCTCACTAATGTGCACAAGACCGGACTCATTCGCCTCAAGTTGAACGAAAGCTCCAAATTTCGTAATCCCGGTAACTTCCCCTTCAACAACTTGATTTACTTCAACTGACATATAACAAGCGTTCCTCCTTAATTCTTCCATCCCGCTTTAGATGGCATATATTATCCTACTCATTAAATGATTAATTACTTCCCGTTTGCTCGGTGGGTAATTGAAAAATAATTTCATCATCAAAACTATAATGATACTTCGAGCGAGCTAGTTCTAGGATATAGTCTTCACTTTGCAAACGTTCAATTTGCTCATGAAGGTCTTTATTTTCAGCCTTCTTCTTAGCCACAGCTAGACGTACTTGTTCAGTTTCGACTTTCGCTGCCTGGATATCTTGGACATCTTTCATCGTCCGATAAATCACCACCAAGGCAAAAATAGCGCACAGCACGAGGGAGCATTTAACAGAAAATGCATATTCATAGCGAACTGACGCCCCTTTTTTTGTCTTTCTCATGATGATACCCCTCCAAGGATCGAAAAAATTATAATCCTAGCTAAAGTATAGCAATAAAGCCCTAGAACTGTCCAATGAATTCTTGCTTTTTTTTAGATTTCTAAAGGCTTTTTCTAGCCTCTCACTTCTTCTTAAGCTTTTCTATAAAAAGTAACCGTCATTTGATGAAAAAACTTACATTCTCATCAAATTTTTCCTTTCATCCTTATGGATCAATTTTGTGGCTTGTTCCTTTTTCAAAAGCCTTTATTCTTTCAAGGACATTGCCCAGTCAGTTACTTTCTTACAAGTTTCATTCAAGGACTTTGCCCTGCCAGTTACTTTCTTACAAGTTTCATTTACGGGCAATGCCCAGTCAGTTACTTTGTTATAGGCTTCAATCAGAGTCATTGCCCAATCAGTTACTTTCTTACAGACTTCATTCAAGGACAACACCCAGCATTAAAGGCTTCTTTTAGCTAGCCTTTTTCTCTACATGTCTTCTTTTTGAAGGGGAATTTCTTTTAAAATAGTATACATTTCTTTGACATCACTTTTTTTCGTACTGTCCTGAATTTTATCCACCCGAACAGTCAATGTTTTATTGCCATAACGAATGGTCAATTCATCTCCTTCTTTCACATCTGTCGAGCACTTAGCCACACGTTCGTTAATCGTAATACGCCCTTGATCTGCTACCTCTTTAGCCACCGTACGACGTTTGATCAAACGAGAAACTTTTAAAAATTTATCTAATCTCATCTTCTTTATCCCCTCTGGTTTTTATTTATCTGGAGCTGAATTTATACAATAAGCCATTTTTTCTTCATCTAACTTTCATTAGCTCGCTCCTATAAGCTATCTATTTCCTTATAGCTAACATTGGGTTTGTTCTATAAGGCATCTATCCCTTTTCAGCTAACATCAACTTTATCCTATAAGACTCCTATCCCTTTTTAGCTAACATTGGGCTTATCCTATAAGGCATCTATCCCTTTTCAGCTAACATTGAGCTTTATCCTATAAGACTCCTATTTCCTTCTAGCTAACATTGGGTTTGTCCTATAAGACTTCTTTTCTTCTTAGCTAGTGAAAAAATATGGTCTACACAAGTGGCTAGATCTCCTTTACTTAGCGAAAAAATGCTTTTTTAGTCCTAATATTTTTTCTCCTAAGGGCAGGATTTCCCACTCTTCTTTGGTCAAATAGTTAGCTTTCAGGATAAAGAAAATCCCTAGCCCTAAGCCTATTCCTACTTGTAGACCTAAAGTAAGCAAATGCCCCCAGCGATTCTCTGGGCTAATCCCGTAAAATACCGCTAAACAGATAGCCCCCATCAAGCCTACTTCCAAAAGTTGCCGTAGACTATCTCTCATGGTGAAAACAAAGCCTACATCACTTTTCCTCTGCAATTCTAAGGCAATCACCGCTAAAGCAAGTGTTGTAGCTAAAGAAGCCCCTACTATCCCCAAATACCGTGTTAAAGGATAGGTCAAAAAAGCTTTGACCGTTAGTCCTAGAAGAAGGGCTAAAAGGCTATGACGAAAACGACTTTGCCCTTGATAAATGGCTTGCTGGCTCAAGATGAAAGACAGGGGCAAAAGGCCTAAAGCAAAGACTTGTAAAGCAAGGGAACCTGCCGAATCTTCGAATAAAGTAGTATTTAATGCTTTCATGACCGCTATTAAGCCCATCGTTAAATAAAGAGAAGATAGCTGATTGATTCGCAACAATTCTTTCGCTTTTTTCCTAAATATCTCTTTGTCCTCGCTAAAACTTTTTCGTAAAGTCGGCATATAGGTTGTTGCCAAACTAGTGACAAAGACTGCCCCTAATTGAATAATCGGTTGACCCCTATCGTAAACTCCCTTTAAAGATTTAGCCAAGGACGCTTTCCCCTCCAATGCCTTTAAGGCTTTAAAAATACTAAAAGAATCTACAGCTTGAAAGGCAATCAAGAGGGCTGCAAAAGCAATGAATACACTCGCTTGCTCTAGGAATATCTTTGCTTCCTTGAGCCAAAAAGCGATGCGGTTCTCACCCTTTATAGAAGACCGCTTTTTATTTTTTGACCATAAGGGTAGCTTAAGGCCTGACATCATGAGGAGGAAAATAGCTGCTAATCCACCGAAGAATCCTCCTAACATGGCTACAGATGAGACCTGATAAAGAGAATTGGACAAGAAGCCATAGCAGGCATACAGAATAACTCCGACACGCACGGCTTGCTCCACAATCAAACTGTAAGCGAGCAAAGTCCATTGCCCCTTAGCTTGCAATTGCCCTCTCATTAAAGAAAGGGGGGCTATCAAGCAATAAGCCCAACTCACTTGTTTGATTACGCTAGACAAGGCCTTATCTCCCATCCAAGAAGCAATCTCCCCTGCAAAAAAGAATAGGGCTAGAGCCATTAGAAAGGATAAACTCCCTATAAAGATAAAGGATTGACGTAATATATCCCCCTCATCTTTTTCTCCCTGACTCTCCACTAAACGTCCAGCTAAAAATTGGGGTAAACTACTCGCCGATAAGAGTTGAGCAAAGGCATAGAAAGGATAAGCTTGTTGAAAAACATAGAAGCCCGCATCCCCCAACTTGTTTTGGAAAGGAATCCGGTAGACTGCACTCAAGAATTTGACCAAAAAGCCTGCAATCGCAAGCCCTGACGCCCCCTTCAGCAGTCGATTTCCATTTCCTCTTATCATTTGGCCACTATTTCCCTTTTGCCCCATGAGTCATCTCCTCCATTTGCTCATGTGTTTTTTGGAAAAACCGCCTCAATTCCGTGATAAAACTATCTGGAGTCCGCTTAGCTATCCGGAAACATAAAACAAGTTGTCCATCAGCCATTTGTACATTGGCCTTCATTTGCGTTGCAGTTAAACAAGAGAAGAGACTTTCCCCAGCTAATAAGAGGGAAGCTTTCCCATCAAAAATCACAGTGATCTCATCCGCTTTTTGCTTGATGGATAAGCAGCCTGATTCTTGCGCTTCATACCTTAACCAACCAATATCTAGTAGGTGAGCTGCTTCGTCTGGAAAGACACCAAAACGATCAATGAGATCATCCTGAATTTCCCGATAGGCTTCCTCCCCATCGATAGCGTGAATACGTTTATAAAATTCTACTTTTTGGTATTCATCAGCCATGTAAGAAGAAGGGAAGTAGGCAGGCACGTTCAAGTTAATATCCACCTCTTCTTTTTCTTGTTGAGGGGTTTGATGCTCCAACTCAGCCTTCTTTCGATCGACAGCTTCTTTAAGCAATTGCACATAAAGATCATAACCTACCGAATCAATAAAGCCGTGTTGTTGTTGACCGACTAAGTTCCCAGCGCCACGAATAGACAAATCCCGCATGGCAATTTTAAAGCCTGATCCTAAATCGGTAAATTCCCTCATCGTTTCCAATCTCTTTTGACCAATTTCTGTAATAGTCTTATCCGGCTGATACATGAGGTAGGAGTAGGCTAAACGATTGGTTCGCCCTACCCTTCCTCTCAATTGGTAGAGTTGAGAAAGGCCAAAGCGATCAGCATTTTCAATAAAGAGCGTGTTCACATTAGGCAAGTCGATCCCTGTCTCAATAATCGTCGTGGTCACTAAAACATCCAATTCTTTTTCATAAAAATCCATCAATACAGCTTCTAATTCTCGTTCAGTCATCTGCCCATGAGCTATACCTACTCGGGCACTTGGCACTAAACTTTCAATATAGCCCCGTTTTTGTTCAATAGTTTCTACCCGATTAGATAGGTAGAAGACTTGACCTCCACGAGCCAACTCTCTTTCAATAGCATCACGAATGACTGCCCCATTTTGTTCCATCACATAGGTTTGAATAGGGTAGCGATTAGCTGGTGGTGTTTCGATCACCGACAAATCCCTAACCCCTAACATAGACATGTTTAAGGTTCGAGGAATCGGTGTCGCCGTTAGGGTCAGTACGTCTACTTGTGTTTTCAATTTTTTCAGTCTTTCCTTGTGGCGAACCCCAAAACGTTGCTCCTCATCCACAATCAAAAGACCCAAGTCTAAGAAATCCACATCTTTACTTAAGACACGATGCGTCCCTATCACAATAGCCGTCTGTCCCTTTTTCAAGCGTTCAATCGTTTCCTTCATTTGCTTTTGCGTCCGAAAACGACTCATCAATTCAATCTCGAAAGGAAAATCTTTAAATCGATCTTTAAAAGTCTCGTAGTGTTGCTCTGCCAAAATAGTAGTCGGGGTTAAAACAGCCACTTGTTTCCCGTCCATCACACACTTAAATGCTGCCCGCATCGCCACTTCAGTTTTCCCATAACCCACATCTCCAATCAAGAGACGATCCATGGGTTTAGGTTTTTCCATGTCTTCTTTTATTTCTCGAATACTCCGTAATTGGTCTGGCGTTTCTTGGTAACCAAAAGATTCTTCAAATTCAGCTTGTTCCTTTGTATCTTTAGAAAAAGCATATCCCTTTTGGAAACGGCGTTGAGCGTATAAATCAATTAAATCGTCTGCAATGTCCTCTACCTTAGAAGCTACTCTCGCCTTAGTTTTAGCCCATTCTGTCCCACCTAATTTATTAATTTTCGGTGTTTTAGATTCAGAAGCCACATACTTCTGTACCAATTTCAATTGATCGATTGGCACATAGAGATGTCCCCCGTCTTGATAGGCGATAGACATATATTCTCTTGTAATCCCCGACACCACTAATTCTTTAATGCCTTGGTAGATCCCAATCCCATGATTGACATGAACAACATAATCGCCCTTTTTCAACTCCGTATAACTCTTCAAACGTTCAGAGTTGGACAGGTTATTGCCAATCTTTCTTCTCTTTTGACGTTTATTGAATAGTTCTCTTTCGGTAATCACTGCCAAATTATCCATCGGCAACTCAAAACCTGATTGAATTGGCTCTTGTATAATTTGAAGAGCACCTTGGACATATTCTTTTTGATCACTATAGATGAAATTAATCCCAAAGTCTTCTAGAACTTGTGTCACTTGCTCTTTGGCTTTACTTGAAGACAAGGCTAACAGGACTGTCATGTGTTGTTTCTCTAGACGTTTGATTTCTTGTTCTAACATAGGCATTTGAGAGAAAAATTCTAACATAGGTCTAAATTCCACCTGATGAACTGCGTCAAAATGCAGTTGCCCCAAGCCTCGTTGAATGCTGGCTAAAAAGCTGGTCGAATGCTTTGTCGCAAGGATTTCTTCCCGTGGATTGAGCACAAAGTCTGTCTCTGGTAGCCAAATACCTTCTTGTCGTTGATCCACAACCCACTGCCCTGCTTCTTCTAAAATCAAGGCTGATTGTTCACTAAAGCGCGCATAATCATCCACAACAATCGGAGAATCCTTTGGCAGATAAGCCAGCAAACTCTCTAATTTGCTATGAAAAAGGCTCAAATAATAAGCCACATTAAGGGGCTCTTCGCCATTCTCCATTTGCGTGATCAAATCTTCTAAATGCAATTGCCATTTAGCCAATAATTCTGGATATTTCCGTTTTCTCTTCACACTGGCCAAAGCTTCCTTCAACTGCTTTATAACAGCTGGATAGGCTTCTTTTGTAAATTGCCACTCCTGACTAGGCCACACATTAACTGTTTCTATTTCGCCAATAGATTGTTGCGTTTCAGGATCAAATTCCCTTAAACTATCAATTTCTGTATCAAAAAAATCTAAACGAATCGGTAGGTTACGGTTCATGGGGAAGATATCAATAATCGACCCTCTTCTCGCATATTCCCCTGGCCGATTCAACTGGCTTTGCCCTTGATAGCCCAATAATTCTAAACGATCCACCAAAGCTTCCAAACTTCCCCAATCGTCTCCTACTCGAACGGAAAACTCTTGAGCTGCCCAGACCTTTGGCGGCAAAAGTGGCTTAGATAAACTAGCTGTAGCAGCAAAAACAAGCCCCTTACGCCCTTCTAATAAGTGGATCATGGCTTTCAAGCGTTCAATTTGGTGAGGCATGGACGCAATAGCCATTTCAGAGGCTAAAGATTCTTCAACAGGGAACTCTGTCAGTGTCAAATCCTTCCCAGCGTATTGTTCACACTCTTCCTTTAAATCCGTCAAGGCTAATAGGTTCGGTAGAAGGACTAAGACTGGTCGGTCGCTCTGTTCCGCCAACTCCACTAAGCTTAAAGCCTTAGCCGATCCTCCTAAGCCAATCACTACTTGTCTTGAGTATTTCCCCACCCCTTTTAACCACTGACGAATGGGAGATTGTTCTTTTGTTAATTTGAGTATAGTTTGCATCTTTCTTAAAACCCTTTTCCTCTTCCTGTACTCCTTGACTAATTCCTAGTGTCTACTAGTAAAGCCTTACTGCTTATACTGACTCATTACTACTTGCGCTAACTCATTACTGCTTGTGCTGACGCATTACTGCTTGTGCTGAATCATTACTGCTTGTGCTGACGCATTACTACTTGTGCTGACGCATTACTGGTTATACTGACTCATTACTGGTTATACTGGCTCATTACTGCTTCAAATTTCTTTCCTGAAGCCCAATCCTTCAGGGCATCTACACCCGCTAAAACAGCTCCTAATACTGCTTCATGTTCATCTTTTTTGAAGGGGGTTAAGACATGATCAACGACCGCTTGACGCCCATTCGGATGGCCAATACCTAATTTTAATCGTTTGATTTCTGTCGTCCCCATCCATTCTTGAATATCTTTCATCCCCCGATGGCCACCTGCAGACCCTTTAAAGCGTAGACGTAATTTACCAACTGCTAAATCCATATCATCATAAACGACTAAGAGGTCCTCTGTATCTACATTGAAATAGTCCATAATAGGTCCCACACAATGGCCAGAACGATTCATATAGGTCAAAGGTTTGACTAACAAAATCTTCTCCCCATTCACAAACCACTCCGCATATACACCTTCAGCTCGTTCACGATTAAAACTTAAGCCCTCTTGATGGGCTAATTCATCTAAGGTAATAAAGCCCATATTATGCCGAGTATTTAAATATTGACTACCTGGATTTCCTAAACCAACAATAACTTTCATTTTTTCACCTTTCACTCAAAGGGTCATAGTACCCCATTTGAGATTATTCATTATTCTAACGCTTGATTTATTTCTTCTTCGCACACGCTTGATTGCTCTTATTCTAAACGATTCATTTGCCACTTTTCCATCATGCGCTTCATTTGCCACTTTTTCTCATCTGTTTCATTTATTTTTCCTCATACGCTTCATTCGCAGCTGGCTTTCATACGCTTCATTTGTTTATTTCTTTTTTCTCAAACAATTCATTCGCAGCTTATTTTAATACGCTTCATTTGTTTCTTTTTCTCCACTCTTATTTATCCCTTTTCCTCTAGCGTTATTTTATCCGTCTTTAGAAGCAAACTGTTTCATTTTTTTGAGAAACTGTAGTAAACGCTTTCGCTATGTTTAGCGTTTTCATGCTAGCTTATATTAAAAAAGCCTTGTAAGGCAGATTTTCTGAAAAATTTCTGTTTGCTTACATTATAAAATTGTTCATTTCAGAAGACAAGCCGATTCTAAAATGGTATACTAGCAATAAGCAAAAAGTGAATCTAGGAGGTTATTCACCATGGCTAATGCCAACATTAAGAACAAAAAAATCATTCTCGTCGGCGACGGCGCTGTAGGATCTAGCTACGCTTATGCACTCGTTTTACAAAACATCGGTCAAGAATTAGGGATTATCGACATTGCTAAAGAAAAAACTGAAGGGGATGCTTTAGACCTTTCTCACGCTTTGGCTTTCAACTCTCCAAAGAAAATTTACGCTGCTGACTACGCTGACTGTAAAGACGCTGAAGTTGTCTGCATCACTGCTGGTGCTCCTCAAAAACCAGGTGAAACACGTTTAGACTTGGTGAACAAAAACATCCGCATCTTTAAAGGTGTTATCAAACAAATCATGGACAGCGGTTTCGATGGTATCTTATTAATTGCTGCTAACCCAGTTGATATCTTGACTTACGCTGCATGGAAATTCTCTGGTCTTCCTAAAGAACGTGTTATCGGTTCTGGTACTTCTCTTGACTCCGCTCGTTTCCGTCAAACTCTTGCTGAAGAATTGGACGTAGACGCTCGTAACGTTCACGGTTACATCCTTGGTGAACACGGTGACACAGAATTCCCTGTATGGTCACACGCTAATGTCGGTGGTTTACAAATCTACGAATGGGTTAAGAACCACCCAGAAATCAACGAACAACGTATGGTCGAACTCTTCTTCGAAGTTCGTGACGCTGCTTACACCATCATCGAAAAGAAAGGTGCTACTTTCTATGGTATCGGTGCTACTTTAGCTCGTATCACCCGTGCTATTTTGGATGATGAAAATGCTATTCTTCCACTATCCGTTTACTTAAACGGTGAATACGGCGAAAGCGACATCTTCATTGGTGTTCCAGCCGTTATTGGCAACAGCGGGATCAAACGTGTCATCGAAATCCCTCTAAACGATTCTGAACAAGCTAAAATGAAAGAATCCGCTGCTACTTTGAAGGGCGTTCTTCAAAAAGCTTTAGAAGAATTAGAAAAAGAAGCTCAATAAGCTTTACTTTATTGAAACGAAACCATCACCATTATGGGTGGTGGTTTTTTGTTTACCTGGCTCCTGCCCTAAAGTGACGTACGCAAGCTAACGCACCCTTCCAAAAGAGGGGTGCGTTGCTTTTGTCATATTCACTAGTTTTTCTTTTAGTCTTCTCCATCAAATTTTTCATTGAAGAGCGGGCTAACAGACTTATCTTCATGAATCCGGAAGATAGCTTCAGCCAATAATTTAGCTACGCTGACTTGACGGATCTTATCAATTTTCTTTTCTTCAGGAAGTTGAATAGAGTCAGTAACGATAACTTCTTTAATGACAGAATCTTGTAAACGTTGAATAGCTGGACCAGACAAGATTGGGTGAGTGCAGCAGACATAAACTTCTTTAGCACCGGCATCCACTAAGGCTTTAGCTGCCAAAGTAATCGTCCCAGCTGTGTCAATCATGTCGTCGATGATCACACAATATTTCCCATCGACATTACCGATAATATTCATCACTTCTGCCACATTGGCTCTAGGGCGACGTTTATCAATAATGGCAATTGGTGCTTTCAAAAATTCTGCTAATTTGCGTGCACGAGTTACCCCACCATGGTCTGGAGAAACTACTACCACATCGCTGGCATTATTTTTGAATGTCTCATGTTCTAAGAAGTAGTTTGCCAATAAAGGCGCTCCTAATAGGTGGTCAACAGGAATATCAAAGAAACCTTGAATTTGAGCCGCATGTAAGTCTAAAGTCAACACACGGTCAGCCCCCGCAACAGTGATCATATTAGCAACCAACTTAGAAGTGATCGGTTCTCTCGATTGAGCTTTACGGTCTTGACGAGCATAACCATAATATGGAATCACTACATTGATCGTCTTAGCAGAAGCCCGACGTAAAGCATCGATCATGATCAACAATTCCATCAAGTTATCATTTACTGGTTGTGATGTAGATTGCAAAACATAAACATGACAGCCACGGATACTTTCTTCAATGTTGATCTTTACTTCACCATCACTAAATGTTTGGCTTGCCGCTTTGCCTAGTGGAATACCTAACGCTTCCGCCACCTTTTCTGCCAAAGGTTGGTTAGAACTTAAGGCAAATAGTTTAAATCTTGAATCTTTTATTTCGTGCACCATTATTCCTCCTGATATCATATTTTTGCTGAAAACATTTGTGACACATCACATATCATTCTACCACGTTTATCTACGATGTGGCAGTTTTTTCGCATAGTTTTCTTTATTACTTTGACGATTTCTTGCGATAGCTAAGCCATCTGCTGGGACATCCTTGGTAATGACACTACCCGCAGCTGTAAAAGCCCCATCTCCAAGATTAACTGGAGCCACTAATGACGTATCACAGCCAATAAAGCAATCATCCCCTACTGTTGTATGGAATTTATCTTTCCCATTATAGTTGACAAAAATAGTCCCACAACCTACATTGACTCTCTCGCCAACTGTCGCATCCCCAATATAGGTTAAATGACCGACTTTGCTATCTTTCTTAATCGTTGCCTTTTTCACTTCAACAAAATTACCAATATGGACATTTTCACCAATATCCGCTTGAGGACGTAAGCGACCAAATGGCCCAATATTTGACCCATCTGCCATACGTGCAGATTCAATAACAGATTGTGTCACAGTAACCCCATTACCAATCGTCGCATCAATAAGTCTAGACCCCGATGTAATCGTACAATCTTCGCCAATAACCGTTTGGCCTTTAATAGTAACTTGCCCTTCAATCAGGGTATCAGCACCAATTTTTACTCCAGCATCAATAAAAGTAGTCGTTGGGTCAATCATGGTCACCCCATTCAGCATGTGTTCTTGATTGATCCGCTCTTGCATGAAACGTGTCGCCTTAGAGAGAGCTAGTCGATCATTAACGCCAAGCCCCTCACGAACATCCTCCATTGGATAGGCCGAAACAACTTCGCCCCAAGACTTCAGAATGGCCACCACATCAGGAAGATAGTATTCGCCTTGAGCATTGTCATTCTTCACTTCTTCTAAAGCTTTGAACAAGGATCGGTTATCAAAAACGTAAGTTCCAGAATTTACTTCTTTCACTAAACGTTCTTCATCCGTTGCATCTTTTTCTTCCACAATTTTTTGAACAGAACCCTCTTCATCACGAATAATTCTCCCATAACCTGTAGGATTTTCTTCCAAAGAAGTTAAAATCGTGGCTTTTGCTAGAGTTTCATCATGATGCGCCAATAAAGCTTTCAAGGTTTCCGGACGAATCAAAGGCGTATCGCCACAGATGACAATAGTTTTCCCCTCTTTATCCGCCAAAAGGTCTTTAGCCATCTTTACGGCATGGGCTGTCCCCAATTGTTCTTCTTGGAAGCAATAATCCGTGCGATCAGCTAATAAATCTTTGACAGCATCGCTACCATGTCCTACCACAGTAACCAAATGCGATACCCCGGCTTCTTCTAGGCTATCCATTACATGCAAAACCATTGCCTTACCGCAAACAGGATGTAAGACCTTATACAATTTGGACTTCATCCGAGTCCCCTTACCTGCTGCTAGCACAATTCCATACACGTCTTTTTCTTGCATCACTCACTCAACCCTTCTGCTTTATAGTGGTCAAAGAAGGAACCTAAAGTTGTCTGAACCCTTTTTTCTTGCTCATCTAAGTCAGTGATGCGCACGATAGATTCAATTTGCCCCAACTGCTTTTCATCTGGTCGATGTAATTCACAGAGAACACAATTCCCCACAACCTTAGCTCCAAATTCTTCTGCCAAGATTTGCATCCCCTGCATGGTTCCTCCTCCATTTAAAAAGTCATCGATGATAATCACACGATCGCCTTTTTTCAAGGCTCGCTTCGTTACTTCCATCTTTTCAACACGGTTGGTTCGGTAAGATGGATAATTGATCGAGACAGTTGATCCTTCTGTAATCTTTGATTCCCTCCGCACCATCACAAATGGGACAGACAAATATTGTGCCGTTGCTTCTGCAATCGGTATCCCTTTACTAGCTACGGTAACCACAGCAGTCACATTTTCTTTGGCATAACGCGAGGCAATCATCCGCCCAATCCTATTCAATACGGATGGCCTAGACAATAGATCCGTTAAGAAAATAAAGCCCCCTGTCAAAATGCGTTCAGGATTCGCAATGGCAGCTGCCAGATCTTCCCCCACTAACAAGGCATCGCTGGTCTTCATCATAGGGATAAATCGCACGCCACCAGTAGCGCCTGGAACAGTTTCAATCAAACCAATTCCTCGATCCATAAAGGTTTTCTTTACAATCCCTAGATCCTCGCTAATAGAAGACTTAGCCGATTGATAGCGTTCCGTAAAAAAGCCAAGCGTAATTAATTCATGTGGATGATGAGCAAGATAGTATACCATGTCAACCAAACGTTCACTTCTCCGTGTTTTCATCGCTGGCCTCCTCTCTTTCTGCTTTATTATACCGATAATCCTTCCTAAAGTGAACTCATTCTCTCTTAAATGTTCGTTAAATGCATTAAATATCCAACAGATCCTATATGAATGTTCGGAGAAACTTTAGGCCAAGCTATTCGCAAACAAGTGCGCTCCCTCTAAGTTAGGGTTGACTAAGCCCAAAATTTTCCTGACCAAAAAATAAAAACCCTCCTCACTAGGAGAAAGGCTTTTACTCGATTTATTTTTTAAGAGAGAATCTGGCACGACTTTTCCGTAAAGTTATCGCTAAGACTAATAAAATAGCCAAACAAATGGTGATGGTCGCTCCAGGAGGTGTATCAAAAGCATAAGAGGCAAATAAACCTAGATACATCCCCAAAACACCTGAAATCACTCCACTCACTACTGCTGTTTTAAAACTCGTTGCCAACTGCAAGGCAATAGCCCCTGGTAAGATAATCACCGCAGACACTAACAAAGCACCTGCAATTGGCATGATGACCGCAATAACAGCTCCGATAGCTACAGTGAGCAAAGTAGACATCAAGCGCACCGGCAAGCCAGCTGTATGAGCAGTAGCCGCATCAAACATTAAAACATACAATGGTTTTCTGAAAATAGAAAATCCAATCAAGACAAGAAGCGTTAAAGCGGCCAATACAAGCAATTGTTCATTTGTAATCGCAATAATGGATCCAAATAGGAACTGGTTAATGGACATAGATGTCGTACTTTCTTGTAGGCGCATCAAGACCAGGGCAACCGCCATCCCCACTGACATCACAATAGCAATAGATACTTCTGAATAACCCTTGAAGGAACGAGCTACTTCCTCTAATCCTATCGCTGTGAGCACGACTATCAATAGAGTAGTATAAGTTGGATTAAAGCCTAACAAAACACCTAAAGCAATCCCAATCAAAGACACGTGAGAAAGGGTATCCGCCAATAGGGATTGTTGACGAAGAATCAAGAATATCCCTAGTATTGGCGCCAAAATTCCCATTAAACTTGCGGCGATGAAGGCTTTTTGCATGAAGCCATAGAAAAACACTTCCAAGGCGAATCCTCCTTTCTTTCCAAATGAATATGTTGATCCCCATAAAGAATTTCATCATCGTGGTGGGTCACCATTAAGACAGCCTTTTGATGGAGGCGGCAAGAGTGTTGCAATAAATTCAAAAATTTCTTCCGGGATTCTTTATCCATACCAGTCGTCGGTTCATCTAAAACAAAGACATCTGGATCAGACGCAAAAATCCGAGCTAAACAGATCCTCTGCTTTTGACCTCCAGACAAGTCCCCAATTTGACGATGGCGGAAGCTCCACATCCCTACTGACTCCAAGGCTTTCTGAACATGTTCGTCATCTTCTTTTGTTAAAGCTTTAAACCATTTCCCTTGTTGAAAACGACCTGAAGCCACCAATTCCTGCACCGTGCTAGGAAAACCACTATTAAAAGACGCTATCGTCTGAGGCAAATAGCCAATCGAAAGTTTCCGACCTTCTGTATTCTTTTTCGCCCAAGTTACCGTCCCCGTATCTGGTTCTAGTAAGCCAAGTATATTCTTCAATAAGGTTGATTTGGCCGCCCCATTTTCACCAGTTAAAATCGTCAAGTCTCCCGCATCCAAAGTGAAAGAAATATCTTCCAAGACACGTTCGTCATCATAGGAAAAAGCTAGATTTTTCACATCTAAATAGACCACCTTATCCCTCCTTCATTTCTTTTATTCCTGTCAATTCAATTATCCTTGCAACTTGCCTTGAAAATCCTGTCAATTCAACTACTCTTGCATCTCTCTTTGAAAATGCCTGTTACATCAATTATCCTTGCTTATCTCTTTTATGCCTGTCAATTCAACTTATTCATAAGCGAAAAAGATTCTATCAAGAGGGCAGGCAATAGTTTTCTTATCTTGGCTTTTTCGCCAATTCTTTTAGTAAATAATAGCCGTTACGATTTACAGAAAGAATACCCCAATACCCCTCTTCCTGTCAAGCTATAATCCTGCTTTTTGGCATGAAAAAAGACCGAGATAATTCGCGGTCTAGTCTTTCTAACTACTGTGGTCAGGTGATCGGTTATGGTTAGGTCATCCGTCCCACTAGATCTCTAAAGGAGTTTAGAAGGACAATTCTTCATCTTCATAACTAAGCACGATTTCCTTGGTCAAAATATCTGTATAGCTATAAGAAATTCGATCAATCGAGGATTCATTACCTAATTCAATAATAAACACAGATGGGTAAGTCTCGCATAACACGCCATTACTTTCCCGTACACGATTGCGTCCTAATTCAGCTGTAACTTTTAACGTTTTACCTAAATACTGGTCTAAAACCTGCTTAATCGCTCTAATATTTGATGCCATACTCTCACCTCATATAGCTATTATAACATAAAGTCAAGATTTTGTCATTCTTTCCACCTTGCCAGTATGCGTCAACTCATTGGCGGCAAGTTTCAAGAAGTGACTTTTTCCCCTTGCCTGTATGTGTCAACGCATTGTCGGTAATTTTCAAGAAGCGACTTTTTCCCCTTGCCTGTATGCGTCAACTCATTGGCGACAATTTTCAAGAAGCGTCTTTTTCCCCTTGCCAGCTGTCAGCGCAAGGATTTTTCTGTTATCCCCTTAAGACAAAAAGGACTGGTCTAGCTTCCAGTCCCTTCTATGCTCCCCTTCAACTTATCCTACAACACTTTAATCCTGTGCCTTTATTAACGGGCGTAAATCAGTTTTAGAACGAATCGCCTCATATAAACGAGCAAATTCTTGAATAGACAATTGCTCCGCCCGACTTTGTTCTGGTATTTGAGCTTCTTTTAGAGCTTGTTGTAAAGCAACTTTTACCATCTCAGCTTTGCCAAAAGCTTGCGTTAAGTTGTTCCATAGCGTCTTGCGCCGTTGAGTAAAGCATTGACGAACAATCCATTCAAAGGATTCGATAGAATCGACTGGCACTTTTAATTCTTTGCGGCGTTTTAAGACTAACACAGCAGAATCCACACGAGGTTGAGGATTAAACACAGTCTTAGGTACGGTAAAAGCTATTTCACTTTCACATACTAGATCAATGGCAATCGTCAAGGATCCATAGGCTTTGCTATGAGGCTGGGCGGTCATTCGTTGGGCGACTTCTTTTTGCATCATCAAAACAAAGCAATCTACCGGTAGGCCACTATCCAACAAATGCATAATGATCGGTGTTGTAATATAATATGGCAAATTGGCCACAACAGCTAAACGTTCCACCTGTTCTGGTAAATCATCTTTCAGATTGACTTCTAAAATATCTTGGTTAATGACCTTTAGTTTTCCCTTATCTCCTAACTCTGTTTCAAGTAGCGGGATAAAGCGTTGGTCAATCTCAAAAGCAAATACCTCTTTTGCCTTATACAAGAGTTGCTCCGTCAAAGCCCCTATCCCTGGCCCAATTTCAATGACCGTTGTAGACTTATCAATTTTTCCAGCCTCTATCATCTTATCTAGGATATTCGTATCCATCAAAAAATTTTGCCCCAAACTTTTTTTCGCATTGAGCCCATACTGTTTTAGCAATTCAGCTGTTCTCTTAGGCGAAGCGATAGCTTTTTCCATTAGGCTATGTCGTCCCCTTTCCTTTAAACGATACACAATGATTTAAACTTCCCCATTCCCATCAATAGGCCTCACTCTTCTCCCTACACATAGTAAAGAGCGGATTCTATGGCTATTCACTCTAGTCGTTTATTTTTTCTCTTTCACAATATAAACTGGCCTTCTTTTTGTTTCAAGGAAAATTTTCCCAATATATTTCCCGATAATTCCAAGGCAAAGCAATTGTAAGCCTGCAAAAAAGATGACAATCGCCACCAAAGAAGGCCAGCCTGCTGTAGGATCTCCATAAACCAAAGCTCTAAAGACCACAAATAATAAGGCTAAACCCGATAGGCAACAAGACACTAAGCCTACAATCGAGGCGATATTCAAAGGCGCTTCAGAGAAATTCACAATCCCATCAATCGAATATTTCAAGAGGCTAAAGAAAGACCAACTCGTCTCCCCGGCTTGACGTTCCCTATTTTCAAAAGAAATATACTCGGTTTCGAATCCCACCCAAGAAAAAAGTCCCTTGGAGAAACGATTGTATTCACTTAATTCTAAAATAGCTTCCACCATCTGACGGGTCATCAAGCGAAAATCTCTCGCCCCATCTACCATCTTGGTCTCCGAAATAGTCGCAATCAAGCGATAGAAGAGACGGGCAAAAAAGCTTCGAATAGGCGGTTCTCCCTCACGATCCGCTCGTCGGGTTCCAACACAATCGAGTTGCTTTTCCTCCATTAACTTTATCATTTCTGGCAACAATTCTGGTGGATCTTGCAAGTCAACATCCATTAAAGTCACTAAATCTCCCCTAGCTTCCTTGAGTCCGGCATAAATAGCCGCTTCTTTCCCAAAATTACGAGAAAAGGAAATATAATGTACGTTTGGAGCTTCACTAGATAAGGCTCTTAATAAATCTAATGTTTGATCTTTTGACCCATCATTCACGAAAATGTATTCCAAGTCTACAGGCAAGTGTTGGCGTATTTTCTCCATAGCCTCATAATACAAAGGTATAGACTCTTCTTCATTAAAACAGGGAACAATAACTGATAATAGGCGTCTCGACATAAAAAACCTTCCTCATCCAAATTTTTACTCGCTAGTAGAATCTTTTCCATACTTACGCTTTGTAGCTAGCGCTAGTTCATTTTGCCATATATCGACAATTTGTAGCAAGCACTAGTTCATTTTGTTGTATACCGGCAATTTGTAGCAAGCGCTAGTCGCTACTGTATACCGGCAATTTGTAGCAAGCACCAGTGGCTACTATGAAAAGAGTCTTTAGACTAGCTTCTTTACTTTTTCTGCTAATTTTCCTTACCCATCCTAACCATTTTATTAAAAGCCGTCCGATTAAACAAGACAAAAAAGGTGACGTTAGCCTAGTGCCGCTAAAGTTGATCATAAAGGATCAACTTGTTGAAGCTAGCACAGGTCTCGTCACCTTTTGTATTAAAAGTCTATTAGCGTTTGTCTAAGCTTGAAATCTCCAAAGCTTCTTTTTCTTCTTGCATTTCTCTCACATATTTATGGAGGAGAATGATCCCGATAACGTTAGGTACCACCATAAAGGAGTTAAAGAGGTCGGACATGTTCCATACCACATCAATTTTTTGAACGGATCCAAAAACAATACAGAACATGACAAGAATCCTATAAGGCCAAAGAGCTTTTTCTCCAAATAGGAACTTCATATTTGTTTCCCCAAAGTAATACCAGCCAATAACTGTTGAAAAAGCAAAGAAGGCTAGGGATATTGCTAAAGCACCCGCCCCAAAAGCGCCAAACGCACGTTGGAAGGCCTCTTGTGTCACTAAGGCTCCTTCAAGTCCAGAGGTATGGGCTCCTGTTACCAAAATAATTAAAGCTGTTGCGGTACAAACCACGATCGTATCAATGAAAACACCCACCATAGCAATATAGCCTTGGTCAGCAGGATGATCGACCATAGCTGTCGCATGGGCATGTGGTGTAGACCCCATCCCTGCTTCATTCGAGAATAATCCACGTGCCACACCTTTAGTGATAGCTTGACGAACAGTAACCCCCAAAGCTCCACCTAAAGCTGCTTGTGGATTAAATGCTGCTTTAAAAATCAAAGCTAGTGATGGAAGCAATTGCGATCTAAAGTTAAAGAGAATCAAGACGGCTAAGACCAGATAAATGACCGCCATCACCGGAACAATTAATTGGGCAAAATTGGCTATACGCTTGATCCCACCAGCAAAAATGAGTCCCCCTAAAATCGCAATGATCACACCTGACCACAAAACGGGAATTTGGAAGGCCTTTTGCATGGCAGTCGCAATGGAATTAGATTGCACCATATTTCCGATAAAACCTAAAGCAACCGTGATAAATATAGAGAATAAGACAGCTAAAATCTTCCCAAGTTTAGGGAACTTTGCCCCAACACCATAAGTGAGATAGTAGGATGGTCCGCCTACATAGTTACCTTGGCTATCTTTTCTTCTGAACTTTTGCGCCAAACAAGCTTCAGCAAAGATGGTTCCCATCCCTAAGATGGCAGCAATCCACATCCAGAAAATAGCTCCTGGTCCCCCAGCAATAATCGCTGTAGCTACCCCAGCAACATTCCCAGTACCAACCTGAGCAGCGATAGCTACTGCCAAGGCTTGAAAAGAAGATACCCCATCTTCTGACTTTTTGAACACTCCGCCAAAGACGCTCTTAAAAGCTGGGCCTAGTTTTCTAAACTGCACGCCCCTAGTATAAATGGTAAAAAATAGCCCACAGCCTAACAGAGCTAATACCAATATGTTATTCGATAAAACGTCATTAATCTTCAATATCAGATCATTTACCTGATCCATTTGTCTCCCCTCCAAATTAATGCTAATTATCCACAAAAAAGCCCTCTTAAGATAAAGAATGGTCCTCCTCCCTTTTTAAGCAACCGTTTCCATTTCGTTAACTATCATTATAATACAATTAGTTTATTATGTCCATAAATGATGTATGTTTTATGATTGATTTTATTTATCATCCATAGAAGATACTTCTCTTGTTTCTATGCCTTTAAATCCCCTTTGCCAAGGCTTCCTTTCCCTCATTTTAATTACCTAAGCACTGGCTTAACCAAGTCATTAGATCAATTTTTTTAATAAATGTCTCCACTAGATCATTTAGCAAAGTGCCCATAAGAAAAACACCGCCTCAAAAGAAGGAGAATGCTATCCAACTTTTTAGGGGCAGTGTTGATCATGTAGCAGTAAATTTCACTTTTTTTGATAAAATAGTTCACTTGATTTCCTTAAGATTCCTACTTAGAAAAGATAAAGTCAATTCTTCTATCCTCTACCCTTTGTAGAAAAGCTTTTTCTTAATTCATATTGTGCAATAAATAAAACGCAAGCTAGACTAAGAAAGGACACAAAGTAACTTAGCTTTTCATACCATTTATACGGATAAGTTAAGGTCAATCGATGGTGGCCTGGTGGTGAATCCACTTGTATACCGCCATTACGAGAAGAAGCTTTCAACTTTACCACTTGCCCATCTAGGCGAGCTATTCCACCAGCATAATAATAAATTGGTAAATTCACCCTAGCAGTATGTTGAAAAGGATTGATGAAATCGGCTTGATAGTGCGACGGCTCCATCTGTTCTTTGGGATAGAAACGTTTCCCATCAATCGTCGCTTGTCTTTGTTCATAAAAGTTTCTACCCACTTGATCTGCATACGCTTTGGGCGAGTAATCTTGCGTGAAAGTGTTCCGAGTGACTCTCTCAATTTTCCTATAGTCAATTTTACTAAATCGATAACCTTCTTGTTGTAATAAATGCGAAAAGCTATAGGTATGAAGAAACAAGCAGGCAATGATACAGATCATTACCCACCATTTTCCTGAAATGGCACTTTTGGAATAGATCTTGTCTCTTTTATTATTTTTTAAAAAAGCATGATCCACACTAACATATATGAAAAATAACGTTGAAAACAGATTCAATCTAAAAGGAAACTGTATAAAATATAAAGGTGTATATTCTAATAATTTCCATGAAAATTTATTCGTACACATGTACAAACTAATCCCTGCCAAAGTAACGAGTAATTTATTGACTGATGTCAGTTGCGTGAAATGAAGTAGGCAATACATCATCCCCAAGAAAACTACTAGTCCTACGGTATAGCCAGACATGTCATTTTTCAACATTGCCTTTAACAAAATATTAGGCGTTTCCCCTACCATTTCAAATTTAAACGGAAAATTTAGCTGATTTTGCTTCATCCGATAGGCCATCACCGTTATTTGTCCTAAATTCATGCCCAAAGAACAGAACGCCGCAAGACATAATACTTTCAATCGTTTTGTCCGCTCTTTGCCAAATAGGAGAAACACAATTCCAAGTATAGCTAACACACATACAAGCAAGAAAGTCGTCACAACATGCGAAAACATGACGCAGGTCATACCTAGACTTAAAAGAAACCATCTTTTAGGATTGCCCTTGAAAATTTCATACATCCCCCAAAATACAAGTGGCAAAAAACTCATGGCTATAAACTCTCCAATAGCAAAGCGAAATAAGCCATTGATGGCGCGATAGCATGAAAAAGTGTACAGGATAGCAAAAGCCATCCCTTTTATCTTATTTTGAGTTATTTCCCTAACAGACCAATAACTAATCTCCAATGTCAACCAGTTCAGCAAAATGTAATAGACCCAAAAGCCCTTTGCTACATTGTGAAAAAGCCTCGTCAACATATACGCTGGATAGAAAGTCTGCCAAGGATAAAACGGATTAAGCATTATCCCATTCATTTGAAATATCGAAAAATTAACCGGAGATCTAAAGACATTTCCTAAACTCATTAATCGACAAAGATGAAAATTTGTATCTTGCTCTGTAACTAAAGGGTAGTATCTAAAAGACAGCAATGGCCAGCAAAAGGCGATGGCCAAAACTAGGAACAAGGCTATTCTTAAAGCCATCTCTACTTTAGATTCATTCTGATTCATCCCATACCTCCTGAAAATGATTGAAAGTTTTGTCCAATGAAAAGGGTCAAGCTTCTTAATTAATAGAAGAAACTTGACCTACTTTCTCGATTTAACTTTTAGAAAATGACCACATTAGCACCGACCCCAAATGTCCGGTACAGCTTACTTACAGCTCCTAATGGCGTATTCACACAGCCAGCAGACCCATAACCGATCCGATAGCGATTGCCACCGTAACCATTATGTTGCCAATTAGCATCATGAATCCCCCACATATTTCCCTTAAATGGAATCCAATATTTTACCGGAGATCTCCAAGTAGGGCCAACTAAAACAGTAGGAGAAGCTTTATAAGGTTGGATTTTAAAGTGCCCACGTGGTGTATCAGCTCCTGGTCGACCCGTTATAACTGGCGTATCTACAACAATTTTATTATTTTTAACGCCCCAAAGTCTTTGATTTCTGATATCCACTGTGATAAAGTTTTGACCCACATTGTAACGACGGTTGCCTGCATAGAGGACACCATTACGAAGTTGCCATGATTGCGCCCTTAAGCCTCTATCTTCAAAGGCTTGCTTGTCAATCCAGCCAGAAAGACCATCATTTAAAGTAATATAAGCCCAATTAGCTCTAGTCGTCGACACTTCTTTAGTTACTTTTACGGCTTGTCCGTAGTAAGCAGCCATTTGGTTGACTCCTCTCAAGGTACGGAAGCCATCCACTCCCCAAGGTTTAGAATCCAAAGTATGGTGGGTATCTAAGAGATGAGCGCTATAATCCACTTCTTTGACTTCGCTTGTGTATTGATCTCCCTTATGCAAAGGAACTTCTTTAGGCAAAGGCTTTTCTGTCGATGCAGGGAAATCTTTGTCAGCTACTTTCTTCAAGCCATTCTTGTCATACCAACCATTCAACCCATCCTTGAACTCAATAAACGACCAATTAGCTCGTTTAGTTTGAGCAGATTGAGTCACGTGAGCCACTTGACCGAGATAAGGTCTCATTTGAGCCCGAGATCGAATTTGCCTGAAGCCTTTTGTCCCCCAAGGTTTACTATCCAAAGTATGGTTAGTAGAAATGACTTTTGCATAGTAATCTTCTTTTTCTGGTTGAGCTAGAAAAGCTTCGCCAGTGATCGTAATAGCATTTTTATCGATCCAGCCACTAAGCCCTTTATTAACTATATTGATATAAAGCCAAGAAGCCCGATTGGTCGAAACACTCTTTGTCACTAAAACTTCAGCGCCACGGTAGTCTTTATAATCTCTTCTATCTACAATAGTTTTAAAGCCATCGATCCCCCAAGGTAAGCTATCAATCGTATGAGACTTTCCTGTTATTTGACCGACTAAAGCTTCTTCTTTAACTGCGGAAGTATAGTGGTCTGACGGTGCTTTTTCTCTTTTAGTTATGGTAGACAAGGCAACGACATCTATCCATCCAGAAGTTCTGTCACTGAAAGTCACATAGGCCCAAGTTGCCCGAGTCGTTTTCACCACTTGTTGCACCTTTACCGTTTGACCCACTCGTTTGTTCACTTGACTTTCTAGCGTTTTCCAACCTGCTGTTCCATAAGGACGCGTATCTAAAGTATGACGACCTCGAATGACTTTAGCTTGTCCATCAAGCTTCTCTACTTCCCCTAGGTAGTCTTCTGCTTTATAAATAGCTATCCGGTCTACCCAGCCTGTTAAACCATCTTCAAAAGTCACCTTGAGCCAGCTTGCCCGAGTCGTCTTTGCTTCCTTGGTCACTGTCACGGCTTGGCGGTCATAGTCTCTTAAATCATGCTTAAGGGTTCTATAACCAGCTACCCCCCATGGCTTCGTATCAAGAGTATGTTTTGTCCTAACCAGAGTTCCTTTGTAGTTCACTTCTTGGGGCCTTACAAGGTATTGGTCACCTTGCTTTTTAGCATCCTCCGTTGAAGAAAGATCTACTTCATCTCCAGAATCGCTATAATAATTGCTTTTTTCTTCCTTATCAGTAGCCGTAGCTTCTTTATTGTCAACTGCTAGGCTCTCCTTTTCATCCGATGTAGCCTTTGATGCACTAGCACGATCTTCAACAGAAGTATTTGCTTCAGTAGATGTCTCACTGTTCCGTTCATCCTTTTTGCTTTCATCAGTAGCCACTACACTAGTAGCCAAGTCATCTGTTGATGCTTCTTCATCCGCATAAACAGTTTGATTAGCCACGATAGTTCCTAAAGTGAACACACAGGCACTCAAAAGCAAATGCTTTCTCTTCATTCAGGTCATCTCCTCAATCAGTTTCTTACTTTCATTATATCAGTTTATGAGTAAAGAAACCCCAAAATCTACGTTTTTTGTTCAGAAGCTTTAATCATCCCTCCCCTTCCGCCATAAAGAAAAGCTGCTAAGCTTTATAGGCCCAGCAGCTTTTAAATATATCCAGTGACTTTACTAGCTTTTCAACATATAGGCTAGGGCAGTCTTTAATTTAGAATACTTCAACACTATATAGAGAATATATACAGCTAAATAAGCTATCGCTGCAAGAGAAAACGGTAGTCGCCAGCAGATAAGAATAAAACTTGCTGCTATTATACTATCCATAAGAATTCCTTTACCCATATTCATCCCCAATTGTTTACCAAGAAAATACTCAGAAATAATCGCCTTCAAAGCAACCATCAGAGTGATGTTCAGAATAGACAATTGTAGATTTTTCAAGCAATAAGCGGTCAAAAAAGTCATGCCAGCAGATAGCGCCAGCACAGCAAGATTAATCAATAGCATAGCCCTTTCAAAACGCAATGTTTTTAAAAAAGAATTGATCAATAAGACCATCTTGCTTTCAAAGACAATCATCGGAAAAAGTAAAATCATATAGTCGAAACTTGCTGCATAGTGAGGTAACCAACGCCCCAAGATGAATACAATTGGAAAATATCCCCATAAACACGCAAAAAGGGCTGCCATCAAAACTTCTCTAATGGTCTGATAAGTTAGAGCCAATTTATCTTTATTCATTCTCCTAAGCATAGGGAACATGATGACCCCAACTGCATTAACCAGTAACATCATCATATTACTTAAACTCAGGGTTAAAGATACTTGCCCAAAGGTTTTTATTCCCCAATTGCGTTCTACCCCAAATCGGATGATCCCAATAATCAAAATACCTGATAAATTGGCAACCATCAATTTACTTCCGATGCGCATATTGATAAATAGTTCCTTGATTGTCGTCCGCCAATCTGCCATTTCTCCAATAACGATCTCTTTCATTCTAAAAGCCGCAAAAAGGTTAGAGGCTACTCTCCCTAAAATATCTGCTACAATCATCCATTTAAAAGAGTAAAAGCGGAACAATAACATTCCCAAAACGATAAGGAAATACACCGCTTTTTCAATGATAATGGTCACAGCATTGTCTTTAATACGATTGGTTGCCTGCATACAAAAAGTCAGCAAAGATTTTGGAACAGTCAGCAAAGCTACCATACAGACAAATAGAAGAATGAAGGCTCGATCTGCATCTGTGATCCTTGGATAGATAGCCAAATAGGCCCCTACACTCACTAAAACCTCAAAAGCCGCTAAACTCCAATATTGTGCGATCAATTTCTTTCGAGGCAAGTCTTCATACTCTAAACCACCATAACGTAAATAGATCCCATCCGTTATGCCTAAAGACATGTAGGCTATATAACCGGAGTAAAAGACAAATAGTTGCCAATAACCGTATTCTGCTACTCCGATTAACTTAGGAATAATGAGAATAAATAAAGAAGAGACAAAGGTTGAAAAAATATTGGCAAAGAAGGTATAAGACAAGCCTGTTATAAAAGTTTTCTTAGTGCTCTTCATCCTTGCCCCCCCTTCTATCGCTTGCTCCATTTCCTTCCAAAGCTTCTGCTTTCACTTTCCATTTCATCTGAAATCTTCTGAACAAATGCCAAATAAGTAATGGCATATTCCCATAAAAATAGCCCCTATAACGCCTATACTGGCAGTCCATACTTTCCATAGGCAGGCCTAATTCTTTTGCTGTCCCACGATAGCGATGAAGCAAGCGGAATATATTGCGCTTGATCAAAGCTTTTGTCCAAGTATCCACATCTTTTCTATCCAATAGCGGTAGAAAAGCATCCAGATATTTTAAGCGACCATCTATATGAAATAAACCTTTTTTATCTTGAGTAGCTGATTGAGGATCTTTGACATAAGCATAGAGACATTTATTCGATAGATAGACAGAAGAATTTGGATGATCCAGTAACCAATTCAAGCAAAAATTCATGTCTTCGCAATGGCTTAATTCTTCGTTAAAACGATAATTCTTTATCGCTTTAGCTTGGAAAAATTTATTCCATACAGAACCCATGATACGATTATCATATAACATCCGTCTTGCCAATGATAAGGCCGACATTGCTTTTGACTTTTCAAAATGGATCCTTTCATGTTGCCATATACGCCCGGATTTCGCCGCTACTGTGAAGCCAAAAACAAAGAGAGCTTTATTAGGATGATCCTTTACATATTGACTCATTTCTTTCAAGGCTCCAGGAAAGAAATAGTCCCCTGCATCACAAAAGCCAATCCAATCTCCACTAGCCACATCTAAACCCAGATTACGTGCAGCAGAAACCCCTTTTTGTAAACTCTTTTTGACTAAAATAAAGGGGTAGCGTTTAGACCATTCTACAGCTTTATCAAAGGTTTTATCTGTCGAGCCATTTTCAATGACCACTACTTCTTTATGGGGATAATCTTGATCCACAATAGATTGTAAAGTTCTATCCAGATCTTTTTCGGCTTGATAGGCGGGAAGTATCAGAGAAATAAACGGCAAGTGCTCTTGCCCTCTTTTCATTGATGATCCCATTTTATGACTCCTCTCCTAACAGCAGTTTCAAAAACAGTTGCCGCCATTTTTCAGTGACGACTTCTTTTGTATATTGACCTAAATCTTTATTGGCTTTTTTTGAAAAAGCAAGTCGTATTTCTGGATGGTCAATTAAATAATTAATCTTATGCGCTAAATCTTCTTGATCCTGGTCTTTCACCAAATAGCCATTGACCCCATCATCAATCAGCGTACGTGGTCCAATTGGACAATCATATGAAATAGTTGGTAATAGTTGCGATTGGGCTTCTTGGACAACTATAGGGCCTCCTTCATAACGAGAGCAAACGACTAAAAAGCTATATTCACTTAAAATATCCACTGGATTAGGGTGAGATCCCTTTAAAAAAACATGCTTTTCTAAATTAAATTGTCTTATTAAAGATTCTAAATGACTTCGCTCGTCTCCTTCACCGTAAATATCCCAAGTCCAATCAGGATGGCGATCAAATACTTTCGAAGCTACGGCAATGGCATGGTCAAATTGTTTGATTGACTTCAACCGTCCCACGCTAACAATGCGTTTGCAGTCTATACGATAGGGTTGAGTTGGTGGAGTGAAAGAAAAATAATTGGGAATAGCTGTCACAAAATTTTTATCCAATCGGAAAGTTTCACAAAAAAATTGGCGATCCGCTTCTGAAAGCGTCACAATATGACAGGCCGTACGAACCCCAATCCATTGGCGCAGACGGTGCTTCAAGCCATAGGTATTATTTTTTAAATTAGAATGTTCCCAATATAGCCAAGGTAGCTGCGCTTTTCTAGCGGCTAATGCGGCTAAACTGTTTACCCCTGCTGTCACAGCGACTAGCATATCGACTTCTTCTTCTTTCAAAATTTGGGCAATCTTGTTAGAAAAGCCTATCAAATGCAAAGGTATTCTAACGGTCTCATCACTGATCACATATTGCTTTATATCCGGTCTAACCGGCAGGATAGTTTTTCCTTTTTCTTGAAACACACTGATTAAAGTGATGCGATAGTCCTTTAAATCATTGGCTAACATTAAGGAAATGCGTTCTGCTCCCCCTATTAAGGACGTATCATAAATTAACATCGCTATTGAGCGCATTCGTCTAACAGCTCCTTCAAAAAGTCATAGACACGTTGAGAATTATTTTGATCATACAAAGGGAAATAGCGGTCAATTTTAGCCAAATATGCCTCTTCTAATTGGAAGTCATTGGCAAAAGACTTCTCTAAATAGGCCACCACTTGTTTCGCTCCCTCTTTTATCACCGGTCCAAAGCCATCTTTTTCATAATCGAAATACCCCTTAGCATATTGTCCTTTTCGAAATTTTCCCTGATCAAATTGGTAAAACAACATAGGTTTCTTCATATAGGCGAAATCCATAAAGACACTGGAGT
The DNA here is from genome assembly GCF_003664595.1 of Atopobacter sp. AH10. Lineage (GTDB taxonomy): Bacteria > Bacillota > Bacilli > Lactobacillales > Aerococcaceae > Atopobacter. The sequence continues at coordinate 38,607 of NZ_QXPZ01000015.1, forward strand.
AGTCCGTTATCATAAAGGCTGAGCTTTTCAACAAGTCTTGTATATCATGTTCTTTCCAAGAGGCCATTTGGATATGATCAGAAGTTTTCGTAAATTCATTCAAATGCACTTGCATGTTGCGGTGAGGATAGAATATCAATTGTAGATCGTTCTTCTCCAAGAATTCTTTTAAAGTTGGATCAGATAAAAATGCATTCCACTTTATAAAATATTCAGAAGCAGTGAAATCGTCTCCTTCATTAAATTCATAACGAGCATCCGTTTTATTCACTAACCAACTTCTCCAAGAAGGCATGAGTAAAATTTGCCTAGGATTGACCTTTGTCTCATGTAATTGATCAAATCTTGGAAAGCCTAAATACCGTACAGAAGAGTCAGGATAGCCAAAATCGTTCAAAATCGCATCATATTCTGGTTTGGCTCCACAAATAAATCCTGAAAATTTAGTCTGATCATAATAAAGCCACTTCGCATCAGAAATAGTGATCCCATGTTGGAGAAAAACCCGTTTATTTTTTAGAAAACCTGCAACTTCTAAAAAATAAAAGAAGGCTGTATTCGGTCTGCATTCTTTTTGACTCACTGCAATGACCCCACAAGATAGGTAATAGACCCAGTGTTTAAAAGAGCCATAAGGAATACACTCGCCTAAATCCCTTACCTTATCGTAATCCGGAGAATCAAAATCGATCACATAAGCCACTCTTTGTTCAGGAACTTTTTCTCTAATATAGCGAAAAAGCCAGTAGCCATTATCCCTAGCCTCAGCTCTAGATTCCCCAATCAATATCAAATCCTTTTGCTTGCGATAAAATAATTTAGCAACGATATAAGCGAAAGGAAAAATCATAGGGGCAAGCCAATCTTTCGCTTTAAGCTCTCTTAAGCGTTTAAGATAACGTTTCACTGTTTTTCCCTTCCCTCATCCACAGTTCATTGTAATAAAATCCTATCCCCACTAAGAACCAAAAAATTATATTAAAACCACTTGGGGAATACATAATGATACTTTCAACTAATTGCACTGGTAAATAGGCTAGTGCAAGTGCCATAATAATCTTTCCATCCACATTATCCGATAAAAGAATGTACTTGCTGAAGGAAAAGGCAATGTAAGCCAATAAGACGATAAAGCTTACCAAACCAAGCATTCCTGAAGCCACAAATACAGTCAGAAATATGTTATGAAATCCACCGCCTAAAGCCTCTTTCATCTTAAAAGTCTTAAAGAATTTCGCCATATTCGGTTTGATATTCCGGAATCCATACCCAAATACAGGTTGCTTCTGTCCCATTTTTAGGGCTCTCACCCAGATTTGGGAGCGACTACCTGATTTGACACTAAATTCTCTACTTTCCCCATATTCTCCCTCGTCATCTGCAGATTCGAGCCTTTCAATCGATTCTGAACGAATAAATTCCCCATATTTCTCAGCAACTTTTATGGTCATAAAATAAGCAGAAAAAAGAAGTAGGAAGCTCGTCATAAGCAAGAGGATTTGTTGCCGAATTCTTTCCTTCTTAAAAACAAAGGCGGTCAAAAGAAACAAGACCGTCATAGCACATAAGAGCGCCCCCCTACTTTGCTGTAAGGAAAAATAAATGAATTGTAAGGCCATGTTTGTCATTAAAGCTTTTTTATATTGAGGATAGTGACGATAAAGATAGACAGCTAGGGTCATACTAATAACGGCTAACAGAGCTCCCCCATTAGGGTTCAAAAGACCAAACAATCTCCCCCCATGAAACCCTAAACGTAATGCCACATGTTTCCCATAATACAAGGTGGTTGACAGACCAGATACAGCTAATGCAAGAGCGAACACGGAACAAGCAAAAGAGAAAAATTGTAGGCAAATAGCTAGCCATTTTACTAATTTTTCCCCTACTTCCTTATCGCCAACTAGGGTAATCAAGCAAATGCTCATGACGAAAACAATATGTACTAGATTCCCTATTAGATGACTTCTGGCATTAGCAAATGTAGCTAAAAACTGCGTCCCAAGGAAAAGGGCAAAAAGCCATATAAAATGTTTATCCCTATATTTTTTTCCCCATAATAGCCAGCTTGTGATCAAAAAGACCATCATAGTTGCCAATTGATAGGCCGGTTTGATCCAGTCATATACAACAGGTAAACAATTGATGATTCCTAGTAGGCAAAACATCAACTTACTCCACCATTCGATTTTAGATACTGATAATTTTTTCATAGCTTTCCTTTCTAAAACAAGTCCTTATAAAAGAGCTGCTCCCCTTAACAAACGCTCTTATGCTTCATTTTCTCTTTTTCCTTAATAAAGTATCATACAATTTTGCCCTCAACCATCCGGGAGATAGATTCACCAACAATTGAGCTAATTCTCTGATCCATTTATCTTTAGGAGAAGCTAGACCCACTTTATAAATCGTCTGATAGGCCTTTTGACTGGCTAAAAAGTAGCTCAATCCCCCTCTTCTCTTATACATTTCAGCATTGGCTCTTGCATTCACTAAATTCTCTTTTAAATTAGCTGCAATGGCGCCTTTTTTCAGCATCCTCACCCATAAATAATAGTCTTCATAGCCTTTTAGGGCTTGGTAATTTCCTGCTTTTAAGACCACTGATTTTTTATAGACAACTGTCATATGATTGAAAGGATTCCGACGTTTCGCATATTCATATATTTCTTCATGCGTTTCTGGTACGCTTCGAATGGCTTTGATCTCTTTAGGATCTTGATCAAACTCTGTAATATTCGACCCTAAAATATCCACTTCTTTATGTTCACTTAAATAATTTAGTTGTTTTTCAAAACGATCAGGTCTGGCAATGTCATCCGTGTCCATACGAGCGATATATTCATACTTGGCCAATTTGACACCATCTGCTAAAGCTTCTCCCAGCCCTCTATTTTCTTTAAAGCGCTGAATTCTCGTCCTGTCAGGAAATTGATCATAAAAACATGCCAATTCTTGATCTAATTCTCTGGTTAAAGGGCCATCACATATGATCAACCATTCATCAGCTAACAAGCTTTGATTTTTCATGCTTTCTAAACATGCTCTCAAATATTCCGGCTTTTCCTTCTCATAAACAGACATCAAAACGGTGAATTGAGGTGTTTTTGTCATCATTTTCCTCCCTTCCATTGTCTATTCTCCTTTCCATCACTATCTCATTCTTTATAGCTTTTCTACTTCTATAAGCTTGTTTTTCATCTTCACAAGTTTCCTAGCTCTTGTTATACTTGATTTATTAATGCAAGATGGAGGAATTCTCATGAAAGGTATTATTTTAGCTGGAGGTTCTGGCACACGCTTATACCCTATTACGCGATCCATTTCTAAACAGCTACTTCCAGTCTATGACAAGCCAATGATTTATTACCCTCTTTCGGTTCTCATGCTGGCCAATATCAAAGAAATTCTTATTATTTCAACACCAGATGACACCCCTCGTTTCCAAGAATTATTGGGGGACGGGCATCAATTAGGTCTAAAGCTCTCTTACGCCGTCCAATCTTCTCCAAGAGGTCTGGCAGAAGCCTTTATTATCGGTGAATCCTTTATTGGCGAGGATTCCGTCGCTCTCATTCTAGGGGACAATATATTCTATGGCGATGGCCTCAGTCGCCTCGTTCAAAGCGCTGCAAAGCAACAATCTGGTGCTACTATTTTTGGCTATCACGTTTCAGATCCAGAACGCTTTGGTGTGGTAGGTTTTGACGATCAACAAAGGGTGACATCTATTGAAGAAAAACCCTTAAAGCCAAAGAGTCACTACGCTGTCACAGGTCTTTACTTCTATGATAATCAAGTCATTGAAATAGCCAAGTCCCTAAAACCTTCTGCTCGTGGCGAATTGGAAATTACCGATATTAATCGCGCCTATCTCGAACGTGATCAACTTCATGTTCAATTGCTCGGTCGAGGCTATGCTTGGCTAGATACGGGTACTCACGAATCTCTTTTAGAAGCCGCCAACTTTGTCCAAACCATTCAAAAACGGCAAAACTTTAAAATTGCTTGTTTAGAAGAAATTGCCTATCGGATGAATTATATCAACAAAGATCAATTAACTGCAATGGCTGAAGAACTAAGAAAAAATGATTACGGTCAATACCTCTTGCGATTGGCTGAAACAGGGCGTTAGTCCCCATAAAGCGCCTTTTCATCAGGGGAAACAGGGCCTTAGCTCCCATAAAACGACTTTTTCATCAGGGGGGAACAGGGTCTTAGCCCCCATAAAACGACTTTTTCATCAGGGGGGAACAGGGTCTTAAATTCACCACTATACACCCCTTGAAATAAGGAGAAAGGAAGCCCTAGCAACAGCTATCCTTTTCCCACTAGCCAAAAACAAAGTCTTCATCGAATTATGGAGTCCCCAGCAGAACTATCTGCTGGAGGCTCTTTTTTTCACAATTGGGTAGCTCAGTTCATTATAAAATCCGCCATATCCCTTTTTGTCTAAGTTCATTCTAAAATCCGCCATCTTTCTTTTCCCTTTAGCAAGTCAAGCGATGGCTATCCTTCTTTTTTGAGCCTAGAGATAGGACACTCTTCCTCCCCTATCCTTTGCCCTATAACTTTTTACTGTCCTCTTAATTCAATCAGACGCAAGAGTATGTTTTCCTTGAATACCGTCCGAATAACATTATCCGTATTGCTAAAAATCAAGAGTACATAACAGGTCACACAAAGAATTCCAAGTAAAAAAAGACTCAAGACTAGCTTCTCCAATCGCTTGTGCTGAGCTTTCAAAGGCACTAGGAAATAGATGCTAAAGAGCAACCAGTAAAGGGGTAAGAAATTCCGAAAAATACGGAAGAAATCCACGCTTTGGAAGAAGAGTGGCATCAAACCAAAAGATAAATAGCTCAATTTTTTAGCCAATTGACTGAGTGACTGAAAAGCTTTGGGCTTCACCCCAGCTTCTAGCAAGCGATCTTGATCCAAACTATATTGGATAAAATAGACAGCAAGGCATAAGGCTAAAGATAAACTAATGAAGAAAATCCGCCCAGGCAAAGACACTTGCCCCCTAAAAAGATAAGCATACCTCTGCAAAACATGCGAGGAAGATTGGGCTAAGGAGGCTTCTGTTAAAAAGCGAGGGATCAATAGGCTCACTGTAAAAGCCAATCCAGAGCTCAGTATGACCCAAATGCTAGGCCACTGCAGGACTAGCCAAAAAGGAATATAGATAAAAGCGGTATTGTGAATAGTTCCTGCTAATAAAAGCAAAGATAAAGACAAATACCGATAAGTCGGTTCCTCCTTAGCTTCCATCAAGAGACTAAAGGCCCATAAGGCAATCCCCATCACTAAGAAATTCCGCAATTGCACAATATCCAAGAGAAAGGGAAAGACCATATAAAAAGCTAAAGCTAGAGCAGGATATTTGCTATAGCGGTAAAACCAGGCTATGAGGCTAAACAAGCCCAGCCCAGTGATTGCCGTATAAAATTGCTCGTAGGTCAGATTTAATAGTCTTCCCAGCCGTGTTAGCCAGAAAAAGCCCATCTCATGTTGTCTTTTTAAGAAATCATCTTTATCCCAATAAAAATTGCTATAGTTTTGGAAGTCTGGGTTCCCTCGATTCAAGCACATCAAGGCCACTAGCATTAGAATCAGCAAGATAGACAAGGCATGAAAGAGCCAGTATTTTTTCCCTGTCTTAGTCTTCATATGCTTTCCACTCCTCGAGTGCTTGCTTGCCCATTTTCCAACCCTTCCACATGGCGGAAATTTTCTTCTCCTTGTCCTTTTCATAAAGGATTACACCTAAGACATCATGAATCAGGCGAAAGGTCATTAAGCGCTTGAAGCCAGGGAAGGTTTTTCCATAGATCTCTATAGTCTTTCGTCCATTACGGAAAATATAGAATTTCCTCAATGCTCCATGGTGGTTAGGGCGAATCGTCAAGCCCAGGAAATGATGTTCTGTACGATCGCCAATGGTATGCGAAAAAGTCACTCGATTGGTTACCACAATGGCATAGGAACGACTGAGGAGCCGTAAACTCCATTCTGTATCCACCTGATCGATAAAGAATTCTTCCCGGAACAAATCGTCCCCTTCAAAAACTTCTATCGGCATAAAACTTGCCGAAGAAACGACAAAGCTGACTGATTCTGCTTGTTTGATATCATGTAGGGTTTCATAGCCATGCGGAGTTAAACGGGCATAGCGGCCATATTGATGTAAATTAGAGTCATACAGGTTAGGCGCCAAAATCCCAATAGGATAGTTTTTCAGCAAACGATTGTACTCCAAAACCATATCCTTAAAGAAGTGGTCAGGAATAGCTGAGTCTTGATCGAAAAAGAAAATTCCTTCTGCCCCCAGCTCCTTAGCTTTCCTAATGCCTACATTTTGTGCCGCTGCTAGCCCCTTATTTTCCTCCAAGCTAATCCAGTCACTGGCTAAAAGATCCAGCTTTCTTTTTCCTTCTTGGCAAAGTTCTTGTAATTTAGCGGTAATAGCTGAAGCTTTGGACCCATTATCCACAAGGAGAAAGGCTTGCCCTTCATGGATAAAACTTTCTAACAATTGAACAGTCTTTTCTTTTGGTTGGTAAGTCACTAAGACCACCACTGTTTTAGATGTCTCCATGCTTGCTCCTTTCTTCCTCTGACTTTTCTTCAAAAGAAATTTCTCGAATATTTTGTTTTATTTCCCCGCGGATGAGGACAGCCAACCCGACCAAGCCTAGGCTATAAAGAATAAAGCCTAAGCCTACAGATAGACTATTCGCTAGGATGAGATAAACTAGCAAGATAGTCAATTGCCGCAAGTTATCCGGCCAAAGGGTTAGCTTAAGCTGACGATTTAAAAGCCATTCACTCCCCAAAAGTCTAATCATGTAAACCATCAGTAATCCCGCAAAAGTCATCCAGAGATTTCGCCCTAGTTGCAAACTACAGTAGGTCCAAAGAATCGTTAGGATTAAAAGCATCCCATTCCACTTGAGCATGGCCACTTCTTCCCTATAAGCTTTCAAATAAGAATTCGTCAATAAGGCTAATTGCCCTTCAAAGACAAACAAAGGGTAGACAAAAGCAAAGAGTTGCATCACTTCTCCATAATGAGGTAACCAATAACTGATCACTAAGCGAATAGGGAAATAGCCTAGAAGAAGAAAAGCTGTCGCAAAGACAAAAAGTCTCTTGAGCGATTGATAGTTAGCCCTTAGTCGTTCTGCTTTTACCGTTTTGAGGAAAGGGAAAACAATTACACTGACCCCATTCACAAAAAATATCACTAAATTGGCCATAGAAATCATCAAGGATAAACGGCCGAAGCTTTCAATGGAGTAGTTCCTCTGAATAAAATAGCGGACGACCCCAATATATAATCCACCAGCTAAATTAGCTAATAATAAGGCTGCCCCAGCGTGAAAAACGGTTCTAGGAGATAGGTCTAGTTGGCTAAGGCTTTCAGTCTCTGCCTTCTCATTCGACTTCACACTTTCCCCTTGAAGAGAAGCTAGCCCCTCTTTTATCTCAACTGGTTTTTGTTTTCTTCTTAAACCAGCTAGTCCCGGACGGTAAAATTGGCGATAAGCATAGCCTAAACTTATAATTCTAGAAAGAAGATCGGCCCCCAAGAGAAGCCCTAGGGATCTGACTCCAGAAAGAAGGCAAAAAATCATGACCAACAAATAGATCAAGCGGTCTAAGATATTGGTTTTGGCAAATACCACCAGATGGTTCGTCGCTTGCATCAAGGAAAAGAGATAATTCCTTACATTGGTGACTAGAACCGTTAAAGCCAAAGCTAAAGCTACTAAAAGTACAGGCCCTTCCTTAGTGAGTAAAGCCCAGATAGCTATAGCTAGGGATAGGAGTAATTCTACGGTGAAATAGTGGAGGCTATTCTTTTTTAACCAAGTCCAAGGCAAGTCTTCTCGTCTATAGCCCGCAAAAATCAAGTAAAGCCCATCACACCAACCCGCATGGAGGATGCCACAATAGGTTGCATAAAAGACATACAATTGCCAATAGCCAAAAGGTCTAGGCCCAACAAACTTCGCTACGACTAAAATCACAAAGATTTGAATCGCCATAGAAAGCAAGGTGGCTAGGGTATTATAGGAAAAATGTTTAGCAAATAAGCGAGCTTTAGACATATCTTTTCCCTCTTTTCGAAGGTCCTTCCACTTCATCCTTCCCTCTTTTTACAAAAGGCCTAGTCATGAGGCACCACCCGTTCTAAAAATAGGGCGATCTTCTTTTTCACTTGTTCAGCTGTAAAATACTCTTCAAATAACTTTCTCGATTGATCTGACATCCTTCTCCAGTCTTCATCAGTGACCTTTAACAGGTCTTGGCACAAGTCCTCTAAACCCTCTCTTGAAATTTGATAGCCAAATCCATATTGTTTTAGCCATTCTTCTGTATCCCCAGGGATGGTGTTGATAATTGGCAAGCCATATTTGAAATAATCCACTGACTTCATGGTTAAGCCTACCGTTGAAGTTTCCTTGAAGGTGTTCAAGGCATAGTCGACCTCTTTTATAATTTGACGTTTACTTTCGTCGTCAAAAAGCATGCCGTGAGACTTGTAGGCAATCTTTGCTTCCTCTAATCCCTTCAAAAGAAGCTGTTCATTTTCCCCACCACCGATAATGTCTAAATGGACTGGGCGATAAGTATTCATCAACTTCAAGAAACGGACAATCAAGTCAATATCAATCACATTATTGATCGATCCCAAGTAAAGGAAACGAATTGTCTCAAAATTTTTAGCTGGAAATTCAATAGCTTCAACAGAATCCTGTGCTAAATAAAAAGGTGCATGAGGGCGTTTCTTTAAGGTTTCTTGATTTAAATAATTGCTATACCACTTACATTCATAAGTAAATCCATCAGAAGCGGCTAAGGCTTGGTCTCGTAAATTTTTCCATAAGTAAAATGGCAGAGTTCTCAAGAATTTCAAGCGTGAATTAGGAAACGATTCCGGCCACATGTCATAAATATCAAACAAAAGGCACACATCTGGATGCTTTTCTTTGTAACGTCTCAATTGATAGCCCAGAGCATTGGGTGGCATCATGCAAAAAATAACTTGAGGGGCTAGATTTTCTACTGCCTTACGCACATCTCTAGCAAATTTAGCGTGCGAGTATAGTCTCTCGAAAGAAAGATTTCTTTTATAAGGAAGGACGGCTAGTTGTATAGCCCCCTCTTGATTTAGTTGGACAGGTTGCCTTAAAACGGTATCGTAGTCCGTGGTAATGTAGGTCACTTCATAACCCTTACTTTTTAAATAAGCTTCCACATACTTTAAACGTTGCTCGTAATAATGAAAGCAAGAAATTAAGACTGCTCGCATGATCACCCTCCTTTCTTCCTATTTATCTCTTCCTATTCATGAGTCAAGACATCAGTCTCTAGTCGATAAATCCTTTAATATGAGATCTACCGCTTCTTGCCAAGTTTCTATTTTAAAGCCCAAAGCTTTTGTCTTGCTCAAATCTAAAATCGAATAAGCTGGTCGTTTAGCTGGCCTTTTATAAGCTTCACTTGTCACTGGTACAACTTCAATTGCTTGATCTTTTAAGATATAAGATGCCAATTCATACCAAGAACAAGAGCCTTCATTCGCTAAATGATAGGTGCCATAGTCTGCGCCACTTTCTTGTAAATAAATCAAAAAGCGTCCCAAAGTTTTCGTCCAAGTTGGTCGTCCTCTTTGATCATCTACAACCGTCAATTGCTGGTTGGTCTTAGCTAATCGACACATGGTTTTCAAGAAATTGTGCCCATAAACGCCAATAACCCAAGATGTCCTCACAATATAATAGGCCTGACAAATTTCTCGGATCCGTCTTTCTGCTTCAGCCTTTGCTAGGCCATAAGCATTAATCGGCTCTTCTTTTTCATCTACTGCTAAAGGACTGTCATCCTTAGCATTAAAAATATAGTCGGTACTTAAAAAGATTAGAGTAGCTCCATATTTACTGGCAGCTCGGGCGACATTTTCCGTCCCCTCCACATTGACTTGCCAATTGAGTTTTTTCCCTTTGCCTTCTGCTTCATCCACTGCGGTATAGGCTGCACAGAGGTAGACGACTTTTGGTTTTAGATGGTAAAAGATAGCTTGTACGGCTTTTGAATCGGTGATATCCAAGTCTTTTCGAGTCGTTTCATAAAAATCCATTCCCTTTTCTTTCAGCAAAGCTACCAGTTCTTGCCCTAATTGGCCATCTGCACCAATCACTAAAGTTTGGCTCATGACTTATCCTCCAGTCGTTTTAGCTTAGCTCTTTTTTGCAGAGGTCGCCACCAGTCTTCATTTTCTAGATACCAATTGATCGTTTCTTTGATCCCTGTGTCAAAAGTATAGAGAGGTTTAAAGCCTAATTCTTCAACAAGTTTAGTAGGGTCAATCGCATAGCGGAAATCGTGACCTAAACGATCTTTAACATAGGTGATCTTGTCTTTACTATAGTTCATTTGCTTCACAATCGTTTCAACAATTTGATTATTGCTCCGCTCATTGTGACCCCCAACATTATAAATTTCGCCTACCCGCCCTTTCCTTAAAACAAGGTCAATAGCTCGGCAGTGGTCTAACACATGCAACCAATCTCGGACATTTTTCCCTGTCCCATAAACAGGCAATTCTAAACCATCCATCACCTGCCCTATCATGAGAGGAATCAATTTTTCAGGGAATTGGTAAGGTCCATAATTATTGGAACAACGGGTAATATTCACCGGAAGGCCAAAGGTTCGGTGGTAAGCCATGACCAGTAAATCTGCACTAGCCTTACTAGCGGAATAAGGACTGTTTGGCGCTAGAGCCGTCTTTTCTGTAAAGTAACCCTCTTCTTTTAAGCTCCCATAAACTTCATCTGTAGAGACTTGTAAATACCGTTTAACTCCATACTTTTTCGAAGCATTTAAGAGCGTCGTCGTCCCCAAGACATTGGTTTCTACAAAAATTTCTGGATTCAGGATAGAGCGGTCAACATGAGATTCTGCCGCAAAATTCACCACTATATCAAATTGGTATTGCTTAAATAATTCATCTACCAAGTCGCTATCTGCAATAGAACCCTTCACAAAATGATAGTTTTTCTGATCAGCAATATCCTTTAAATTAGCCTCATTACCTGCATAGGTTAAGGCATCTAAATTCACTATTTCTTCTTCAGGGTGTTCCGCTAAATAATAGTGGACAAAGTTACTTCCAATGAAGCCCGCTCCCCCCGTGATTAATACGGTCATCTCTTATTTCCTCCTCGCCCAAGCCTTTCCTGACTTAATCAAAATAATGTTTCTTTGGATCGAAAGGCTCGTGCTGTTTATCTTTTTCAGATAAAATCACTCGATCCATATCTACCGGCCAGTCAATCCCTAACTCTTGGCTATCAAAAGCAATGCCGCTATCGGCTTCTGGATGATAAAAAGCATCTACTTTGTACTGAACATCCACATCATCTACCAAAGTGACAAAACCATGCGCAAATCCTTTTGGCACTAAAAGTTGGCGATGGTTGCTTTCACTTAAAATAACCCCTTGCCATTGCCCAAAAGTCTTCGAACTAGCTCGCAAATCCACGATAACATCGTAAATTGCCCCTTTCGTCACTCGCAAGAGTTTCGTTTGGGCATAGTCTCCCTTTTGAAAATGTAGGCCCCGTAAAACTCCCGCTTGACAAGAACGGCTATGATTATCTTGTACAAAATCAAATGACAAGCCTAGCTCCTCAAAACTTTTGCGGTTATAGGATTCCGTAAAAAATCCACGGTTATCCCCATATACAGGCATTTCAATGATATAGGCATCCGCTAAATTTAAAGCTTTTATTCTCAATCGTTCTCTTCCCTTCTGCTACTTGTCTTTCCTAACGAAAGGGAGATGTCCTACGACATTCTCCCTTTAAAGCTCACTTGTCTTCTATCCATTCACTAATAGATCCGTATCAAGTTTCCATTGTCATCGCTTTGATAACCCATAGGAGGAAGTTCCTCCGCTTCATTTGTTTCAGGTTTATCATAATATTCGCTCATACTAGGCGCATAGACCGTGTTCATGTCCTCTAAGCTCAGTTCCTTTAAGCCTAAATTTCTCCTCAAGGCATTACTAATATCCAATAGAGAAGGTTTAGAGATATAGAGACAGTCTAATTCATCTACTGTCATCGAGTGAACTACCATATGCAAACGGCGTGGATTCTTTACTGCCGTCATATAGCGGGCTTCTAAATCAACTAGTTCTGATAAACTCAGATCCGTTCGAACATTCTTTTTCAAGGTCTTTAAAATCTGACGATAGTTTTTCAACACGTCTATATTTTTTGCTTTTTTCAAGATAGCCTGAACAACAATCTGTTGCCTTTCTTGTCGGCCAATATCTCCCTTTGGATCTTCATGACGCATTCTCGCAAAAGCCAAGGCATGCATCCCATCCATATGGACTTTTTTCCCTTTTTCAAAAGGCATATCATCGAATTCAAAGGTCAAAGGACTTACAATATCCACTCCTCCAACCGCATCAACAATTTGCTTCAAGCCATCCATATTCACCGCCACAAAATAATCAATCGGCACTCCCAATAAATGTTGAACCGAATTGACAGTCATCTCCGCTTGGCCATAAGCATAGGAGTGATTCAATTTTTCATAACTTCCATGGCCTACAATTTTGGTATAGATATCTCTAGGGATACTCACGATCTCTGATTTGCCTTTTTGCGGGTTAATCGTCATCACCATCATGGTATCACTGCGAGCCGGTTCTTCCTTGGAACGAACATCCCCATAACCATTATCCAAGCCCATTAAAAGAATAGAGACTGGCTGACCTTGGGATAAATTGACAGATCCTTGCCGGTAATCATTTTTATTGATTCGTTGGTAGATCGCACTATAAGCAGAACCGACATCCCCATAGAGACGAATCCCCAAAATACAAATGATCCCTATCAAAGACAAGAAAATCAAACGCCAAGTTCTTCTTTTCTTTCGACGTTCCTTTTGACGATACTTTTCTGTTCGTCCTATCGTTTCTTGGTCTTTCTTTCTCATCCCTTCAGCTCACCTCTATTATCACTTTTTCTTTTCATACACAGACTTCATCAGTCTATTCCCCAGCATTTCCTCCATCTGGTGAAGAAGCTTCTGAAGGCTCACTTCCTCTCCCGCTATCAGCTGGAGCACTCCCTTCGTTTGGCTTATCCCCTTCAGTAGGACTTTCGCCTTCAGGAGGCATTTGCCCTTGATTGGATGAGCTAGATTGATTGGATGAGTTACCTTGATTGGACGGACTCGTTTTAGGAGGAGTCGCCTGCTGATAACTAGCTCTAGGCACTTCTGGCGCAACAGATTGAGCATCATTTTGATTTTGTTGGTAAACGTCAACCTTAGCCCCTACATTGCTCTTATCCACTTCGATTTTATTTAAATCCGCTAGGGTAATTTCTTCCATATACAATTCACGACGAATGCGGTTAGAGAATTTCAATAATTCCTTTGGTTCAATATAGCAATAGAAGATGTCATTTAACCACATTTCTCTACCTTCTATGCTCCAAGTTCTAAATTTCTTCACGGCAGCTTGATAGTTCTTCTGAATATTCAAGAGATCAGCAACAGATAAGTTGGTTCGGAAATTCTTTCCTAACACGTCCAAAAACTTGCTAATCCTAGTTACTGAACTTACATGCTTTAATTTTTTTACTAAGGCTTCAATCACCAAACGTTGCCGTTCTTGACGGCCAAAATCCCCTCTAGGATCTTCTTTTCTCATCCGAGTGAAGGCTAAAGCTTCCCATCCCTCTAAATGTTGTCGTTTGTTCTTTTTGAATTTTGCGCCATCATATTCGAAGGTCAATGGACTCACGACATCTACTCCACCAGCCGCATTAACCACATCTTTCAAGCCTTGCATATTGACTTCTAGATAATAATCAATTGGCACGTTCAACATTTTTTGAACGGTCTCAACAGACATTTTAGCTCCACCAAAAGCATAGGCATGATTGATCTTATCTTGAGTGCCATAGCCAACAATTTCTGTATAGCTATCTCGTGGAATAGATAAGAGAGAGGTTCGCCCTTGTTTAGGATTCACAGTGGCTAAAATCATCGTATCGCTCCGACCACCATCGGACAAGCGCCCTTGTACCCCATTATCCACCCCTAAAATCAAGACGGTAAAGGGTTGGGATTTTTTGACATTCAAGGCTTGGCTTCTAATTTGCGTTATATCAATCTGTTGCTGGGTCTTTTTAATGCTATTGTAGGCCTTAAAGCCTAAAGAAAAGAGCAGAACCATTAACATAGAAAGAGCAAGTACAAGCCACCCCATCCACTTTTTCCCTTTCCGTCTCTTTAGTTTACGTGTAATGGGCTCACCATAACGGCTATCCGTATGCTTTTCTTTACTTTTTCGACTCTTCCCATGTGTTGTAGACCGACTTGGCAGATGGCCTTTTGGGTAGCGTTCGCTCATTTATTTTCTCCTCACCTTCTTGAATATCAAACTTCATTATCTCATATTTACCTTGCTATCCTAGTCATTTTTAAAAGTCTTAACTACATCTTAATGTTCAACTGACATTCCTTTTCTACTTTAACTCGTTTCTTTACTTATTTTTCATTCTCTTTGTACTCTTTGTCAACTTAATCTTGTGTAAATTGATCAATTTCTACTAAAATTTGTCCAAAATTGCTCAAAGGTAATAAATGAGTCTCCCTTTCTTCTAACATTTTCCAAGAAGCCTGATAATTCCTCTCGGGGCATAAACCAGTTTTCGTAAAAAAGGCTAGCGCTTCGTTAAAATTCTCCAGTTTTAAAGAAGTAAAAGCACCATCTACAGAAGCTTTCCCTTCTTCCCAATACGACTTTTCTCCATCTTCTTCTGACCTTTCCTGCAGACTTTCCCTTTCTACTAAGTCCAAGACATGGGGCAAATTTCTAGAAAAATAGTAGAGATGGTAGGGTAGCCCTTCAAAAAGATATGGCGTCTGAATTAACTCCTTGATCACCTTTCTTTTCTGTTGACTTAAGCGTTGAAAATTCTTTAAGTCTTCTGGTCGATCAAAGTAGATGTATTCCTCTTGGTAAACGATCCTTTGCCTCATCTTTTGGCAGATAGACGGGTTCACTAGAAGCAATTGCTCCGGATGGTAGATAGATTCAATAGATGTCAGTTGAACTACCCCGCAAAGATCGTCCATTCTTAGGTGGTGGTTGGCCATATACTCTTTTACAAAATGTTCCATCGTCCTTTTCGCTCGATCGACTGTTGATCGTCTGGATAAGAGATCTGATCGCATCAAGGCAAATCGCATCAAGAACTGACCATTTTTCTCTCGTAATAAGGGATAGAGAAGATCTTCCTCATCCGCATCTTGAACAATAAATAATAATATCTGTTTCATCCTCTCGCACGCTCGAACCCTTTTTTGATGTCGTAAACTTCACTTCTCGAATGATACACACCATCCGAATCGCTTAAAGCCACTAAACGCAAATAATAATCCCGCAAATTCAATTCATCATAAGGTAAAGTTAGCTGCTTAAGACGATCACTCGCTTGATGAGTGGAAATATAGACTTGTTCAGGCGATAGAATTTCCATCCCTCTTAAACTAGGTGAAGAAAAGAGCAACTGCCCCTTCCCCTTTTTGTCAATAACTTCTAACAATTGACCGAAAATAAGTTCATCCAACTGATCATCTAAATGATCCACAATGGCAACAGTCCCTTCTTGGTTATAGACTGCTATCAAAGTGGTTAATTTCATGATTAAATGCCTAATCCCTTCTGACTCTCGATCAAACAAGCGAGATAAGCCCGGACGATTCACCAGAAGTTGGTAGCCTTTTGTCGAGCGGACAATTTCAATACTGGCATTTTCCGCCAAACTGCTTAAAACGTGATTCATCTGAGTTTCGAACCGTCTCAATAGGGGCCAGTCAGCTTTTTGCGCTAAAATTACCGCCCCATCCATCTTAAAGACTCGAATATTCGTCGGTGAATTAATGGCATAACGATAATCTTCTGCCCTTGTTGTTTCAATATAGAGCCCATCCTCGCCCGTATAATAAAGAACAAGGACTTGATGGACGAAAGCATCCAAAACTTCGCTATCTGTTATCCCTTTCGGATGGATGACTTGGTGTTTCACACGAATTTCATGAAATGACCCATAAGTCAGCACTAAACGCAAGGTCCAAGGGATTGACCTGAGCAAGCCTCGAATGAGAATTTCTCCAGATTCTTCTCCCTCCTTAAGGGCTTGAAAGAAATCATCTAAAGCAAAGCCTTTTAAATGCGCTAAAGTTAATCGAATAGCGGATAAGAAGGTGGATTTCCCCGTCCCATTTGGCCCCATTATCCCCACAATAGATCGTTCTAGCGGAAAATCCAAGCGAGCGTGACCAACTGCCCCTAGTCCATTCACTTCAATTCGGGTTAACCTGAAACTTTTCTCCATCTTCTCACCTCCACTCTAGCGGCAATTAACTTTATGCCACTCGTCAACTTTTTCGGCTTCGAATCGTACGCTTGCACTCGTTCTTTTCATTAATATATTTCTTCAAACATGAACAGTCCTTATTTTACCATACGGGGGATAAAAATCAGTAAATTTTTCAGTCTAGTTCATAGCTTCTATGCCTTTTGCCGTTCAACTACCTTGTTCAATTGATCCGTTCGATCCCCCTGAAATATATCCCCCAGCCGATCCACTTAATCGATCGAAGGATAGTTGAAGTCATCTACATCTTAGCGATTGGGGGAATTAGCTGTGAGCGGTCTAGTAAGCGGTCTATAGTGAGCTACAGTGTAAACCGTCGATAGAGAGCCACATTGTAAAGTGGTTAATAGTGAGCTACATCGTAAGAGATGTCGATAGCCACGTAGACTGCTTGTTATTTCGTGTGATGGATTGCTTCTAGACAGCAACTAGAGTTTTTAGAACTGCCCCTATAAAAAG
The DNA here is from genome assembly GCF_003664595.1 of Atopobacter sp. AH10. GTDB lineage: Bacteria > Bacillota > Bacilli > Lactobacillales > Aerococcaceae > Atopobacter. The sequence continues at coordinate 55,550 of NZ_QXPZ01000015.1, forward strand.
ACACCAAGAAGTTTCCCTCCTGATGTCTTTTTTAGCTATCTATATTCTTTAGCCTAAGAAGTAAAAATTACTTAGCTTTTAATCTTTCTAAAGCTTCTTTCAACTTCAAACTAAGGCAAAATAGTTCCATTACTTCTTCTCAATTGTTTAGATCCCCATTATTCACAAGGATCCGTCAACACATCAGCTAGTTGAGATGGAGTGCCTTTAGGATCCAATCCCAATTATGCTTCAGGATTCGTTAAAGCTTCCGGATAGTGTTCGTGAACAATATCGTAGCAACGTTGGCACAGTGTAGGAGCACCCTCGATAGTTCCGACTTCTTCACGAGTTGCCCGACAACGTTCGCAAACTTCCCCTTTGGCATGTTCCACCACAACTGATTGACGTTCATAAACATCTGCTGTGTCTTTAGCTTTGTCTGTTGTAATGTCCAAACCAGCGACGATCAGGATTTGCGACAAATCACTTGATAAAGCTTCATAAACTTCTTTTGTTGCTTGGTCTGTATAGATCGTCAATTTGGCTTCAAAGCTCTTCCCAATCTTCTTAGCATCACGAGCAAGTTCTAAGGATTTGAGCAAGTCTAAACGCAAGGTCATAAATTCATGCCATTGAGCCAATACTTTTTCATCTTCCTCTACTTCTTCTACAAGTGGGAAGTTGGCTAATTGAACGTAATCTTCTTCTTCCTTCAAATAGCTCCATACTTCTTCACAGGTATGCACTAAGATAGGGGTTAAGAGTTTCGTCATGGCCACTAAGCTGTCATAAATAACAGTTTGCATGCAACGACGGTTGTAGCCATCAGCCAATTCGATATAAACGACATCTTTAGCAAAATCAAGATAGAATTGCGACAAATCTGCCGTAACGAATTGCATGATCGTCTTGTAAACATTGGAGAATTCATAGGCATTGTAAGCTTCAGTAACCTCACGAATCACTTGACGCAAACGAGCCATCATATAACGGTCGACTGGACGCAAGTCAGCTTCTTTTACTCGGTCTTGACTTGGTTCAAAGTCAGTCGTGTTGGCTAACATAAAGCGGAAGGTGTTACGGATCTTCCGGTAGCCTTCAGCAACTTGATCCAAAATTTCATCACTGATCCGAACGTCACCCGTGTAATCCACTTGGGCAGTCCAAAGACGGATAATATCTGCCCCTCTTTGTTTCATTACGGTATCTGGACTGATCACATTCCCCACAGACTTACTCATCTTCCGACCTTGTCCATCATTAACGAAACCTTGGCTTAAAACAGCCTTATAAGGAGCGCAACCATGAACCGCCACAGAAGTTGTTAAGCTAGAGTTGAACCAACCCCGATATTGGTCAGAACCTTCCAAGTATAAATCAGCTGGGAAGGAGAGATTGTCACGTTCTTCCAAGACCCCTGCATAAGAAGAACCAGAGTCAAACCAGACGTCCATGATGTCATTTTCTTTTGTAAATTTCCCATTTGGAGAACCAGGGTGAGTAAAGCCTTCTGGTAATAATTCTTTGGCCTCTTTTTCAAACCAGATATTAGACCCGTGTTCAGCAAAGAGATTAGCCACATGTTCAGTTGTTTCTGGCGTGATGATTTCTTCCCCATTTTCAGCATAGAAAATTGGCAAAGGTACACCCCAAACCCGTTGACGGGAGATTACCCAGTCTCCACGATCACGTACCATATTGTGAATACGACGTTGACCAGATGGATGTAACCAGTTCACTTCTTCATCAATCACTTGCAAGATATCTGAACGGAATTTATCAATAGAAGCAAACCATTGTGGAGTTGCACGGAAGATAACCGGCTTCTTCGTCCGCCAGTCATGTGGATAACTGTGGACGATCTTTTCATGAGCTAATAAGCTACCATTTTCACGCAATAGTTCAATCACTTCTTTGTTGACATCAGCGTAAAATTTCCCTTCAAAACCAGGAGCTTCAGCAGTGAATTTCCCTTCATTGTCTACTGGAGAAAGAGGCTCGATCCCATATTGTTTGGATACATAATAGTCATCTTCCCCGTGGCCAGGAGCTGTGTGGACTAAACCAGTACCGGCATCTAAGGTAACGTGATCCCCTAGCATTAACAAGGATTCACGGTCATATAGAGGGTGAGTAGCGGTCAAATATTCTAATTTTTCCCCTTTGAAAGGTTCAGATAATTCATAGTCCGTCACGCCCATCTTTTGAGCCAAATTAGCTGCCAATTCTTCTGCTACAACTAATTTACGACCCTTAGCCGATAGAATGACATAGTTAAAGTTTGCATTAGCACAGATACCTAAGTTTGATGGGATAGTCCAAGGCGTTGTGGTCCAAATAACAAATTCTGCATCAGCTGGAAGAACATCCTTCCCATCTCTCACTTTGAAAGCCACAAAAATCGTATCGGATTCCACATCCTTATATTCGATTTCTGCTTCCGCAAGAGACGATTCACTAGATGGAGACCAGTAGATTGGTTTCAATCCTTTGTAGATATAGCCTTTTTCAGCCATCTTCCCAAAGACACGGATTTGTGCTGCTTCGTATTCATGATGGAGGGTGAGGTAAGGATGATCCCATTCCCCTTGTACCCCCAAGCGTTTAAAGGTTTCTTTTTGCCCTGCGACTTGTTTTTTAGCGTATTCTTCGCAAAGTTCCCGGAATTTCGCCACAGAAAGTTTTTTCCGGTCGACCCCTTCAGCGTTTTTCAAGGCTTGTTCAATAGGTAGACCGTGCGTGTCCCAACCAGGAACAAATGGGGCATAATAACCTTGCATGAGTTTCGAACGAACAATGATATCCTTGGATAGTTTGTTCAAGGCATGTCCCATGTGGATGGCGCCATTCGCATATGGAGGCCCATCGTGCAAGATGAAGCTGTCATGCCCTTCATTTTGTTTTAGGCGGCGTTTCGTTACCTCTTGCTCTGCCCATTCTGCCTGCCGTTCTACCTCTTTAACCGGCAAATTCCCACGCATAGGGAATTTTGTTTTACCAAGTTGCAATGTTTCTTTCATTTTCATAGAATCGCTCTCCTCCTCTTTTTTCTTTTTGGATCATTTCTTTTTATTCTCGCTAGCTAAAACAAAGATATTCTCCGACTATCCTTTTTGGGGATCAGTTCAGCATTTGGCAGTTACAGTTCAATAACTATAGCTTTTAGTCAAAAGACTACAGTTAAAATTCAATGCCTGCAGCTTTTAGTGGGAGGATTAGAGTCAATCTCCTTCATTTGGGGATAAAAAAATAGCCCTCCCCAAAAGGGACGACTGACTACCGTGGTACCACCCAAATTTGAAATCTACTGAGATTTCCTCGACTAGCTTAACGCGCATTTCAACGACGGTTCTTACTTAGCTTTCACAACCGTAGCTCAAAGGGGATAGGCTCTAGAGAGACTTTATCGGTTTCCACCAGCCACCGACTCTCTTTGAAAGGGGCTCTCCTGCCGACCTTATCTGCTTTTAAAGAAATTCCCTCTCCTTTTTATAGGAGATGGCTTGGCACTCATTATACAAAGATTAGAAACAAATAGCAAGGCTATTTTAGCGCAATTCTGTGTCAACTCATTTATTACAATCCTTGACTTTAAGTATAATTCTGCTATTATTTAGTTAAGGAACAAGCCCTTGCCATACGTGGCGGGGCTTTTTTTATGAGGTGTGTATATGAGTAAACCGTTTAAAACTTATGATGAACAAATTGAAATACTCTCAAATAGAGGTTTATACATTAATAACCCAGAATATGCTAAGATTATTTTATCACAAGTTAATTATTATAACCTTATCAACGGCTATAAAACTCCGTTTTTAGATAATACATCTTCTAATGAGGTAGAAGATGTATATAAAGCTGGTAGTAGTTTTGAAGAAATTTATGCTCTTCATGAAATGGATCGTGAATTAAAAGAAGTGGTTTTTTCTTCTCTGCTCCGTTTTGAGAAACTTCTAAAAACATCCTGCGCCTATCATTTTTCAGACCTACACAGAGATGGACTATATCCTTACTTACAAATTGAAAATTATTCTGCATCAAAGCATCAACTAAATTATGTTTTGAAAAATATAGGGACATTATCCAATGCCATAAGTAAAGAAAATAAAAATTCAAATGGCAAGAAACCTATTAAGCATTATATAAAAAAACATGACCATATTCCTCTTTGGGTTCTTGTAAATTTCCTTACTTTAGGGAATATATCTTATTTTTATAATTCCCTAGATGAATCTCTTCAAAATAAAATTGCTAGAGATTTTGGTAAAAGATATAAAGAGAGCTATCAGTCTAAAGAAAAAATTAGTAAAACTGAGCTTATAGACATAGTTAAAATCTCTAATTTTTTCAGAAATGTTTGTGCCCATGATGAAGTCATGTATTCTTTCTCTTTGAATAAAGCTGGTCAAACCGCTATATTTGAAAAGTTTTTTGATGAGAATTATACCGGTAAAAATTTACATGATTTAATATTGGTTCTTAAACTAGTTATTCCCGAAAAAGATTACCAATCTTTAATCACATCAATTTCCTCCATTAAAAATAAATATAAAGATAAATTTACTAGTGTCCCAATTGAGGACATATTTGCAATTTCAGGATTTTCTAGTAAGTAGTTATTAACTTAGCTACTTATTTTTTATTTGATCACGATTATCCTCAATTGCTTGATAATATTATACTATTTATATTAAGACTATTAAGCAAAATCAAAAGAACCGACTTGGTCCACGGTAAAATGTAGTTGGGTCATTTTTGCCTCCTGGTTGTTTTGTTTTTTGTCTATTAACATTGTACCAGTTTAGGCTTAAATGGCCTTTTTCTTTTTACACAATTATATGGACTCTATCCTCATTATTCAGTTTTTTTGACTCTAAACTTACGTCACGATACTAAAAGGGAGGAATTTAGATAGACTAGTTTCCAGCAAAGAGACGATCTAAGGCAAATTGTTAGATCCCCTTTTCTGACTTTGACACTTAAAAAATAAAAAAGCGAGTATAGATGTTGATTTAACAACGTTTGTACTCGCTTTGCTTTTTTTGATCTGTATATACTAGACTTTCACTTGTGTGTTTCTTCCGCTTTCTTCTACAGCCTAGTAGAGATAGATATCCTCGTAAGCCGGATTTGTAAAGTTTGGACTTTCCACTTTTACTTCTGTGAGTAGACGGTCACTTAATAAGTCGAAACGTTGATAGGTCCATTTCGTGTTTTTACCCTCTTGTTTCCCCTTGCTAAAGGTGACCAAGCGATCCCCGTCCACATAAACGGACGCCCATTTCTTTAGCGAATAGTTTCTCTCCCTCACTTGATGCAATTCTACCTTCCCATTTCTGATACGATAGGTCCAAACTAAAAGCTTAGATTCTTGATCCGTCCCATTCAAAGAAAAGAGCGTAGACCCTGCCTGACCCATGGAGTAATCCCTTTCTAAAGGAAGCGGGAGAGTTTGCCCATTTGTCAAATGAACTAATTGCCATACGACCTGCCCATCTTTACCGGCATCATTGGCTAATAACCATGGCTCTTCATCCTTCTTGAAAGATTGTAGCGTGTCCCCACTGACAATATTATCTATGGTCGAAACGTTCAAACTCTTTGTGGTAATCTTTTTACCATCTTGAGACACTTGAATGTCCATAGAATGTGAACTTGCCCCATCTTTTTTCTGGTTGGCTTCCACTAAGAAATGATAATCAGACCCATGACGAACAACATTCCTCAGATAAATCATCTTCAGACCCAGTTTATCCAAGTCGATCTTTTCTCTTCTCGCTTGATCTTTTAGACGATTATAAAAAATCACATGCAGCACTTTCCCACCGGATTGCCCGTCAAAAGCGTAGACCGTTTCATTTTGCCCATCAAATTTTTGCACTGCCGTATCAAAAGTTTTTCTTTCTTGTCTATTCAATAGATCGAGTACCTTTTGTGAAATGGTCATTATCTTTTTCACAGGGAGGTCGAAATCTTTAGCTTCACTATAAATAGGAGCACTCGCAGCGCTTAAATAGAAGCTGTCTCCTTGAGAGGCCACCTGTTCTTGCAGAGCTTTTGCATATTCCAAATTCCCCTGTAAGACCAAATCTTTTTTCAAGTTTTCCTTATCTTTTGTGACGGTCATCTTGAAAGTCGGCAATTGTTTAAATTCAGCTTGCCCGTATGCCATAAAAGCAAAGATAATCGCTAAGGCCAAGCCCATCCAAACAAGCGGTTTAAAATACTTGCTATTCATCCTCTTCACCTCCTTATATGGCTATACGATGTTTGCTAAGATAAGATCCACAAACGATCGCTAAAGCATTGGCTACTATCAATTTCAGTATCGTCTCGTAGGACAGGAATTTCGGAAATAGGGTAATGTTTGGCACTAGTTCTAAAATAGGCACTAAACATAGCGCTAAAAGACCGAGCCCTAAAATAATTTTCCCAAGAGGTCTTAAACTTTTCCCAAAAATAAGTAGGTCAAAGGCTAGTAAAATCGACAAACTTGCCAAAAGGAATAAAAGTAGTGTCACTTGCCATTGGATTTGTAAAAATAATGATCCTGCTTGTACTCCACCAGCATTTAAGCCAAATAATTGAGAAAAGCGGAGAATATAGCCTTGATAGTGAGGAAGAATCCCCTTTAAACACAGGTAGTAGACCAAGACTTCTCCTAGATCAATCATCAAAAAGCCCAAGAAAAAGAGGATACTCGTCGCCCACTTGGCCAAATACATATCAAATCGTTTCAAAGGAAATAGCATCCACCTTGTCGCAAAGTGACCTTTCCCATACCAATCCACTAGCCAAATATAAAGGGAGAAAGCTCCAACAAAGCCAATGATCAGCAAATCCAAGCCTATCATGGTCATCCCCTTATAAGGTATAGCTCCAGCTCCTCTGACGGCCATATGCCCCAAAAAGCCTTTCCAAGCTCGATAGTTCATCCCCAATAAGCCTGCCTTGACTACAGCATAGACGAGATAGCTTGCCACTATAAAAAGTCGGTGCCGTTTCCATTCTAAGTTCCAACATTTGAAGAAATTCATCCTTGATACACCTCCCTCATGACATCGGTGATGGATTTATTTTCCTGTTCTCTGACTTCTTCTACGTCAAATGCCCTTACAATACTCCCATTTTTCAACAAGATGACCCGATCAGCTAATTGCTCCACTTCTTCAATCGCATGAGTCGTTAAGAGAACCCCACGTCCTTGAAGAATATCACTGGTAAAGACATTGAGCAGTTCCTCTTTTGAAAAAATATCAATACCCGAAAAAGGCTCATCCATTAAGAGGTATTGGAAATCTAAACTCAAACTCATGAGCATATTTAATTTCATTTGATTCCCTTTTGACAAGTGACTGATCACATCTTTTTTATTCAACTTGAAAAATTCCAACAAACTTTCCGCCCGTTCTGGATTGTAGTTACTATAAAAAGTATCCATCATCTCCAAGGCTTCTTCCACTCTTTGCCCTGGCACCATGGCTAAGTGGTCTGGAACAAGGGTAACTTTTTCTAAACTTTTTTCCGACCAGCTTTCCCCATCAACCAATACCTTGCCCGTAGCATTATTCAATAATCCTACCATCGCATTCATGATGGAGGTTTTTCCTGACCCATTTAAACCGATTAAAGCCGTCACACTATTCTCAGGAACCGAAAAAGAAACTTGGTCAACGACTTTTTTCCGCCCATAACGAACAGTTAAATTTTCAACGGTTAACATGCTTTCCACCTCCGTTTGACTCTTTAGCTTCTTTTTCCAAATCTTGACTTTCTTGCTTTAAATAATTGGTAATATCCTCTACGCTATTCCCTAAACGTTTCAAGCGATCTACCAAGTCTTTTAAGGCGGTTTGACTCAATTCCTTCCGTAAGGCCTTGATTTTCTCTTCATCCTCCGTCACCCGACTTGGGACATTCCTTTCAGTAATAATCCAGCCCTTGTCCTCTAAGACACGATAAATCCGTTGCGCCGTATTAGGATTGATGGATAACTCTTGTGCCAACTCTCTTCTTGACGGCACCGTCGACCCACTCGGCCATTCTTGACTAGCAATCAATTCTTGAATCCGTTCTACTCCCTGTTGATATATTGGTAAGCGACGATCAAATTGCAAGGTAAAAACCCCCTTTCCTTTGCCTATTGGACTTAAATTTTACAGCATGCACTAGCCCACTTTTTTCCTAAAGTTAAACTTGACGTCATGACACTCAGCTGTTTCCTATTATTCTTTACCAGTCGAGTCATCATTTGAAGAAAGTTCTTTTACGCTTCTTCATGTATCATTGTATTAAGTCATTAATACATTGTCAATAGACAAAAGCGCTTTTTCGCCACTCTCCTCTTAAAAGTTTTTACCCTCATTAAAGCAGACCATTTTCTAATCAAGCAGCTAAAAAACTGAATCTTCTATAATAAGTCTTCTCAAATCTATCTTTTCTTGATAGAATGAGCCAGATGAAGCTCTTCTAGACGGCTAAGTTTCACTTCCAACTAGTCGTTTCTATAGCGTTGGAATCAGGCTTTTCTACAAGCGCTAGACTCTAAGCCTTTTAAAAGAGATCTTAGCCCCTATTTCACCTAAAGAATAAAGAGCTGATTAAGCCTAATACAAGAACTACCATCAGCGATCTTATAAGCTCGCTAAGTTAAAAGGAGGACCTATGTTATCAGTTAATAATGTTTCTGTACAATTCTCAGATCGCGTCTTATTTAGTGAAGTGAATTTAAAATTCACTCCCGGTAACTGCTACGGAATTATCGGCGCTAATGGGGCAGGTAAATCTACTTTCCTCAAAACCCTCTCCGGCGCTCTGGAACCTACTACAGGGACAGTTACACTAGACCCTAACGAACGTCTAACCGTATTGGAACAAGATCACTATGCCTACGACGATATGACTGTTTTAGATACGGTCATGATGGGTCACAAAGAACTTTTTGCCGTTAAACAAGAAAAAGATGCCATCTACATGAAAGAAGATTTTTCTGACGAAGATGGGATCCGTGCCGCTGAATTAGAAGGTCGTTTTGCTGAATTAAACGGTTGGGAAGCTGAGGCCAATGCTGCCATGTTACTAGAAGGGTTGGAAATTTCTGAAGCCCAACATTATTTCTACATGCGTGACTTAGACGAAGCTGAAAAAGTGAAAGTCCTTTTGGCTCAAGCCCTATTTGGTACACCTGATGTCCTCTTATTGGACGAACCTACTAACGGTTTGGACGGACGGGCTATCCACTGGTTAGAAAACTTCCTCATGGACTTCCCTAACACCGTCATCGTTGTCAGCCACGACCGCCACTTCTTAAACAATGTCTGCACCCATATGTGTGACGTGGACTACGGTAAAATCAAACTCTTCGTCGGGAACTATGATTTCTGGTTAGAATCTAGCCGACTTGCCGCTAAACTCCTCGCCGACCAACGTGCCAAAAAAGAAGAAAAAGTCAAAGAACTCCAAAACTTTATCGCGCGCTTCTCTGCCAATGCTTCTAAATCTAAACAAGCCACTAGCCGGAAGAAACTCCTAGAAAAAATCACCTTGGACGATATACAGCCTTCTTCCCGCCGTTACCCATTCGTTGGTTTTAAACCTCACCGTGACATTGGGAATGACGTCTTGATGGTCGAAAAACTATCCGCTCAGGGAGAAGAAGGTATTTCTTTCAGCAACGTTTCCTTCCAATTATCCAAGACAGATAAAGTGGCCTTCCTTAGCCGAAATGATAAGACCATCTCGCAATTCTTCGACATTATCACAGATAAGCAAGCAGCTGAATCCGGCAGCCACAAATGGGGCGTTACCACTAGCTATTCCTACTTCCCTAAAGATCTAGGACGGGAATTCCAACAAGAAGATCTCACCATCTTGGATTGGTTACGCCAATTCGCTGAAAAAGAAGAACAAGATAACACCTTCTTACGGCAATTCCTAGGGCGCATGCTCTTCTCAGGAGAAGATGTGAACAAAAAAGTTAAAGTCCTCTCTGGGGGAGAACGTGTCCGTTGCTACCTGGCTAAAATGATGTTGGAAAAAGTGAATGTCCTCATCCTAGACGACCCAACCAACCACTTGGATTTGGAATCGATCACCGCCTTAAACGACGGCTTGAAAAATTACTCCGGCGTGATCCTCTTCTCTTCTCACGACCACGAGTTCATCCAAACCATTGCCAACCGTCTCATCGTCTTAGGTCCAAAAGGGATCGTCGACCGTCTCCAAACGACTTACGACGAATTCTTAGACGACCAAGACAGCCAAGACCGTGTCGATGCTCTTTATCAATAAACTTTAGTCAAAACAAAAGTCTGTTAATTGAGTGAGTTCCAACAAAAAAGTACGTCAAATCAAGCTTATCAAAGCTTAGAGTGACGTACTTTTTTCATTTTTATGACTTTTGTCCCAGCCCCATTTTTTTATTCTAGGAGCCCCTATTGGTCAAAGTTTAATTCTTCTTGATAAGTTAAGCCCTCAAAAGTTTTTCCAAGAGCGATTTCGCCAAGTTGCTTCAGGCTATGACGGCCATCATTCATCGTATAGAATCTGACCCCTTTAATCCTTAGCCCGTTGATCTGGTCTTCAAAGACTAACTCCCCTTCTTGTTCGTTGATAAAGAGGAGTAAATCTTCTTTCCATTGATCTTTTTCCAGCAAATTGATTCCCTTAGGCTCGATGAAGATTTGCAGGTAGCTATCTTCATTAGCTAAAAGCAAAATAAAATCTGGTTGGAAGGCTTCATAGTGGACTTCTCGTGGGTGAGCGTCAAATTGATAGAGTTTCAATTTTTCATTCTTGGCTGATTCTCTATGCATATTTTCATCCATCCGAATCAAATACACTTGATCGTAAACTGCCAAAAGCTCTTGCACTCTTTCTTTAATCCTATCCACTAACTGGGCTTCTGTTTGGTTAATAATAGCCGAATCATAGACAAAGAAGTCCTCGTTAGCATAGGTCTGCCGTCTCACTTGTTGCGGCGCAGAAGCCATCAGTTTCATTTTACCCGTATCATAGTTCGGTACCCGTTTATTGTAGTCAGCCACATATTCTTTAATCGCAAAGCCTTCGAATTTATTCGTCCCTATAGCTTTACGGTAGCCAGAACGGATCTTTTTCTCCACTTCTAGCAAATAGGTCGACAAAATACCGAGCCGATCCTCTGGTGTGAGGTCTTCTTTCCTGATAGTCTTAGGCGCTGTGGCTCGCAAGGTTCGAGCAGACAAATTCAACCATTTTTCACCTAAAAATTCTTCTCGTGTTTTAAGTAAAGGCAGATATTGTTTCAAGCGATCAAAATGGAAAAAACTGTTCTTGTTCAAGGCCTTGTAGATCAAGCGATCGTCCACTTCAATCGCTAGCAATCTCACTTCTTCGTAATCTTTATTCAAGGATTTAGCGGCATAATTCAACTCTCTCGTCGCTAGTTTCCACTCAATTGTTATGTCAGAGGTGTTATCGATCCCATATTTGGACAAGTTATCGTAATAGTCATCGGACACCTCCACCACTTGATTGTAGTAGATAGCCCCCTCTTGATAGAGCTTGGTCTTTTTAAAAGAAGGCTTTACTTTAATCGCTATCGGAGGGTTCTTTTTATCTTCCCCTGTCGGTAAGTCCATCGCATCAAGTGACGCCACAAGGTTTTTCAAGTACTGAGGCTCGTTAATCGTATGGTAGTGGAGAGTTTCTAGGATAAGATTATCTCGACTCGCTTCTTCAAAGCGTCTGGTATAGGATTTCTTCCCTTCTAAGACGAAAGGATAATACCTAGCCCCACGACCAATTAATTGGGCTTCCGAATTGGTCGAAGTCTTTGTCCCTTTAGCGGATGGTGTATCAGAAATACGCACAATATCATAGAGATTAAGGACATCCCAACCCTCTGTTAATTTTGCTACCGCAAAGACCACTCGATAAAGATTCGAGGGGCTTTCAAGGGTGTTCAAGGCTTGATATTGGTCATTTTCCAGCAAATTAGTTGTATTCGCATTGATCACCCGTTGCCGACTAAACTGCCTTTTCATCTCTCGAACGATTTCCCCTAATTCTTCTTCATTTTTTAGGTAATAGCTGTAAGTTCGTGAGAGAGTTTCCGAAAACTCCTCCGTTGTCTCATTATTATTTATCTGGATAAAAGATCTCACTTGATCAGCCGATAAATTCTCGATGAGTTCATGGAATTTTTCTTCAGCCGCTAGGGAATCCGCCACCCGTGGAGACTTAAAGAGAATCACTGGCTTAAAGGGAATCCCATACATCTCTAAAGCATACCTCCGCCTAAATTCACTTAGGAGGATGGCATTCATCATGTTATCCCTATCCGTATTGGAGGATTGAATCCTGCGAATATTTTTGGAGTAGCCGTCACGGATATACCTATCTAAGGCATATTGATAGAGGACTTTATCTTGATACTTGTCAAAGACCTGCTTGTTATCTAAGTCAATCGTCGCCGTAAATTCCAAGAGGCAGTTGTCCTCATGACTCTTTAAAATTAAGTCGATCGTTCGCTCCCAAGACTTTTCATCTTCCTTTTCCGCTTTCGTAGATGCCGAATAGTGGTGGGCTTCATCCGCTAAAATAGCCGTCTTATGTTTCTTATACTCACTTAGTCCCATGGTATTTTCTTTTTGTGTGAATAAATCACTAGCTATCCCTTGAATGGTATCCAATTTGATATAGATCACATTCTTCCTTGGGGTGGCTGGAAATTGTTTAACCGGCTCTATCCTTACCCTCTGCCCATCAATTTCTAGGGGGACTTGGTAGAGGTACTTGCTAGAAGAAGGATTGGTCAAATTGTCGATGGTCTTTTTCAAGACGGATGTCGTATTGACGGTAAAAACAAATTGTTGATAGCCTAGCTCATGGTAAAGATAGAGGACTAAGCCGGCCATTAAATCCGTTTTCCCTGACCCTGTCGCCATATTAAAGAGGACATGGTTATTTTGTCTATATTTAAAGGCTTTTGCCTGACGAACATAGTGGTAATAACGCATTGCATCATTTTGATAGGCACGGAAGCGGTGTTTCATGTTATCGACAATATAGGCAGGCGTTTTATAGCCTAGGAATTCGTTATCCAAGTAGGACTGGTCGAATTTCTTCAAAGCTTCCAATAAGCTGAGGGTCACTTTTGTTGCTGTCTTCTTTTTAGCCAAGCTCATCATCCTCCTTATAGAAGGATTGGTTGAAGGCATAATCAGAATCCGATATTAAATCACGAACAGTGGCATCATCAATTTCAGAATAATTGTAGTAAAGTTGGTTCTTATCAATCACTTTCAGTAAGATCTTTTTCTTATCATCCAGTCCGATGGTTTCATCCAGTAACTGCTCCACCGCTTCAAGATCCACACGGAAATCTAAAGAGACATTTTCCTTCATCATTTGATAGATCTGATTTAATTCAGTTGTATCTTCAGCCGATTCAATCATTCCAATGTAGCCGCGGGATTTTTCCATCAGTTCTGCATAAACGAAGGAGCCGCCACCTTGCCAATCTACATCCTTAGAAATGCCACCTTGTTCTCCTTCGATAACCTTTTGAAGGCGAGGAACTGAGACTGTGTTAATATAATCCATCTGTTCAATTCCAATGAATCGGCGATTCATCTTCATGGCAACTGCTTGGGTGGTAGCGGAGCCCATGAAGAAATCTAGGATGAGGTCGTTTTCATCCGTAACCATTTCTAGAATTCTTTTAATTAACGCTTCTGGCTTTTGGCCACTACCGAACTCTATCCTTTCTGTTGACATTGGATTTATTACAAATATATCATTCCATAAAGAATTAATAGGCTGACCTTTATATTCATCTAAAAATACTTTTCGATTTATATTTTTATCTTTTGAATCAGGAAAATCTAACCTACCTTCTCTATCCCATTGTTCCATTATTTCTCTCGAAATTGAATAGCCCTTTTTTGGAGTCTTATATCCCTTGTAATCATAGATGAGATTTGGTCTGTAATTAGGACTTTGTATTGGAGATTTCATAAATTTTCTTCCAGATTCATCAACATTAGTAAATCTTTCCTTAATATATTTTTGAGTATTTTCATCATCTTTAGAGTAAACTTGTTCATATTCCATCAAATCTACGTCTTTTGCATACCATAAAATATAATCAACTACATTATTAAGTTGTTTAGCTGGATTAGCGCTACCACCCCTACGCTTCCATATAACTTTATTTCTAAAATTATTCTCTCCAAATACTAAATCCATTAAAACTTTTAAGTAAGATTCTTCAAAAGAGTCTATCTGAACAAATATTGATCCCTCAGGCAGTAAAAGATCTCTAGCAATTTCTAGTCTATTTTTCATGAATGTTAACCAAGTTGAATGATTAAAACTATCATTATATTTAAAAGAATCATTTCCAGTATTATAAGGTGGATCAATATAAATCAACTTAACCTTCCCCGCATACTTCTCTTTCAAAGTATGCAGTCCCAGAAGATTATTCCCCTTTAAGATCAAATTATCTTTATCCGCATCAAAGTCTATCGCTTCTTCAACACCCTCTGCTGTATAGCGCTTAGTATTAACCAAGATCTTCTTATCCAACATGACATCAATTTCTTCCGCAGCGATGATTTCGTTATAAAAAGGCTCGTCAGGTTTTAGATCATCTTTTTCGACATCTTCTTTAGACATACCAGCTTTCAACACCGTATCTTTATAAGGAAAATCAAGCACCACATCGGTGGATTCATCTAAAAATCTGCCATTGACTGTTAAGCCAATTTTTTTAGAGTACTTGGTATGGGAATCAAGCCAATACTCATTCATTTCAAAGGTTTCAATTAACTTATTCACTTCAATCAGGGTATAGTCCCCAATCACTTTAGTGTAATGTTTTTTGACTATATCATTGGCCATCAAGGCTCGTACCAAATCTTCCTCGTATCTATCTAAATCTTCAATGATTTTTGCCTTGTTAATTTTCTCCCCTACATAATACTTGTCCCCTAAAGTCTGGATAACCTCATGCAAGGCCTTCATTACTTTTGTTTCCAACTCTATCCCTCGTCTCTTTCATATTCATTTCCATACTATTCGTCTATCTCTTTAAAAGCTGAAATAACTAGCAAGCAACAGAGAGCTAAATTAGCATGATCTCCCCTATAGCTAAGGAAAAGGAAATCCCTCAAGCTCCTAAATACAATCAGTTTCATTGTAACAAAAAAAGCCTCTGAATACCGCTACTTAATATTAAGAAGAGAGGCTAGGATATTCATTAATTCTAGGCTATCTACGCCATCAAGGACTGCTCCATCTGAAAGCTCATCTGCATCAAGTTCATATGGAGTAAATCTCCTAATGTTATTTCATATGACTTCTACTTCTTTTCCTTTTTGTATTTTATCAATGCTAGCTTATGTTTTACCATCTTCTTTTACCCAACGTCCAGATCTATATGTTCCATCTTTTGCGATAGTGTCACTTCCATGTTTTTTTACTTTAGTGCGTACTATTGATATCTAATTTTTCTATGCTATAATTCATTCAACAGAACCTCTCCACACTTAATGTAGATTTCCTACATGCGAACCACGGAGAGGGCTTTTTATATTAAGGAGTAATTTTATGGAATTAAAGCTTGCTTTATGTTATAAGGAACAAATCAAAAAGCTAAGAATTGATCATAACCTTTCTATCTCCAATGATACTTTTTTACAGAAGAGATTTAAAAAAAGTGAACTATTGGCTATCAGGTTATGGATTTGATCTTTCTAACCATGGTTCTTTTTCTTCATATCCTAATACTCGCCAGTCTAAGATTAAATCTATATCTTCAGAAAATCTTTCTATAAGTCCAAAGCACTTTGAAAGTGATGTGCCGCCTTTAAAGGTAAAATATTCTTTCCATTTATTTTCATTAAATAAATAGTCTAAGATAAAAGTAACCCAATAGTCTTTTTCGATGATTGCTTCAGATATGTTTTTCTTTCTTGCAGTATTGACTATTAAAACCCTTAGATCTTCTTTGTTTTCTATATAAAACTTATTCATCTTTAGCCTCGAAAATTTTCCTTATTACTCCATATATCCATGATGGAGCAGATTTCGACTCTTTCATTAAGTCTGTTCTTTCTTTTTCAGTTAAGTTTTCTCTTATCTTTTGTATAACTTCGTTAGTTATATTTTCTTTGCCCAAAGACCTAATTGCCTGAATAACTGTTGCCGTCTTTAAGGACATATTGGAAATTTCTCCTGGATTTACTTTTTTAAATTCTAAAATGCTATCTCCAATTTTATATTCTTTGTATCTTCCACTAGATATATATTTATAGTGAGTTGGAACTTGTGTGGATAGTCCTAATAAGTTTAAGGCTGTGCTATTATATGGTGCAATATTCCAATTGTATTTTCTTGCTATAGCAAGTGCTAACTCGTGAATTGATACTGCTTCGTACTCTCCAATTAATTCACTATATCTTGGATTGTAATAAAAACCATCAATGATACGCTGAATCTTTCTTTCATTTACCATCCTATTTAATGTCTTTCTAGCTGTATCATAAGATGTAATATCCAAGAAGTCATTGGCAAAAAACACCTTATTTGTTTCCAAACTATTTATCTTATCTGAAATTTTTTCTGTATAGGAACTCATTACAATCCTCCTTTGTCCCAAATATCATATCATATCTGGGACAAAAATTCCTCATCTTCCTATTGCGAATTCTTCGTCACCCATTTTTTCTTCATCCGACCAGCGGCTAGCCCATCAATAAGCATCTACTTTAATCCTTGTGTATCATTTCTAGCAAAATATGATCCTCCTAAACAAGTAAAGACCTTATATATACAAACAAGAAAAAGCAAAGCGAGTATAAACGTTGTCAAATCAACATCTATACTCGCTTTTTTCATTTTAAAGTGTCAATCTTAGCCAATCATTCCATCTGAAAGGCTAATTCACAAACCCTCAAAATATTCTAAAAGAACCCTTTTCTCCCTTTGTTATCTTTCCTTATTTCCTTGAGTAAACAAGTCATAAATTCTCTTCGGATCTTTCGCTTCCTTCAACTGATGAACAAAGTCTTCATGCATAAGCAATTTAGAGGTTTGAGAAAGATAGCGTAAGTGGTCTCCTCCTTCTGCTGGAATTAAGAAGGAAATTATCGTATCAACTAAATTCCCATCAAAGCTAGGCCAGTCCACTGGATGTGTCAATTTTATAATAAGCATAGCTGATCTCTTTATACTTTTATCTTGAGCATGGGGGATAGCCAAACCTTTTTCCATTCCTGTAGATCCTTGCGCTTCACGTTCCTTATATTTTTGTGCAACAGCTATAGGATCGTTCACTAAGCCAAGCTTTCCCCCAAATGTAGCTAAATAGGATAATACATCTTCTTTTGTTTTAAGATCCACATCCACTTGAATTTGTTCTAGAGTTAATATGTCTTCCATTCCACTCGTCAATCCACTGGGCATATCATGACTAACCTTGTTATCTAGCTGATCTTTTTTATCCAGGTCATCCCCACTTACATTAGCTTGGCGTTTTTGTTGTCGCCCTGCAATTGCCGCAAGTAAGGCGCCAGCTACCACAGCTCCAACTAGAATAGATAAAACCCAGAGAAATGGTTTATTGACTAATGGAAGGACAATAAATCCACCATGAGGAGCAGGAACTGAAATATGGAAAATGTAAGACAAAGTTGCTGCTATAGCCGATCCTAACATAAAGCTTGGCAAATTAAGCAATGGGTTCTTCGCCGCAAATGGAATAGCCCCTTCTGTAATATGTGTAGACCCTAATAGGAAATTCACGTATCCTGCAGATCTTTCATCAGCTGAATAAGCTTTCTTATTGAATAAAACAGCAAAACCAGTTGCTAGAGGAGGGGCAATACAGGCGGCAGAAACACCTGCCATGAAATAGTAATTTCCTTGGGCAAGCAAAGCAGTCCCTGTTAAATAAGCCGCTTTGTTGATTGGACCACCCATATCAGCTGCGCACATAATCCCAACAATTATCCCTAATAGAATTGGATTGGAATTTTCCATAGATTTAAGAAAGACCATCATTCCTTCATTAATCGATTGCATTGGATGTGAAAGGTACCACATAATTGCACCAGAAATAAAGACCCCAAAAACTGGGAATAGGAAAATTTGTTTCAATCCATTTAGAGATTTTGGCAAATTAGCAAAAACTCTTTGCAATCCCTTAATGACATATCCTGCTAAAAAACCACCTACAATACCGCCTAAGAACCCCGTCCCATTCGTATAGGCGATCATACCAGTTGCAAAACCGACGATTAAACCCGAACGTTTGGCAATAGCTTCAGCTATGTAAGCACAGAGAACTGGTACCATAAGATTCATAGCAAAGCCACCGATTTTCATTAACAAAGCAGCGAAAGAGTTAAATTCTGGGCTCTTTGGGTCAGCAGAATTAATCCCCCAAAAGAAAGATATAGCGATTAATACCCCACCAGCTACGACTAAAGGTAGCATGTGAGAAACACCATTCATCAATGACACATATATATTTCGCAAGAATGAAGGACTATCTGATGTATGTGCCCCAGATTGGGTTCGACTTGCTTCTGTAGCATGGTGAATGGGAATATTCGGATCATTCAAGATTTGATCCAAAAGAAGGTCTGCTTCTTTCATACCTCTCCCAACAGAAACATTTAACACACGTTTCCCATCAAAACGGTCGATGTCAACATCTTTATCCGCAGCAATGATTACTCCATCTGCTTCAGCTATTTCTTGAGGGCTCAGCTCATTTTCTATTCCTCCTTGACCATGCGTTTCAACTTTAATCCTTATCCCTCGTTCCTTTGCCGCTTTTTCTAAGGCTTCTTGTGCCATAAAGGTGTGCGCTACACCAGTAGGACAACCTGTTGCTGCAATAATCTGATATTTTGCCACTATAAAAACCCCCTCTTAAGCTAATGATTCATCTTATGTCACTTTAGTTAATATTTTATATCTTATTTCTGTATTTTCAAGATTTTTATCTTACGTCTCTCTTCCATTAATTCCTTGATTACTGAAATAATTTGACTTCCTCGATAGTGACCTGTCTGCTTAATTCTTCTACATCTGAAAAATCAGTTAATCCTGGTCTGAAGGCTGTAGAAGATCCTGCCGCTAGAGCTCGTTTCAGGTTTTCTTCCATTTCTATCCCTTCAACAAGCCCTGCTAAAAAAGTACCTAACAGTGTATCCCCAGAGCAAGCGGTATTGACCACCTCACCTCTCGGAGCATTCCCTTTCAATATTCTTCCCTTACTAATCCACCAAGCCCCCTTATCACCAAGTGTTAGTAAAACATGTTGCGCTCCTTTATGGATTAAATCTAAGCTATAGCGTTCGAGTTCTTCTTCTGACAAGCGATGATCGATACCGCACCACTTAGCTAATTCGACCTCATTGGGTTTAAGCAAAAAAGGGTTATACCTTAAAGTGTCCATCACTTCTTTATAAGAAGAATCAATAACTAGGCTAAATCCTTTTTCTTGACTAATTTTCCCTATTCCTTCCAACAACTGATGGGGAATTCCTTCTGAAAAGCTACCAGAAATAATCACCATATCCTCTGAAGTTAGTTTTTCTAACCACTCTATGTATTGTTGTATAACTTCCTCGTCTACTTTAGGCCCTGGATTGACCAGTTTGTACTCTTTATCTGTACTCTTTACCCGAGTAAAAACATTTATCCGAGTCACTCCATCCACATGAACGAAATGATGTGCAATCCCTTTGTTTTCTAAAACCTCTTCGATATAATGTAAGGTAAATCCACCACCGATACCGCTTGCAACATTCTCAATGCCAAGCATTTTCAAAACAAACGATACATTGACACCCTTACCATTAGCTATTGCTTCTGAATAATTGGTTCGATTTACTGCATTACTTTCCATTTGATCTGTTTCGACAAACAAATCTATCGCTGGATTTAATGTGACCGTATAAATCATAGCTACCTCTCCTTTACACTTCTTATTATATAGGCATACTCTCTGATAATTTTTTCAATCTCATCCCAAAATAAGTAATTCTGAAAAAATTTTAACAAGTTCTTTCATCCGCATCATTATAAGGAGGCTCCCATGTCTAAAGATACTCTCACCTCAACAGAACGTTACGCTTGGAACTATATTCAAGACCATCAGCAAGAAATTCCTCATCTATCCATTACTCAATTAAGCGAAAAAGCCAATACTTCTACAGCTAGTATCATTCGTGCCTTACGGAAAAAAGGCTACTCCGGATATACGCCTTTCAAACAACAACTCATTCAAAAAGAACAGCACTCCGATCTGCATCAACATTTTTCTGAAATTGATGGAGAAATACGACAAGCCATCTTAAAAAACGAATTAGAAGTGGTCAATACTTTGAAATCTCTAGATCCTCTTCTTATCGAAGAAGCCGTCCAACTCATTCAGCAAAGTCAGTTTATTTATATCTTTGCCCGTGGTTTTTCAGAAATGGTTGGGCAAGAAATGCAACTGAAATTAACTTTGGCCTATAAAAATTGCACCCTCTTTACTGATCCTAACATTATCAAAATTATAGCCGACCGCTTAACCCCAAAAGATCTCCTCATTAATCTATCGCTGAATGGAGAAACAGAGGAACTCATACAAGGTAGCCAAGTCGCGAGAATCCACAATGTGCCTATTCTAACTCTCACCACTAATCCTGACAGTCGTCTCGCCCGTCTCAGTGACGTCCTCTTTGTCGGTTATAAATCACAAACTTCCTTTATTCCCGATTTTGAAGTTCGTTCTCGCCTTCCTTTACATATTATGAGCCGCATTTTGCTAGACGCCTATATCATTAGGCAAGCCCCCAAAGCTAAGTCATTTTATCCCTAAATTTTCCAATTTCTCCAGCACTTTTCCCTCCTAGTCCTTTCACTTGTGCTATGATGGAATTAGAGTTTGGTAAAAAACATTCTTAAAAAATGAATTTTCTACACCAGCTCGCATTTTATATTAAGGGGAGGTCTACCATGTCAGTAAAAGATGAAATATTTCGTTACATTGACAGTCATAAGGAGGAAATGATCGAAAGGCGCCGTCACTTGCACGAAAATCCAGAACTTTCTTTCCACGAAGATGAAACGGCTCAATACCTTGCCGAATTTTATCAAGATAAGGCTGTCAGTCTTGAGACAGGTATTGGAGAAAGAGGGCTAAAGGTGACGATTGATTCTGGTCGTCCAGGTAAAACGGTTGCCTTACGGGCTGATTTTGATGCTTTGCCTATAGAAGAAGCTACTGGTTTACCTTTTGCCTCCAAGAATAAAGGGGTTATGCACGCCTGTGGTCACGATGGTCATACCGCTTATTTAATGACACTTGCAGAGGCTTTCCTTTCAATCAAAGATCAACTCAAAGGAAAGATCGTCCTCATTCACCAACCTGCAGAAGAAATGCCTCCTGGTGGCGCTCTACAAATGATTAAAGATGGGGTACTAGATGGTGTAGACAATGTTTTCGGTGCCCACGTCATGACTAGTATGAAATTGGGCACAGTAGCCTACCATCATGGAGAAACTCAAAATAGTCGTGCACGTTTCAAAGTGACCGTACGAGGAAAAGGTGGCCATGGTTCATCACCACATGAAGCGAATGATGCGATCGTTATTGCCTGCCAACTCGTTATCGCTTTACAAAATATCGTCAGTCGTCGCCTCAGCCCATTTGAAAATGGTGTTGTAACTATTGGTTCCTTTGATGGGAAGGGTTCTTTCAATGTGATCAAAGAAACTGTCACGATCGAGGGGGACGTTCGGGCTATGTCAGAAGAAACTGCCTCGACTATCGAAAAGAATGTCAAAGAAATCTGTGCTGGTATTGCTAGCGCCTATCACTGTGAGATTGACTGTGACTATGTTCGAGACTACCCTGTTCTTTATAATGACCCAGAAATGACAGACCTTGTCATCGATGCCATTCAAAAAGCAGATATTCCGGAAGTCACTGATCTCATCGATTGTGGCCCACAAGCACCGTCTGAAGACTTTTCATACTTTGCTAAAGAACGTCCTTCCTGCTTCTTCTACATCGGCGCTACCAGAGAAGGAGAAACGGCCTACCCTCACCACCATCCAAAATTTGATATCGATGAAGATTGCTTAGTCGTTGCCGCTAAAGCCATGGGGGCAGTTGCCCTCCATTATCTTGAAATCGATTAAAGCTCTAAAACTTACGATTGAGTCTTTATTCCTATAGATCAAGCTCTACCCATACAAAAAGGAGCAGTCCCTTAAAGGTGACCGGCTCCTTTTTCTTGTGCTCTGTTTTTTCCTCATTTACTGTCTTCAATTTCAAGGCGTTCTATTGAAGCAAGGGCTAGATAATCCCTTGTTCACAGAGATAGGTATAGACCCCATCATCTTTCACATGCCCACATGTTGTCTTAGCTACAGCCTTCAACTCTTCTGAAGCATTCTCCATCGCTACCCCATGACCTACCGCTTGTAACAAAGGAATATCATTATTGCCATCCCCAAAGGCCATTGCTTCTTCTTTTTCGATGTGATAATGCTTCAAAATACTTTCAACTGCCCTACCCTTGCTACTTGCTTTTGGAATCAAATCCATGGCACGATCCCACCAAGCAACAATCTTACTTTCATTAACGTCCTTTACGATAGCGTCATATTCATGCTGACGTCCAGCTATCATCATTTGATAGATATCTTTTTGGGCAGAGAAATCCTCAATGTTATCTATATGTTCAGGTTGAATCACTCCAAAGCTCAGATATTCCTCTAAGTCATCGTCCAAGCCATTGCAAACTAAACGATCCTCTGCTGCCATAATGATGGGGCGGTCTAAACGATGGCTATTTTCTAAAATTTGTTGGATATCTGTTTTAGCTAAAGGTGTAGAAGCAATAAGCCCCTCTCTATCAAAGACATAGGATCCATTAAAACAAAGGAAAGCATCAAATTCCACCCGATCAAACTTTGGCAATTGAATGGGTCCTCTCCCTGTAGCAATCACCAATTTGATACCTTTATTTTTCAAACGTATCAAAGCTTCTTCCACTTTTTCAGAAATCTGGTGAGCATGAAAATTGACTAAAGTCCCATCGATATCAAAGAATACTATTTTAATTTCCCCCATAACTGTCTTCCCTTCATCAGTTTTCTCTCGCTATTCTAGAGTCTATTTAAAAGCATTCTATCCCTTTCAACTGGAAAAGAACTCATTTTTATGACGATTGCCTTAGACCGTCTACAAACTGTCTTGCCCAAATTTTTCTTTTACGCCATCCTTAATTTACGCCATCCCTATTTTACATCATCCTTATTTTTCGCCATCCCTATACCGTCTACTTCCTCCGCCATTTCACCCGTATAGTCGCATGCAAGTTTCCCTCTGACATCAAGCGGAAGTAGTTTTCTCCTTCTCCACTTTCCGTATGAAGCTCAATAGGGGTATGGCTAATGGTGACTCTTGTATCTGGCAAAACTTCCTTCAAATATTGAATGGTGACTTGGCTCATTTCCCATTCCTTGTGTGTTTGAAAGGGCATACTGTCCACCAGCCAGTCCATATAGGCGGTATTATTGACATGACCATTACTATCTAAAGTAGAAAATCCTGCTGTTATAGTTCTTTCTTCAGCTTCCTTTGGCCATTCCGGTAGTTTCGTTCGTTTCAAGGGACGGGCATCACTTGGAACACCCCAATCCTCCTTCATCTGCTCCACAAACTCTCTCTTGATCCGTTGCAAACTTCTCGTTTCAAGATCCATCAAGCAGTAAAGGCCCCAATTTTCGATGATCAGTTCACCTTTTTGGTCACGTATTTCAAATAAGCGGGATCCGTACATGCTATTGAAGAAATCTGGGCGTGTACTGATGCGAATACTTTCTCCTAACTTTGGCCAGCGATGAATTTTAATATCTTGTTCAATGTAGACCCAAGTGTTCCCATCTAGGCTGAAAGGTCTATCAAGCGCTCTATCTTGTTCCCTCATGGTTTGGTTCATCCACTGAAGAACTCGACGCAGGTGCAAGTCTCCGAACATATTGACATCATAATCCGACACGGTAAAAGTTGCTGTATAGGCCTTTTTGCCCATTCTAATCCCCCCTAAAAAAAAAGAAAACTATCCTTTATTTGTCCCTTTAAAAAGGATAGTTTATCTTCTTTAATGATATGCTTACATGACAATCAAGCTAACCACAAAAATAGTCCCGATGACTGCCAAATGCACCATTCGATTGACATAAAGGATGGCTACCCACTCCTTAAAGAAATGTCGCAGGTAATCTTCTAAGGTATATAAATCATATGTCGATACCCCAAGTCCCACTGCTTGTAAACCAGCCCTTTGCGCATACAAGGATGAGCGCACAAGATGATAATCACTCGTCACAAAAATCCCTGTTTCTTCTCGCTTGCGGTAATTAATGAGTCGATAACTATAGAGCATGTTGGTCCTGGTATCTCGGCTTTGATCTTCAATCATCACTTTTCCTTCTGGAACCCCTCGACTAATCAAATAGTCCGCCATTAGTTGCGCTTCTGAACGGTCAGAGTTTTCTGCCCTTCCCCCAGACACAACGACTAAGGGTTGCCCCTTAAAAGCTTGAAAAATGGCAAAAGCTTGATTTAAGCGTCTGACTAGATTACGAGTCATCTTATTCTGAATCAATGCTTGGCCTAGAATCACAATATATTCTGGTGATTCTTGCTGAACATTTCTTATCAAAATGATATGACTAATGAGATTGCTGATGAAATTAAAGGTAAAATAGAACAAGAGAAGGCTACATACCCTATTAAAGCAAGCAATAAGGGCAAAGTCCCCTAAAGAGGTGTTATTGGTCACTAAAAAAATGATCAAGGTCAAAATAGCTATAGGCACTATTTGAACATAAAGTGGGGCTTGCTTCAACCACCGCCAGGCACTTCGACTAGTGACTACTTTTGGCCAATAATGCTTGATTTGATAACTCATCGTCATAAAGCAAATGGTATACATGAGAAGATAGCTCATTAAGGTCCAGATAAAATAAATCGTATCTGCGCTTAGGCCTACTAGCATACCCATTCCTGAAATGAAGACGATCAAGGCTAAAGACAGGAAGAAGCCCGTTAACAACTGCCGTCTATCCATTACATGTAGGATAAATGCAATTAAAAGCAATAAAATTTCTCCCGATAAGAATATAGCCAGCACTTTATTTCTCCCTCCTTTACTCGATCTTTTAGAAAATATACTGCCACAACATTTGTTTCATTGATTAGTTGAATTTCTTTCAGTTTACCATATTTCAAGACCTATTTCCCTTGTTTCTCCTAGTCGTTTAGAAAGTTCTTCACTCTTCTCATGCTTTAGTAGTAAAATGGCATTGATTCCCTATTGTTTCTTATTTTTAGAAAGGCCTTTAACATTTATTTATATCTATAAAAAAGTAGCTCTTGAACTGATCTAGCTTTTTTAATCTAGTCCTAAATTAGCTACTAAAAAGGAGATTCCCTATGACTGAAGCTAAAAATCGTAAATTTTATCAACTATCCCCAAAAGAACGACTGGCTATTCTAGCTGACCGGCATAACTTAAGCCAAGAAAGTCTAGCTAACTTAAAAAATCCTCAAGCCTTTAGCCTAGATCAAGCCCAAGGAACCGTTGAAAATGTGCTAACTTGCTACGGTCTACCTTATGGGGTGGCTCCTCATTTAATCGTCGATGGGAAAAGTTATGATGTCCCTATGGTCACAGAGGAGCCTTCTGTTATTGCCGCTGCTAGTAATGGTGCCAAGCACTTCAGCCAAGCAGGTGGCTGTGTCACTAAGGTACATAAAACAGCCATCGGTCACATTACATTTTATCCAGTCAAAGATCTGGATAGGCTCGTTCACTTTATAGAGGAAAAAGAAGCTGCCATTCTGGATCAAGCTAGAGCCACTATGCCCAATATGGTCAAACGAGGCGGTGGTCCCTTAACTTGCTTCCACAAAGTCTTCAAAGAAGGGGAAGATATCTATCTTTCGCTCTATATCACTTTTGATATGCAAGCTGCTATGGGTGCCAATGGGATGAACACCGCTTTAGAAGCAGTCGCCCGCTGGTTAGAAGAAGAAACTGGCGAAGTAGTCCTTTTAGCCATTCTTTCCAATCTTCTTAAAGACATCACTGCAAGTGCTCGTGTTAGCTTGGATCTTGCTCTTTTAGCGAGTGGTGACTGGTCTGGTTTAGACGTTGCCAAACGCCTAGTAGCTGCTAGCCGATACGCTCAGCTCGATCCCTATCGTGCAGCCACCCACAACAAGGGGATCATGAATGGAGTCGATGCCGTCGTTATGGCTACTGGCAACGATTGGAGAGCTGTCAATGCTGCCAACTACACCTGGCATCAAGGCCGACCTTTTTCCTCTTGGTCGCTTAATCAAAAAGGGCAATTAGAAGGTCATATAGAGCTCTGCCTCCCCCTTGGCGTTGTCGGCGGTACTTTAAGTAACCATCCAAGCGCAAAAGCTTCTTTAGACTTACTCGACCAGCCTAGTGTCGAAGAACTAGCCAGCGTTATCGCTAGCATCGGTTTAGCTCAGAATTTTTCTGCTCTAAAAGCTCTCGTCACTAAAGGCATTCAACAAGGTCACATGGCTTTACAATATAAAAGTTTAGCCCGAGCTGTTGGAGCTCAGGCTAATGAAATCGATCAACTGGTGGATCGTCTAATCCATGCGAAACGAGTAGATTCTACTGTCGCAAAAGACCTTTTATTACAGATGCGAGAGGAAACGACGCACTTGCCGTTTGGAGAATAAACCCTCATCCGTTAACTTAATCACTTGAATAGTCTTATGGCGACAGGTCACTTCAACTTGTCGCCATTTTTTGTCGACCTGTTTGATATCTTCTTTCAAAGATAGCCTCTCAGGTTCAGCGACTAGCCAATCCTCGCTTTCTCCATGAGGGAAGACGTATAAATAGCCGGAATAGAGAACAAGAAGTCTGTCTTTATCAGCCCTTTCTCCCTTTTCTCCTCCTGTTTTATAGCTTACCGTCCCAGAAAATACATCTTCTTCCTTCAAGTCTTTTGGGAAAAAGACCCGCATCAGTTGTAATTCATCTGTCATCCCCCATCCTCCTTATTCAGAATAGAATAAGTGGAGGGAAGCTTGTTCAAGTCTTTCGACTCCCCACTAGCTTGTCCCTCCAACTTCTGTCTCTTTTCTAAACTTTCAGTGCCTTATTCGCCCATTAACTCTTTTGGCGCACGAGCTTCAGCTTCTTCTCTATCGCCATCATGAGTAATATCATCCTGAAGAGTTGTAATAAATGGACCATCTTTGGTAATGGCAAAAGTATGTTCAAATTGGCAAGACATTCCACCGTCTGCAGTGACGGCTGTCCAGCCATTGCCAACCATTTCTGCTTCCCAACCACCAGTATTTACCATTGGTTCTACCGTTATGGTCATTCCTTCTTTCAAACGTAGACCCTTATGAGCTTCGCCATAGTGATAAACAGCTGGTTCTTCGTGAATCGTAGGCCCAATACCATGTCCGATAAAGTCACGAACCACGCTATAGCCTTGAGCTTCCACATAAGTTTGGATAGCATGTCCAATATCCCCGATACGATTGCCAATCTTTGCCTGTTTAATCCCTAGATACATGGCTGTCTTAGTGACATCGTATAGGCGTTTTAATTCATCACTAGCTTCCCCAACAATATAGCACCAGCAGGAATCAGATAAGGCCCCATTGAGGTCTACACAAAAGTCTACCTTGACCATGTCGCCATTTTTCAAGACACGGTTACTTGGCAAGCCATGACAAATTTCATCATTGACAGAGGTACAAGTCGCAAATTCATAGCCTTCAAAACCAATTTGCGGTGCAGTTGCCCCAGCTTCTAAAATCTTTTTGTGCACGAAATCATTGACTTGTTTGGTCGTTAAACCTGGTCTAATGTAGTCTCTTAAAGCAACATGAATTGATGCTAAAATTTGACCTGATTGATACATTTCATCAATTTCACGTTGCGATTTAATTGTGATCATTTTTTCACTCTCTTTCTCTTGAAATAAAGCCAGATAACCCACTGGCAGGGGAAAAATAATTTCCACATTTAATATATATATGAATCCCCAAGTTCAAAAACTTAGGGCAATTGACTCTATCTCCATAGCTAATCTTGGACCGAGAGTCGATCGAACAGGCAGTCCTATTGCTTTTTTCAAGCCTCATTGGATCTAGCCTCTAGCTTTTTCAAGCCTTATTGCTCGTAACCTTTAGGGTTTTGCTTTTGCCAGCGCCAGGAATCAACAACCATATCTTTCAAGCTTTCTTCTGTTGTAAAACCTAATTCACGTTGAGCTTTTTCACAACTCGCATAACAAGTTGCAATATCCCCATCTCGTCTTTCGACAATTTCATAAGGGATTTTAATGTCATTGTATTTTTCAAAAGCCTGCACTAACTGTAGAACTGAAACGCCTTCCCCAGTCCCCAAGTTGTAGGTCTTAACACCCTTAACGGCTGCATTCTTTTGAAGAGCTTTCACATGGCCACGTGCCAAGTCTAAAACATGGATGTAATCTCTAACCCCTGTGCCGTCCACTGTGTCATAGTCATTCCCAAAAACACGCAGATGGTCTAATTTACCTACAGCTACTTGCGTAATATAAGGCATTAAGTTATTAGGCACCCCATTAGGTAATTCCCCAATCCGCCCAGATTTATGCGCTCCAATAGGATTAAAGTAACGCAAAAGTGTAATCGTCCATTCCGGATCACTCTTTGCGACATCGCTTAAAATTTGTTCGATCATGACTTTGCTATAGCCATAAGGATTGGTTGCACTAGTTGGCATTCCTTCCGTGAATGGCACCTGGTTATTGGAGCCATAGACAGTTGCCGAGGAACTAAAGACGATATTTTTAACCCCTGCCTTTTTCATGGCCTTCAGTAAAGTAACCGTACCAGAAACATTATTATCATAATATTCAATAGGCTTTAGAACGGATTCCCCCACTGCTTTTAAACCAGCAAAATGAATCACACTATCGATAGAATGTTGTTGAAAGAGATCATCTAGGCGCTCTTGGTCTCTAATATCCCCTTCTACAAAAGGAATAGCCTCTCCGCTTAATTCTTCCAATCGTTCTAACACTGCCTGAGAACTATTTGAAAAATTATCATAAATTAAGACGTCATAACCTGCAGACTTCAAAGTCAATACCGTATGACTACCGATATAGCCAGCGCCACCAGTAACTAATACCTTCATTTGGTCATCTCCTTTCATCATCTCTAACCATTATAACAAACTCCACCCTATTAAGAACAACTTCCTTTAAATTTCCCCCTCTTTCCTTTATCTTTAAAGACTAGAAAGATATTTTTTACACAATCTTTAGGGAATAAGGATTGACGGCTTACCTCTTTATTCAGTATGATTAATGTAATTCGTATGCTATTTCAGCATAAATAAGCAAAAGTAGGATGTGACTAGAATTGATGAATAAAAAATGGATGACTGCCAGCATGGCTAGCTTAAGCGCCTGCTTGCTTGTTGGTTGCAGCAATGGCGGAGCTCAAGGTAAGGAAGTTGCTTCAACAAGTGCCGGCAAAATCACTAGCGCACAATTGTATGACAAGATGAAACGTGACAATGGGGAAGAAGCGCTTCAATTCCTGATCTTACAATCCATCTTAGAAAAGCAAGTCAAGGATCCTAAGAAAATTAAAAATGAAGTAACCGCTCAAGTCGCTCAACAAGTGGCTCAATATGGTGGTAACAAAGATCTTGTTAATGCAGCCTTGCGTCAATCTGGCATTGCCAACCAAAAAATGTATGAAGATTCCTTGTATGTCGCTAAAATGATGGACGAATACCTCAAAGGCGAAATCAAGACTTCTGATAAAGACTTAGAAGCCTACTATAAAAACTGGGAACCTCAAATCACTGCAAGCCATATCTTAGTTCAAACAGAAGATGATGCCAAGAAGATCATCAAGGAATTAAATGACGGCGCAGACTTTGCTAAACTTGCCAAGGAGCGCTCTCTTGATACTGGTTCTGCTCGTAACGGTGGCCAATTGAAGCCATTCAAGAAAGGACAAATGGATCCATCCTTTGAAAAAGCTGCCTTCGACTTGAAGAAGGAAGGGGAAATTACACAAGAACCTGTTAAATCCCAATACGGCTTCCACATCATCCGTTTAGACAAGAAAGCTGAAAAAGGAAAATTCGAAGCTATCAAAGACCAATTGAAGCAAGAACTCATTGCGGATAAATTGAAGAACAAAGCTTTCCGCCAAGATGCTGTTGCTGCTTTAGTGAAGAAGAGCAAGGTTAAAATTTCTGATAACGATCTTAAAGGCGTGATGAAATACTTCATGTCCACACAAGAACAACAAGCTGCTATGCGCAAACAACAAGAGCAATTCAAGCAACAACAACAAAAAGCTCAACAACAACAAAAAGACAACAAAAAATAAAGTCGCCTCAATAACAAAAAGGTCAGGATCTTTTAAGATCCTGACCTTTTTTATCGTCTTTCCTAGTACTTTTCTCCTACTGCTTATGGACTTTTGCGGATTCGAGAGCTAGGCAAGCCAAAGCAAGTACTTTTCTCCTTCTGCTTATGGACTTTTGGCTAGTAGAATTTAGCGTTCAGCTGGCTTATAAAAAGCTCGATTATCTAAGCCAAAAATTCGATCGGAATAACTAGCGGGCGCTGTCTTGTCTAGGGCGGTTTGTATCATATTGCAGGTCGCATCTAAATTATCCAAGCAATGCAACACTTCCGCTTCAAATAATTGTGGACGAACTGGAGACCCATATTCCAACAATCCATGATGGCTCAAAATCATATGTTTTAAGAGCACGACTCGTTCATTATGTTGATCAATAGATAGATCTTGACAAGCTTTGGTGATGGCATCTTCCATCAAGACAATATGCCCCATCAAATTACCCTCTATCGTATATTCTGTGCCAATAGGTCCAGAGAGTTCCACCGTCTTCCCCATGTCATGTAAAAGCGCCCCACCATATAAAAGAGAAGGATCTAAACTAGGATATTGCTTGACCATATGCTCAGCCAATCGCAGGATAGATAGCGTATGAAAGCCCAGCCCGCCAGTAAAGGCATGGTGGTGACGTTTGGCTGCAGGGTAGGTAAAAAAGGCTTGCCCATATTCTTTTAAAATATGGCGGACAATCCGATTAATCGTGCTATCAGTAATTTTAAAAAGAAAACTTTGCACTTCTTCTGTCATTTCTTGATAGGACATTGGAGGTTCATCCATATACAAGGCAGGATTTCCATCAGGATCGCCTTCTTTTAGGACCCACAATTGTTCAATCCTTACTTGGGCTTTTTGATTGTAGACTTCTCTTTTACCTATTAAATGCACCACACGGCCACTTTGGAAACGATTAATTTCCTCCTCTGTGGCACTCCAATACTTTCCTTCCATCGCTCCAGACCTATCTTGGAAGGTAAAGGCAATATAAGGATTCCCGTTCTTGGCCGTACGTACGTCGGCTTGCTTGATCAAGACCTTGGTATTAATCTCTGCATTGACATCTACTTCATATAATTTAGCCATCTCACTTCTCCTTTCTTGTAACGACAGCTTTTCTCATCCCCTTGATAAGGCTCTATCTCATTAACTCCTTATCATAAGCACTCGCTCTACCCCTAGAAACACTTCACTAAGGTCAATCAAACAAAGCTTTATGAATAGCTTTCTAAAGGCCTAGAGATAAAAGACTATTTCCCTAGTTCAACCACTTGGTCAGCATATTGACAAGCTAAGTGATCAAAAGTCATAAGGAGAATTTGCTGCTTTTGCCCTAATTCCTTTAATAACTCGTAAGCTTCTCGCCGTCTAACGGGATCAAAATTGACAAAGGCATCATCAATCAGAAGTGGTAATTCCTCCCCATGAGCCATAGCCAAACGCAAAGCGGTGTAGAGCTGTTCAACTGTCCCGACGGATAGGTCTTTTAAGGCATAGCGGTCACCGTCTTTTGATAAAACATCTAATTGCTTCCCTTTTGAAACTAATCTGACATAGCGTCCTTCTGTCAAGCGGGCTAAATAGCCTTCCGCACGTTTAAAGACAGTCTGTATTGATTGCCCTAAACGCAAATCTAGGGCTGTTTGAACCCAAGATAAAGCCAACTGATTACTAGCCCATTCTTTCATTTTTTCTCTAATCTCTTGTCTTACTTCTTCGCTTTCAGAAAGGACCTCTTCATAGCGGCCATCCTCTTCCATTTGTTTGAGCCTAGATGAAACTTCCATCCATTCCTTTTGACATTCTTGTTTTGTAGCAAAAAGGTTTTTTAAATACTCTTTTTGCTGGATTAGATCACTTGCCTCTATTGGCTGATCCATCTCTTCTAAGCTTTTCAGATAGTCCCCCATTATTTCCTTAAATTGTAAGCGACTAGCCTTAGCCTCTTGCCGTTTACTATCTCTTTCCACTTGCTCTAAGAGACTCTTCACATCATCAACTTGAACCAAGTCTTCTAATTTGATCAATCTCTCTTGTATGCGAGTCATTTCGTCTGACAAGCGGGCTAATTGTTGCCGATATAGACTTAGGGTCTTTTCCTTCTCAGCCAGCTGTTGACCTAAACTTTGCCCTTCTTGGCGATAAGCCCTCACGTCTTTCAATAAACTTTCGAGGCTATTTTCTGCATTCTTGACTGGTATTTGCTCAAAAAGCGGAGATAAGCTCTTTCTCACTCGATTGACCACTTGCTTTTTCTCTTCCGCTAACTGTTGAACTTCTATTTGACCCTTTCTTACTTGATCCAACAAGTCGCGTCCACTTTCAAATTGTTTACTGTCAATGAGGTCATCCCTATCACTAATCGGGAAAGTAGCATTCGCAAGAATTCTTTCTAAGTCTTCTTCCACACAGTCTTTTTTTCTCTGAATAGACTGGAGCCGCTCTTGGGCTAGACTTTCTTTTGCCCCCATACTTTCTGAAAGTTCTGCCTTCATCTTATCTACTTTAACTGTTAAATACACTCGACTTAAAAATAAACAAAAGAAGATAAAAGCTAGGACAAATCGAAAGACCCCTAGACTAGTCATACAAAAAGCTATCCCCGCCAATCCTATTCCAGAAAGAGTTGACACATAGTCCATCAGCTTTTTCTTCTTTTTATCTTGAGAAGACTTGCCTAAATCCACTTTCGCTTTTTCTAAAGCTTCTTTAGCTTCCTTTTCTTGATAGGCTAAATGCTCTCTCTCCTCTTTCAAAGCGATGACTTGATCAAAATCTTCTTCCTCTAAAGCCAGCTCTCCCTGCCAATCTTCTGGCAAATGGTGTTCTTCTTTATAAAGAAGTAGTCGGCCTAGCAGTTGACCGTTACTTTCCTTTAAATGGTTGAAGTAACTTTCTTCTTGCTGGATAGCCTCTAGTTCTTCTTGCCCTTCTAAAAGATTTTCTTCAAAAGCCTGCAGGACTTTATAACGTTCTTGATTGATTTGACCTTCTTCTTCCGCTTCTTTCAATCGTTCTTGATAAAGCGTCTCTTCTTCTCTTAAATTGGCCAAACGATCTGGAGCTTGACTCACAAAGAGACGATCCTCTTTTGTCAAGGGTGTTTCTTCCTCTTGGGCTAGTTCCTCTAAGGCCTTATAGCGTTGATAAGTCCCCTCTAGAGACATTAATTGTTCCTTGTGATGATAATCTTCCAAAGCTTTTTGATAAGTTCCTTCAAGCTTCTCTAGTTTCTCCCCTAATGTGTCCTTCTGTTTTAGGATATTTAAATAGTCAACTTCTTGCTCCTTGAGCACTTTTTTCTTATCCGCTAAGGCTCGATAGTCTTGAACAAGTTGATCCATCTCTCTCTTCTTCGATTGGGGTGTATAAATTTCTTCGGCTCGTTTTTCAAAAGATTTGCTGATCCGATAGAGGGTCAAACTCCCTGACCCACTCAAGGTATAAAACAACTGTTGCCATTCTTCTTTTGTCGTGGCTGTCAATTCATGCAATTGTTCCTGATTAAATTCCTGTAATTCCAAAAAATGTTCCCGAGTCATCCCCTTAAGGTAGCGATCTAAAACTTCTGGATCTACTTCTTCTCCCCATTCATTTCTGATACTGAGGCTCGCTGTCTTATCCTTACTCCGTTTGATCTTCAATTCCCCAAATTTCTCAGTTTTTAAGGTCAAAGTCCCGGAAATTAAGGCTTGTCCATTCTGGTAATGCGCCATTTTTTTCTGATTTTTATTGCGGAAACCAAATAAGAGGGATTCTATAAAGGCGGTCAAAGTCGATTTCCCTGCCTCATTGGCTCCATAGAAAACAACAAATCCCGGAGAAAGTTCTACAGAATAGTCTTGAAAGTGGCCAAATTTTTCAATATGTAGGTCCTTAAGCATCTATTTCCCTCCTAGTTGATCTTCTAATAAAATTTTCTGACTCATCTCTTCCACTTCTTGTTGGAAGTCTTCATCCAAGAGATCTAATAAATGTAAGGATTGGAAGGATTTATCCGCTAAAAGTCTGGAAAGAACCTCTTGATACAAATTAGGCCAGCCATCTGACTTACGTACTTTTTCTAAATCTTCTGAAAAAGATTGGTCGACGATTAATTGTCGCTCGGCTTGCTCTATAAAAGTCACCTTAGCTAAGTAGACCTGATTAAAATAGTGGCAAAGGTCAATCTCTCTAATGGCCTGTTTAACTGAAAGAGGAAAGTCTTTGTGAAAGATAAAGGACACATCGAGCGCCAATTCCTTAGCTACTGCTGCCTGTTTTCTTTCGATAAAATGTTGAAAATCAGCCAAAGCCTCTTGAAAATTATCCCTTACAGGAGCTTCATAGGTCACTTTTTCAAAGAAGAGAGGGGCACAGGGCACAAAGTTTAAACGGGCACCATCAGGGTTAAGTTCCACTAAATAGCCCCCTTTTTCCCCAACTTCCTTTCGATGACGGCCTTGAATATTCCCAGGGTAAATAACAGGTGGTTGCTCATTCAAACAAGACCTTTGATGAATATGACCCAAAGCCCAATAATCATATCCTTTTATTAGCATGTCTGCTAGTTGAAAAGGTGCGTAATGATCTTCATCCACATTTCCTGTTGCTTCTGCCCCATGCAATAAGCCAATATGGTAGTCCACTTGATTTCCTTTAGAAGGGAAATCTTGTATGAGATCTTTTTCAATCCATCTCGTATGATAAGAAAAGCCGGACAAAGCCACTCTTTCCCCCTTCTTTGTGGTAAAGAGCATGGTTTCAACTTTTTCTCCAAAAACATGGACATTGCTTGGCCAAAGCTGATCCCACTCTTCCCGATCGACATAATCATGATTCCCGTGAATCAAATAAACAGGAATATCTGCTCGATCTAGTCGACTAAATTCACTAGCAAGTCGCTTGAGCTTTGCGATCGACCGTTCTGCCGTGTGATACAAATCACCCGAAATAATCACCGCATCTACTGCTTTATCAATGGCCAAATCGACCGCTTTTTCTAAGGCTTCCTCTGTTGCACTCTTGATCCGTTGCCTAAGCCCTTGAGCCTTGCTGGAGAAATGGGATTCTTCCAAGTGAAGATCCGCCAAATGTAAAAAAAGCATCTCTTTCTACCTCTACTCTCTTTCTGTCTTTGGCAATTGAAAGAAGCTGGCTCCTATTAGAGCCAGCTTGCCTTTGCCAGTTAACCAAAATTAGGCCTAGCGACCTTCGTAAATATCTTGGATTGGCTTTGTGATCAGCCGATTGATATCTTCTAAGACTTGGCTCAATTGTTGTTCAGCCGCCATCAGATCTTTTACATAAGCATTGCCACTAGCTTTTTGCCCGACTTCTTGGGCTTTTTGAATATCTTCTGGATGTATATCTTGCCCTTCCAAATGTTTCTTTTGTAAGTCTAATTGCACTTGACGAAATTCTTCAAAAAGTGACTTAGCTTCCTCATCATTTTGAATGGCTTGATAAGCTTCTTTCAAGGATTTGAAGGCTGATAATTCACGTAAATCCCGTTCTAATTGATTCGCTGTATCATAAATATTATTGGTCACAATACTTTCCTCCACTTACTTTTCATTGCTTTTAGTATAGCGAAAATCCTTGTCAGGGACAAGAAGACTAGCTCTTTCTTTTCAGGCTTATCCTGTCCTAGTTCTTTTAGCCCCTCCTCCTTAACTATACTTTTCTCATCCACGGAAAGAGAAGTGTTATCTAGCGTGTCTCCTAAAATAACGAACGAGTCATTTGCGCATCCATGGAAAGAAAAGGACTTTTGATCTGTATATTTCGCCATTTCTAGTATTTAACGACGGAAATTACTAACTTTTGAATGATAATGAACTATTTTATCGACTTTTCGCTTATACTCTAAAGTGAATACACCCTAATAGGAGGGGATGTCTAATGTTATCATCTGAAAGCAAAACCCTATTGCGTTCTCTGCACGGGTGCTTACGCTTAACTATTTATCATTATGATACAAAAAATCAAGAACAATTCGTCTTGCCTTGCCAAAACTATTGTCAAGAAATTTACGACTATAAAGGCATGGTAGACTACAGCAACAATTTAGAAGAAGCCTACACTTGCTTATTCGGGGAATTAAACGAAGCCTTTTTGAGCTGTCGGACTGAAGCAGGAGTGACGATTTTAGGGCCATTCCGCTACGACACACTAGCGAAAAAGGATTTAGTCAAACTCCTTGAAAAGCAAAATGTTGATCCTATTAAAGTTGACCAACTGTATAAAATCTTATCTACTTTACCCATCTATTCTATAGATAAGACGACAGAACTTCTTACCCTTTTACTCGCCTGCTTAGGTCAAATTCAAGAAGAAATTGATCCTCATAAACTACGCCTGTTTGGTAACGCCTATCGTGTGAAAGTAGATCTGTCTCGTCTTCGAATTTTAACCTCCAAAGATAATGAATATGAATTATCCTTATACGCTCATGAAGCCGCCATTAAGGAGTATGTCAAAGAAGGCAAGGGAGCGGTTGATATTGCTCAACCTTTTACCCAAACCTACGCTGGTAATTCCATTCGCTATGAAAAAGATTACTCCTTGATCATCTTAGAATTGTTAACCCATACAGCGATCACTTCTGGCTCTACCATTACCGATGCCTATAAACTTCGTCAAGCTTACCTTGCTGAGAATGAAAGTGCCCAAAGTTTGGAAGAAATTATGGTCGTACGTGCTGCAGCTATCTCTGCCTTTAAGTCTATTATTAGCGACGCAAAGAAAACCTGCTCCAACCCATTTATTACATCCGTTCTCCAATACATCGACTTGAACATCCACACAGATCTGAAAGTTAATGCTATCGCCGACTACTTCCACATCAGCGGAACCAACTTGCGCAAACAGTTCAAACAAGAAGTGCATGTGCCGATCAAGCGCTACATTTTAAGTTGTAAAATGGATTTAGCGAAAAAGATGCTTTCGTCTGGCGCCTCTTCTACAGAAATTGCCAAGGCTCTCTCTTTCTCCGACCAATCCCACTTCTCCCGCTCCTTCAAATCTTTTGAAGGGATTACACCAATGGAATACAAGCGGGCTAATATAGGTAAAATTATTCCTTAATCTAGCCTTTCATCCTATGTTTCTTATAAAACTACCCCCATCAATCGAGAGGGGGTAGTTTTTTTCTTTCCTAAATCTGTCGTAATATTTTTTTACAAACTGTCTAGGATCGAGTGGGGGGTAGTTTTTTCTTCTTTCCTAAATTTCCCCAAAACTTATCCAAGGCTCAAAAGAACATGGTGAAAAAATTTAAGGGGATTTTGCTTACTTTGAAACTTAAAAGACAAGTCGCCTTAATGCCTGACTCCCCCTAAAAAAACAGCGAGTATAAATGATGTTCAATCCTCATTTATACTCGCTAGCATTTTTATAGGGCTAGTGTCAACTAACTTGTAAGACTGTAGATATAAGAAGACTGCCCTTTGATTTTTAAGGCATAAGCCTCTTATTGACTAATGCTGCAAAAGCCTATGAATTTACCTTTTCGAATCCATTAGTCCTTTTTCTTGATAAAACGAGCTACTGCCCCAGCTGCAAGCAGGCTTAAACCAGCAAAAGAGCTCAGCAGAACTTCACCAGTTTGTGGCAATTTCTTTTTCTTGTCCGTCACAATAGTCGCTGGTGATTTAGCTTTTTTCGTGCTTGGATCAGATGGCGTCTTTTGGATTTTCAAAGATGGAATTCCCTTAGCCCCATTTTCTTTCTTGTCTTTAGACCCCTTAACTTTCTCTCCATTGGAATCTTTACTACTTGCTTTTTCTTTTCCTTTTGAAGCAGTAGCTGAATCTTCTTTCTTCTTATCTTGATCTTTTTGGCTAGCAGTTAGATCTTCTTTTTTCTTATCTTGATCTTTTGGGCTAGCAGCTGGATCTTCTGTCTTCTTATCTTGATCTTTTGGACTAACAGCTGGATCTTCTTTCTTCTTCCCTTGATCTTTT
Organism: Atopobacter sp. AH10; assembly: GCF_003664595.1. Lineage (GTDB taxonomy): Bacteria > Bacillota > Bacilli > Lactobacillales > Aerococcaceae > Atopobacter. The sequence goes on from NZ_QXPZ01000015.1 coordinate 93,983, forward strand.
GGGCTAACAGCTGGATCTTCTTTCTTCTTATCTTGATCTTGATGTGCCTTCAATAGTTCTGCCACTAAATTCATCACAGACTCTTTCTTTTTAGCACGATCAATCTGATCATGATACATCTTGCCAACTATTCCTGCCTTGTTCAACTGCTGATGAGCTAACTTTTTAGCAGCTTTCAAGTCTTCTTTTGCCTTATCTTTTTCTGCTTCAGCCACTTCGCCATCATTCTTTTTATCTTTATCTGCTTCTTTTGCAGCTTGTTCTTTTTTAGCTTCTTCAGCCAATTCTTCCGGAGTCATTAATTCACGGTAAGTTTTGCTGAGTTCTTTCATCATTTCATCTTCTTGATGAGATTGCGCCTTTACTGCTTTATAAGCTGTTTTGAAACTGCTGATAGCTTTTTTTAGCTCATCTTTCTTCTTCGTCAACTCTTTTTCTGCACTTGCTAATTTTTCCTCTGCTTCTTTGACTTCTGCTGTCAATTCTTCCCATTTGATGGCATCGACTTTCTTTTTAGCTTCTTTCACTTGTTGAGTCAAGGCGCTAGCACTTGCTTTGAAATCTTTTTTCTCTTGTTCAGCGGCTTCTAAATCGTTTTCCACTTCTCCTTGCTCAACTAAACGGTCTCCCGATTTCTTTTGCGCACTTTCATAGATCGTTGTCTTTTCCTTCACCAGCGCCTCAGCAGCTTTGACTTTCTCCATAGCTGCCTTTTTTTCATCCTCTTTATCACTCTTCAGTTTTGGATCAGCTTTAGCGGCTTCTAGGGCTTTTTCAGCTTGGATCAATTCTGCATTAAACTTCATCACTTGTTCATTAATCTTTTCTAGCTCTTGCAGGAGAGATTCATTTTTTTGATCTAACTCCTTCACTTTTTTCTCTAGTTCCGCTTGTTTAGCTGCATCCGCTTCTTTGGCCTTGGCTTCTTTTTCCTTTAACTCTTGCAATTCTTTTACCGATAAATTAGCTTCTTCTAAGGCTTTCAGAGCTTCTTTTTTTGTTTCATCTATCTTCTTCACATCATCTACCTGACTAGCAATAGCCTTCTTCACTCTTTCCACATTCTGTTTAGCTTCTAAAACATCATGCAAGAGTTTGCTGCTAGTGCTGTCGGTCGTATAAGTTCCAGTAGCTTGATCGCCATCCTTTGCATGAATGACAGGCGTGCTGACTAATAAGCCAGCTAGGGCTAAACTAGCTGCAGATAAGGTAGTTAGTTTACTCATAGGGATTCCTCCATTTAGTGACAAGTACTTGTCAATTGTTATATTCAGAATTCTAGAAAAAGCATACCAATAGCCATAAAGCGCTACAATCTAAAAAAAGAGATCTTATCTTTTACTTAGAAAAATCTTATACTGTCTAAGATTTGTTTACTTTTTTAGATTTTGACTTGATTTACCCGCTTTCGTTTCTCCTTGATGGCTTCTTCTAGGTCAAACAGATACTTCCCTAAAGACTCTAAGTTCTCCCTTGATCTTTCTCCTTTAAACCATACAATCCACTTTGATCTATCTCCTTTAAACCCTAGAGGCCACAAATAAACCCTGAATTTCACTTTCATCTGTCTCCCTTTGCGAAAAATTTAGGGGGGTGGCTAACTTGAACTTGAAATTTACGACACAAAAGTTCAACCAGTAAATCTTGGCTCTTTTTTAGAATGCGGGAACACAAAAAGGAGGGGCTATTTAGTCAAAGACTAAAGCATCCCCCTCCATCTTTCAATTTTAAAACCTGACTATTCCAACAAAGAACTGCTAAGTATTGCCAGTTTAAGCCTTTTCCTCCGTCTTTCTCCCTTAATCTTATTCCAGCTATAGCTAAGAAAGTGGATCCCCCTTAAAATAGCTTTCCCTAAGCAGCTGCTATTAGGTCACTTTAAGGCATCTTTTCTTCCAGCCATTGACCTGCTTTTTGCAAGAACTCTTTACCTTTTTCACCAAGTTTTTGGCCTAAACGATCACCAAATTGTTTAGCCCCTTCTCCAAAGCCTTTCAGTGTCGAGTTCAATCGCTCTCTCACCGCATTTTCCCAATCATTTGGCCAGTCAGGTTGGGTACCAAATGGTGTCTGCTTGGTAACAGAAATGATATTAGCCATTTCTTGCCCGAATAATGGACCGATATGATTTTGGCTCCCACCTTCTAAGTGGTGTTCAGCATCCGTCTTGTCATAACCCAACCAGGTAGCTACTACGATATCTGGAGTATAGGCAATCATCCATTGGTATCCAGCCTTATCCTCATCCCCAGCTTTAGCAACTGTCGTCCCTGTCTTCCCTGCCATTTGATAGCCATTTTGGGCAGAAGCCCCTGTCCCATTATTACTATAGACATTCAACAACATAGACGTCATCACTTTAGCCGTATTCGGGGTAGTCACCTTGTAGGTCGTCGGTCGTTTATTGGAGACAATCACTTTGCCTGAAGCATCTACGATTTCACGAATTAAATAACCCTTCGCTCGAATCCCTTTATTGGCAAAAGCGGTATAGGCACTGGCCATCTGCATAGGGGAGACCCCTTCTGTCAAACCACCTAAAGCTACCCCTAAATAATGGTCTTTTTCATCCGTATGAATCCCAAATTGTTTTAACTTATCAATACCTTTGTCCAAGCCTACTTTATCCATCAACCACACAGCTGGAGCATTCCAACTCAAGGCAATCGCTTCACGCATCGTCACTTGTCCTTGATAAGCATGGTTCCAATTTTCTGGAGTGTAGCGATCTTTCCCATAAGATAACTTTTCGTCTTTCAACAAATCATCTGGTTTATAACCTGCTTCTAAAGCTGGTGTATAGACAGCGAGAGGTTTTAAAGTAGAAGCTGGTTGAACACGCATTTGTGTGGCTCGGTTAAAACCACGGAATACATGCTCTCCCTTATCACGTCCTCCATATAAAGCTCGTACACCACCTGTTTGTGGATCCATAGCGACTGAAGCTGTTTGAACCATCGTTCCATCTGGATGATCCGGATAGTAAGCCCCATTCATCGCCCTATCCATTTGCCCCTGCATGTTTTGATCAAGAGCCGTATAGATAGAATAACCTCTTTCCATAATTTCTTCTTCGGTTAAGCCATAGCGATTTATCGCTTCATTAATGACGGCATCGAAATAACTTGGATAGCGATAATCAGAATTTGCCTGATAGGTGTTCGCTAAATGCAAATCACTCGCCTGGGCAGCTTGTTTATCCGCCTCAGATATCACGCCATTTTTTGCCATCACTTCCAAAACGGTATTGCGCCGATTAATGGCTTGATCATAGTGATCAATCGGGTTATATAAGGAAGGACCTTTCAACATGCCTGCTAAAGTGGCCGCTTCACTGAGATTGAGGTCACTTGCCGGCTTCCCAAAATAACGATGAGAAGCATCTTCTACCCCATAAACCCCATTTCCAAAATAGACGTGGTTGAGGTACATTTCTAAAATTTCATCTTTACTATAGTTTCGCTCAATTTCAAGCGCTAGGAAAAGTTCCTTCATCTTTCTCGACAACTTTTGATCCAATGACAAGTAGGCATTTTTTGCTAGCTGCTGAGTGATCGTCGAGCCACCCCCACTAATTCGGCCAAAATGTACAATATAGCCCACAGCAGCACGCCCTATCCCCTTAAGGTCAAATCCTTTATGTTGATAAAAACGTTTATCTTCTGTAGCTACGACAGCCTTGGATAAATTAGGAGAAATCTTCGCCATTGGAACAAAAGCCCCCTTATTCCGGCTCACTGTTCCTGCTTGATCACCATCTTTATCATAAAAAACAGTTTCTCGACTTAAGCCATCTTTTAAGCTGGACACATTGGCACTTTTAGCCAAAAATACCATGTGGATACTCGCTATTAGGACAAGCAGTAAAAAAAGTAAGAGAACAACTTTATTCAGTCTATATTTCCGCCACAAGTTAATCCATCGACTTTTTTGCCCGGATAGCGTTCTCTTTAAGTCTTCATTTTCATTCATCTTTTTAAAAGAGGTCACTAGGAAATCTTTTATCTTTTTAAGAACTTCTTTTATCTGATTCATCAATAAAAATCACTTCCATTATAAATGTCCCTACTATTCTACTCTGTTTCTGACTCAATTGCCTCATACTCAGTGCCTATTTTTGCAAATTCTTAAAAGCGATTCAAATTCTTCATCAAAAAATATGATACACTTAAGGATGAAGAGAAAGGAGACGATGACATTCATGAACCGAAAAAGATCTAAAAGTTCCGATGCTTACATCGAAGAATTTCTTAACGATTCCTTGTTAGCCAAACTGACTCCAGACGAAAAACAGTCGCTGAAAGAACATCTATTTTTCCGGTCTTATATCAAGGGTCAAATACTCTTTGATGAAGGAGATGCTAGATCTCGCGTCTATTTTCTCTGTGATGGCTTGATTCGATTAGAAAATTCCGATCAAACCGCTTCTTATTCCTACATTGACTATGTTAGCCCTCACAAGTTTTTCCCATACGGTGGCCTATTCAGTGATAAATACTACCGCTATTCTGCCTTTGCCTTAACTTCTATCAAGGTGATCTACATCCCAACAGCATTTTTCGAGGAATTGATTAAGGGCAACAAAGATACTCTAGTCACCATGTACACCCACCTTTCAGACGTCCTCAGCTATCACGAACTCCGCATTCGTAACACGACCACCTCTAGCGCTAGCGACCGTGTCATGCAGGCCTTAGCCATCTGGGGGAAAGATATTGGGGTGAAACAAGAAGATGGCTCTATCAAAATCCCTTACAAATTAACTGTTACTGAACTTGGGCTGATGAGCGGAACGACAAGAGAAACTGCTGGAAATGTGATCAAAAGCCTGAAAGAAGAAGGACACCTCGAGTATTCGGGTAAAATTTTGCATTTCATTGACCCCGACTATTTTTCAATTTATTTGGACTAATAGCTTTTATTTCCCTCTACAATAAGCCTGTTAACTGATGCTATATTCTTGCACTCATTCTTAACTGAAAAACATAGTCGGCATCTTTCAATTTTATTCCCTCCCACTTTAAAAAAATAGATGCTGGCAAAGTTCGGAAACATTTAGCTTTATATATTAACAAAAAAAGCTCGACCTATCATGAAATAGGCGAGCTTTTTTGCTCATGTCCCAACCCTTGACGTCGATCATCAAGATGGCAGCCTTGATGAGGGATAGTCATGAAATAATGGAGAATAGATAGTTACTGGTCTTGTCCTCAACAAGTCCCAGCTCTCCAGCGATCAAGTCGCAAAACCTAAACGACTTGGTCTTGATTTAGCTAGTTTACATTTCTTTTGGTGCATGAACGCCCAAAAGACCTAAACCATCTTTAATGACAGTAGCTGTCGCTTCAACTAAACGCAAACGAGCATACAAAGCTTGGTCTTCCACCAAAATTTTGCTGTTAGCATAGTACTTGTTGAAAGCTTGTGCCAAGTTAATCACATATTTAGCAATAATAGATGGTTCGTATTTTTCAACAGCTAACTTGGTGATATTTGGATAGTTTTCCAATAATTTAATCACGCTCCAGCTGTAGTCATCAGACAATTCGTAAGTTTCGTTTTCAATCTTCAAGCCTTTTGCTTTTTCTAGAATACTTTGTGTTCTAGCATAAGTATATTGCACGTAAGGACCTGTTTCTCCTTCGAATTGAACAACTTCTTCCAAGTTGAAGTCAAAATTATTGCGACGGTCGTTCTTCAAGTCGTGGAAGACAACAGCTCCAACCCCTACTTGATGAGCAACTTCATCTTTATTTTCGAGATTTGGATTCTTTTCTTCAATTTGCTTCTTAGCAAGGGCAACAGAGTCTTTTAAGACTTGTTCTAGAAGGACAATCTTCCCTTTACGAGTAGATAATTTCTTCCCACCCAAAGTAATCAAACCAAATTCGATATGATGCATATCCTTGCTCTTTTCAAAGCCCATTTCGTTCAAAACAGCTTTTAATTGCTTGAAGTGGTTAGCTTGTTCGCTCCCCACAACATAGAGTGATTGAACAAAATTAAAGGTTCTATTCCGGTAAAGAGCAGTAGCCAAGTCCCGTGTAATATACAAGGTAGAACCATTGGTCTTCATAATCAAGGCTGGATTCAAATCGTATTTATCTAATTCAACGATGTGGGCTCCACGGTTAACCTTTAACAAGCCTTTGTCTTTCAAGATATCAATAACTTCTTGCATCTTGTCATTATAGAAAGATTCCCCTGTGTTATGGTCAAATTTCACATCTAACATATCGTAAACTCGGTTAAATTCTTTCATGGATTCATCCTTGAACCAAGTCCACAATTCTTGTGCTTCTTCATCCCCATCTTCTAATTTCTTGAACCATAGACGTCCTTCGTCCTCTAATTCTGGATGAATTTCAGCTTCTTCGTGGAATTTTACATATAAGCGAAGTAATTCCTTGATCGGATCAGCCTTGACTTCTTCTGGTGTCCCCCAGAGTTTGTAAGCTACGATTAACTTACCAAATTGGGTTCCCCAGTCCCCCAAGTGGTTGATCTTAATTGGATTATAGCCTGCTTTTGCCATCAAGTTAGCAATAGCATTCCCAATCACAGTTGAGCGCAAGTGCCCCATAGAAAATGGTTTAGCAATGTTAGGGCTGGACATATCAATAGTGACATTTCCCCCTTGGCCAATGTTTGAAGAGCCATATGCTTCACCTTTTTCATGGATCTCTTCTAAAACATTACTAGCGACCACTTGACGATTCAAACGGAAGTTGATGTAAGGCCCAATAGCTAGCACCCCATCAAAGTCTGCTCCGTCAATTTTTTCGGCTAATTCTTGAGCAATTGCAACTGGAGATTTACGAAGAGCCTTGGCTAAAGTAAAGCAAGGAAAAGCCAAGTCCCCATGATCAGCATTTTTAGGTTTTTCAACCAAGTTGTAAATTTCTTCTTTGGATAGAGAGCCTTCTAAAACATTCGCTAAAGCTCCCGCAACTAATTCTTTATAATCCATCTTTTTGCCTCCTTTTAATGAACAAAAAAGCACCTCAATCGTCATCAAAAACGATAGAGGTGCTTTGCACGGTACCACTCTATATTGACCTATCATAGGTCCTCGACATCCATAACGGGGATCGTCCGGAGAGAACTACTGGTGTTCATTCCCTCGTGCATCAAGTGCGCTTCATTGCAGATATAAGCGTCGGCTTCCACCCTCCCGACTCGCTAGAAACTTACTCTAGACAATTACTCTCTTGATGATCACTTTCTTGATTACTGCTTCATCGTATCAAGCTAATTCACTTTTGTAAAGGGACTTTTTAACTTTTTTTAATTTTATTTCATGCTATTTCTCTTAAAAGCGCTTTTCCCCAGTTATTTCCGCCCTAATCCCTCTTAAAGGTCAGGGTTATTCTTCTTTTTTCTTATTGACGCTTAAAAGTAAAACCCCAGTTGTCAAAACAAGTAAGTAAATTGCCCCTATTTGTTTGTCTCCTGTTTGTGGTAATTTCCCATGACTTAATGGCACAACAGCAAGAACTTCCCCTTCAATACCCTCTTGATCACTAGTTTTACCTAACTCTTGATCACTAGTTTTATTTAGCTCTTGATCACTAGTTTTACCTAACTCTTGATCAAGTTCATTTTTCTTTTTGCCAGTAGTTGTTGGATCATCATTCTTTATTTCACCATTATCCGTGGATTGGTCGACTGATGGATTCAAAATATCATTTTCACTATTATCTGAATCTGTTTTAAGAGATTCTATCACTTTATTCTTATCAGCTTCCCTCAATGTATAGTGGTAAATAGCATTAGAAATCAGACGATAAAAGGCATGAGTATGCATCTTATTAAGTGGTGTCCCCGCATAAATCAAAGTTGGCATCCCATTTATTTTACCTTCTAACACAACAGATTGATTATAGGCTTTTTCATGTCCTGGCCACCATCCAGCAAGATAAGCTCCCTCTCCTTTAAGTTTGAGAACTGAATGGAAATCTTTATTATCATTGATCAGCCATGCTCCTGATGTAGTATAGAAATATCCATCTTCTGTATAGCCTGATGTCAATGGATTCTTCGTGTCTAGGAGTGCCTTCAACAAGCCCTCATGGCGATCATCTGTGTATCGGAGAGAAATTCTAGGCAATTTACCATTTTCAATCGCTTTTACTATTGCTTCTCCACCCAAAAGAATCATCGGTTTTTTACCAATCCATTCTGGGTTCAATTGCTCATCGTCAGCTATGACTAAGTCAGCATCTTCAAAATTATCCACCAAAGTAAAGCCCATTTCCTTTAATGCCCGACTGGATCTGGATGGACTATTATATCCTAAATGTAGGTTTGGTTGGCCTGGTGCAAAAATCTTTTTAGTCATTAAGCGATTAGCAATGGTAGTCCCATAAAAAGCTTTCGCTTTCAAAGCATAGTCATCAAAGACAGCTTTCAAAGTCTTGGCACTAAAATAATAACCGCCATTCGTCAAATAAACAGGCAAGCCTTGCTCTAAAGCCTTATTGACTGCTTTCACAGCATATATGGAATTATTCTCCACAAAGTAGAATGGAGCGACAGCTGGAATATCTCGTGGCGCTTTTTCCCAAGTGACATCAGTCAAATATCCCTTGAAGAATTCAGGTTTATTGACCCTTTGAATATCAAAGCCACGCATGAGTGGAAAGTTCACAACAACTTCTGCATACATAGAATCCCATGCAGAGTCATCACTACCACGCCAAAGGGCCATATTGGCTACACCACGTTTAGCTTGTGCCATATCAATAATTAAATCGCCCTTCTTAAAATTCGTCCCTTTGATATCTTTCTTCAGCTGTTTAACAACGACTCCGTTTCTCTTAAAGTAAGCGATCATTTCAAAGGCTTCATTCGGATCCTTTTGTAAGGCTGGTTGCATAGGAATGACATAATAATTCGGGAAGAATTTACCATTATTTAATTTTGGCCTTCCAACTACTTTCCCATCAGGCCCAACAAATTCTTTTTCGGTTTTTGGATCTTCAATTCCCAAAACCCCTCTTTGCATAGCCAATAGTTTAGCTTCCATTAGTCTATCTCTATTGGTTAAAGCGTAATAGATCCCACCTAATCCGGCATACAAGCCAGCTTTATAAGATTCTTCGTTGCCCTCTGGAATTTCAATGGTGTGCCCCATCACATGATGGTAAACGGAATAAACTGCTGTATAGCCTGAAAAATCATCATCCCAACCCGAAGGCCAATCTTCACGAGGCGTCATATAAGCATTGTATAGCGAATTAGCCACACCAGCACGCCCCATTGCATGGGCATGTTCCAACATATTATGAACCATCAAATCATATTCAAAATTAGGGTCATGTGGCGCTGTACATGGTTCTATTAAGAATTGCTTTTGAAAACCATGGAAATCCAAGAAAGTTAAGGGGTTATATTTACTAATTTGAGCAACCATATTCTTAGCTTCTGCTTGCGTTTGATAACCATGGTCACGGTTGACATCGAAGCCGTTAGCATTGGAGCGTTCATTATGATAACGTCCATCAGGATTCTCTACAAAACTAAAAAGGAAGAAGAACTTATCTAAAGCGTCTTGGGCTTTGTAAGCACGCTCAACAAGATTTCCTGCATCATCAGTAGTCTTAAAAGTAATATTGTCTGCTGTTGCAAATTTTTCATATAAGCCTACAACAATATCAATGGCTGGTTGTTCATCGGCATGGGTATTGTTAATAAAGATAGGGACTTTGTAATTTAACTGGCCTGCTTTTATTTTTTTGAGAACATCTAAAGGATGATTCAGCATTTCCGGCGTAAAATTCTTCAGATAATTTTCAACATCTTCTTTATTCTTAGCGACAATCCCTAATCTTTGTGGGCGATTTTGAAGGGAGCGACCGTATTCTTCAAGTGCTACATAGCGATCTTTCTTAGCATTTTTAGTGATTTCTTCGGTCTTCTTGACCATTTCATCATAAGTATGGAAATGCTCATAGGGGCGAAGATGGTAGATTTTTTTATACAGTACTGTTCCATCTTTTTTATCTTTCACCACTAATTCAAAATCCTTTATATAGTCTGTATACATACGACGAAGATTATGTGGCCAGCGTTGTGATAAATCAGTGATACCAAATATTGGCTTCATTTCAAAGTTAATGGTATCTGTATCCTTTTTCTCAAGGTTGAAAACATTCCCTCCATCGAATGCACCACTTTTAATATTCCATTGTTTCCATTCATCCGTTTTTTTACCGCCAAATGAAATTTCGACATCCTCTAAGCTAGTAATCTTTTTATTTAATTTCAAATCCCCTCGTTGAGATTCTGCCATGTACAAAGTGTCATTTTGAATAGCAATGACTGGTCTAACGATAGTGTTGGCTTTTTTCTTATCAATCTTTTCACTGACAGGAGCTATATTAGCTTTGATTTCGTTATCAATAGAACTTTTATCAGTGCTTTCTCCTGTTGCCTTTTCGACTTCTGGCTCATTATTCTTTTCACTATCAGCTGCTTCACCTGCTTGTGGCTTGTCAATTGACTCATCTGTTTCCTTTTTTTCTACCGAGGGGGGCGTAGTTGTCCCTGATGTAGCCGGCTGACTCGTGGTCGCTTCAGCTGGATTTGCTTGTTTATTTTCTTCAGCACAAACCTGACTTTGCGATAGAGTCAACATAGCTCCAGTCAATAATACCGCTGCTGACAATGATGGTTTAAATTTCATTACTAGCCCTCCATTTCATCTATAAAAACATACACTAGACCACTTATTTATTGTTTACTCAAACAATCTCTTTTCTTCAAGCTAATCGTCCAAAGTTTACGATTATAGCTAAAGATATCTCTCTTTATTTTATTCCTATCAAATCCCTCTTAAAGGTCAGGGTTATGATAAACTGTTGTTTCATCGGCTAAGGCCTTCATCAACTTATTGCTTAACTTATCCCACTTTTTCAACATTTTATCCGCACGTTTTTCAGAAGCTTCCGTCAAGAATTTAGCCCGCTTCTCTTTGTCTTTTATCTTCAAAGCTTCTTTATCTGTTTCAGCTAGATCTTTGGCCAATTCTTCTCTAGCTTTCTCTTGGACTGGTTGCACGTATTTTTTCTTGAATGGGTCGAAATGCGCACTCACAATAGCGTTCACCCTACGGAAAGTCCAGTAAGCTCCATCGTCAGCTGGATTATCTGTTCCTGTCTTATAAGCTTTAGGCGTATCCGTAATCCCTGAGTAGAAAGGTACATAAACTGATGTTTCAGGTACCCCTAGAGATAACCAGTGCACCCCAGCTAGGTCAGCAGGCATATTTGGCCTAATTTGCAAAATATGTGATTCCATGGTTTGTGGCACAGAGGCTGGACGCAATTGACTTTCTTTGTTCACTTGATAGTCATACTCCGTTCCTTCAAAGTGAGAAGTCAAAACTTTTTCAATGTCTGCTGTCCCTATCTTCTTATCTGCCTTCAATACAAATGGGAAGTCGTAACTCTTTAAATCTTGTTCCTTGCTTGGGGTAAGAAGTTTTTGCCCATACCATACCCGTGGATAATTATATTGCTTGTCAGCATCTGTATTAGTTCCATAGGCTTTTTCGAAATTAAACTTTTCCCCTTCTTTATAGGTCCCAGCTTTTTTTGCAGTCTCGATCAAATCCTTAGACCCTAGGAAGTTGTCTTTATCGTCTAAATCCACTTCTTCAATCACGATTTGATTGGCAATGACCGCATAGCTATCATCTGGAATTCGTTGGGCAACCCATTGATGCCCTGTCCCAATTTCCATATACCACACTTCGTCTTTATCAGAGAAGATAACCCCATTACCCTCTGCGGCTCCATATTTTTCTACGATTTTCCCTAAGCGTTCTACACCCTCACGAGCTGATTTTATATAAGGGAGCACGACGCTATTCATGCTATCTTCGCCAATCCCTTTCTTGACTAAGGGGTCTACTTCTAAGACTTTTTTGTTGGCCTCAAGAGATTCCGTCCCACTCATCGCAACGCCTTTTTCATTGATCCCTGCTTCATCAAATGTTCCTTCTGATTCATCCCACTCAGGAGTTGCCGTCATCTTGTAGCGTTCTTCTGGAATAGTCATGGAAAAGCCATTCCCTTTTGACACATATTTCGTTGATTTATTTTTCCCAGCTGGACGTACAACAAAGTATTTAGGCCAGGACGTCCCCATATCTTCATTACGCGCAATCATCGTTGACCCATCTACTGTTGCCCCTTTACCAACGATAACTGTCGTGCAAGCCTCGATTGCTTGTAATGGGGCTAAGACAGCCATAGCTAGAGTAGTGCTACAAATCTTTTTCAATAACTTGTTCATCCCTATCCTCCTTATCTCCTTGTTCCAATCATTTGCTCCATTGACTATAAACTATAGATTAACTCCAAAAATGCCCTAAAGAGATGCTTTTTCATTGTGTTTTGTCCAAGAAGTGACCTTTTTTACACAAAATCACGTTTTGATAGCGCTCTTACCCCAAAAAAGGGTAGATGAAAAGGCCCATAGGATAATGAGCCTTTCATCACTCTATTATTTAGTGATAACTGTTCCGCCATCAGAAGCGATAACTTGTTGAATGTTTTCCAAAGAAGTTATAATTGCCTTACCATCTTTGGCATTTTCAACAAATTTGATTGCCGCCTCCACTTTAGGCAACATGGAACCTGGGGCAAACTGTCCTTCTTCGATATATTTCTTCATGTCAGCAACAGTTACATGTTCCAATTTTTCTTGGTTTTCTTTATTGAAGTTGATGTAAGCATTATCTACCCCTGTCAAGACAAGGAAAATATCAGCGTCTACATCTAAAGCCAAGGTTTGAGAAGCAAAGTCCTTGTCAATAACAGCTTCTACACCTTTCAGTTGACCTTCTTCATCAATAACAGGGACACCACCCCCACCAGCCGAAACGACGATATAGCCATTGTCTACCAAGTTCTTAATGACATCAATTTCACTAATAGCTACTGGAATTGGACTTGGAACTACCTTACGCCAACCACGGCCAGCATCTTCCTTAAATTTAGCCCCTGTTGCAGCCATTTCTTTCTTAGCATCTTCTTCTGACAAGAATGGGCCAATTGGTTTAGTTGGATTTTCAAAAGCGACGTCATTTTTATCTACAACGACTTGGGTTACAACAGACGCAATAGTTTTCTTGATCCCTTTTGCCCGTAATGCATTTCCCATCGCATTTTGTAACCAGTAACCAATGGATCCTTCTGTCATCGCTACAGCTGAATCTAATGGGAAGGCTGGGTTCTTTTCAGAATCTGCTGCGGCCATTTGCAAGAGCAAGTTCCCTACTTGAGGCCCGTTGCCATGGGTAATGATTAATTCATCCCCATTTTCAATAAATTGAACTAAGTAGCTGGCTGTTTCTTGTAGGGCTTTTTGTTGCGCTTCTGCACTAGCATCCTTTGATAAAATAGCGTTACCACCTAATGCAACTACAATTTTTCTTCCCATAGCTTACTTCTCCCCTTCTACAGTTACTAATTGATACAAAGCATCAGCATAGATTTCCATAGCCACTTTGACATTATCCAATTCGATAAACTCATTAATTTGGTGTTCTGTTTCTTCATATTGAGGTAAATGAGCACCAAAAGCCACACAATTGTCCATCGTACGTGCGAAAGTCGCCCCGCCACTTGAAATAGCTTCTGTCATATCTCCAGTATGTTCACGATAAACATTCAAGAGAGTCGTGACCAGTTTACTATCAAGAGGCACGTATAGAGAATCTAAATAGTCAAATTCTTCATATTCCACACCATATTCTTTAGCTTTATCAATGATTGGTTGAGTCATTTCATCTTTTTCGATCTTCACTGGCATACGAAGGTCTAGGCAAGCTTCACTATGGTCTTTATCTAAAGTCACACGAGCCACATTTAGGGTTAATGGTCCAGATACATCATCTTTTTTGTCAGTCCCTACAAGATCATAAGCTAAGGCATTTTCCCCAATCTTTTCCACCAAGAATTTAACTAATGGATGGTCAATGACTTCATTCAACCCAATGAGATAACGCATAACAGCATTAATCCCTTGATCAGAGTCTTTACTATGAACGGATTTCCCTTTGATATGCAACTTTCCATCTTCAAGATCATAAGGAATATCTTTCTTCGATAAAGCTTCTGCCACTTTTTCATTAATTGGATCTTCAATAAGAACTTCATCTGGAACCATATTGAAGGCTCCACCTAAATCAGCTTGAACTTGTTCGCATCCAGGGCCGTGTAATTTCACTTGAAGCAATTTCTTTTCAGCAAAAGTTAATGGGAAGCCAGAGTCAGGAGCAAAGCCCATGGTCGCTTTTTCTTCTTTTTCAGCATAACGGTTTAGGCAACGCCATAAGGTTTCTTCATCTGTCCCAAAAATAAAGCGCAAGCGTTTATTAAAGGTAACGTCTTTATCTAAGAGAGACTTCAAGGCATAAAGAGCAATCATTGTAGGACCCTTATCATCTTGGGTGCCCCGTCCGTATATACGACCGTCTCGAATATTTGCTTCAAAAGGAGGTGTTGTCCATTTGCTTTCATCACCAACTGGAACAACATCTAGATGGCAAAGGACAGCAAATAATTCTTCACCTTCCCCAATTTCCGCATAGCCATAGTAGCCTTCAGGATCAATATAAGTTCTCATCCCTAAGGATTTACAAAGTTCCAGTGTGTCTTCCAAACAATCCTGGATAGCTTGCCCAAATGGTGTCCCATTTTCTCCTTCATTACAAACAGATGGGAAACTTACGACATGTTTAATCGCTTGATAGCATTCTGTTAAATGTGATTCTTCTACAAATTGACCCATAGTAAAACTCCCTTCTTTAGTTGAATCCCACTACACACCCTCTCAAGTTAAGCGGATTCAATTGTTTCCGTTCTATTAAAGATACAAGACCTGATTAAAGAATTGTATCAAATATCTTTATTGAAAGCATCCACCCTGAACAAAATCGTCCAGGGTGGTCTTTCTATAATGTTTCATCCATTTAGCTTAGAGGAATAGTCAAATCTATTTCCTTGTCTTAAATCATTGTTCCAAGGACTAAGACAATTACTGTCCCAACAACCACAGCGCCGATCAATGGCATAACGAATTTCCACCATTTTTCAATTGGCACGTTAGAGAGTGACAAACCACCCATAACGATAGCACTTGTTGGTGAAATCAAGTTCAAGAGCCCATTAGCAGATTGATAAGCTGTGATAACGAGGGAACGAGCCACACCGTTAAATTCACCCAATGGAGCCATAATCCCCATTGTTGCCCCTGCCAATCCAGATGTAGATGGGATCAAGAAGCTTAATGGTAAGTAGAAAATGTAGGTGAGGACAATGAAGACTGGTTTGGATAAACCGCCCAAGGATTGTTCACCCCAGTAAAGAACTGTCGCTGTAATTTGACCATCGTTCATGATAACTTGAATACCACGAGCAACCGCAACGATCAAGGCAACTGATAGGAGGTCGGCAGCACCATGTAAGAATACATCAATAAAGCGTTCTTCACTAATGCCATAGATAAAGCCAACCAAAACAGCCATAAAGAGGAAGAGCATAGTAATTTCTGGGAAGTACCATTCCCCAAAAGGCAAGAGATCTTTCCCTAGAATCGTCCCAATAGCTGGCGCATTGGTAAGGCCTTTGACGGAATTAGAGAAGAAGTTTGTCCAAGTCCCCCAAGGAATCAAGCTCATAATCATGATGACAAAAGTTAAGGCAAAGACCATCAACACGTGGGATTGTTTCTTCGTTAAAGTGCGAACATCCCCGTCTGAAGCTTCTAATTCCATGGCATGGCGTTCAGGTGTTTCCAAGCCATACACAATGGAAGCTTTAGGATCTTTTTCAACTTTAGACGCATAACGCCATACATAGGCAACCCCTAAAACAACCACCATAGCAAAGATAAGTAAGCGTAAACCGATACCATCAGCTAGAGAAACCCCTGCAATGTTTGAAGCTACCCCTGTTGCAAATGGATTAACTGTTGAAGCCAAGCAACCTAATTGAGACCCAAGCAAGATAATTGCTGTCCCAACAACAGCGTCAAAACCAACAGCCATCATAACAGGAACGATCAATGGATAGAAAGCCATTGTTTCTTCAGCCATCCCATAGGTCGAGCCACCAAGAGCGAACAAGAACATCAAAACAGGAATCAACATTTTTTCTTTACCCTTGTATTTGCGGACTGTTGAAGCAATCCCTGCATCAAGAGCACCTGTTTCATTAACAACGCCAAGGAATCCCCCAACCATCAAGATAAAGAAGGCTACTTCAATAGATCCACCCGTATCTCCTTTACCAAGCATACCGTGAATTGGTGCCATTAAGACATCCCAAATCCCTTGTGGGTTACTTGCCACTTGTTTATAAGTCCCTGCAATCAAGTTCCCTGCTTTATCGACATCATATTTACCGGCTGGAATAACCCAAGTTAATACAGCCATAACTGCGATAATGAGGAACAGAATAACAAAGGATGAGGGCATTTTAAAGCCTTTTTTCTCATTTGTTTCCATAATCGTCCATCCTTTTCTTTAATTAATGCTCGTAAAAGAAACTTTTATAGCCAATTGAAAAGCTCTTTACTTTAAAGTAATTCATCGACTTGCCATGTGATAATACCTAATAGCCTATAAATACTTGTTTCCTGACAAACCTTCGCTTACTTTCTATAAAAATTGGCGGGCGTTTCCGCCCGCCACAGCTTAAACTTTCCTAATTGAATAAGTTAACTGGTGTAGCAGCTACAACCGCTTATAGGCGGTTTTCAGCTTGTTCGATTTGATGAACGTATTCTAGAGGTGATCTTAAATCGGATAACCCCAAACATTCGACAAGACATCCCTAGCCATTCAGTCAAGGAGAATACTCCCCTGCCTTTAAGAAACTTTCCTCTCTAGCCTAGGTCTAAATAAAACCTAGTCCTAATAGCTAAAAATGGCAACCCGTAAAGTTATTTTCAATCAACACTTGTCCTCTAAAAGTAAGCGTTAGCTCGCCAAAAACCGCACCCTTAAAAGTTTCTGCCATACCAACTGACTTAGCTATTTCAAGAACACCTTTCCTTTTTGACTCGGATCAAGCAGCCTCTACACTGCCAAGCATCGATCCATTTAGTCAAATAGATCGGTCGAAGCGCCAATTGTGAAATAAGCTCCTAACAAATGGTTTACAAGCTAATTACCCTATACTAGTTGTATCTAGCTACAGCCCTATGCTATTTTTCCAATGGTTCACGGAACAATGGCATAGACATGCAACGAGGACCACCACGACCGCGAACTAATTCGGATCCTGGGATAACGTGCAAGTTCAATCCATGGGCTTCAAGAGCCTTGTTCGTGATAACGTTGCGGTCATAAACAACAACTTCACCTGGTGCAATTGTCAATGTGTTAGAACCGTCATTCCATTGTTCACGAGCAGCAGCAGTAATGTTACCATTTCCGCAACGGATCAATGTTACTTTTTCTAAGCCGAGAGCTTTACATAAAATGTCTTCCAATTTAGCTGTTTCTTGTACGATATGCAATTCTTTGTTTTCATCACGAGTAATGGAGTAAACTGTCAAGTCGCCTTCAATTTCTGGGTGAATAGTGAATTTATCGTAGTCAACCATTGTAAATACTGTATCTAAGTGCATGAATTTACGGTTAACAGCCAAGTCAAAGGCTAAGATCTTTTCAAAGCCCATGTCAGCATCAAAGAGATGTTGAGCCAATACTTCGATAGATTCTGGAGCCGTCCGTTGACTCATCCCAACTGCCAATACCTTATTAGAAAGAACTAGTTCGTCCCCACCTTCAATACGGCTAGTATATTCTGGGCTATATAAGCGTGGAACATAAGCATCTTTGTATTTTGGATGGTAGTTAAAGATGTATTTCGCATAAATCACTTCACGGTTACGAGTAACAGAGTACATACGGTTTAAGGAAATCCCATACCCGATAGAAGCAAAGTTGTCGCGTGTGAAGTATAGGTTAGGCATTGGGTCGATAGCGAATGGATAGTCGGAATCAACCATGTCAGAAAGGTTCTTTTCTTCCAATTCTGGCAATTCAGCTTTTTGAATCCCAGCCATTGTCTTAAGGATGAATTCTTTGTTGTCTTCAATCCCCAACAATAATTCGCGGATTTGAGCTTTTGTCTTAACCCCACGAATATTAGCTTGATCTAAATACTCATCCAAGAATTGTTCCTTCAATTCAGGAGTGCTTAGAGCTTCTGCAGCTAGGTCTTCGAGGTAAACAACCTTGACACCATTTTTTTCCAAGACTTTTGCAAAGTTGTCATGTTCTTCTTGAGCACGTTCCAAATATGGAATGTCATCGAACAGCAACCGTTCCAAATAGTCAGGTACTAAGTTTTCCAATTCTTTCCCTGGGCGGTGTAAAAGAACTTCTTTTAGCTTGCCAATTTCAGAAAAGACTTGGATTGGTTTTTCTGCCATAACAAAATCCACCTTCCTTTTTGTTTTTTCGAGATCCGACGTCACTCGATCTCGAATACAGCTATATTTTACCATTAGCTGTAAGCCTTTGCACGAAGAAGAAAGCCTTTCAATTGCCAAATTCCTCACACTTTAATCATTTTATCATTTAATTTATTTTGTGACTAGACTTTTTTTGCCTTATTTTTTATTTTTTTCGCCGTCTATTTTATCTATTTTATCATTGGCGTAGTGATGGGTTTGATCCAAACCTTGAAAAGCTTGTTGTCTCAGTGCTTCATACACCATAATAGCAGCACAATTGGACAAGTTTAAAGCCCTTACATGGCTATCGTCCATCGGTAAGCGGATGGCACTCTCAGGGCGCTCTCTCATAAAGTCTTCTGGCAAGCCGGTCGTTTCCTTCCCGAAAAGGAAGAATATCTCGTCATCTTTGGTGAAATCTTGGTCACTATAGACCTTGTTCCCAAATTTAGAAATCATGTACAAACGCCTATCTCCCAAGTATTCCATGAAATCGTCCAAAGAGTCATGGTGAACAATATCCACCTTATCCCAGTAGTCTAAACCCGCTCTTTTCAAATGCTTGTCATCGATCTTAAAGCCCAAAGGATGAATAAGATGAAGCGTTGTGTCAGTTGCTGCGCATGTTCTTGAAATATTCCCAGTATTAGCAGGAATTAACGGTTGATATAGTACAATATGGTTTTTAGTCATTTTTCTTTTCCTCTCTTCTAAGCTTTTTCGTTTTTGGCAATTTTTTTACCAGTTAATTTCTTACAACATTTTTTATTATAAAAGTTTAGTAAAATTTATTCTGCTATTATCAGCTGATTTTTATATTTACATAGTACTGAAAACCACGATATAAGACAAAAAACGGGGAATCTTTATGAAATACTGCCCCACTAACCTCTAGCTATTCAGAAAGCCAAGCCACAGTTTCCCTCATTTAAAGGGCTGCTTCTTCATGTTTTCGCCATTTTAAACGATATTTACTCTTTAAATTCTATAAAAGCTAGCCTCTCCTATCTCTATTTAGTCGACTAGTCTTAAGGAATTTCAAAAGTAAGGCGAACTTTCATCTAAGGATTCTACACGTCCTTCTCTTGATTCAATCTTTTATCAACTTGATCTATCAGTTTCCTTCTCCCTTAATCTATGTAAAGCCTGATTCATTTCCGTCTGAAAGTCCTCGTCTTCTGGGAAGCGTTCTTGAACTTCCTTAAAAAATCTCTCCAACTCTACTGAAGAAGTGGCAATAATTTCTGCCACCGCCCAAGCTGAAGTCCCCACAATAACTGGCCTAGCATCCTTTTCCATCAACTCCAAGAGACTGGGCACAGCTGTTTTGTCCTTATAATTTGCCAAGGCTATAATAGCATTCCTCTGAAGAGGCTTCTTTCCCCTCCAAGCTCCTGATAAGTGGCCAAACTTTTCCTTAAACTCCCTATTAGACAAGGTCAATAACTCCGTCAATTCAGGGAAAATCGTCTGAGGATCATCCTCCATTTCAGGATGCAGATGGAAATCCATCCCCCTATTATATGGGCAAACTTGTTGGCAAATATCGCAACCATAAATAACGTGCGACATTTTTCGTCGAAACTCTTTCCCCATAAACTGCTTATTTTGCGTTTGAAAAGATAAGCAACGATGCGGATTCATTGAGCCGTTCCCTAGCAAGGCTCCTGTTGGGCAAAATTGCACACAACGTCTACACTCTCCACATTGATTAGCCATAGCTTTATCAGGAGGCAAGGCTACACTTAATATCATATCTCCTAAGTAGACATAAGACCCATACTCTTTTGTCACAAGTAGTCCATTATAGCCAATGAAGCCTAGGCCAGCTCGTTGCGCTACAGCAACATCAATTAATTCTCCAGTATCTACCATACTTTTGCAGCGGACGCCAGGAATTAACTCCTTGATATAGTCTTCCAAGAGAGCCAATTTTTTGGCCATTAGGGTATGGTAATCTACTCCCCAAGAAACTCGTGCAAAGGCCCCTCGCCTCTCTCCTTTTTTCCTTTCTAGCTTCTCTTTTGGCTTAGTAGGATAGGCAAGCGCAAGCGAAAGGATGGTCTTGGGCTGGTCAAAAATACGATCTGGATAAATTCTTTCTTCTATTATAGGGTGTTCAAAGCCACTCAATAGGCCTTCCCTTTGCTTTTTCCTCAAGCCTTCCTCATATTCCAAAAAAGGAGAAGCATCCGTAAAACCAATTTTTTGAATATTTAATTCTTCCATCGCATAGTGACGGATAGCCTGCTTATATTCTTCTGCTTTCATTTGCTCACCTCCATAAAAGAAGATCCCTAATTTTCTTATGAAAAAAGTAATGCTAGAGAGCCTATTAAGGGGCTTCCTTATCGCTCACATTGTTATTATACCATGCTTATAAAAGGCACCGAATTAAAGAAAATTTACTCCTCTATAAAAGAAAAAAGCTAACCAGACGTGAGCCTGGTTAGCAATATCATGCGTAAAACCTCGGTACAAGACAGCAAGGGATTACGAACGTCTCTTGACGACAGAATTTATTATACTAATGTAAAAATTTTTGTCAAGATAATTGACTCTTTTCTTCCGGTTTTTTTCTCATTTGAAGAGACCAATCAAGTAATTGGAAAGGAAAAGCTTAAATACTTTCGCTTGCAGGGATTTATGCTAAAATAATTAGCGAATACGCCCTCTGTACTAGGGCTTTTTAAGGAGGAAGCAGAAATGCCACAAATTCCTGTCAGCATTATCACTGGCTTTTTAGGAGCGGGAAAAACAACTTTAATTAACCATATTTTGAAAGAAGACCATGGGCAGGCTGTCGCTGTCATCATCAATGAATATGGTGAAGAAAGCATCGATCACCGTCTTGTGATGGCAGTTGAAGAGGATATCTACCAAATGGCCAATGGTTGCCTCTGTTGCACCCTAAGGACAGATATAGCTGACATGCTCCGTTCCATCCTAAAGGCCAAGGAAGAGAAGGGCGTAGCTATTGATCACATTATCATTGAAACCACTGGAATGGCTGATCCTGCCCCTATCGTTCAAACCTTCTTCAACTTACCTTTTTTAAAACAACATTTCAGAATTAATGGGGTTATCTGCCTAGTGGATAGTCTTTATATCGAAAAGCAATTAGCCTGGCAAAGCGAGCCAGAAAAACAAATTGCCTTTGCCGACCATCTTTATCTCACAAAAACAGACCAGGTAAAGCAAGAACGTCTCCATGAAATAGAAGATTTAGTCCGTCAAATCAATCCAATGGCGCCACTCGATTTACTGGACCTCTCTACTATACATTTGGATGATATCCTTCAAATGGACGCCTTTATGATGACGGAAGAACAGGTGCATTTGATGCGAAAAGCTCAAGAAGTTTTTGAAGAAGAACAAGTTCATTCTCACTGCCAAAAAAGTTGCCCACATGAACACGATGAAGAAGATCGGCAATCTATTTCAAATCCATCATCTTGCGACTACGCTCAAAAAGAGGAGGATATAGTCCATGATCACAAGCATCATGAACATGACCACCACAGCTCTGTTGTTTCCTTAGCTATCCACGAAAAAGAGCCTTTGTCTTTAGAGGCTATTCAAATGTGGTTAAACGAGCTGATTAGCTATTATGGTCCACAACTTTACCGCTACAAGGGTATCCTATCTGTGGCAAATGTCCCCAATCAAATCATCATTCAAGGCGTTCAGATGAGTTTTGATGTTTCAGAGGGGCGTCCTTTCATTTCAGAAGAAGATCGTGAATCTACTCTAGTGCTCATCGGTCATAGCCTACCTAAAGAAGAGCTCATGGAGTCTTTCAAGTCAACAGTTCTTGGTTATACTAGCGATGACCCTTACCGTCAGCCTTTAGATTTCTAACATAATGTCTTAGCTTTTTTATACTATGCCAAAAGCGCCCAGAGTCTCATCAAAAGATCTGGACGCTATTTGTCTTTTAACTATTCCTTTAAACCGTTTCTCTAGCCTAATTCCGGATGGTTATCTTCGTTCTTCTTGCCCCCATTCCCATTGTCTATAAATTTGATGATTGGCTTTCCATCCTTGCTTCCAGTCACTTTAATTTTCACATCTTCATAATAGAATCCTTCTTTTCGTTCATCCTTATGCGTTGCTGGTGGATAGCTAGTATTGTAGCGAACTTGATAGCTCATTTGGTAGACCCCTTTTCCGAGAGGATTTACTTCATCAACAACTGAATCGAAACGAACATGACTAAAAGTATTCTTACTCGAACGATCCCGGCACCACTGGATATACTTATTCAATCCTTTAAAGGCTTCATTATTTTGCCCGTCTATAAAGAATTCATCAGCAAAAGATGCTTGATCATACTTTGTCTTGCTTTGGGTCACTTCAGAAATCTTTTGATAGTAGTCTTTCACAAAGTTTTCAAGCACTTCTTTATCAAGCTCTTCTAAATTAAATTGCAAAGGGGCTGGGCTTCCCTCACCTTGCTTGAACTCTCCAGCTTGTACTTCATAGGTCTTGCTAGCTGTTTTGCCATCTGCTAGTTTACCAGTTACTTTGATCGTTAAGCCTTTATGGTAGGTAAGTGGGCCAATTTCTCCCCTACCCCCTTTAACTTGTCCAATCTTCTTTCCATCAACATAAACATCTACTAAATCAAGGTCGGTTTCGAAAGGAATCACTATCTGTTGAAAATCAATATCTGCCATAGGATTTTCTGGAGAAACATCACTTCTTGTCGTGATGATTTTCCCCTTCTTATCTTTATATTTACCTATGATCTTATATTTACCCATAATATAAGGCCCTATCGTTTTCGTATAATTATCCCTATTTGCATGGGCTATCTTTTTATCCCCTAAATACACATCTGCCCCCTTATTTGCCACTGAAAGGTCAATAGACATAGAAGGTAAATTAAACACATATTTAGGATATAAGCCATATATTTTGCCGCTTTGTTTTATAATGCCTTGCTTTTGAAATGACTCTATATCCTTTTTAGACCATTTTTTTAATTCCTGAATTCCCTTTTTATTTTCTTTCATGTATTTTATGAAAGGTTTGACCGTTTCAGGGGTTACTTCGCACTTTTCCACCACTAAATGTTGACTAACTTTTTTGTTATCCCCTTTTTCAATGGCAATCGCAAAGTCTTTTATTTGATTCTCAATGGTAAAATATCTAGCCGCATAAGACTTTATCCCGAAAAATGCAAGTATAAGAACTAGTACAAGTCCAAGTAAAACTTTATTTTTCCCACTCAACTTCTTCTGCTCTTGCCTTGAATAGTTTTCCCAATCTTCTTCTACTGAGCTTTCTCCATACAGCCCATCAGGATCTTCACCAACAGGATCTTCAAAAGATTCTCTTAAATCAGCCCCGCAATTTTCGCAAAAAAGGCTCTCTGCACTATTAGAATTGCCACATTCTGGGCAAAATTGCGCTAGTCTAGGCGATACTGGACTTTCTAGCTCGTCATCTTTACTTTCAAAAGATCGTTTTCCCTCTTGATGAGTGAACTTCTCTATTTGACCGTCTTCTTTTGTTCTTTCATCTATGAGGTCTTCTTCTTGATCTAGGTCTTCTTGATCTTTTGTCCCTTCATCCATTAGGTCTTCTTCTTGATCTAGGTCTTCTTCTTGATCCTTTGTCCCTTCATATGTTAAGTCTTCTTGATCCTTTTCCATTTGGTCTTCTTGAGAAACTAGCAATTCTTGCCCACAGTTGAGACAAAAACGTGCCCCTTGTTCATTCTTTTCCCCGCAATTCATGCAGAAATGATCGGCAGTCTGTCTCTCTACTTTCCTATGAGCTTCCTTAATTTTGATCACAGACCCACAATGTTCACAAAACTTTGCCTCATCTCTATTATGGCTATGACAAATTTGGCAAACTTTCATTCTTTTCCCCCCTAACCTACTCATTACGTTTCAGACAGAATATGGTCGATACGTTGTGCAAGAGTCGCAATAGCATTATCTGTCCAGCCTTTTGTCATAATCACCATGACATAAGGACGAATAGCAGGCACATAAGCCGCATCGTGATTATATTGACCGTTTACCCCAATTTTATGCCACACTGGGTAAGGTAAAGTTCCAATCTTTGAGCCTGCCCATAAAGTAGATTGGAAATCACTTGCTAGTTCATCTTCTTGAGATAAAGCAGCCATATAACGGGCAGCAACCCTAGCTGTCATCAGCTTACTAAAATTTAACTTAGCTTCTGGGTCAAATTTTTGACGAAACTTTTGATAAGCCTTGGCATTTTTTTGCCCAAGATAATAACTCAACATATTAGATGCTTGATTATCTGATTCACAAATCGTCCGTTGTATTAAATCGCGAACAGTAAATTCTTGACCTTCTACAGCCTGATATTGCAAGCTACCTGTCCCATTACGTTGCATGGCTCCTGGTATATCATTAACTATATCTTTATAGGCGAAACTTGTCTCAAACGAAATTTTACCTTGGTGAATTAATTCCATCGTCCACAAAACAATCGGCAATTTAGCCACACTTGCTGCATAGAATGGTTGATCGACGTGTAGTCCAACTATCCTGCCTGTCCTTATATCTAAAACACAAACAGCTAAGTTATTCTCCTGAACAGAGAGCAACATCTGTTGAGTGTTATCCCATCTCAACTTATTGGCTTTCGTCTGCTTAGCTTTTGTGCTTTTACTTTTATATTTCTCTTTATATTTGGGATCTCTTTTCTGTGTACTAGTATCCTTTAAAAGCCTCTTATTCAACAGGCTAGACCTTATCTCACTAGCCTCCAGCTTGCTTGACTCATTCATTAAATGGCTAGATAAAGTAAATAGCAGAAAAAATGTTACAGCTAGCGAAAATGCTAGTTGATAGATATTTAATTTTTTTGACTTCATCATAGTTAATTCCTAATAAAAAGAATCTTTCGCCAATCTTTCCAGCGTTTCAAATAGGCTACGAATCAAGTTGTAGTTGATGACTAATTGAACCACAAAAGATGCGAGGACAAGATAGTATTGTTGCCGAAAATTCCTTGTATTTTCCCAAATAAGTCCTATCGCATTCACCGATATAAGCACCAAGGATACAAAAGAAGCGATAAAAATAATTTTTGAGGCCAAACCCAAAAGAACTAATCCAGCAGTAGCTGCTTGAATGACCACTACAATGGACAAGGGAGCAAAAAATTGGTTCACATAAGATAAAATGGAGGATTTCTTCTTAGAAACTAGCATAGAAAAGGCAAGCACTAAGGCGACTTGAGCCAATACATAACAAGCATTTATTCCTATAAAATTCGTTCCATCAATTACCGCCAATTGTTTTTGTACATCCACACTAGGAATAGAGGCTCCTCCTATTTTGCCTAACATGTTGCTTATCATCATTAAGAATTGCTCTATTCCAAGTAAGATGGCCTTTGTCGTCACTATCGGTGGTAAAATAACTAATATAGCTAAGTTAATGAGCCCAAAATAACTTTCATTTCTTACTGATAAACTTGGATTTAATACATTGTCCTTTAAAAATTTCAAGTAGTTATTATTCTCTATTATTTTTTCTAGACATTGGCTCCCTGACTGATCTTGACTGGACCGGTGCCTCTCATTAGGGATCTTCTCTATAGCTGCTTCTTGCTTTGGCATTTCTCCTTTTACAGCTTGTTGTGCTCCGCAGATAGGGCAAAATTTAGCCTCATTTTTGATTGACTTATGGCATTTTAAACAAGTCTTCATCCTTCAATCTCCTTTCCTTAGTAGATAAAGTTCTATTGAAATAGTCTCTTTAGTCCATCCATCATACTCATTTTTTGTATAAACATCATCACAAATTTAAAAATGAAGGACTTTATCAAGTAGTAATCTATCATCATAGTAGCTATAGTGACAAGCAAAATAAGATGATATCGCTTGTTTTCATCCGTCAAATACAAGCATAAATACCCCAATACAGCAAAAGGTACTATGACTAAAAAGCTAAGGGTTAGGGCTAAAGTTAACTTATAACTTGTGCCAAGTAGTGCTAAAAGCAAGCCTAAAAGTTCTAACACAAGCACAAAACTTAAAGGTCCGAAAATACGATTAGCCAAACGAAAAACAGATATGTTCTTGTGAAGATACATTTTTTCGATGGCAACAACGATCAAGAAGTGCGAAAGAATAAAAATAGCTGAATAAAGGGCAAATTGGCTGAAAAATTCTGAAAGAAATTTCATTCCCATATCAGCAGTCGCATCTCCGATGGCAGGTAAGCTATTTACTGGGATAAGTGATTTAATGATTTCTCTTAATCCAAAAAACGCTAAGGCAAGCATAACTAGTATATTCGCCAAGCCATAGTAACTTTCATTTTCTACTTCAAAACTAGGACATAAGACTTGTCTCTTTATAAATTCAAAATAATTTCTAGCTTCATCTTTAACTTGTTGTCTATCTATATTCTTTAATTGCGAATGCACACTTTCTTGAGTTAGTTTAGACCTAGCTGTTGATCTTTCATGCTGTTGATCCACGCTAGCATTTTGCGATCTGCTATTCACTATTTTCTTTTGAACTTTCGGCTTATCTTTTGATAAAACTTGATGAACCTCATCTTTATTTGTTTGTCTTTCCCCACAATGAGGGCAGAATTTAGCCTCATTTTTGATAGACGCTGAACAAAATGGGCAGCATTTCATAACACTTCCTCCTTTTTATATTCTTAATGGAATTTTAACATATTCAGCCAAATCCTGAAAGAACATTAGCGACCTTGATCATTACAGGTCATCTTTTCCCTTGATCCGTACAAGTCGGCTTTGATAATTACAAGTTGGCTTTATCCTTGACCATAACAAGTCCTCTTTCCTTGATCACTACAAATCAGCTTTGACCTTGATCACTTTTAGACCTACTTTATGCTTCCAAACGACTTCATCTCATATTTCTCCATTCGCTTATTGTTCCATATGCCTATTTAAAACTATGATGACCCTTCTTTGGATAGGGATGCCCTTTATAACTTTTAAAAGGGTCTTCTCTGTTAGATCTAATCTTCTCATAATGCCTGATAATAAACTGACCTCTCTTATTAGCTTTACCAAACAATCTAACCAAATCACCTTCATGAAGTTCATATAGACCTGTCAAAACATCATGGAACAAGAAAGCTCTTTTCCCTTCTAGTTCTATATATATGAACGGCTTTTCAGCTACTATATAACGCATCTTTTCAATCTTTCCAGCTATTGGCAACTTTCTCCCCTTCTTTTCTATCCTAGCTCAATCCCCAAGAATTTGTCGACCTTGCTTTTTACCTATTTTTTTAATCCTCTTCAAAAATAGATGCCCTATTCGTCTATATTCTAGCATACCTTCTCAAATGAACCTTCTAGGCATCTATATTTTCTCATCTCAAATAAAGCCGCTATCCATCTATATTTTCTCATCTAGCTAAAGCTAAACACGCTTGCTATAATAATGTTATCAATAGCTTTTTCAATATTTTACACTAGATTCTCTCTAGTTAGATTTCGACAAAGGAGTCTTTGATATGTCACAAATGACTGTAGATAACACCCTACTCTTAATTATAGATATCCAAAGTAAATTAGTCAGAGCTATGCCACAGCCCAAGAATTACATAGAAAATGTTCTTTTCCTACTAAAAGGTCTTGAAGATTTTCCAATAAAAAAAATAGTAACTGAACAATATCCTAAAGGCTTAGGCCCTACAATTGAAGAACTCAGCCCCTTTTTAAAAGATGCTTATGTTTATCCTAAAACCAGGTTCAACGCCTGCATTAAAGAAGTCTTAAATCATCTGAATGATTCCATTCAACATGTTGTCATCATCGGGATGGAAACTTCTATTTGCATCGAACAAACTGCTCATCAGTTGTTGGAAGACTATCCTCATCTTAAAGTCCATCTGATTAGAGATGCTGTTACTGCAAGAAGTCTAAAAGAGCATGAATGGGCACTGAGCCAACTACAAACGGACGGGGTCTCTTTAATCTCCAGTGAAACTTTCCTCTATCGTTTGATTTCAGATGCCAAAAACCCTTCTTTTAAAACTATAGCCCAATTAGTAAAAAATAGGGGGAAATAAGTTTAATCCTATACAAAAAAGAGCTTCTAAATGTCTTTCAACATTTAGAAGCTCTTTTAGGCGGATGAGACCTTTGTCTCTTTATACCGGCGGCCGGGGTCGAACCGGCACGTCCTCATCGGACACTGGATTTTGAGTCCAGCGCGTCTGCCAATTCCGCCACGCCGGCATACTAATATTTTTTATAAATAGGAAAGGCGGTAACCGGATTTGAACCGGTGATAAAGGTTTTGCAGACCTGTGCCTTACCACTTGGCTATACCGCCACTATTTACAAAACTGGGCTAGCTGGATTCGAACCAACGAATGACGGAGTCAAAGTCCGTTGCCTTACCGCTTGGCTATAGCCCATTCATATAAAGGGCGATCGATGGGAATCGAACCCACGAGTGCCGGAGCCACAATCCGGTGCGTTAACCACTTCGCCACGATCGCCATGATCCTATAAACAGGGGTAGCAGGAATCGAACCCACGCTAACGGTTTTGGAGACCGCTGTTCTACCGTTAAACTATACCCCTAATACGTTTGCCGAGTTCAACTCATATAAACAATGGAGGGAAGTGGATTCGAACCACTGAACCCGAAGGAGCGGATTTACAGTCCGCCGCGTTTAGCCACTTCGCTATCCCTCCATATGGCTCGGGACAGAATCGAACTGCCGACACCTTGAGCTTCAATCAAGTGCTCTACCAACTGAGCTACCGAGCCAAACGGTTCCGACGGGAATTGAACCCGCGATCTCCTGCGTGACAGGCAGGCATGTTAACCCCTACACCACGGAACCTAATTATTTACAATGGAGGTTAACGGGATCGAACCGCTGACATCCTGCTTGTAAGGCAGACGCTCTCCCAGCTGAGCTAAACCTCCTATATGTGATGACCCGTACGGGACTCGAACCCGTGTTACCGCCGTGAAAGGGCGGTGTCTTAACCGCTTGACCAACGGGCCTAGACTATAACGGAGAGTAAGGGATTCGAACCCTTGAGACAGTTTTACCCGCCTACACGATTTCCAATCGTGCTCCTTCGGCCAGCTCGGACAACTCTCCAAGGAAATAACGAATCAATCAAGCCAATCCATTATTACTCCGCAAGTAGGACTCGAACCTACGACATCATGATTAACAGTCATGCGCTACTACCAACTGAGCTATTGCGGAATGAAGCATGGCGACGTCCTACCCTCGCAGGGAGAAACCCCCAACTACTATCGGCGCAAAGAAGCTTA
>NZ_QXPZ01000016.1 GCF_003664595.1 Atopobacter sp. AH10
TTTTCTATGGTCTTACCATCTTTTCCATATTTCTTCTTTTGGATTATGATGGTTACTTTGCCGGTCTTTGGATCTGTTTGGGTGGTGATTTCTGGACTTAGGCCGTCTTTTCCATCTTTACCAGGGTCACCTTTTTCACCGTTCTTGATCTCAAAGGATTGAACTTCTTTGCCATCCACTTTCACGATAACTTTCTTACCAATCACTTCATTGGTCTTAGGATCCTTGATGTCTTCGGTTGTGATTTCTGGTGTCTTTCCATCTTTACCGTCTGTTACTTTGATTGGATCGCCATCATTTTCTATGGTCTTGCCATCTTCACCATATTTCTTCTTTTGAATGATGATGGTAACTTTTCCAGTCTTAGGGTCAGTTTGTGTGGTGACCTCTGGACTTAGACCGTCTTTACCATTATTTCCGTCTTTACCATCTGTTACCTTGATTGGATCACCATCATTTTCTATGGTCTTGCCATCTTCACCATATTTCTTCTTTTGAATGATGATGGTAACTTTTCCAGTCTTAGGATCAGTTTGTGTGGTGATCTCTGGACTTAGGCCGTCTTTGCCGTTTGTACCGTTAGTTCCATTTGTACCGTTAGTTCCATCTTGACCCTTTTCACCGTTCTTGATTTCAAAGGATTGAACTTCTTTGCCATCAACTTTCACGATGACTTTCTTACCAATGACATTGTTGGTCTTTGGATCAACGATATCTTCAGTTGTGATTTCTGGGGTTTTACCGTTTAGTCCATCTTTACCGTCTGTTACTTTGATTGGATCGCCATCATTTTCTATGGT
>NZ_QXPZ01000017.1 GCF_003664595.1 Atopobacter sp. AH10
AAAGACGGCCTAAGTCCAGAAATCACCACCCAAACAGATCCAAAGACCGGAAAAGTAACCATCATAATCCAAAAGAAGAAATATGGAAAAGATGGTAAGACCATAGAAAATGATGGCGATCCAATCAAAGTAACAGACGGTAAAGATGGAAAGACACCAGAAATCACAACCGAAGACATCAAGGATCCTAAGACCAATGAAGTGATTGGTAAGAAAGTCATCGTGAAAGTGGATGGCAAAGAAGTTCAATCCTTTGAGATCAAGAACGGTGAAAAAGGTGACCCTGGTAAAGATGGAAAAGACGGCCTAAGTCCAGAAATCACCACCCAAACAGATCCAAAGACCGGCAAAGTAACCATCATAATCCAAAAGAAGAAATATGGAAAAGATGGTAAGACCATAGAAAAAGACGGAGATCCAATCAAGGTAACAGATGGTAAAGACGGAAATAATGGTAAAGACGGTCTAAGTCCAGAGGTCACCACACAAACTGATCCTAAGACTGGAAAAGTTACCATCATCATTCAAAAGAAGAAATATGGTCAAGATGGTAAAACCATAGAAAATGATGGCGATCCAATCAAAGTAACAGACGGTAAAGATGGACTAAACGGTAAA
>NZ_QXPZ01000018.1 GCF_003664595.1 Atopobacter sp. AH10
AAATTTACATGGCGTCTTTTTTTTTCACAATTGAGTGGCTAAGTTCATTCTAAAATCCACCGAAAATTTTGGAAGAACTCACTCCAAAAGAATTTAAAATTCTAGAAAGTCTAGCAGAACATCCAAAACAAGTCTTTTCAAGAGATCATTTATTGAATTTAATCTGGCAAGACCACTATTTGGGTGATGGTCGAACTATTGATGCTCACATTAAGAAACTTCGTCAAAAAATGTCTGTAGCTGGTCCAGATGTCATTCAAACGGTTTGGGGAGTAGGCTATAAATTTGACGATAGCCATGTGGTTTTATAGGCATAGTTTCTTAGTGCTTTAGTAGCGCTGCTTTCAAATAGAATATAAGTAAAAAGGCCGCTTCAGAGGAGAGAATAATATCTGAAGTGGTCTTTTTGGGCAATTTGTCAAATGTTGGGGGAGGACAGCCCCCGCTATATGCAAATAGCTCGAGCCCTCTTTTTATGGAGGAACTCGAGCTATTTTACTTTTAAAATCTTCTATTTAGCCTTTTCTGCTAAAGTGTTGTAGTCTGGCAAGCCCTTCTTCTTGGCTTTAGCTTTTGCTTCCTTAATGGTAGATTCCAATTCAGGAGCATCAGTTTTATAAAGACCATAAGTCGTCTTGTTCCCATGTTGAGAAAGGACGGAGCGGTAGTTCTTGCCAAGTGCCTTGATTTGTTTGTCGAGGCGACTGAGGTTATCTGAATAATTTAATGTGGTTTGATCGATTGCTTTGAAGCCTTCTGGTTGATAGAAGCGTAGCAAGTCGTTGGACAAAATTTCTGAAGAGAAGTCTAGAGGTTTTTGAGCTTCCTCTACTTTAGCTGTAATAGCTGCTTTTTCTTCTTCTGTTAAACGATCTGTTAGCTCTTCACCAGTCTTAGTATCGTAAATCTTGCTTTCAATCACAGTATATTTTGGAGTGACTAAAGTACCATTACGGAAGATGACTTCATTTGGATGATCTTTTGCTAAGAGGTCATGACCAAACATAGCATATTGATCAGTCTTGATACCTAATAGGTGGAGTAAGGTTGGCAACATATCGATTTGACCACCGAATGTGCTTTGGATACCAGCTTTAATACCCTTCTTGGAAATGCCAGGGATGTAGAACAAAGCAGGGATACGTTGAATTTGTGCGTTGTTAAAATCTCCCCAATTTTCAGCATCAGCATTAGGCAAAGCAGTTGCTAAAGCTTTGTTACGTGAATTAGAAATACCATAGTGATCCCCGTAGAAAACAAATACGGTGTTTTCTAATAAACCAGCTTTCTTCATGTAGTCGAAGAATTCTTTCAAAGCTTGGTCTGCATAGTGAGCTGTATTGAAGTAACCGTTAACCGTTTCATCTTTAGTATGCATCTTAGGGAAAGAGGCATTCTTTTCTTCATAAGGGAATGGGAAGTGGTTACTTACGGTAATCATCTTGGAGTAGAATGGTTGAGGTAATTGTTCTAAGTAAGGAATTGAATCACGGAAGAACAACTTGTCTTTCAAGCCATATTCCAAGGAGTTTTCTTTGTTAAGAGCATAGTATTGGGAGTCGAAGAAATAATCAACGCCCCATTTCTTGTAGCTGTCATTTCTGTTCCAGAAGGAGCCTACGTTACCGTGGAAGACAGCAGAAGTATAGTTTCCGTTGTTGCGTAAAATATTTGGCGCAGCTTGGAAGGTATTATCTGAACCGAATTGGCTAACGGCAGAACCTTGGCTTAAACCGAAGATAGAGTTTTCCAGCATTAATTCAGCATCAGAAGATTTACCTTGACCAACTTGGTGGAAAACGTTGGAGAAAGAGAAGCAATCATTACTGTGATAGAGACTATTTAAGAATGGTGTCGCTTCAACTTCTTTACCATTTTCGTCTTTAGCCTTGTAGTCGATCAGGAATTGTTGGATACTTTCCAGGTGAAGGACGACAACGTTACGACCTTTAGCGATCCCGAATGTTTCTGGATTTGGTTGAACTTGGTGCTTTTTGATGTAATCCATGATAGGTTCCATTTCGGATTCATCAGCTTCAGCACGGACTTTGTTGGCGTGGACGGCTTTTGCAACATCCCAACCAGAGAAGAAGTCCAAACCAAGGTATTTGACTAAGTAGTTACGGTCGAAAGTTCTTAACAAGAGTTGTGGACGGGAAATTTCTGCTAATTGCAAATTCAAACCGAAAATCACAACCGCTAGAGCAGCTAAGGATAGACCATAGCGTTTGTTAAAGCGGTGAGATTGTTCCCGACCAAGGAATTTTTTCTTAGCGGCCCAGACAATTAATGGAAGGTCGATCCAGTAAATGAAATCGTACCATTTCATTAATGCTCCTAAAGATCCTGTCATACCAGTCATCTTAAAGCTTTGGGAGCTGAATAAGGACTTGGCAGTTAGGAAATCACTGAATTCCCGATAGAATAGGATATTACCATAGAGAATAAGCGTTTGGAGAACAACTAATAATAGTAGTACTCGACGACTGTGCTTTTCTTTAGAAACAAGTAGGGACAAAGAGTAAAAGAATAAGCCAAAAGCGATAGGGTTTAACCAAAGAATAATATGTTGGAAGACCCCTTGAACACCAAGTGAAAAATCCACATAATAAGCTATAAGGGTCTTTAACCAAAGAAATGCTGTTGCAAATAAGATTAATTTGACCCGAGGATGCTTGGCGTTTTGTCTAATTTCATTTACCCCACGCATGAGCAAGCGTCGGATTGAGAAGTTCTTGAAAGAAATTCTCTTCATTTTATAATCATCTACCTTTTTATGATATCGTTTTTTTGTTACTTTAAACCAATGCATGACGGAACGACCTCTTGCAAATGAGACAGGGGTCACGTTTAGCTTGGCAAGTCAGAGGAGTATTAGCTCTTCAAACTCATATGTATAATTTACTGATACTGATCGATAAAGTCAATCCATTCTAAGTCGTAATGACTATTTTTTAGTAAAATCTTATCAATTGAGAGGGGATGCATGAAAAGTGCGGCATATCAAGCTAAATCAGCCTTATCCAAATTTAGAAAGGCCCTTGCTGAAGAGGGAGCAAATCGCTGAAAAGGATAGTAGCGATTCTGGAGAATTAGTGCTTCTTCAAACGGCTCAAGGGCAAGACATTGGAGTGGCTTTAATGGGAGCAGAGCAAAAGAGTGTGGCTTGTTTGATTAGTGATAGAAGTGATGTAACAGCCGATCAGTGGCTTACACAATCTGTCAAAAAAGCCATAGAGAAAAGGAAAACTTATTTTTCTGATCAGGAGACGACAGCTTTTCGTTTAGTAAACGCTGAAGGAGATAGACTGCCTGGCCTTACTATTGATTGGTATGAAGGTTATTTAGTCGTGAATATTTATACTAAAAGTATGCAGCTATACTTAGACAAGATCATGGAATTGATGAAAGATTTCTTGCCTGTCAAGGGGGCTGTCCTGAAACGGCGCTACCATTCTATTAATGAGGCTGATTCAAAGTGGATTATGGGAGAAGTTGCTCCTGAGCCATTAGTCGTTAAAGAAAATGGATTGAATTATGCTTGCTATTTAAATGAAGGCTGGATGACTGGGATCTTCCTCGACCAGCATGAAGTTCGTCGATATTTATTGGAAACGAGTCGACCTAGTGACCGCCTGTTGAATTTATTTTCTTATACAGGAGCTTTTTCTCTTGGGACGGCTAAAAAAGGTGGACATACGACCAGCGTGGATGTGGCCAATCGTTCAAGGAAGTTAACGGAAGAACAGTTCCAGGTCAATGGGATAGATCCTGAAAGTCAATCGATTTATGTGTTCGATGCCTTTAAATTCCTTCCATATGCGAAACGGAAAGGTATGTGTTTTGACCGGATTGTCATTGATCCGCCAAGTTTTGCTCGGACGAAAAAGAGGGTGTTCAGAATAACAAAAGATTACCCAGAGTTGATAGAAGAGAGCCTTTTAGTTTTGAATAAAGGAGGGGAATTAATCCTATCCACCAATGCGGCAAATTGGACAGCTAAGGCCTACGATCAAATGATTGCGGATAGCATGAAAAAAGCTGGGAGAAAGTATAGCTACCTCAAATCGTTTGGCCTACCCAATGACTTTCCTACGCCTAAGCAGTCTTTGCTGAGCCACTATTTGAAGGTTCGTGTGCTCAAAGTCGATTAAAAGGGGTCTGCTAGGCTGAAAGGCAGGATGAAAGTACTGAAAAGGCAAATGAAAAACACTATAATATAGATGAAAGGAAGCTCTTGGAAGCAAGGAGGGATGGTCAGTGGCGCATATTCAATTGATAGACGAATCCAAAATATATCGGGATGGCGACAGCGAAACCCGGGCAAATGATGGAATTAGTTTTAGCATTAATAAAGGACATTTTGTCGTTATTCTAGGGCCAAGCGGAGCCGGCAAGTCTACACTGTTAAATATTCTGGGAGGTATGGATCAGCCAACTTCAGGAAAGGTGATAGTAGATGGACAAGATATTGCTCAAATGGATGAGGGAGAATTGACCAATTATCGTCGCTATCAAGTGGGTTTTATTTTCCAAAATTATAATCTTGTCCCTAATTTAACGGCTAAGGAAAATGTGGAATTAGCCAAAGAAATCACTCAAGCTAAGGTTGATCCTGATGAGATATTGGAATCGGTTGGTTTATTGGATAAAAAAGATCATTTTCCAGCTCAATTATCGGGTGGAGAACAGCAACGAGTCTCCATTGCTCGGGCTATTGCTAAACAACCAGCACTCTTATTATGTGATGAACCCACAGGAGCTTTAGACTTTGAAACAGGGAAACAAGTGCTGAAATTATTGCAGGAAGCTTCTATAAAGCTTGGGACTACAGTTATTGTTATCACACATAATCAAGAAATTGCTAAGATGGCAGACCAAGTGATTCATATTTTAAACGGTCAGGTATATAAGGCTCTTCATCAGGACAATCCTTTGAATGTTGAAGAGATACAATGGTAGGTGATAGCAATGCCTAAAATATATTTACGGGCTATTTTTAGAGATGTCAAGTCGCATATCGGTCGCTTTATGGCGATTTTGATGATTATTTTCTTAGGGATAGCTTTCTTTGTCGGTGTAAAGGCAGCAGGACCCAGCATGAAGGGGACGGCAGATCGATATTATCACAAATCCCATTTGGCTGATTTGACACTTATTTCTAACTATGGACTCACCAAAGATGATCTAGATTGGGTGAAGGGAAAGGTTAAAAGAGCAGATGGTGTGAAAGCCATGCCTTTAACCTTAAAAAATCCATCGGCGACTTTGAATGTGATGGCTTATAACAAGGACAACCAGTTGAATCAATTAGTGGTCAAGTCTGGACGATTACCCAAGAATGATCATGAAATAGTGATGGATAGTTTTGCGCAACAAAGGTTAGGCTTACATTTGGGGCAAAAATTACATTTACTAGATGAGAATCAGAAGAATAAAGAAGGGAAAGGATCGCAGGAGCAATCTTTGCAATTGCTTCAAGCAGATTTTACCCTAGTAGGTTTTGTTCAATCACCAGAGTTTGTTGAGCGAGGATTTAGAAGCTTAGCGCAAAGTGATATACATTATGATTATTTTGCTTATGTAGGAGAAGGCGCCATTAAGGGTGAAATTTTTAGCAAAATATTAGTCGCTAATGATTATAGAGATCATTTTGATAGCAAGGCTTATACGGACAAGGTAGACCAATTAAAAAAGAAGATTCAAAGAGGATCCAAATCAAGGCGAATAGCTAGACGAGACGAGATCAATAAAAAGGTATTAGAAGAAATAAGGAAATCTAAGGATAGACTGGCTCAAGCGAAACATAAATTAGCTGAAGGGCAGAAACAATTAGATGAAGGAAAGCGGCAAATTGAGCTGATGAGGAGCCAATTTGGTCAAAGTCAAATGCCGGCTCTACTGGCAAAAGCTGAGACTTTTAAGAGAAAGGAAAGCGCATTTTTAGCAGAAAAAGAAAAGAGAGAGAAAGAGATCAGAACGGCCGAGGAAGAGATTGCTATTCAGGAAAGGGCGGTAAAGAATAGGCAACTTCCTAAATGGTATCTTCTAGATCGCAATGCCAATCCTGGTTACGCCGAATTTTCGGATAATGCAGAACGGATTTCGGCTATTGCTTCCGTATTCCCTGTCTTTTTCTTCCTTGTTGCTGCTTTGATGAGTTTTACCTCTATGAAACGGATGATCGATGAACAACGGTTACAAATAGGGATGTACCGAGGAATGGGCTATAGTCGGCAACAAATTATGGCCAAATATCTCATTTATGCACTATTAGCCACAGTGTTAGGATCAGGTTTAGGTTTAATGGTGGGCTATCCGCTTTTCCCTCCTTTGATTTATGGGGCTTATAGTTCCCTCTATAATATTCCAGATTTTAAAGTGGTGACTTCTATTGTTGATAGTACGATTGCTGTTTCTTTTGCCCTTTTCAGTACAGTGGGGGCAGCAGTTTTTATTAGTTTGAGAACGTTAAGAGAGGTACCGGCACAACTCTTACGGCCTAAACCACCCAAAAAAGGGAAACAGATTTTCTTAGAACGTTGGGAATTCTTTTGGAAAAGAATCAGTTTTAATCGTAAAATGACCCTACGCAACCTTTTCCGTTATAAGGGTCGAAATGCTATGACTATTTTAGGAGTGGCAGGTTCTACAGCTTTGATAGTGACGGGATTTGGGATTAATGACTCGATTTCTAATTTGGCTCACCAACAGTTCCGAGAAGTCATTACATATCAAGGAATCGTTCGCTTGGATGAAAAAGCTGAACATGTCAGCCGTAAGCAAGTTCTAAAAAGTCTTGAAAAAGAAAAGGGAATTCAGGAGATTGTGCCAGTTTATACGAAAGAGCTAACCCTTGAGGTGGCTGGGGGATATGAGGAAACGGCTAGTCTGATGGTTCCCTTAGATAGCCAGTTTAAAGATGTGGTAGATTTGCGCAAGCGCCTATCACAAGAAGAGATTAAGTTAAAGGACGATGGAGCCGTTGCAACAGAAAAGCTGTCAAAACTTTTAAAGGGAGAAAAGACCTATCAAGTTACTGGATTAGATAGGGAATGTCGCCTACCGATCAAGGCTATAGCAGAAAATTATCTGGGGCACTATCTCTATATGACAGACAAAGGCTATCAATCTTTCTTTGGTCAAAAAGCCCAATGTAATGCTGTTTTGGTTAAATATAAAGACCCATCCAATAAGACTTGGGAGCGGAATTTGATCAACCGACTATCCCATAAAAAGGCGGTAAGTTCTTATGTCTCTTTGGCTGCTGTTTATCGAAGCTTTCAAGATGCGATTAATGGTTTATCGATTATTACCACAGTCTTGGTTATTTCAGCTGGCTTGTTAGCTTTTGTAGTTCTCTTTACTTTGACTCAGATGAACATTCAAGAACGTCGCTTAGAATTAGCCACGATAAAAGTTTTAGGCTTTTATAATAGAGAAGTTTCTTGGTATATTTTTCAAGAGCTCTTGATCTTATCGGCTTGGGGGATCTTTTTAGGAGGAGGCTTAGGGTATGCCTTAAATGCCTTTGTACTCAAGACTTGTGAGATCAATAAGATGCTTTTCCCACCGACAGTTAGTTGGCAAAGTTACTTGTATTCAGCGCTTTTAACCCTGCTATTTGCGGCTATCGTGATGGGCTTTATGGCAATTAAACTCACCCGAGTCAATATGGTAGAGGCCCTGAAAGCAGAAGATTAGCTGAAAGACTAGTGAGAGGAAGCAGAAGGTCAGCTGTAAAACTATAGCGGATAGTCAGAAGATAAGGGAAGACGATTGATAAAGACTAAGCACTGTTTGAAGAAGAAACATTTACTGTAGAAGTGTTTCTAACAACAAGCAGTGCTTTTTTTGCCTATCTTATATTGCTTAAGGAGCCTATTCAAGAAGACTAGTAGCGGATCATTGGGGAG
This sequence comes from Atopobacter sp. AH10, assembly GCF_003664595.1. Classification (GTDB taxonomy): domain Bacteria; phylum Bacillota; class Bacilli; order Lactobacillales; family Aerococcaceae; genus Atopobacter. The sequence goes on from NZ_QXPZ01000018.1 coordinate 7,917, forward strand.
TTTATGGAGACTTTTTGACTGTTTACCACTAGGAGGAATAAAGAAAAGGAGCTATTTACCCCCGCTAGGAAGAATGAAGAAAGAAAAGGAGCTATTTAACCCCACTAGGAAGAATGAAGAAAAGACGCACGTTTACCCCCATTAGGGAGAATAAAGAAAAGGCGCACGTTTACCCCGCTAGGAAGAATGAAGAGAAGTAGCACGTTTACCCCCCACTAGGAAGAATGAAGAAAGAAAACTAGCTGATTTAACCTAAAAGGTGTATTATAAAGGAAAGGCTTTCTTTATTCAAAGGGGGGAGTAAGATGCAAGATGCATTAGTTAAAATAGTCTTAGACACTATCCATGAACGTTATGTGAGCGAGAATGCTTTTTATAGCACCAGATTGGGGATTGCCCCGCAAAGTTGGACCAGGTGGAAAAATGGACAGCGTGGTTTTAAATATGACAATATGCGGATTCTTTCTAGTTTATTTACGGATTATGAGTGGATGTTAGTGCAAAAGGTTACTCGTAATGCTCAAGTTTTAACCGAAGTAGAAAGAGACCCTGTTTATGAATACAAGCAATTAAAAATAGCTGTAGCCAAAAAATGGTTAGCAAGTGGTTTGTGCCAGTCGGAATGGTATGAAACAGAAACCGATAATCAAATTATGAGAGATGGCGTTGCTTGCCTAAGATTAGTGATGGCAGCAGATTTTTGGTCTTACGCTGATATGATTGAATTACGGGTGCCAAAATCCACTCAAATAAAATTAGCCACAGCTCCTAAAGCCTTGTTGGAGTGGTTAGAAACAGATGCCATAGAAAGTGTGACACGTGCTTAAACGCATTTTAAAAGACTTAGGGAAAGAGAATATGAAGGCTAACTTACTTCGATGAAAGAACCCTGGTCTAGCGCTAGATAGATTTAGGGATAGCTGTAGCGATAGGATAAAGATAAGCAAGTCGAATAAAAGATATGAGACCTTTTGAAAATCTATCCAACGATAGACAAGCTTGTATTCTTTATATTATGATAATAGCTAAAGAGTATATAACGGGTCATCCTCCTTTTGATGGAGATAAACGAGCTGGATGGACGGGAGGATAAAAATGGAAGGGAAAACAGGCAGAGGGAACTTAGTTGGATGGACGGGTCTCGTGTTGACGATGCTCCTTTTAATAACGGGATGTCAGTCTCATTTTTGGGACAAACAAGGGAGCAGTGGCCAAGAAGTGAAATTGCTTGCCATTGGGGATAATCTTATCCATAGTTCGGTTTATGATGCAGCCGATGCAGAAGATGGAGTGATGGATGGGAAATATAATTTTAAACCTATGTATAAGGCGATTAAAGGAAGAGTTAAGTCGGCAGATATTGCTTTTGTTAACCAAGAAACGATTATTTCAGGGAAACAGTATGGCTTGTATGGCTATCCAAAGTTTAATACGCCAGAAGATGTGCTGCCTGCCCTGAAAGATACAGGATTTACGATTGCTAATGCCACAACTAATCACTCTCTAGATCGAACGGATCAAGGGGCTTATAATGCCATCAAGAATTTTAAGCGCTATAAAATGGATTACATTGGGATCAATGCTTCAGCTAAAGAAGCCAAAAAAATTAAAGTAGTGAAGAAGAAGGGGATAAGCTTTGCCTTTTTAGCCTATACTTATGGAACGAATGGGATTCAAGCTAAACATGATTATACAGTGAATTATATTGATGCTAAACGGATTAAAGGGGATGTCAAAAAAGCTCGTCAACAAGCAGATATAGTGATCGTTTCCATGCACTGGGGGACTGAAAATAGTTTTGCTCCTGATGACTGGCAGGTGAAATTGGCTAAAAAAATGGCTGATTGGGGTGTTGATTTAATTATCGGCACTCACCCTCACACTATCCAACCCGTCAAATGGGTAAAAGGTAAAGGGAATCATAAGATGTTAGTGACTTACTCCTTAGGGAATGGCTTAAATGGTATGCTAGAGACACAAAACATGTTAGGCTGCTTGTTCACTTGTAAGTTCGTGAAAGCAAATCAAAAGATCCAATTGAAAGAGCCAAAGATGGAGCCTATTGTCAGTCATTTTGAACGGATTGGTGAGATACCAGTTGATGTGGAAAGTTTAAGGAAAAATGCGCCAAATGCTGATCATGTCAACTATACTTTTAAATTCCGACTCTATCCATTAAGTGAATATAGTGAAGACCAACTATCTCGTCATTTTATCAACGTCTATCAAGGTGAAAATGCGCATATGGAAGACCTTCAAAGGTTATATGATCGGGTGATCTCTAAAGAATTCAGAAAGGTGACGCATGAAAATAAGGAGAAGACGAAGCAAAACTAGTTATGTCAAGCGAATGGGGAGAGGGCTAGGGGTAGTTTTGACCCTGGCCTTCTTTTCAATAGCTATTGTCTGTCTTTTGGGTAGGTGGGTATTCAATCCAGCTCCGCCCATGGACCCTGTAAGGCAGGAGAGAGAAGCTTTTTTCCAAGAATTAGCACCAATGTCAAAAGAAATAGCTAGGCAAACAGGCTTAAAAGCAAGCGTGGGGTTGGCACAGGCGGCTTTAGAGTCAGATTTTGGCAGTAGTGGTCTAGCTCAAAAATATAATAATCTATTTGGGATTAAAGCAGGGCCTAATGAACCGCAAGTGTTGCTTGAAACCAAGGAGTATGAAAATGGAGAATGGATAGAAATAAAGGCTCCTTTTCGGGTGTATAAGTCAAAAGAAGATTGCTTGTGGGCTCATGTGCGCTTGTTACAGAATGGGACGACATGGAACGCTAATCAGTATCAAGCTGTTTTTCTAGCGCAAACTGTTGAAGAGCAAGTGCAAGCTTTAGGAAGTTCGGGCTATGCAACAGACCCAGATTATACCGCTAAATTAAAAGAAATGATCGAACAATACCAACTCAAACGATTTGATCAGCTAAATGAAAAATGAACATAGGAAAAGTAAGGAAATCATCAGACAAATTGGCGTATTTCTGCTAAAATGTGAGATGACGAATTCAGAAAGTAGGGATTAGATGAAAGCGCCAATTTTACCTGGACAAGTATTTGGAATTATCGGCGGGGGACACGAAGCAGTCTTCCTTGCCTTAACTGCAGCGCGTATGGGTTACTCAGTCAGTTCTTTTGTTGAAGATCCAGATGATGCCATGCATTATGTACCGGTGAAGGTCACAGTTGGAAGTTACCAAGACGAAAAAGCTCTGATGGAATTCGCTAAGGCGACAGATGTGATCACTTGTGTGACAGGTGCAGTAGAATCTCCTGTATTAAATACCTTATCAGAAGTGACACGTTTTGATCAAAATAGTGATATGATTTATTTAGAACAAGATGCATTTATGGAAAAGGCTTTGTTGGAAACAGCAGGCGTGCGGATTCCACGATATCAATTAGTAACGAACGCAAGTGAATTGAAAGAAGCTGTAGAGGAATTAGACTATCCTTGTATCTTAAAATGTTCCCGCTATGACCATCGGAAAGTGGCGCCATCCGTTATTTTGGAAAAGGAAAAAGACTTAAAACAAGATGGGGTAGAAAAGATTCTCTCGTCGGGATCGGCTCTATTAGAAGTTTTCATTGACAAGGCTCAAGTTCTTTCTCTAGGGGTAGCCCGAAATGCGCAAGGGGATAGTGTCTTATATCCTTTAGTTAGCTTGGAGGAAGAAAATTATCACTATAAACGAGCTTTTGTACCAGCTCAACATGGGATGTCTGTGGTGATTGAAGCCCAGTCCATGGCTGAAAAATTGAACCAAGCCTTGCAGACGGTGGGGATGTTATCCATCAAGTTGCTTTTGAGCCCTCAAGGAACCCTTTATGTGCAACATGTGGCTAATCGACCAAGTTTATGGTTGGATTATTCCATGACTGTTACAACAGTATCTCAATATGAAACGCATATTCGTGCTATAACTGGCCTGCCTTTGCCAGCAGTAGAACTCTTTTCTATGGCCATTTCTACGCCAATTCAGCCGAAAAATATGGAAGCTATCTTCATGCAAACAATGACCAAAGATAACTGGCATATCAGTGTTCATCATTGTGATGATACGAAAGAACCGAATTGCTTTGGGGATGCCACTGTGATGGCGACTAAGGCAGATGAATTATACCGTAGTTTTAATGATATTGAAGATGAACAATTCCATTTTGAATGGCAAAAACCCTACTAAAAGTAGATATAACGAAGGATCAATGAGTCATAGCTCTGCTCTGGCTCATTTTTTCAGTCAGGCTCCTAAAGGGAAGTCAGTTTTGTTGAAGCATAAGTTTGAAGCATAAGATAGTTAGAAAGGATAAATTGTGATCGAGTCTCAATTAACACAGGGGATGAACCCCCAACAAAAAGAAGCTATTTTAACGACAGAAGGCCCCTTGCTGGTGATGGCGGGTGCAGGGTCAGGGAAAACGCGTGTGCTTACTTACCGAATTGCTCACTTGGTGCAAGATTGTGGGGTAAAGGCTTGGCGCATCTTAGCGATTACTTTTACCAACAAAGCAGCTAAGGAAATGAAAGAACGGATCGAAAAATTGATTGGAGAGGAAGCAGAAGGCATGTGGATCTCTACTTTCCACTCCATGTGTGTCCGTATATTACGGAGAGAATGTGAATATATAGGTTACACGAAAAACTTTTCCATTGCTGATCCTAGCGAGCAAAAAACAGTTATGAAAAAGGTCCTCAAGACTTTAAATATTGACAGCAAAAAATATCCTGAGCGAATGATTTTAGGGAAGATCAGTCAGGCGAAGAATGACCTTAAGACGCCAAAAGATCTAGCGGATGAAGCAGAAGATTTTATTGGAAAAATGGTGGCTGATTGCTACAAAGGCTATCAAGACTACTTGGAAGAAAGTCAAGCCATGGACTTTGATGATTTGATCATGAAAACTGTCCAATTGTTTGAAAGTCAATCAGACCGTTTAGCCTACTATCAAGATAAATTCCAATATATACATGTGGATGAGTATCAAGATACCAATGAAGCTCAAGATCGCCTCGTAAGTTTATTGGCAAAAGGACATCAAAATGTTTGCGTGGTAGGGGATGCGGATCAAAGTATCTATGGTTGGCGTGGAGCTAATATGGAAAATATTTTGAACTTTGAGGAACGTTTCAAAAAAGCTAAAACGATTCTCTTGGAACAAAATTATCGGTCGACCCAAACGATCTTAGATGCGGCTAATTCTGTCATTAAGCATAATTTTTATCGTAAAGTGAAAAATTTGTGGACGGACAATAAGAAAGGCGATCTCATCAAACTTTATAACGCCCAATCTGAACGAGATGAAGCTTATAATGTGATCCAAACCATTCAAGACTTGAAGGATAAGGGCAATCGTTCCCTAAATGATTTTGCTATTTTATATCGAACCAATGCCCAAAGTCGGGTTTTTGAAGATGCCCTATTGAGGTCGTCTATCCCTTATCGCTTAATCGGGGGGCAACGCTTCTTTGATCGAAAAGAAGTCAAAGACATCTTGGCCTATCTCAAATTAGCCGTCAATCCTCTAGATAATCTGAGTTTCACTCGAGTAATAAACGAACCTAAACGTGGGGTTGGACCAGCAAGTTTGGAAAAATTAGCTAATTATGCTACCCAAGCAGGACTAAGTTTATTAGAAGCAGCAGGTCAAGATGTAAAAGGAATGGGTGCAAAAGCTAAGGCATCTCTAAAAGAATTTGCTGACCTGATTCAAAGGATTAGAAGATTAAGTGAAGAAAAATCACTGAAAGAATTACTGCAAGAAACGATGGAAATTTCCGGTTATAGTCATATGCTCAAGAGCCAAGAAGATTTAGAAGGGCAAAGTCGACTAGAAAACTTGGAAGAATTATTATCTGCAGCTTCTCAGTTTGAGCAACACGCTGACCCTGATAGTGAAGAGAGCTTATTGGTTCAATTTTTAACCGACTTAGCTTTAGTGACGGATAATCAAGAAGAGGAAGAAGTGGACGAGAAAGTCACTTTAATGACCCTTCATGCTGCTAAGGGATTAGAGTTTCCAGTCGTCTTTTTAGTTGGCTTGGAGGAGGGCATTTTCCCTCTAGGTCGTGCCGTGGAAGATCCAGACGAGTTAGAAGAAGAACGACGACTTGCTTATGTTGGAATTACTCGAGCAGAAGAAGCGCTCTATCTATCAAGAGCTTACAGTCGGATGATGTATGGTCAAACAAAGACCAATAGAAAGTCTCGCTTCTTAGATGAAATTGATGCGAATTTGATTGAACAGCCAGAAGAAGAGACTTGGGTCAGCTTTAAAAGAACTAGCCCAGCGCATGAAACGAAGATGCCTTCTCCATATGCCAATCGAAAGGAAAAGAGTCTACAGCGGTCTTCTAGCTTTATGACACGAGGCAAGGCGACAGTGAAAACACCATCTGATGTGGCGACTGGACACTACCAGGCTGGTGACAAGGTGAAGCACAAAAAATGGGGAATGGGAACCGTTGTGAAAGTAACCGGAGCAGGTAACGATCAACAAATTGATGTGGCCTTTCCTAATGGGGTAGGGGTCAAACGCTTATTGGCTGCTTTTGCACCACTCAGCAAAGTCTAAAGTTTTAAAAGAGTGGGCCTTAATGAGGACTAGTCAATGACACGACTTCTCCAAATAACGTTTAAGCAGTAAAGGAGTAAAAGAATGGATTACCCAGCTTATTTAGAGCTCGTCAAACAGCTGAATCAATACGCCCATGAATATTATGAATTGGATCAACCGACGATTAATGACTTTGAATATGATCAACTCTATAAACGCTTACTTGCTGTTGAAAAAGAGCATCCAGATTGGGTGGAACATGATTCGCCTAGTCAAAGAGTAGGGGGATCGGTTTCCACTAGTTTTACTAAAATAACGCATGAGATCCCTCTCTACAGCTTATCTAATGCCTTTTCAGCAGAAGATTTAAGAGCCTTTGATCGTCGGGTCAAAGCTGTGAATCAATCAGCACGATATGTAGGAGAATACAAGTATGATGGGCTATCTATTTCGCTTTCTTATAAAGAAGGTCAATTGCAATATGGAGCTACTAGAGGCAATGGATTAGTTGGAGAAGATATCACTGCCAATCTATTGACGATTTCCGGTATTCCTAAGCACTTAGAAGATGACAGCTTTACAGGAATAGTGCGTGGTGAATGCTATATGCCAAAAGAAGCCTTTCAAGGACTTAATCAGCTGAGGGAAGAAGAGGGCAAGCCTACTTTTGCTAATCCTCGTAACGCGGCGGCTGGTAGTTTGAGACAGCTTGATAGCCGAGTGACTAAGGAAAGAAAATTGGCGGTCTATCTCTATCAGCTACTGATTCCTGGGCAAAGCATGGATCAGGAAAAGCAGTTGGAAAAATTAGCAGAGCTAGGATTTCCAGTTAACCCAGCCTATATCACTACATCATCGATAGAAGAATTTATTGACTATACCAAAGAGATGACAGAAAAACGTCATAGCCTCCCTTATGAAATTGATGGCTTAGTCTTGAAAGTTAATGACGGACAAACCCAAGCAGAAATGGGTTTTACAGGTAAAGCACCAAAATGGGCTATTGCCTATAAGTTCCCAGCTGAAATGAAGGCTAGTCTTCTGAGAGATGTGGAGTGGACAGTAGGTAGAACTGGTGTTGTGACACCAACTGCTGTGTTTGATCCAGTCCGTTTGGCAGGAACGACGGTTCAACGGGCCAGTCTCCATAATGTAGATTTTATCCGTCAAAAAGATTTGCATGAAGGTGACACCATTATCTTGTTTAAAGCAGGAGATATTATTCCTGAAGTGGACCGAGTCGATAAAGATAAACGCTCAAGTGGAGCAAAAAAAATTGCTGTACCGACCCATTGCCCTGCTTGTGAAGAAGCCTTGTTACACTTGGAAGATGAAGTCGCTTTACGTTGCCTCAATCCGAATTGCCCTGCCCAATTAGTAGAAGGCATGACTCACTTTGCTTCAGTAGACGCTATGAATATGATGGGGGTTGGTCCCAAACTGATTCAACAATTAGTCGAAAGAGGACTTTTAAAGACCCTGTCGGATTGGTATCGGTTGACAGAAGAAGATCTGCTCGATTTACCACATATTAAAGAAAAATCGGCAAGAAATATCTTAGAAGCTATTGCTAAGAGTACAAATCGTCCTTTAAATGCGTTATTATTTGGTTTAGGTATTCGCCATGTCGGGAAAAATGTGGCCAAACTTTTAGCCCAACACTTCTTATCCAGCGAGGCCTTGTTTAAAGCCGAAAAAGAAGATTTAGCGATCGTCGAAGGAATTGGAGAAGTCATGGCCAATACCATCTACCAATATTTTCAACAAAAAGAAGTCAGGGAACTTTTTGATGACTTTGAAAAATTTGGCTTACAATTGACTATGGAAGAAGAAAAGGTCGCAACAGATAGTCCAGTTACGGGCCTAACCATTGTCTTAACGGGTAAGTTAAAGCAGTGGACACGTTCTGATTTAAAGAAGCAATTGGAAAAATTAGGTGCCAAGATCACCGGATCAGTATCTAAAAAAACAGACCTTTTAATTGTGGGGGAAGACCCAGGTAGTAAGTTAGATAAGGCTAAAACACTTGGTATAGAGGTATGGACGGAAGAAAACTTGAGAGACCGTTTGGAAGGAAGATTATGAAGAAATATGGCATTTCACGAGTCATTTTTGGTCTAGTTACGGCCACTTTATTGAGCGGTTGTGTCGGCTTAGAGCAATTGAATGACCAAACTGACCACACAAAAAGCAATTCTGAAACACATGTGCCTGTCAAGACGACGAGCAACCAACTAAGCAATGATTTCTATCGCGCCTTGATTGAAGATGGAAAATATAAACCAAGTAAATCTAGAGGAGTGAGCTTGAGTTTAGATTCAGGCTACAATATTAACAATTTTGAAATAGGCTTAATGGATCTATCTAAAAAAGTTTTTCCAACTGACCAATACTTCTTTAGAGAAGGGCAGGTCTTGGATTCGGATACCATTAAAGAATGGATAGGCCGTAAGTCTAAACAAAATCCAGATGGTTTAAACCCTGGCACAGCAGAGGATTCTAAAAATCTTAAGCCTTATTATTTGGCGCAACTTTTGGAACAAGACTATATTGTAAAAAATGACAATACTTATGAATTGGCGGGACTTTCGATAGGACTTGCGATGAATTCGCAATATCGTTATACGAAAGATGGAAAAGAGTATACTCAAGAAATTGATGATGAAACTTTGAAGCAACAAGGAAAGGAAATGGCCAGCATTATTTTGCAACGTCTGCGTGAAATTGATTCGTTGAAAGACGTGGCAATTGTATTTGGTATTTTTAAACAAGCTGCTCCAGATGACATCGCTGGTGGAACCTATCTTTCAACGGCAACTTCTACCAAGGGGGCTTTGATTTCTTCTTGGTCTAGCGTGAATAAGAAGTATAAGGTATTTCCTTTAGTTGGAGAAGAAGCAACTCAAGATTCCACGCAATTTGAAAATTTCCGAACTAATGTAGAAAACTTCTTCCCTAATTTATCAGGGGTAACAGGGCGTGCTTGCTATGAAGATGGGGTTTTAACGGAATTGAAGGTTGAAATTATTACCCAATTTTATGGTAAAGCAGAAATTATCGCCTTTGCTCAGCATTGTACGGATATGGCTAGTAAGTATTTAAAATACAATGTGCCTGTTGAAGTACGCATTAAATCGATAAATGGGCCAGAAGCCCTCTTGATCCAAAATCAAGCAACTCATAGCTTTACCTATCATATTTATTAAGGAGAAACAAGACAAAGAGTCTTAAAAAGGAGAGACGGCAAATGGAATTATCAAAAGAGGACATTCAGCATGTTGCGCAACTGGCCAAACTGTCCATCTCAGAAGATGATATCGATCAATTCACCAAAGATATGCGAAATATTATCCATATGGTGGAAGAACTCGAACAAGTTGATACGACAGGGGTGGCTTTAACGACTCACGGACAAGCAATTGAAAATGTGTATCGTGAAGATGAAGTGAGCCTAGTTAACGATCGGGACGAACTCCTTAAAAATGTGCCAACGCAGCAAGATGGAATGATCCAAGTGCCTGCAATGTTAGAAGGAGGAAGCCAAGCGTGAGAATTAGTGAAAGAACTTTAGTTGAGATGCATCGTGGCCTTTATGAAAAGGAATTTACTTCTGTAGAGCTCACTCAAGATGCCTTGGATTTGGTAGCAGAACGTGATCAAGTCATTGATGCTTTTTTAGCTATTGATAAAGAAGCCGCTCTTAGTCAAGCAAGGGCTGCAGATGAACGGGGCTATAGTGAAGCTTTTAGCCTTAATGGGATTCCAATTGGGATTAAAGACAACATTGTGACCAAAGATTTAACGACTACAGCTGCCAGTAAGATTTTGGAAAACTTTGTGCCAATTTATGATGCAACAGTTGTTCAAAAATTAAAAGATGCAGGTGCTGTGATCATCGGAAAATTGAACTTAGACGAATTCGCAATGGGGTCTTCTACAGAAACTTCCTATTTCAAAAAGACTAAGAATGCTTGGAATCAAGACTATGTACCAGGGGGATCTTCTGGTGGTTCTGCTGCTGCGGTTGGATCTAGAATGTTGGCAGGGTCTTTAGGGAGTGATACAGGTGGTTCGATTCGCCAACCAGCTCTCTACAATGGTGTAGTGGGGATGAAGCCAACCTATGGACGAGTTTCACGTTATGGCTTGATTGCCTTTGCGTCAAGTTTGGATCAAATCGGTCCAATGACACGAACGGTGACAGATAATGCCCATTTATTGGAAGCTATCTGTGGCCTAGACAAAATGGACTCTACTTCCTCGCCAAAAGAAGTACCTCACTTTGCAGATCTTATTAATCCTGATATTAAAGGGCTTAAAGTGGGTCTACCAAAAGAATTCATGACGGATGCTGTGTCAGAAGAAACACGCAAAAATGTGGAAGATGTCAAAAAACGTTTAGAAGCTTTGGGGGCTAGTGTTCAAGAAATAAGCTTACCACACGCTCTTTATGGGATATCTGTCTACTATGTTTTGGCTAGCTCTGAGGCCAGCTCGAATTTACAACGCTTTGACGGGATTCGCTATGGCTTCCGTGCTGACCATGTGAAAAACCTTGAAGAACTCTTCGTTAAAACGCGTTCAGAAGGATTCGGTAAAGAAGTGAAACGTCGGATTATGTTAGGTACTTTTTCTCTTTCTTCTGGCTATTATGATGCTTACTTTAAAAAGGCTGCCCAAGTAAGAACCTTGATTAAAGAAGATTTTGCCAAAGCATTTTCGGATATTGACCTGATTTTGGCTCCTGTATCACCAGATGTAGCCTTTAAGTTTGGTCAAAACGCTGACGACCCAGTGAAAATGTATATGGCAGACTTGTTGACCATTCCAGTGAATTTGGCAGGATTACCATCTTTGGCCTTACCTACACAATTGAATGCCAAAGGACTACCAATGGGGATTCAATTGATAGGACCTGCTTTCGATGAACAAACGCTTTATAATGTTGGTTATGCTTTGGAACAAGATCTAAAGTTTACAGACCAAGCAGAATTTTAGGAGGTACGGCATGAATTTTGAAACAATTATTGGGCTTGAAGTCCACGTGGAATTAAAAACCAATACCAAGATTTTTTCCGGCTCTCCAGTCGCCTACGGGAGCGAACCCAATACCAATACCAATGTGGTGGACTGGGCCTATCCAGGGGTTCTACCTGTCTTGAACAAACAAGTCGTCGAATTAGGTATGCGAGCTGCAATGGCCTTACATTGCAAAATCAATCAAGAAACACACTTTGACCGTAAAAATTATTTCTACCCCGACAATCCAAAAGCTTATCAAATATCTCAGTTAGATAAACCAATTGGCTATGATGGTTATATCGATATAGAAGTTGGAGGAAAGAAAAAACGGATTCGTATCGAGAGAATCCACATGGAAGAAGATGCAGGTAAGAATATGCATGGGGTTAACGGCCATTCATTAGTCGATTTAAACCGGCAAGGGACGCCTTTAGTAGAAATTGTTTCTGAAGCCGATATGAGAAGCCCTGAAGAAGCCTATGCTTATTTAGAAGCTTTACGTGAACGTATCCTCTTTACCGGAGTCTCTGATGTCCGTATGGAAGAAGGTTCTATGAGGTGTGATGCCAACCTTTCATTACGTCCTTATGGGCAAGAGAAATTCGGGGTTAAAACAGAATTGAAGAATTTAAATTCCTTCAACAATGTGAAGAAGGGATTAGCTTACGAAGAAAAACGACAAGCCAATGTGTTGAGAAGTGGAGGCATTATCCAACAAGAAACTCGTCGATTTGATGAATCTACTGGAACAACTATCTTGATGCGGGTCAAAGAAGGAGCCAGTGATTACCGTTACTTCCCAGAACCAGACGTGCCACCATTGACAATTTCCGATGAATGGGTACAAAAAGTTCGTGATAACTTCCCAGAAATGCCTGAAGAACGCCGGGCACGCTACACTGGACAATATGGTTTGCCTGATTATGATGCGATGGTATTGACACTATCTTTAGATATGGCGAACTTCTTTGATGAAACGGTTGCTTCTGGGGCAGATCCTAAGTCGGCTTCTAACTGGCTAATGGGAGAAGTTTCCGCCTATATGAATAGCGAGCACCTTGAACTGAAAGAAACTAAATTAACACCGAATAACCTCGCTCAAATGATTAATTTGATCGAAGATGGAACTATTTCTTCTAAGATGGCTAAAAAAGTTTTCCGCCTTTTAGCGACTGAAGGTGGAGATCCTAAAGAAGTCGTTGTCAAACATGGCATGGTGCAATTAAGTGATCCAGCAAAATTATTGCCAATCATTAGGGAAATTCTCGATCAAAACCAACAATCTATTGACGATTACAAGAATGGGAAAGACCGTGCTAAAGGCTTCTTGGTTGGCCAAATCATGAAGAAGACAAAGGGTCAAGCTAACCCAGGCGTGGTTAATCAACTATTAGCTGAAGAAATGGCAAAACGCTAAAAAAGTGAAGGAAGGTGACGGCGTGAAAGCGCGCTTGATCTATAATCCTAGCTCTGGACGTGAGGCTTTAAAACCTTACTTGATGGACATTTTGGATATTTTAGAAAGGGGCGGTTATGAAACTAGCGCCTTTCGCACCACAGCCGAACCATTATCGGCGCAGAAAGAAGCACGAAGAGCAGGGCTTGCAGGCTTTGATTTAGTGGTTGCAGCAGGAGGAGACGGCACCATTAATGAAGTGGTATCTGGTTTAGCACCATTAAAAGAAAGACCCAATTTAGGCATTATTCCTGCTGGTACTACCAATGACTATGCAAGGGCACTCAACATTCCTCGAGACGATGTGTTAGAAGCAGCAAAATTGATTGTTCGAAGTAACCCAATGGCAGTTGATGTAGGACAAGTCAATGATAAGTACTTTATTAACATTGCAGCAGGTGGCTATTTAACGGACTTAACCTATGATGTCCCAGCCAAACTTAAAACAGTCTTTGGTTACTTGGCTTATTTGGTTAAAGGTGCTGAAAAATTGCCACAAATACGCCCAATGATGGTTCGAGTTCAACACGATCAGGGCATTTATGAAGGGATGGCCTCCATGTTTTTCGTCGCCCTGACGAACTCTATTGGTGGTTTCGAACAAATTGTCCCAGACGCTAATCTGACCGATGGGATGTTTACTCTCCTAGTGGTAAAAACTGCGAATTTGTTTGATATAGCTCACATGGTCAATCAAATGTTTTTAGGAGGCAAACACATCAACAACCCTAATATTCTTTATGTAAAAACACGCTTTATTCGTGTAGAAGCCATTGACGGAAGTCGTTTAATGTTGAACGTGGATGGAGAATATGGTGGGGATGCTCCGGCAGTCTTTAGAAATTTGCAACAACATCTCAAAATTTATAATAATCTCAGCCATTACAACTTGGTTACCCCTAATGATATGCAGTTGAAAGAAGCAGAACGGCAGTTTAAAGAGGAAATGGCACGACTAGAAGAAAATGATGCTTAACTAGCGACTAGGCAAGTGATTTTTAGGAAGTAAAGAGAAATGAATCCGTAAGTAGCCAAGCTTTGTATAGAACCTTCCTTACTTGTTTGAACTAGTGAAAGACCTAGTGGATCTTAAGGATAGGAAAAGGGGGAAATCCCCTTTCTTGTTGCTAGTATGGAAGAGTAAAGAGATTCGCAAGGATCGAAAAGTGGGGGAAGCCCCTTAATTAAAGGAGAATGAATCATGTTTATCGTCAAAAAAGGCGACAGCTATACCGCTAAGATTGTCGATTTAACGCATGATGGAATGGGGGTAGCTAAAATAGATGGCTACCCTCTTTTTCTATCGAATGCTTTGGTAGGAGAAGAAGTGCGTTTGAAAGTCATCAAAGTTGGGAAAAATTACGGCATCGCCCGAGTGGAAGAAAGAATAAGTGATAGCCCAGAGCGGGTAGCTTTAAAAGACAAGCTGGGTTTCCAAACTGGGACGATGCCTTTACAGCATTTGTCTTATGAAGGGCAACTACGCTTTAAACAAAAGCAAGTGAAAGAGGCCTTTAAACGAATTGGACACTTAGATGTTGAGGTGGAACTGACTTTAGGCGCTAAAAGACAGGAAGGCTATCGAAATAAGGCACAAATTCCTCTTCAAAATAAAAAGGGTCAAATTGAAACAGGTATCTATAGGGCTAGAAGCCATGATTTGATTCCTATGACGGATTACTATATCCAATATAAAGAAATTGATCAAAACATTTTAAAGGTAAGGGATATCTTAAGAGAAGCCGGACTAGAAGCCTATGACGAAAGAACACATCGTGGCTACTTGCGCCATCTAGTGGTTAGATACAGTCAGCGTTGTCAGCAATTAATGCTTATTTTTGTGACACGTACATCGTCTAGTGAGCCTTTGCTACAGTTGTTAGATCGCTTGACGAAAGAATGCCCTCATTTAGTTTCAGTTGTTCAGAATATTCAAAGTGAAAAGACGAATAAAATTTTAGGGCAGAAAACGAAAGTGTTGTGGGGAAAGGACTATTATGAAGAAGACTTAATGGGGCTAAGCTTTCATATATCCCCATTATCTTTCTTTCAAGTAAATACTGAGCAAGCGGAAAGACTTTATCAAGAAGCGATAGATTTTAGCCAAGTTACAGCAGAAGATACGGTATTCGACTTGTATTGCGGCTTGGGATCGATGACCTTGCCATTTGCCAAGAAAGCTAAAAAGGTGTATGGCATAGAAGTGGTGAAAGAAGCTATTGAACAAGCAAAATTAAATGCTCAGCTGAATGGCATTGATAATGTTCACTTTGAAGCAGGAAAATGTGAAGATTTGCTACCGGTATGGGTAGAAGAAAAAGACCTACGACCAGATCTGATTGTCGTAGATCCTCCTAGAAAAGGCTTGGATCCTGTTGTTAGAGAAAGCATCCTTAAGGTTCAAGCTAAGCGTATAGTGTATGTGTCTTGTCATCCGGGGTCTTTAGCTAGAGATGTTGCTGATTTAGTGGCAGGAGGCTATAAGGTAGAAAAAGTCCAACCGGTCGATATGTTCCCTCAGACAAGCCACGTTGAGAGTGTCGTATTGATGTCAAGAGTTGCACCCACTAAGTAAATAAAGTGTAGAAATTATAGGCTTCTTCCAGTGCTATCGTTAAAAGGTATAGGTGGGCTGGAATAAGCCTTGTTTTTTGGACTATAAAATAGGTGTGTGGAAACTTATCGACAGTAAAAGGTCGACAAGACAGAATGGATATTTGCAAAAATGCACCCACCTTAGAATTTATTGATCTTATGTTTGATAAACTTGATAAATAAAAAAAGTAATGGCAATATACAATAAACTCCTGGACTTTTATGAGTTTACAGGTTAAAATGGTTATAGAAGTGTAGTGGAAGTAATGACCATTACAAAATATATTATATTAGGAGAATTATTAATGGCTTATGCAGTAGATTTATTTTGTGGAGCTGGAGGCTGTTCTGAAGGATTAATTCAAGCGGGCTTTCACATTTTATTTAGTTCTGACATAAGTGATATGGTTGAGTTAACTTATGTTAATAGACATAAACAACTTGGATTAATACAAGGTAAAAATACATGGTTTGAAAGATCAGATATTAAAAATTTAACAGGAGAAACTATATCACGTAGAATTTCAGAATTAGACATATTTAAGAATAAAAAAGTACCAGAAATTGATTTGATGATTGGAGGTCCTAGTTGTCAAGGGTTCTCTAGAGCTGGTAGAAGAGACAAATCAGACCCAAGAAATATGTTGTTTGGAGAATATGTAAGGGTAATAAGTGAAGTAAGACCTAAATATATTGTTTTGGAGAACGTCGAAGGGTTTGTAGACATGCAATTTATGGGATATAAAGGTATAACCGGTATTGAATATCCAGATGGATCGGTAACTCCAGAAATATTAACCAATGAATTAAATGAAATTGGCTATAATACATTGGAGCCTAAAATTTTAAATGCGTGTGATTATGGCGTTCCACAAAGAAGGAAAAGAATTATATTCATTGGATATAGAAAGGGTTTGAAAAAACCAGCTTATCCAGAACCGACAGTTAAACCGGAAGAATATGTAACATTGCAAGATGCTATAGGTGATTTAATTGTTGACGATAGTATAAAAGAAATAATTAATAACAAATTAACTGATTATCAGAAAGATAGTATAAATGGTAGAACTCCAAAATTAAACGGAAGGCCTATCAAATCAAAAAAATATAGCAATATAGATTTGCCAAAACAAACAGATATAGTACGTGAAAGATTTAGCTTATTTAAAGAAGGTGAAAGTGGCTCTAACCTAAAGAAACGTGTTCTAGAGGAAGGGATAGATATTTCAGATAAACCAGCATTAATAAAGTTATGTTCAGAAAGATTAAACCTTTCTAAATCGGAAGTTATATCACTTTTTAAGAATGCTAAAGCAAGTAAAGAGGATGCAGATGTGCTGTTGACTAAGAAAAATATTAGACAAAGATGGAGTTCAAATCAACCATCTGCTACAGTTGTTACAATAGCTGATGATTATATTAGTCCTTGGGAATCAAGAACTTTTAGTGTAAGAGAAATGGCTAGATGTCAATCGTTTGATGATTCCTTCGAATTTCTAGGGAAAAGAACTACGGGCGGTTTAAGAAGAAGAGTAGAGGTTCCTCAGTATACACAGGTTGGGAATGCAGTTCCTCCACTATTGGCTAAAGCAATAGCAGAGGAAATACTGAAGGCTTTGTAAAGTTTATATGATATCAAAATAGGAATAGGTAGAATTTAAGTAGGACATAGAGGTGCGAATTGTTGATATAATTCCATTGCTATGTCCACTTTTTAGATTTCGTTCAAGAAGCTCTTTGATTGAACTTGCAACGCCAGTTTCTGATGGTAATCCCCAATAATTGCCACCTGAAAGATTTAGAACTCGAAGTACAGCGGTAGATGTGTTTTTATATGTTAATCTTCCATTTTTTTTAATTTGATTGGACGGAACAGTAACAAATGAATATGTGAATCTTTTGGCATCGTGGATAGAGTAACCGTTAGTTCCAACTGATATTCCATTTCTAAAGGTATTTGCAGAATATACCGCATCCCATAGCATTGGTATTTGAGCGTTATCATTCCAGTTTGTCTTACATTGAATAATATGTATTTCAATGTCATCAAAGTCTCTTGCAACAAGAGCATCCAATATAGGTAAAAAATTATAATTTTTTCCTTTACTGATATCTACAGAATTACCATGAATGTCTTTTATTAAAATTTGTTCTTTATCAATTGTGTATTCGGCTTTATCTGGAAAGGTTATTGCAATCAAATCAGACTCTGTGTTTGAGCGGAAATTCCCATAATTCACTGTAATGGCATCTTTTATTGGACTAGGTATTAGGTCTTTATTATGTTTTAGAACGAAAGTACGCCTATCGATTAGACAGATGTTGAGATACCAGCACACTAAGGCTTCCCAGTTTGCTCCACCACCTGATACTTCGCTTTGTGAACGTCCTGCTTGGCCAGTAGTTCTAAAGATATCCCTTAAATTATCACCAATAGAATAAATCAAATGTTCTGTCGGTGGTGCAGAATTAAATATATCTGTTTGAATTTTATTTTTCCATGTTGGCCAGACGGTTGAAAAACCATTTGTCTCAAATAATTTTTTAATTGAAAGCTCTCGTGCGTATTCGATAATGTTTTGGTTCATTTTTTTCTTCCTCTTTTCCTTAATATTTGTTACCTCTTCATCATCATATCAAAATGCTGACCTTGTCCCATATGTCGGAAGATATTTTCAAAAATTCTGCGACAGCTATCGGTATCAACACTAGCATGAATGAAGTTTAAACCATCTGATATACGGTCATTACTTGTACATAAATATTGGAGTAATGATGCTGCCATATGTAAATCTGAGCAGTCCTCAGTACCATCTGGTAGTATGGTGATAAAATCATCCCTATGATTCTTTAAAATTATATCTTTTATGTCAATTCCGCTATATCCGCATAATTGTAAGAAGTAGTAATCTAAAATTTGTCTGATTACATTAACCAGTGTATTAGGAGATGAAACTTCTTTATAGGTATCCCAAAGAGCAGCATATGAATTTTGAATAGGGTTTCTGTTCTCTTTAATTGAAGGGGTTTCACGATTAGACTGAGTGCAAAGTATCACATCAGAGTTATTATCGAGCTTTACTATTTCAAAGAAAGATACAAACCTGTAATGTTGTGCCTGATTATAAGTGACTTCCTGATGAAAGAACGCATTATGCGTTAAGATAAATATCTGTTTGATATAATCTTTTGGATGTTCCTTTGTAATGTAATCAGGATTACAAATGGCAATCATATCACGAACCAATGCGCCAACTACAAAAAGAGTAGAGCTGTCCATACTGGAAACAGGATCATCGATAACTACTATTTTATCCTTGACATCAGAATCAGCTTCTAAGCTACCAAGAACCAATTGATGGAAATATAGAAAGGCGATGAAATTCCTTTCTCCTTCGCTTAAGTTCTCTGCGACTTTTCCTGTCCCGGTTCTTATTACTTCATAGACATTCGGGATATCTTCTTTTTCACGAATGAAAAATCCCTGAAATCCTGTATCTGTAAGTAAAGTATTGATACCTTCAACAGCAGCTGAAGTGTTGACGATTTGCTTGCGTAAATCAGATAAATGCCTGCGGAGAGATTTAATTTTATCATCAGCTTTACTTTTTTCTAGTGTAAGAGTATCAATTTCTTTTTGTAAGGCACTACGGCTATTTCGATACTTTTGAATTTCATCGGACAGTATAAATGCGAGATGTTTAATAACATCAGATTTACACTGCGGTTGCATTTTTGATTTGTCATTTACAACTTCATTATTTTTTTGAATCTTGCTATTCATAGTCAAAATCATGTTGTTTAATTCGGTTATAATTTCAGTCAAATCCTCAAGCTCAATAATTGAGTCTAATTGGCTAAATTTTTCATCAAAACGTCTAGTATTTAATTCCACGTTTGTTTTGAAAACATCTAAGAGCTTTGAATATGCAGTTAGCTCTGTTTTAATTTTAGGGTACGCATTTTGCAGGTTAGTCTTCAATGTGTTCTCAATTTTATTTATTGCACTGATATAGCTATTTTTAAATGATTTTAGAGTAGCTAAATCTGACTCATACTCTTTGTCAAAGCAATAAGCAATTTCTTCTTCAAAATTTTCTGGGAGTTCTCTTTGGCAATATGGGCATATACCATCTGTATGAAAATCTTCATGACCTTGACGTACCCAATCAGTTGCATTGATTGCCTTCATAAATGTTGAAAAAGGACTATCACTACTACTCATTATCTTTTTAGTTAGAATTGTCGAATTAGGTATTGTTGTTATATCAACGGTATATAATTCGGGGTATGTAGTAGCATCCTTACTAAAGGCGGCCTCACAAATGGAAATCAAAGATGCTTCATCATACATTTTAGGGGTTGCTTCAGATAACAAGGCTTTAGAAAGACCATCTTTAGTCTTTTTACCAACTAATGCAGCATCAACGGATTTTCTAAAATCTTTAGTATTTTCCCAGCATATAGTTTGAAAAGCATCATATTGTTTGTTCAATAGAGTTTCTTTTTCAGCAAGATTTAACGATGCTTCTGCAAAGGTTTTCTGTGCTGTTCCAAGTTCTGCAGTTGCATCTTCTATTTCTTTTTGAGTCTGAGCGTTTTGCTCGCTTATAGTAAATACTCCGGGCATACCACCATAACTTGCAATATTGTTTTTAATGAATTCTTCGTTATATACAAGCATAAGGTAGTCATCTGCAGTACAACCAATATCCCATGTAAGATCAATTTTATCTTTTAGAACTTTGGCAACGGTAGATTTTCCGCATCCGTTGTTACCAAATAAAAAATTGATATAGGATGGAGCAAATGTTTTATTATGAAATGTAGCTTGATTAAGCGATACTTCCGTTATCGCTGATGTTAGTTTATTAGTCATAGGCGTACCTCATTAAAAATTATTCTTTGATGCGACCCTCTCGCACCCATTTATCAACCTCTGAAATTTTAAATTTATACATTTTTCCTGCTTTATAAAAGGGAAGTTTTCCATCTTTTATCCATAGTCTCACCGTATCTTTACTAACGCTTAGATGGTCTGCAATATTTTCGAGATTTACCCATTTTTCTGCTTCTTGATTTAATTCTGCCATGATATCCTCCGTTTGCTATATAGACGGGATTAAAAGGCTAATTCCTTTTAATTTAAGTTCTTCAACAATATTTACATTTTTAATTGACCAGTGTGTTCTATCAAATTCGTTAACTTTCTCATTACCTTGTAAATCCAATTCAGTAATCATATGGTTGAGTGTTTCTTGTGGGATTGGACACATAGGTAATGATTGGAAGTAGATTTTTAAATCTCCATTATGCATTTGCTGTATCTTGGTTATAAATCCGTACTGTGCAAGTTGCGGACCAGTATGAGGTGCTTCGGGTGGGCTATAACGATAATTCTCTGTGGCAAATATACAAGGATATGACATTATTTCAGCCTTTGCTTCTTCTGAAAATGTAGCAAGTCGATTATGTATATTCTGGGCAGTTCCTTCATTAACAGTCAAAGCCCTTTTAACATCAACAATAAAGTATGGCTTATCATATTGCTCCCCTAAAATAACAAACAGATTGAAAAATTCTGTGTTAATTGTTTTTTTGATATAGTTTTGCGTATAACCACTACCACTATTATTTGTAGGAAGCATTATATTTACAGTTGTACTTGTTACATTCTGGGCAAGACCTATGTTAGTTCCTTCTCCAGTTTGTTCAAACTTATAGGTGTTGTTATTTTTTGTTGGAAGGCTAGATTCTTGTTTTGCGATATCTAAATCATTTGTCATTCAGCATCAACCACCTTTCCATTTTTTATAATTACGTTAGTAACTTGCCCTATGTTTACGCCACTACCAGATTGATTGAAAATAAACTGATTGTTAATTGTAGGTTGTTTATTTTCTTGGTGTTGTGATGTTTCATTTGTATCAACAGAATCCAAAATTTCTATTTCAGGTTCTTCGAAAAAATCTTTATTGACTTCATCACTGATTTCACGCTCAACACTCTCATTTTGTTCAATGAGAGTGCTTATTTTTATATCTAGATGATAGGTACTGCCAATTGAACTAGTAAAAATGTGAGCCTCACCTTTTTCAAGAGGTTCTTCATGCCAAGACTTAATCGTTGAAGCTCCAATTTTATTATCCTTGCGACTTGTTAAAATGAAATGCCAAACGCCAAGAATAAGTGAATAAAGATTTATGTCTAGCGTAGATATTAAATCTTTTTTAATTATTCCTGTTCCGTTAGGTAGAGCATAAAAGATATCGTCTTGATTAATAGAGTAATCGTTTATTATAAGATTAAGAATCCCATAAACAAGCTCATCTATTTTAGGCGCCTTATCGATGGTAAGAAAGTAATCAAGTAGCTCCTTCATTCTAACTAAAAGAGTGTAATAGTCTTCTTTAATTTGTCTATCAAATGCAGTAATTAGTGCATTGTCATCAAATGGCAAACAATCAGCTTTGGAAATTTCACATTTTTTGTAACGTGATGTGTTGGTTTCCAAGGAGGAGCCAGATGGTTCGTAGTAACTGGAATCAAATATCGTAATTAAACCCTTCAGAAATTCAGGGTTTGTAATACCGTTAGCACTGTATTTTCGTATATCTTTTTTAGCTTTAGTTCTTTTGGCACGAAGCAGAAGAACAAAAAATGTTCCGCCACATAGACGGGGATAGCTATTTTTCATGTTAATTTGCCTCCTGCAAACTCTTTTTTGAAAATATAAACCTCGTAAACCATATAAACCTTATCAAGCATTCTGCTTAAACCTTATAAACTTCAAGGTAACCCTAGAGAGATTTCTCTAGGGATTTTTTGTAATTATGATTTTTATAGTTACGAGCAATTCATATTAAATCATATCAATATGATTATACCAAAAAGCCTAATTGCTCACAAGACCGTAAAAATTGTAGTGATGAATTCATAGAGTCAGATCTCTCTGCAAATACAGAAAGGCAGGGATATCTAATGAGAATTCGTAAAACGAAACAAGCAGAACGTGGAGTATACAAATACTCATATCAAGTTAGAACGGAAAGTGGTGGGTACACAACAGAAATGGTAGTACTTAGACCAGGAGAAGATGGTGTAACTGAGATGGACATTAAAAGACTTCATGCACTGGATGATAGTGTGGTTTATTACAATTGTAAGAATCTTAGACCGGAAAGAAGTGCTGAAGAAAAAGAAAGAATTAAGGCATTCGAAAAAGAGTATGTTCAAAAATTCAAACTTCAACATGGTTATGAACCAAATAAGGACGCTATCAAAGATGCTGTCAGCGAGGCTTTTCCATCAAATTATAATCTATCTTTAGATTTTGCTTTTGAAAATGAGATTGATGAAGACAAGTCCAGCGTTATTGCAGCAACAGCAGTTCCATTTGATGACAAGTTTGAATGGTCAGAGGAGATGGAAGATATAAGGGAACTTCTATCAGATAAACAGCGGGAGGTTCTTGACCTTAAGTTTATTGACGGATACACACAAAAGGAAATTGCAGATATGCTTGGCGTTACCAAGATGGCAATAACAAAGAGACTGGCATCTGCGTATGATGTAATCAGAAAAAACATGAAAAGATAAAAAATTTTTTAGGCAGGGTTTACTACCTTGCCTTTTTCTTTGCCTGTGATTTGTAAGGGAGAATACGAGCCCTACAGAAAGGAGGCAAAGTTATGAAACACAAAGTCGTAATTAATGTAACAAATGAAGATGGAAAAAAGACACCTGTGCTTAAAGGTGCAATCAGAAAACTTCCATCAAAAATTATTAAGTGGCTGTTTGGAGATTATACACAGGTCTATCTTCTTAAGCCCGGAGAAACCGTTGAATCTGTAGATGTCAAAGAAGTATTAAAAGGAGAAATGTAATCATGAAAAAAGAAGTAATTAAAAACATCATCACAGACTTAGAATCGCTCGTGAAAAATCTAAAGGAGCTAATAAAAGATGAAAAGGAAGAAAAAGTACCGAAGTCAAAAGAGGTAAAACTGGAAGACTTAAGGGCTGTGCTTGCTACCTTAAGTCAGCATGGGAAAACTGCAGAGGTTAAAGAGCTGATTGTTAAGTTTGGCGGAACGAAGTTATCTGATGTACCAAAGGAAAACTACAGTCAGCTATTAAAAGAAGCGGAGGAAATCAAAATTGACTAAACAGAAGGTGAATTGTACCAAAGGTGCAAGAGAGACTGGCCTGGGCCATGCAATTTTATCTCCATCAAGCTCCCATAGGTGGCTTAACTGTACACCAAGTGCTGTGCTTGAGATGGAGTTTGAAAATACCAGTTCATCTGCAGCAGAAGAAGGAACAGCGGCACACGCTTTTTGTGAGCACAAACTAAAAAAGGCATTAAAGATGCGAAGTAAACGACCTGTATCCGATTATGATTCCGACGAAATGCAGGAATGTACTGATGCCTATGTGGATTTTGTTTTGGAGCAGTTAGAAATAGCCAAGCAGAAATGTAAGGATCCGGCTATTTTGATTGAACAAAAAGTGGATTTTTCAGAGTATGTCCCAGATGGATTCGGAACGGCAGACTGCTTGATCGTTTCAGATGATACGCTTTCCATTATTGACTTTAAGTATGGACAGGGAGTTCTTGTGGATGCCTATGATAATTCACAGATGAAATGCTATGCACTTGGAGCATTGGCAATTTATGAGAGTCTATATGACATAAAGGAAGTCAGTATGTCAATCTTTCAGCCTAGAAGAGAAAATGTGTCTACTTGGATAATTGCTACAGAAGAACTGAAGAAGTGGGCAGAGGAAGTTCTAAAGCCTAAAGCAGAGCTTGCTATTAAAGGCGAGGGAGAATATTGCTCAGGTGATTGGTGCAAATTTTGTAAGGCTGCAGTTAGGTGTAGAGCAAGAGCTGAAGAAAAGCTGAAACTTGCAAAGGATGAGTTTAAACTACCCCCACTATTAACAGATGCTGAAGTAGAAGAAATCCTAGTGGTTATTCCCGATTTAACTTCATGGGCAAATAGCATCTTAGCATATGCAACAGATATGGCAGTTAATTACGGTAAAGAGTGGGAAGGCTTTAAGGTAGTAGAGGGTAGGTCTGTAAGAAAGTATAAGGATGAAAATGCAGTAATAGAAAAGGCGAAAGAAAATGGCTATTCCGATATCTTTAAAACCAGTCTTATTACCCTCACTGAAATGCAAAAACTAATGGGAAAGAAGAAATTTGAGGATATTCTAGGTGACCTCATTATCAAACCGCCTGGAAAGTTGACGCTTGTACCAAACTCAGATAAGCGTCAGAAAGTAAATGTATCAAATGTAAAAAACGAATTTAATGAAATAACGGAGGAAAATTAAAATGGCAAATATTAGTAGAACAAAGGTAATCACAGGAAAAGACACAAGACTTTCATATTTTAATGGCTGGGAGCCAAAGTCAATTAATGGAGGACCTGAGAAGTATAGTGTATCTCTTCTTATTCCAAAGGATGATAAAGAAACAATTACGGCAATTGAAAAGGCAATTGATGTTGCAATCGAAGAAGGAATCGGGAAGTTTGGTGGAAAGAAACCAAACAAGGCTGCAATTAAACTTCCTCTTCGTGATGGAGATATTGAGCGTGATGATGAGGCATATAAAGGCCATTATTTCATCAACGCAAATAGCGTGACAGCACCTCAAATTGTAGATAAAGCTGTAAAACCTATCCTTGATAGAAGTGAAGTATATTCAGGTTGTTATGCTCGTGTATCCATAAGCTTTTATGCCTTTAACTCAAATGGTAATAAGGGAATTGCCTGCGGTCTTGGAAATATTCAAAAGATTAGAGATGGTGAGCCACTTGGTGGAAGAAGTAATGCTGCTGATGATTTTACAAGCCTAGAAGATGATGACTTCTTGGCATAGGAGGTCATTATGACATTAATTGATTGGTTTATCGCTATTTTCATCGGTACATGGCTTTTAGATTTTGTAGCAAAAACACTGGTAAGTCTTTATCTAGACATCAGAGAAAAGATAAATGGAAAGTAGTAAGGTGGGTGGCACTAATCTGCCACCCTTATTTTTAGTGGAGGTGATGAAGATGGAAACTATCAGTATAGACATTGAAACCTATAGTAGTGTCAATTTGCAAAAAGCTGGTGTATATAAATATGCTGAATCCGATGATTTTGAAATACTCTTATTTGCTTACAGTGTTGATGGTAGTGATGTTAAAGTCATAGATTTAGCAAAAGGAGAGGAAATCCCTGCTGAAATATTGGACGCACTCACTGATGAGAAAATAAGTAAATGGGCATTTAATGCACAGTTTGAGAGAGTTTGTTTATCAAGGTATTTAAGGGATAAAGGCACCAGTCTAGATCCTTTCTATGATAATCATGAACTGAGTACATCAATGGCTATGTTTTTAAATCCGACTTCTTGGAAATGCACTATGATTTGGTCAGCAACACTGGGATTGCCACTATCTCTTGAAGGAGTGGGTGCTGTGCTAGGACTTGATAAGCAGAAATTAAGCGAAGGTAAAAACCTAATCAAGTATTTTTGTGTCCCCTGCACTCCGACAAAAACTAACGGAGGAAGAACAAGGAATCTGTACTTTCATGATGAAGAAAAATGGGAACAATTCAAAGCATATAACAAGCGTGATGTGGAAGTAGAAATAGGTATTCAAACAAAACTATCAAAGTTTCCTGTTTCAGAAGATATATGGGATGAGTTTTATTTAGACCAGGAAATCAACGATAGAGGCATTGCTATTGATCCTGTACTTGTTGAATCAGCGATAGAAATCGATAGTAATGTTAGAGAAAACATTATGAAAAAACTTGTAGATATTACCGGACTTGAAAATCCTAATTCCGTTCTGCAGATGAGAACTTGGCTATCGGAGCATGGACTTGAAATGGAGTCTTTAGGCAAAAAGGAAGTAGCAAAAGAAATAAAGACTGCATCAAAAGAATTAGTAGAAGTCCTTACTTTAAGACAACAGTTATCAAAGTCTTCTGTTAAGAAGTATACAGCAATGAAAAATGCTGCCTGTACAGACAATAGGGAAAGAGGCATGTTTCGTTATTATGGTGCAAATAGAACTGGAAGATTTGCAGGAAGACTTGTTCAGTTACAAAACCTACCACAAAACCATCTGCCAGATTTAGCTGATGCTAGATCACTTGTAAAATCAGGAAATGTAGATGCACTTGAAATTTTATATGAAGATATCCCAGATACCTTATCTCAACTGATTAGAACAGCCTTTGTATCACAGAACAATAACAAATTTATTGTAGCTGACTTTTCAGCCATTGAAGCGAGAGTCCTTGCATGGCTTGCAGGAGAAAAATGGAGAATGAAGGTCTTTGAAGAAGGTAAAGATATCTACTGTTCATCGGCTAGTCAGATGTTTGGCGTTCCTGTTGAAAAGCATGGGGTAAATAGCCACCTTAGACAAAAAGGAAAAATCGCAGAACTAGCACTTGGCTATGGTGGTTCGGTAGGTGCCTTAAAAGCTATGGGAGCACTTGATATGGGACTTACAGAAGATGAACTTCAGCCACTGGTTGATGCATGGAGAAACTCTAATCCTATGATTACCAGTCTTTGGTGGAATGTGGATAGAGCAGTCAAAACCTGTATAAAGCAAAGAATAAATACTAAAACTCATGGCATAAAATTCTCATGGAAAAGTGGATTTTTATTTATAGAACTTCCTTCAGGAAGAAAGCTTGCCTATGTAAAACCTAGAATTGGCGAGAATAAATTCGGTGGAGAGTCAGTTACTTATGAAGGTGTTGGGAATGCTAAAAAGTGGGAAAGGCTGGAAAGTTATGGTCCTAAATTTGTAGAAAATATTATTCAAGGAACAGCGAGAGATATTTTGATTTTTGCTATGAAGACATTAAAAAACTGCCAGATAGTAGCACATGTCCATGATGAAATAATAATAGAGGCAGATAAAAGAATGAGCCTTGATGCAGTATGTGAGCAAATGGGAAGAACACCACCTTGGGCGAAGGGATTACTTCTTCGTGCCGATGGTTACGAATGCGAATTTTATAAAAAAGATTAGAAAAATTTTGAGCGGGGTTTACTATCCGCTCTTTTTCTTTGCCTGTGATTTAGAAGGTAATAGTGCCTTCAAAAAAATTACAGGAGGTCAAATAGATGACTATTGAAGAAAAAATCACCTACTTGGAAACAATGGATAAGGTAAGAGACCAGCAAATAAAAGAGCTCCAAGTGGCAGTAGAAGAATTAAGCGGATGTGTGAATGGAGGTGTTAATCATGAAAGCAATGATTCCAATGAATGATTATGGCATTATGGCTGACAAGCACAACACCGCCAGAGTAGACAGCAGATTTGTTGCACAGTTCTTTGAGAAGAATCATAAAGAAGTGCTAAGGGATATCAGAAAAGTAGTATCAACTGACTCTGGCTTAAGTGAAGAATTCACTGAGCTCAATTTTGCGCTCAGTGAATATAGAGATACTACTGGAAGAAAACTACCATGCTATCTGTTAACAAGAGACGGTTTTACCATTTTGGCAATGGGCTATACCGGACCAAAGGCTATGAAGTTTAAAGAACTATATATCAAAAAGTTTAATGAGATGGAAGATTTCATAACAACGCTTATTTCAGCAAGAGAGATGTTTCCTATCTTAACTGAAAATATTACTTTAATTCATGACCATCCAAAGGCTTACCACTACAGTAACGAATGCGACATGATAAATCGACTTGTTCTTGGGATGTCAGCAAAACAGTTCAGGGAATTGTATGGGCTAGATAAAGGACAAAGTATTCGTCCTTATCTAAACTCTGGTCAAATGTATCTAATAGATAGATTGCAAAAAATTGATGCAGGGTTACTTATTTCAACACCGGACTATCAATCAAGAAAAAGACAACTCGAATGGTATTTAGGAAAGATTGGAAGGGAGGCAGATTATGAGTAAGACATACAAGAAGCACCTTGAAAATCCAAACTTCAGACCACTTGCATATATCTGCTCTCCATATAGTGGTGATAAAGAGTTAAACATCAAGAAAGCCATTCACTATGCAGAACTTGCCTATAAGAATGGTGCAATTCCTGTAACTCCACATCTCTTGTTCCCTTTTATGGATGATAGAGAGTTAGAACAAAGAAAGGATGCACTTTTTATGGATATCATACTTCTAGGTAAATGCCAGGAAGTATGGGTGTTTGGTAGTGAAATTACCGAAGGCATGAAGAGAGAAATTGAAATCGCTGAAAAAAGAAAACAGGTTATTAAGTATTTTACAAGTGAGGGTTTGGAGGTTAAGACAAATGCTAAATTTTAAAATTCATACTGCTACTTGTATTGGAAATAGTAGCAATTGTATATATCCAAATGAGGTCTTGGTATCTGATAGGGATAGCTTTATAAAAGCTATCTCTTTTGACCATGTTTGCGGAAGTTTTAATGGTAGTTACAGAAGTAAAGATAACTTCATAAAGTCAGACTGTATACCGATGGATTGTGATAATGACCATTCTGATGACCCAGATGATTGGGTGACACCTTTTGATGTTGCATTAGCCTTTCCAGGAGTATGCTTTTTTGCATCGTATAGTAGAAACCATATGAAAGACAAAGCAGGTAAATCTGCAAGACCGAGGTTTCATGTCTATTTTCCAATTGAAGAAATAAAGGATGCTGATGAATACGCTGATTATAAAGTGCAAATTCAAGCTAAATTTCCATACTTTGATGATAATGCCTTAGATGCCGCAAGGTTTATTTATGGAACATCAAATCCGGAAGTAGAACTTTATGAAGGGGATTTAACAGTTACTGACTATTTAGGAAGAAGAAAATTTGAAGATCTACCTATATTAGGTAGCCAAATACAAGAAGGAAGCCGTAATTCTACATTAAGCCATTTTGCAGGAATTATCTTAAAACGATACGGGAAAAGCGAAAAGGCAAAAAAAGCATTTTTAGAGGAATCTGAAAAGTGTAACCCTCCTTTGGATAGGGAAGAACTTTCACTCATTTGGAAGAGTGCAATCAGCTTTTATGAAAATATATCTAAACAAAAAGGATATATACCTCCAGACGAATATAAAAAAGTTTCTTGGGAGAAGCCATTACCGTTTACGGGAGAAAAGATGCCAGATTTTCCTATTGAAGCCCTTCCTAAGGCTTTACGAAACTATGCAATTGCTGTAGGAAAATCAACACAGACTCCTGTGGATATGGCAGCAGTTGGAGTTCTTGCTACTGTATCAGCTTGTATGAAAAATTTATATAAAGTTGAGGGAAAAGCGGATTGGCATGAACCAACTAATATTTACAGCGTAATTATAGCAGAGCCTTCGGAAAGAAAGTCTGCAGTTATTTCGCTTGTCATAAAACCTGTGGATGAATATATCAAAAAATATAACCAAATTCATAAAGTGGAGTTTGAAATGTCTAAAGTCATCAAACAGAGACTAGAAAACAAGAAAAACAGTCTTCTGAGCCAAAGTAAGAAAAAGGGAGAGGACAAAACTGCTAGTGAATTTAATGATGAAATCAGAAGTGTGGTAGAAGAACTTGTAAATTTTACAGAAAGTAAGCCTTTAAAGGTTTATGTGGATGATACGACTACTGAAAAACTCACAGAAAGTTTGGCAGAAAATAATAATGCTATTTCTATTATTTCATCCGAAGGTGGAATTTTTGATGTCATATCAGGCACTTATTCCAGCAAGGTAAATATTGATGTTTTCCTTAAAGCCTACTCCGGAGAAAACATATCCGTAGATAGAATTATGAGAAATTCTATTTATGTTGAAAATGCGTGTCTTAGCATTCTTTTGTCTGTTCAACCTGTAGTGATTGGTGAGCTAATGAGAAATAAGAAGTTTCGTCATAGAGGGCTAACCGCAAGATTTCTATACACTACACCACAATCTTTTGTTGGAAAAAGGACCTTAGAATCAGAATGCATTTCCAAAGATGTATATAGGGAATATAAGGAGTTAATCGATAATATTCTGATGGAAGAAAAGACGGGAAATACACAAATTATAAAGCTGAGTGAAAAGGCAAAGGAACTCTTAAAAGAGTATTTTGACTGGGTGGAACAAAAGCTTGTAGGTGAATTTACTATGTACAGCGATTGGCTCGGAAAACTAGTGGGAAATACGCTTCGCATTGCAGGGATACTTGCAAGAAGTAGTGTGATAAAAAAAGATGTGGGAGATGCTCTTTTAGAAGAAGATTCACCGATTGTAATTGATGAAGAAGTTTTTTCTAATGCTTGTAAAATTGGAAAATATTTTTTAGTCCATGCAGTTAATGCCTATGGAGATATGGGAGTTCGTTCAGACTTTAAGGCAGCTCTTATGGTTCTTGAAAAATTAAAAGAAAAAGAACTTGTAAACATTACAAGAAGGGAAGTCATGAGACTTTGCAGGTGGGTTGGAAGTGCAGAAGAGGCACAGAGCATACTGGACAATCTTGAAGACTATGGATATATCCGTCTTTCAGAAATAGATCCGGCAGAAAAAATGAGAAATGGAAGACCTAAGAATGTGGTGTATTCCATCAATCCGAGTGTTTTATCGGAGTAAAAGACTTTTTTGTCACACATATAAGGGTTTTGTCACGCTGTTCCCACGTCCCATACACAGTTCTATATGTAGCAATACTTTATATATAAATAAATTAATTTAAAAAAGCTATCTATATAGCGACAGCGTGACAAAATAGGACAAAACTATTTTTAACAATTTGATGAAAGGAATAGAAATACGATGATTACAAGAAATGAAAGAAAAATTGAAGTTTATGAAAATGCAGGAGCGTATATGAGACTCCTTAAGACAGTTGGGACAAAAGCGGTAGTTGCAATTAGTCCTATACTTCATGCCAAGGATACAGGTAGGTTATTAAACGCATTAAATACTATTGATGAAATCTGTTCAAAGGCTGATAGTAATATGTTTTCTGACTATCCTAATCTTGGAAATAAATATGTTGATGTGTTTTACGGCAATTTAGCTAGTGAGACAAGAAATGATATTGATGAAAAAATAAAGGCTATGGCAAAGGAGAGAGCAGATGAGCTGTTTAAGAGAAAGTGATATTGAAAAATGCTTAGTTCGTAAGGTGAAAGAAAAAGGTGGTTTTGCAATAAAATTTGTAAGTCCTAGTCTATCTGGTATTCCAGATCGTTTACTTCTTCTCCCGGAAGGGAAGTTTGCTTTTGTAGAACTTAAGACAAAAGGTAAAAAACCAAGACCTCTTCAGCTAAAAAGAATGGCTGATTTTAGGAAGTTAGGTTTTAAATGTTTTGTGATTGATGATAAAGAAATGATCGGTGGTGTGATTGATGAAATTAAAAAATTGCAGTAACTGTGGCACCAGATTTGAATATCAAGGCAGGCATGGTAATAGAAATAAAAATTTTTTCTGTTCATATAATTCATGCAGCAGGAAAGGAGAGAGATAGATTTGGGAGATTTGTTAAAGCAAAGTCAGATGCATAATTACCAAAACTTTGCAAGCAATCATATAGTAACTCATCCTGTTTCAGCGGTATTGCTTGAATGTGGCTTAGGAAAAACAATAATAACTCTTACAGCTATAAATGATTTAATGTATGACTATTTTGATGTGTGTAAAGTTTTAGTGATATGTCCACTTCGCATTGGATTGAATGTATGGAAACAAGAGTGCGAAAGATGGGAACACACTAAAAATCTTAGATGTTCTATTGCGATTGGAACAGAAGAAGAAAGAAAAAAAGCCTTATCCAATTCAGCTGATATTTATATTATTAACCGTGAAAATGTAGACTGGCTTATTACAAAAAGTGGATTCAAGTGGACATTTGATATGGTAGTCATTGATGAACTATCCTCTTTTAAAAGTTATCAGGCAAAAAGGTTTAAGTCACTTCTTAAAGTAAGACCAAAGGTAAAGAGAATCGTAGGACTTACAGGTACACCATCCAGTAATGGACTTATGGATTTGTGGGCAGAGTTTAGACTCCTAGATATGGGAGAAAGGCTTGGAAGATATATCACTCACTACAGACAGAACTTCTTTATACCAGACAAAAGAAATCAGCAGATGATATTTTCATATAAACCTAAAGATGGAGCAGAGAAAGAAATCTATCAGCTTATATCAGATATTACGATTTCCATGAAATCAAAAGATTTTCTGAAAATGCCAGAGTGTATCATGAACGAAGTGATAGTTACTTTATCGGAAAAGGAACAAAAACTATATGATTCCTTAAAAAAGGATATGGTGCTATCCATTGAAGATGAAGAAATCGATGCTATAAATGCTGCAGCGCTTTCAAATAAACTTCTCCAAATGGCAAGTGGAGCTGTCTATAACGATGATAAGGAAAGTATTCATATTCACGATAGAAAACTTGATGCACTTGAAGATTTAATTGAAGGTGCTAATGGTAAACCTGTTCTTGTAGCATACTGGTTTAAACATGATTTGGAAAGAATAAAGAAAAGATTTGATGTTAGAGAGATTAAGACCAGTAAGGATATAAGTGATTGGAATAATGGGAAAATTCCTATAGCTATCATTCATCCTGCAAGTGCTGGTCATGGACTTAACTTGCAATTAGGTGGATCAACACTTATATGGTTTTCACTTACTTGGAGTTTAGAACTTTATCAGCAAACCAATGCAAGGCTTTATAGACAAGGACAAAAAGACACAGTAGTTATTCATCACATTGTTTCTGAAGGTACTATTGACGAAGATGTGATGAAAGCACTAAAGGCAAAAGAGAAAATGCAAGATGCACTGATTGATTCAGTTAAAGCAAGATTAAAGTAACGAGGAAAAGAGGTTCTAGAGAGAACTTACCTCAAGTTGGAGGTAAGAATGGAAATAAAAGAATATTTAAAGCAAGCATATCTGCTTGATAAAAGAATACAGCATTACCTAGAAGATATAAAAAGACTTAGGTTAATGGCAACAAGTGTATCCTCTCCAAGATATGATATAGACAGAGTTCAAACTAGCAAAAATACTGAAGCACCTTTTGTGAAAAGTTTAAA
The DNA here is from genome assembly GCF_003664595.1 of Atopobacter sp. AH10. Taxonomy (GTDB): domain Bacteria; phylum Bacillota; class Bacilli; order Lactobacillales; family Aerococcaceae; genus Atopobacter. The sequence goes on from NZ_QXPZ01000018.1 coordinate 41,590, forward strand.
TAAAATAATGGACTTAGAGGCAAAGATAAATGAGAAACTTATATTGTTTATCAGGCTTAAAGAGCAAATTCTTGACATGATTTCAAAACTTGAAAGTGTGGATGAACAACTGCTACTTACCTATCGTTATTTAAACAATATGACATGGGATGAAATAGCAAAGGAACTTCATGCTTCAAGAGCTACAGTTTTAAGGTGGCATGGGAATGCACTAGTTAAGTTAAAAATGCCTGAAAATCCTATAGAGATAAAAAGTTGATACAAAATGAGACGCTTTGAGACTAAATAATACTGTTTGACTATCTTTTAATAGTTTTGCCTTTGTGGTATGCTATACTTAGCAAAAATTATAGGAATATAAGCCTTGAGAGAGAAATCTTTCAGGGCTTTTCTTATGCCCAAAAGGAGGTGGAAGACTTGCCAAGAAAACCAAAGCGTCCATGTTCTTACTCTGGATGTCCTAACTTAACTGATGGCAGGTTTTGCGAAAAGCATCAAAGGGAAGAGAACAAACGATACGAGAAGTACGACAGGAATCCTGCTGTACGCCGTAGGTATGGACGAGTGTGGAAAAGAGTAAGAGATGCTTATGTTAAGGAGCATCCATTTTGTGAGGAGTGCTTTAAGAAGAAAATTTTAGTTCCTGTAGAAGAAGTGCATCACATCAAACCTCTTTCTGAAGGTGGAAATCATAATAAAAGTAATTTGATATCTTTATGCAAATCGTGTCATGCGAGAATTCATGCCCAAAGAGGAGACCGTTGGAATAAATAGTAAATGGGGAGGGGCGGTCATTATCTCTACGAACCTAGCCACGTGGAACGGGCGTGGGGTCTCACGCACAAAAACGCAGGTTCAAAGAGGGTATTAAAGAAAACTAAAAAATATGAATGGAAAGGAAGTGATGAATGTGGCCAAAGACGGAACATACAGAGGTGGCAGAAGAGTAAAAGCAGGAGATAAACCAAGACCAATAGCTGAAAAAATACAAAATGGAGAAAAAGTAAAACTGCTTGCAAATGATATACCGGATATGTACTATGCAGAACTTGATTCTGTAGATTTACCTGATGGTGTAGAACTTGATGGAATAGATATGCCAAAACCTGGTGAGTACCTATCTGCAAAACAAAAGGATGGTATTCCACTAGGCGCAGATGAAATATATAAAGAAACATGGCTGTGGCTAAAGGAGAGAAAATGCGAAAAGTTAGTAAATAAAAGATTGCTTGAGTCATATTCGCAGGCCTTTGCCAGATATATTCAATGCGAGGATGCTATTAGCAGGTATGGAATGCTTGGAAAGCATCCAACAACAGGTGGAGTAATTGCTTCGCCATTTATTCAGATGTCATCACAGTTTCAAAAAACAGCAAATCTTATTTGGTATGAGATATACGATATCGTCAAACAGAACTGTACAGAAATTTATGAAGAAGATAGCGATGATCTTATGGAGCAGCTATTAAGAAGAAGGAGATAAGAAAAATGATAGAAAAAGTAAATCCAAAACACCCGGATAAAATTGCAGATAGAATTGCAGGTGCTATCGTAGATATAGCATATAAAAATTGTGATAATCCTAAAGTTGCCGTAGAAGTCTTAATCGGTCATGGCGTGTGCCATGTGATTATAGAAAGCACGGTCAACTTTAAGTATAAGGATATTAAAGAGGCAATAGCTCGTATTGCTGGAAAGGTTAAAAAAGATATTGTTATTGTAAGACAGGATAAATATCTATCTAAAAACCAAGAAGAAACTATCCGATGTGGGGATAATGGCATATTTAAAGGAGTACCTCTTACACTTGAACAAAAACAGTTATCTAAGATAGCAAGAAAAATTTATTCTAAATACCCATATGATGGCAAATATATCCTAGATGATACAAAGCTTATTATTTGTCAAAGTAATGCAAGTAAAAATGAACTTGAAAATCTTTATCCAAATGCAATCATCAATCCCTTAGGAGATTGGACTGGTGGATTTAATGTTGATACAGGAGCTACCAACAGAAAACTTGGATCAGATATGGCAGGCTCGGTTACAGGTGGCGGACTTCATGGTAAAGACTTATCCAAAGCAGATGTATCAGTAAATATCTACGCTTTTCTTAAAGCACAGGTAGAACAAAGACCGATTGAACTTAGCTGTGCCATTGGTGATGAAGTAGTTGATGGTAAGCTGTATAGCGAAATCGTAAATATCGCAAGAAAGTATATAGACTCTATTGGTGGATTTGAAAAATTCGCTGAATGGGGTCTTTTTTAATGGGGTGAGCTTATGAAAACAAAAATGGAAATGGTGGAAATTAGTAAACTAGTCCCTTATGTGAATAATGCAAGAACTCACTCTCCAGAGCAGATTATGAAACTTAGATCCTCTTTACGAGAATTTGGTTTTATCAATCCAGTCATCATTGATTCCAAGTTTAATATCATCGCAGGTCACGGAAGAGTTATGGCAGCCAAAGAAGAAAAGATGGAAGAAGTGCCATGCGTACTGGTTGATTATCTATCTGAGGCACAGAAGAAAGCCTATATCATAGCTGACAACAAAATGGCACTGGATGCTGGCTGGGATGAGGAACTATTAAGAATTGAGATTGAAGAATTAGAAGGCATGGATTTTGATTTAACCCTAACGGGCTTTGATGGAGCAGAACTGGATGAGTTATTTGGAAACTCTGAAAAGGAAACGGTAGAAGATGATAAATTTGACTTGACATCAGCACTTGAAAAAGCCTCCTTTGTAGAAAAAGGCGATGTCTGGAATGTTGGCAAACACACTCTGATGTGTGGTGATGCAACAAGTAAGGAAGATGTAGACAAGTTAATGGGTGGTAAAAAAGCCAATCTCATTATTACCGATCCCCCTTATGGGGTCTCATTTAAAAGTGCCAGTGGACTTACGATAAAAAACGATTCGATGAAAGAGGAAGAGTTTTATAATTTCCTTCTTCTATCCTTTCAAAATATGGCCGAGCATTTGGAAAGTGGTGGAGCAGCCTATATCTTTCACGCTGATACGGAAGGACTTAATTTTAGAAAAGCTTTTATTGATGCAGGATTTCATCTTGCAGGCTGTTGTATATGGGTAAAGAACTCACTTGTTCTTGGTAGAAGTGACTATCAGTGGCAACATGAACCTGTGCTTTATGGCTTTCTTAAAAATGGCAAGCATTCATGGTATTCCGATAGAAAACAAACAACTATTTGGAACTTTGATAAACCAAAGAGAAATGAAAATCATCCGACATCAAAGCCACTAGATTTACTTTCCTATCCGATTCAAAACTCAAGTCAGGAAAATGCCATCGTCATTGATACCTTTGGAGGTAGTGGTTCAACCTTAATGGCTTGTGAAAAGACAAATCGAATCTGTCATACGATGGAACTTGATGAAAAGTATGCATCAGTTATTTTAAGACGATATGTGGAAGATACCGGAGATAGTGAAAATGTCTATGTGATTCGTAGTGGTAAGAAATTATCATATAAAGATTTGGTGAAAGAGGTAGAAATAGATGGAGAAAAAACAGAATAAACCTCTTACACTTTGTTCTCTATTTGATGGTTCAGGAGGATTTTGTTTAGGAGCAAAACTTGTAGGTATAAAGCCTATTAGTTGTTCAGAAATTGAGCCTTTTCCAATTAGGGTAACTACAAAAAGAATGCCGGATGTAAAACATTTAGGAGATATATCTGGTATTAAAGGAAATGAAATAGAACCTGTGGACATTATCACTTTTGGCAGTCCATGCCAAGATATGTCTATAGCAGGTAAAAGAGCAGGGCTAAGTGGTTCTCGCTCTAATTTATTTTATGAGGCAATCAGAATTATTAAAGAAATGAGGGAGGAAACGCATGGAGAAAAACCAAGATATATCGTTTGGGAAAATGTGCCAGGCGCATTCTCCTCAAACAAAGGAGAGGACTTCTTCTCAGTCCTCAAAGAAATCTGTCAAATCAAAGGACATCAAATTGATGAAGCTAGACCTAAGAAATGGCAAAATGCAGGTCTTATCGTGGCAGGAGATTTCTCACTTAGCTGGAGGGTATTTGATGCTCAGTACTGGGGAGTTCCCCAAAGAAGAAGACGTATCTACCTTGTCTGCGATTTTAATGGAGAAAGTGCCGGAAAAATATTATTTGAGTCCGAAGGCATGCCTTGGCATCTTGAAAAGAGCAAATGCCCGTGGAAAAGAACTGCCGGAGGTCTTAAAGAAAGCACTAGAGATGCAGTCACAAATCTGTGCTTAAATGACCAAGGTGGTCAGAGGATGGATGTTCATGAAAAAAAGACTGGAACAATCACTGCAAGTGTAGGAAATCATCCGCCACTGGTATTTGAAAATCATGGACAAGATTCCAGATTTAAAGGACCTCTTGCTGTGAGTAATACTATAGGAGCAAGTCTTGGAACGGGAGGAAACAATCAGCCTTTTGTAGTAGAAGATAGTACCAGAACATTTGATGTCCGTATTACCTCAGAAAACACCAAAAATCACAGAGCCAATATCTATGAAACCGATGTGGCAAGAACCATTAACACGGGTCAAAACTCACCGGAAGCTAATCAAGGCGGACTTGCCATTGTCTACTGTGACAAAACAGCAGGTACATTATGTGCGATGGATGGACCAAAGGGTGTTCATAGTGAGATGGCAGGTCAAGGTAAACTTATCGTAGAAAAGGAAATTTATTCAACCAGCAAAAACTCCCATCATACTGAGGCAGTGGAAAATCTAGCCAACACTTTAGTTGCAAGTGACTATAAAGATCCTCCGGTTGTAAATGACGTGGCGGGTCAAAGATATATTGTTAGAAGACTAACTCCAAAGGAGTGCGGCAGACTTCAAGGTTTCCCGGATGGTTGGTGTGAAGGACTTGAAACAGAAAATCCTAGCAGTGAAGAATTAAACTTTTGGACTGAAGTCTTTGAAACCTATAGAGAAGTTGTAACGAAAGCTACTAAGCCAAGAAGTGAAAAGCAGATAAGAAAATGGCTTGCAAATCCTCATACAGATTCAGCAGAATACAAAATGTGGGGGAATGGCGTGGCACTTCCTAATGTATGCTTTGTACTTGCAGGAATTAAGCACTTTTATTTTAAGTAATGAACAGATATAACTTGATAAATCTCTGATAGTACGGGAATATACACATACCAAAACTAAAGGAGGAAAAACAAGTGCAAGTAAAATTTAATGTTACAGGTAAAGAGAGAAAAGAGCTTGTCAAAGGGATTGAAAGAATCACAAATGAAAAATCCAAGTATTTAGGAATGCCAAGTACAGCTTATGAGGTTGGAATCTTTATAATTGATAAGACGGGGACAGTTTTATGTGAAGATGATTTCGCACTTGAAAGGTTAGTTCACAATCTTATCGGTGACGGCTTTGTACCTAAAGAAGAGATTAAAAGGGAGCCAGTGGCCACACAGGGGCTTACAGTGGCAATTCCAAGAGAGAAGGTGGATTTATCCAAACTCAATAAAATTCTTGAAAATAAGGGCGATTTAATCAAAAAGGCACTGGGAGTTACAAGCTTTGAGATAGAGGAAGATGAAGAAAAAGTAAGTTTTCCTTGGTTTGAAAATATCGATAACGAACATCTAATGACATACACAAAATTCATTGCAGCACTTTGTAAGATGAGCGTAGGTGCCAAACGCATCAACGAATCTTCAAAAGAAGTGGTCAATGAAAAGTATGCCTTTAGATGTTTTCTTTTAAGGCTTGGCTTTATCGGAGATGAATTTAAGAAAGACAGAAAATTACTTCTTGAAAAACTATCTGGTTCATCAGCTTTTAGAAATGGAGGTCATTAAGATGAGATTTCCAAGTAGAGAGGTTGTTGAAGGAATAAGGAAAAGATATCCGGTGGGAAGTAGAGTGGACCTTGTATCTATGGATGATATCCAAGCACCGCCTATTGGTACAAAAGGAACGGTAAGGGGAGTTGATGATATTGGCTCCATTATGGTTTCTTGGGATAATGGAAGTAGCCTAAGCATAGCTTATGGTGAAGATTCCTGCAGGAGGGTTTCAGATGAACGATAAAATAAAGGAGCAAATCCTCGCAATAAGAAAAATGGGACTCACAAATATGTTTGATGTAAATACTGTTCAAAGAATCGCTTACGAAATGGACTTTTATGAGCTTGTAGATTTTCTTGAAACGGATAGAAAGGCTTATGTTGATTTCATTATTTATGGCAAATAAAACTACTATTATTATGAAAATAAAGCACATATTTCTTTAAAAACGACTTGCTATATCCTTCAAATTACGGGAATATACACATACCAAAAACAAAGGAGAAACGAACATGACAAAGCAAGAAATTTTTAAGGAAGCAACAAAAAAACTAAATGAGAAGAAAGCAGCATTTTATAAAAGAGAGCCTGAAAGAAAACTTTATGACGAAGGCAAGATTGGCTGGAATGAATACCTAAAAAGAGCCAAAGCAAGAGAAGAAAAAGAAAGAGAATTCTACAAGGGCAATGAAAACTTTGAGCTCTATGACGAAGACCTCATCACCTACGATGAATTCTTAGAATTGGAGGGGAAATACGATGAGTAAGATGAAAGATTTGGCTAACAAGTACAAGATACCAACACAGGCAACACCGGAAGATTTAGAAACTAGATGGGGTAAGGTCATAACCTTTGGAGATAGGGTGATTCTTGTAGGACACTATTATCATTCAGATGGGAACTGCTACTTTGCAGCCGTTTATGAATTTTTAGATGATGACCATTCATGCGAAGGTTTTATTGGACTAAGGGAAGTAAGCGAAGAAAGATTTGAAGATGATGGTCACGCAATTGAGTGGTCATTAAAACAAAATTAACAATAAAAGAATTTCAGAGCCTAGGCTCTGTTTCTCGTAGTAGCAGCCAAAGGGCTGTATTTTTTTATGACCTAACAGAAATCTTTAATTTCGTAGTAGGTCAGATATCGCATTGTTTCAAATCTGTGATTTGTCAAAATGCGATTATAACGTAAAGGAGGTGATTTGATGGCAAAATACAAGACTACAAAGTTTAAAGCAAAAGATTCTAAATATAGTAAAAGTCATGCTGACTATGCTGTAAATTTCATTGAATGCCTAAGCCACACCAAAGGTACATGGGCTGGTAAGCCATTTAAGTTACTCCCTTGGCAGGAACAAATCATACGAGATTTATTTGGTGTGATTAAGCCAAACGGATACAGGCAGTTTAATACAGCCTACATTGAAATCCCAAAGAAAATGGGAAAGAGTGAGCTTGCAGCAGCTGTTGCCTTACTTCTTTGTTGTGGTGATGGTGAAGAAAGAGCTGAAGTGTATGGCTGTGCTGCTGATAGACAGCAGGCTACTATCGTTTTTGATGTGGCTGCAGATATGGTAAGGATGTGCCCTGCACTTAATAAAAGGGTTAAGATACTGGCATCACAAAAAAGAATTATCTATAAGCCAACAAATTCTTTCTATCAAGTCTTATCAGCAGAAGCTTACTCCAAGCATGGCTTTAATATTCATGGAGTAGTATTTGATGAACTTCATACCCAGCCAAATAGAAAACTCTTTGATGTTATGACAAAAGGTTCAGGTGATGCAAGAACTCAGCCTTTATATTTTCTTATTACAACTGCAGGTACAGATACTCATTCTATTTGCTACGAAACGCATCAAAAGGCTAAGGATATTTTAGAAGGAAGAAAAATTGATCCCACTTTTTATCCGGTCATTTATGGAGCAGATGAAACTGACGATTGGACAGATCCAAAGGTATGGAAGAAAGCAAACCCATCTCTAGGAGTGACGGTTGGAATAGATAAAGTAAAGGCAGCCTGTGAATCAGCAAAGCAAAATCCGGGTGAAGAAAATTCCTTCAGACAATTAAGACTTAACCAATGGGTAAAACAAGCAATTAGATGGATGCCAATGGAAAAGTGGGATGCTTGTTCTTTTGCAGTAGATGAAGAGAAATTAGAAGGAAGAGTCTGTTATGGAGGACTTGACCTTTCATCTACAACGGATATTACAGCCTTTGTTTTAGTCTTTCCACCAATAGATGAAGATGACAAGTATGTTGTAATGCCTTACTTTTGGATACCGGAAGATACGCTGGATTTAAGAGTAAAACGTGACCATGTACCCTATGATGTCTGGGAAAGACAAGGATATATCCAAACAACGGAAGGCAATGTGGTTCACTATGGCTATATTGAAAAATTCATAGAAAAGCTAGGAGAAAGGTTCAACATTAGAGAAATTGCCTTTGACCGTTGGGGTGCTGTTCAGATGGTACAAAACTTAGAGGGAATGGGTTTTACAGTAGTTCCTTTTGGACAAGGATTTAAGGATATGAGTCCCCCTACTAAGGAACTAATGAAACTAACACTAGAGCAAAAACTTGCTCATGGTGGAAATCCAGTTCTTAGATGGATGATGGATAATATCTTTATTAGAACAGATCCGGCTGGAAACATAAAAGCAGATAAAGAAAAGTCTACTGAAAAAATTGATGGTGCAATTGCTACCATCATGGGACTTGATAGAGCAATAAGATGTGGAAATGCCAATACAGAAAGTGTGTACGACAGCAGAGGGATTTTGTTTATGTAGATACATGTTTTGAAATATGGATAGGAAAATGGTACTCTTATTTCAGAAAAAGTTGATTTATTAAAATAAGAAAAGTTTAGGGAATTGAAACCTCAAACTTGATAAAAATAAAAGTTTAGGGTATAATGTAATCAAAAAAAGGAGGGATATAGTATGTTGCGTTATGAGAGAAAGCTAAAAACTAGAAATATATACCTGAATCAATTGATTGCATTTAAAGACAAAGAACCCGTAAAGGTTATAACAGGAATTAGAAGATGTGGAAAATCAAGTTTATTAAAACTAATGCAGGAACATCTTTTGAATTCCGGAGTTAAACAAGATGAGATTATTGCGATAAATTTTGAATCCCTTGAATTTCAAGAGATGAATTACAAAGAATTATATGACTATGTAAAGAAAAAAATTCCAACTACAAAAAGAGCATATTTATTCTTTGATGAACTTCAAAGGATAGAAAGATGGGAAGATGCCATAAACTCATTTCGTGTTGATTTTGATTGTGATATATATATAACCGGATCTAACTCATACCTATTGTCATCGGAATACTCCACATATTTATCCGGTAGATATGTAGAAATAAAAATGTATCCATTGTCATTCAAGGAATTTATAGATTTTCATGGATATAAACTAAAGGAATATAAAACACCAATTGGGGAAAAGAAAAAAAGAGCAGTAAATGAGAATGATGAAATTGTTGAAATCCGGGATCTATTTGATGCATATATGCGATATGGAGGTATGCCTGGAATAGCTGATGTTGGACTTGAACAAGACAAAGCGATGACATTACTCGATGGAGTATATTCAACTGTCGTTGTTAGAGATATCCTTGAACGTGAAAAAAGAAGAGGATTAAGACAAATTACTGATGCAGAATTACTTAGAAAAATTATATTATTTTTAGCGGATAATATCGGAAATAATACCTCTCTTAATTCGGTAAGCAATACACTTGTATCTGAAAACATGATTCAAAATCGTGAAAGGCAAGGTAAACCGGCAACGAAAACTATTGCATCATATGTAGGAGCATTGAAAGAATCCTACATGTTTTATGATGTTAAGCGATTTGATATAAAGGGAAAAGAATATCTAAGAACACTTGGGAAGTATTATATCGTAGATATTGGACTAAGAAATTATTTACTTGGATTTAGAGATAGAGACAGAGGACATGCATTAGAAAATATAGTTTACTTTGAATTGTTAAGACGTGGGTTTGATGTAGCAATTGGAAAAATTGACAATTTAGAAGTCGATTTTATTGTTACAAATGCAAATGAAAAAATGTATGTTCAAGTAACAGAAAGCATGAAAAATGAATCTGTAAGAGAAAGAGAATTAAAACCGTTACAAAAAATCCATAATAATTATAAAAAAATGGTTATTACTTTAGACAAAGCTATTGATGATGAATATGATGGAATTCAGTCTATTGATATAATTGATTGGTTGTTAAAGTAAGATAATGTAGTTATAAAAATTAATATTGGGGAACTTTATGCATGGTGATCTATAAATTTGTTTCCCAAACATAAATAATAATATAAGGCATCTACTAATTACAGTAGGTGCTTTTGTTTTGCAAAAAATTAGGAGGAATGTGTATGGGCGTATTAAGTGGCCTATTTAAGAGTAGGGATAAGCCTACAAATAGAACAAATGGATCATCATATAGCTTTTTAATGGGCGGTTCATCATCCGGAAGAAGAGTAAATGAACGATCTGCTATGCAGATGACTGCAGTATATAGCTGCGTAAGAATACTATCTGAGGCTGTGGCAAGTTTGCCACTTCATGTGTATGAAAGAATCGATACAGGGACAGAAAAAGCTATAGCACACCCGTTATATAAGGTCCTTCATGATGAACCGAATCCTGAAATGACAAGTTTTGTCTTTAGAGAAACTATGATGACACATTTACTTCTATGGGGTAATGCTTATGCACAAGTAATTAGAAACGGTAAGGGTGAAGTATTAGGACTTTATCCGCTTATGCCGGATAGGATGAATGTAGATAGGGATGATAAAGGTCAAATTTATTATGAATACTTTGTCAGTGATTCTGATGCAGGAACAGAAAAACAAGGAAGAGTGAAGTTAAACCAGTCCGATGTTCTTCATATTCCTGGACTTGGCTTTGATGGACTTGTTGGCTATTCACCAATTGCGATGGCTAAAAATGCCATAGGTATGGCAATTGCGACAGAAGAATATGGAGCTAAGTTCTTTGCTAATGGAGCAACTCCGAGTGGAATCTTAGAGTATCCCGGAACAGTAAAAGATCCTGAAGGCATGAGGGAAAGCTGGTCAAAAGGATTCTCTGGTAGCAATAGTCATAAAATAGCGATTTTGGAAGAAGGAATGAAGTATACACCTATTTCGATTTCTCCAAATGAAGCACAGTTTTTAGAAACAAGAAAATTTCAAATCAATGAGATAGCTCGAATCTTTAGAGTCCCACCACATATGGTAGGTGACCTTGAGAAGTCGAGCTTTTCTAATATTGAGCAGCAGTCACTTGAGTTTGTAAAGTATACCCTTGACCCTTGGGTAGCAAGATGGGAACAAGCAATTGTCAGAAGGCTTTTTACTGAGGAGGAAAAGAAAAAGTACTATGTCAAATTCAATGTGGACGGACTCCTTCGTGGCGATTACCAATCAAGAATGAATGGCTATGCTACAGCAAGACAAAACGGATGGATGTCTGCCAATGATATTAGAGAATTAGAAAACCTAGACCGTATTCCAAGTGAAGATGGAGGTGACCTATATCTCATAAATGGAAATATGCTCCCGCTTAAAAAGGCAGGAGCATTTGCAGGTGAAGATGGAAAGGAGGAAGAACCTAATGAAGAAGTTTTGGAAGTGGAAGAATCAAGTAATGAGAAACCAAAACGAAGAGGAAGTGACAGAACGCATCCTATTCCTTAATGGAACGATAGCTGAAGAATCGTGGTTTGATGATGATGTGACACCACAGCTTTTCAAAGAGGAGTTAAATCAGGGGAATGGAAACATTACCGTTTGGATTAACTCGCCAGGAGGTGACTGTGTGGCAGCAGCTCAAATCTACAATATGCTAATTGACTATAAGGGAGATGTCACAGTAAAAGTTGATGGTATCGCAGCAAGTGCAGCATCAGTTATTGCAATGGCAGGGACAAATGTATTAATGAGTCCAGTATCTATGCTCATGATCCATAATCCTATGACCATAGCGTTTGGAAATAAGGGGGAGATGGAAAAAGCAATTTCAATGCTGGACGAAGTAAAAGAATCCATCATCAATGCTTATGAAATTAAGACAGGGTTGTCTAGAACGAAATTGTCACATTTAATGGACTCAGAAACTTGGATGGATGCACATAAAGCTGTGGAACTTGGATTTGCAGATGATATCTTAAAAAGAAGTGAAACTACAGACATAGAGGTACCACAAGTTTCCATGATGTATTCAAAGGCACAGGTTGTAAATTCACTGATGGATAAGATTGCTTCTAAATGCAGGATAGAAAACAAAGAAAGAAATACAGGTATTAAGGCGGACGAATTAATGGACCGTCTTTTTTTAATGAAAAATTGGAGGTAGAACACTATGTACCCTTCCGATGAAATATCACGAAATCAAAGATTTCTATATTTCTATCGTTGGGCACGAGAACATTTTTCATTGATTAATAAAATTAGGAGGAAGAAAAATGAGTAAGATTTTAGAAATGATTGAAAAACGTAATAAGGCTTGGGAAGGTGCTAAGGCTTTTCTTGAAAGTAAGAGAGATAAAGACGGACTTATTTCTGAAGAAGATGCTTTAAGCTATGATGAAATGGAAAAGAAAGTCCATAACTACAGCTTAGAAATTGAAAGATTGCAGAAGATGGAGGAGATGGACAAAGAGCTATCTAAACCTATGTCTGATGCTATCGTAACAAAACCAATGAAAGTGGATGACAATCCGGAGAAAAAGGGAAGAGCATCCGATGAATACAGAAGGGATATGCTTAAGGCAATCAGAAGTAACTTTAAGCAGATTACAAACCTTTTGCAGGAAGGAGTGGACACTGATGGAGGATATCTTGTTCCGGAGGAATATGATAAGAGACTGATTGATGTATTAACGGAAAATAACATCATGAGAACTCTTGGAACAAAGATTACCACATCCGGGCTTCATAGAATTACGGTGACTGCAACAAAACCTGCAGCACTTTGGGTTGAAGAAGGTGGCAAGATTCCATTTGATGATGCGACATTCGGCCAAATTACCATTGATGCCTTTAAACTTGCTGTTGGAGTTAAGATTACAAACGAGCTTTTATATGACAGTATGTTCCCGCTTGAAAATTATATTATTGAGCAGTTTGGTAAGGCAATCGGTAATGCCGAGGAAGATGCGTTTCTTAATGGAGATGGAAAGAAAAAGCCACTTGGAATTTTCCATAAAGATGGTGGTGCAATTAGTGATGTAACAACAGCAGGAGCAACTATTTCATCTGACGATATTATCAGTCTCGTGTATGCACTTGGAAGACCATATCGTCAAAAGGCTAAATTCATTATGAATGACCAGACCATTGCCATCATTAGAAAACTGAAAGATGGTAACGGAAACTATATGTGGCAGCCTTCCATTAAAGAAGGAGAACCGGATAGACTGCTTGGTTATCCTATTTTCACATCAGCGTATGCACCTCTTGTAGAAGCGGGAAAACCTGCCATTGCATTCGGTGATTTTTCTTATTACAACATTGCAGACAGAGGAACAAGGTCTATGCAGGAACTTACGGAGCTTTATGCTGAAACGGATACGACAGGCTTTATTGCAAAGGAAAGAGTGGATGGAAAACTGATTCTTCCTGAGGCGGTTCATCTTTTAACTATTAAAGCAAAATAAAGGAGGGGGTGCTAGTTATGGTTGTAAGTCTTGAAGAAATGAAAAATTATCTCAGAGTAGATACCAGTGAAGATGATAATCTGATTAGCACCCTCATAAAGTCTTCCGAGAAGATGTGCCTTGCTATTGCAAGAAAAGATGAAGAAGAAATCATTGGTGAAAATTTTGAAGAATATAAGGTGGCAGTGCTATATGCTGTCGCCTATCTTTATGAGCATAGGGAAGAAGCTGACCATCATGAACTAACGATCACCCTTAGGTCAATGTTATTTGGAGTAAGAAAGGCGGGATTTTAATGCACCCTTCCGATGAAATATCACGAAATCAAAGATTTCTATATTTCTATCGTTGGGCACGAGAACATTTTTCTTGTTATTGAAAATGGAGGTAGAAAAATGAAGATATCACTCTTAAGTGAACGCATCGAACTTCAAAAAAGTATGGTCGAGGTAGATGAGATAGGAAACCACAAAAATGTATGGAGTAAATTTTACTCTTGCTATGCAACTATCAGCAGTGAAAGTCCAAAGGAAGAAACAAGTAGTGGTGCTATATGGGATGAAAGCAAGATTGACTTTACCATTCGCTATAGTAAGGAAGTATCGGTCTTATCTTCTGTTGGATATAGAGTTATTTTTCATAATGATATTTATGAAATTGAGGGCATAGACCATATGAATTACAAGAAGAAAAGTGTGAAACTGCACTGCAGGAGAGTGGAAAGATGAGTAAGGTAAAAATTGATAGTCTTTCATCTGAAGTGATGAAGGAGCTTGAAAAATATGCTGATGTTACAACTGAAAATGTGAAAAAGGCAGTTCAAAAAGCAGGAAAGATTGTGCGTGATGAAATCAGTGCGAATGCTCCAAGTGATACAGGAAAATATGGGAAAAGCTGGACTGTAAAAACTGTGAGAGAAACATCAAGTAGCCTTGAGCTTGTAGTTCATTCAAGAAACAAATATCAGCTTACTCACCTTCTTGAATTTGGTCATGTAAAACGTGGTGGAGGAAGAGTATCTGCAAGACCACATATAGCAAATGCTGAAGAAAAGGCCATAAAGGTTTTTGAAGAAGAGATAAAGGAGACTATTTCCAATGGATAAGCTACTAGAAATTATAAAGGATATAGGGCTTCCAAATGCTTATCATCACTTTGCTGAAGGGGAATCGCCAGAGTCACCTTTTCTTATTTATCTACTGCCAGCAAGCGATAACTTTTCAGCAGATGGAAGAGTGTATTTTAAAGCAAATGAAGTTCATATTGAAATCTATACGGATTACAAAAGTCCGAACATAGAAAAGAAAGTAGAAGCTGTGCTCGATGAGCATGGCATTTTTTATAACAAATCAGAGGTCTTTATAGAGTCAGAAAAGCTCTATGAAGTCTTATATATTTTTGAAATGGAGGAAGAAAATCATGGGAAATAAAGTGAAATATAACCTTAAAAATGTCCATGCAGCAAAACTTAAAAAATCAAGCGAAGGGACATTTTCTTATGAAAATCCTAAAGCAATCCCAGGGGCGGTAAGTATCAGCCTTGAAGCTGAAGGAGAATCCAGTCCTTTTTATGCAGATGGTATTGTATATTTTAGGTCTACTGCAAATAACGGATATAGTGGTGACCTTGAAATTGCACTGATACCTGAATGGTTTAGAACGGAAATCTTAAAGGAAGAACTGGATAAAAACGGAGTACTTGTAGAAAAGGCAAATGTATCGGAAACAGAAAAGTTTGCACTCTTATTTGAATTTGACGGTGATGTAAATGCAATTAGGCACGTCCTATATAACTGCTCCGCATCTCGTCCGTCCATTGAATCTGAAACTAAGGAAGATACCATTGAACCAGGGACAGAAACACTGTCCCTTACAGCAGATCCAAGAGAAGATGGACTTGTAAAATCAAGAACTGGAGATACTACATCGGCTGATACCTATGCTAATTGGTATAAGAGCGTTTATATTCCACAGGCTAATTCTGAAACACCAAAACCAGCAGGGGAATAAGGAGGGAAAATATGCTTGAGAAAACAGTAAAAGTAGGAGAGGTTGATGTAAAGTTTCGTTCATCTGCTACAATACCAAGACTATACAGAATTAAATTTAAGAGAGATATTTTCAAGGACCTATCAAAGCTAGAAAAAACCTTCAAAGCAAGTGAGGGTTCATTTGAAATAGATGACCTTGAGATATTTGAAAATGTAGCCTATATTATGGCTTACCATGCAGATAGGAGTATTGCTGGAAATATTGATGATTGGCTTGACCAATTTGAGATGTTTTCAATCTATGAAATACTCCCTGAGATTCTTGAACTTTGGGGAGCAAACCTTGAAACGGAAGTTCAGTCTAAAAAAAACTTCCAAAAAGTAGCAGGGAAATGACAACTGCCCTATTTCTACTAAGATGCGTGGAAATAGGGATAAGCATTTCTGAACTGGATTTACTTACAATTGGTATGGTACTAGATATTTGGACTGAAAAATCAAATGACGGAGTGAAATATAGCAAGGTGGCAGGACAAGCTGACTTTGATAAGTTTTGATTTGAAAATAAATTTCCAAAAAATATTGACAAGTTTACTTGGCTATAATATAATAATTTTGACAATAAAACTTGGCAGGAGGCTACGGAATGAATAAAGAAGAAATATTATCTAGAAGTCGAAACGAATTAAAAAATGCTGACTTGGTCGAAATGCAAACTAACTATCAAGCTGGTAATATAGCTGGAAGAGTTGGAGCGACAATATGTGTTCTGCTCTCTGTTATTGCGAGAATATTTACAGATGAATATATAGTAAGCCCTTGGATTATTTATTTTTCGATTCTTGGGACAAATTGGTTAGTTAGATTCATAAAATTAAAAAGGAAAACTGATTTGCTTGTAAGTTTACTATTTATAGCTTTAGCGTTTATATTATTCATTGTTCAAGTTAAGCAATTAATGGGTGCAAGTGTATGAATGAAGAATTAATATTAAAGAATAATTTAAAAGAAGTACGCTCGGAAGCAAAATTATCCCAAGCAAAATTGGCGGAAATGGTAGGTGTATCAAGGAATACAATTAGCTCAATTGAGACGGGGCAATTTAATCCAACTGCTAAATTGGCCTTAATTTTATGTATTGCTTTGGATAAAAAATTTGAAGATTTATTTTATTTTTAGGAGGAATGCAAGCATGAAAGATATCAGTTTACTATTGATCGGATTATTAATATCAATTTTAGGAATCGTGAATATTACAGGAAATATCAGTACAATCCATTCATATAATCGCAGAAAAGTCAAGGAAGAGGATGTACCTAAATATGGAAGGATTGTTGGAATTGGAACTCTGATAATCGGCTTATCTTTAATTATAGGATTTATATTACCATTACTGCATATTAATATTCCGTTAGAATATGTTATAGCTCCTATGGGTGGAGTCGGAATACTTTTAATATTATATGGTCAATTTAAATATAATAAAGGTATTTTCTAGTTGATACTATTTAAAAATATTGAATATGATATTAGTTCGATTTTAAGGCTCAGAATAATCTGAGCTTTTTTCATGCTCATTTTTAGGAAAGGAGGGGTTAAAGTGGCCAATAGAATAAAAGGTATTACTGTTGAGATTGGTGGAGATACTACTGGTCTTGATAAAGCCTTAAAAGGTGTAAACTCTACTATAAAAAGCACTCAGTCACAGCTTCGTGATGTAAATAGACTTCTTAAACTTGATCCCTCCAATGCAAAACTGCTTGCTCAAAAACAACAGTTACTACAAAAGGAAATCTCTGAAACTAGCGAAAAGTTAAATGCCTTAAAAGAGGCAGATAAGCAGGCAAAAATGCAGCTTGAAAATGGGGAACTTGGACAAGATAAGTATGATGCCCTGCAAAGAGAAATTATTGAAACAGAAAACAACCTAAAGGCTCTTGAGGAAGAGGCTAAAAAAGTGCCATCAGCACTATCTGTTTCCATGAAAGAGGCAGGAGATAAAATTAAAGAAGTTGGAGATAAGACCACTGAAGTTGGTAAAGGTCTATCAACTCATGTAACAGCACCTATCGTAGCAATAGGTGCTGCATCTTTATCTGCCTTTAATGAAGTGGATAAAGGAATGGATATCATTGTTCAGAAAACAGGTGCATCTGGTAAAGCACTTGAAGAAATGCAAACAAGCATGAAGAACCTTGCGACTTCAATTCCTACAGACTTTGAAACAGCAGGTGCTGCAATTGGTGAGGTGAATACTAGATTTGGTCTTACTGGTAAAAAGCTAGAAGAACTTTCTGGTAAATTTATAAAATTTGCTCAGCTTAATAATACAGATGTTTCCACTGCTATTGATAATACGCAGAAAGTCATATCTGCATTTGGACTAAAGGCAGAAGATGCAGGAGCCTTACTTGATACCATGAATGCTGTCGGACAAAGAACCGGTATCAGTATGGATACTCTTGCAAAGAGTATGGTGACAAACTCTGCAGCACTTCAGCAACTAGGATTTTCTGCAAGTGATGCAGCAAACTTCCTCGGAAATGTTGAAATGTCTGGTGCAGATACTTCACAGGTTATGACAGGACTTACAAAGGCACTTGCTAATGCTACAGCAAATGGAAAGCCTATGAAAGAGGCACTAAAAGAAATCCAAGACAGCATGGTGAATGCTAGTAGTGAAACGGAAGGACTACAAGCGGCTTATGAACTCTTTGGTAAAAGAGCAGGTGGTGCAATTTATCAAGCTTGTAAAAATGGCTCCTTATCATTTGAAGAATTAGGTACATCATTAAAAGATAATATTGGAAATGTAGATAGCACATTTAATGAAACACTTGATCCAATCGATAAGTTTCAGACTTCCCTTAATAGCTTAAAGATAGTAGGAGCTGATGTTGGTAATTCTCTTATGAGCGTTCTTGCACCAATGCTTACCAAGTTCTCAGAGATGATGAAATCCTTAAATGAAAGGTGGAATAGTCTATCTCCTGGTATGCAAGATGCCATTGTAAAAATTGCCCTTATTGCTGCAACTGTAGGACCTGTTTTAGTTGTCATAGGAAAAGTCATCACAGCAGTGGGAACAATTACATCTGCACTAGGAAGTTTAATTGGCCTTATTACGGGAACGACAGTAGCAACTACAGCTGCGGGAGTTGCAGGAGGTGCAAGTGCAGCAGGAACAGCAGCTGCAGGGACTGCCGCTGGTGGAGCGGCGGTTGGCTTTGGAGCACTTAATGTTTCACTTCTTCCAATTATAGGAATTATTGCAGCAATCATAGTAGCAGTAGTGGCCATCATTGCCATTATAAAAAACTGGGGTGCTATTACAGAGTGGTTCAAAGGCTTATGGGAAACAGTATCCACTACAATTATGAGTATTTGGCAGACTATATCAGATTTCTTTAAAGGAATATGGGAAGGTCTAGTTAGTATCTTCACTACAGTTTGGGAAACTATAAAAAATATACTTACTGTAGCATTGATGTTTATTGTGGAGCTTATTAAAGGCTACTTTGAACTGATCACACTTCCTTTTAGGTTTATTTGGGAAAACTGTAAGGAAACCATTATGGCTGTGTGGGAGGCTATAAAGACGGTAGTAATGACGGTCTTAAATACGATTAGTACTTTTATTTCTACCGTTATGAATGCCATAAAAACAGTCATTACAACTGTATGGAATGCAATTAGTACTACGATTTCAACAGTACTTAATGCTATCAAAACTGTGATTACTACAATCTTTAATGCAATAAAATCAGTTGTAACAAGTGTATGGAACGGAATCAAAAGTGTAATTGGATCTGTGGTGGACGGGATAAAGTCAAAGGTATCATCGGTATTTAATGCAGTTTCTAGTACGGTAAGTTATATATTTAATGGAATTAAAAATACAGCCGTTTCCATTTGGAATGGTATAAAGAGTGCCATTGTTACACCGATTGAAGAGGCAAAGAATAAGGTTAAAAGCGTAGTTGATGCAATTAAAGGTTTCTTTGCTGGTATTAGATTAAAACTGCCACATATCAAACTGCCTCATTTTAGCATCAGTGGACACTTTTCTTTAGCACCACCATCCGTACCACATCTCTCTATTGACTGGTATAAAAAGGCGATGAATAAGCCAATGCTCTTGAATGGAGCAACTATTTTTGGTAGTAAAGGCGGACATTTTCTTGGAGGTGGAGAGGCTGGACCGGAAGTAATCATGGGACTTGATACTCTTCAGAATATGACAGCTGGAGCAAACGGAGATTTACTGAGTGTCATGAATAGAATAGTAGCCATCATGGATGCCTATTTTCCTAAGTTTTCTGAAACAAGTATTGTACTTGACTCTGGAGAACTTGTTGGAGGAATTGCACCGCAGATGGATATGGCACTAGGGAAATTACAAAATAGGAAGGCAAGGGGGTGGTAAGAATGTACGGAATGAAAATAGGAGAGTTTCATAGTTATAAAGACTTTGGACTTGTGCCGACAAGTAAGCCGGTTATTAACTTGCCATCACCAAAGCTAGAGTATCTTGATATACCGGGAAGACATGGTGAAATTGATATAACGGAAAGCCTTACAGGTGAAGTGATTTATGAAATGAGAACAGGATCATTTGAGTTTATTGTTTCAGACATAGAAAAGTGGCAAGAGGTTTATAGGAAACTACTAAGTACAGTTCATGGTAAAAAGACAAAGCTAGTACTTGATACAGAAAAAGACTATGTCTATCAAGGTAGGCTTTGGGTAAGTGAATTTAAGTCAGATAAAAATTATTCTCTGATTACTTTGGAATATAAGCTTGAGCCATATAAGTATAGGCTAGAAGATTTGAAAAATGGTGAGTTTACTCATAAAGTTAATGGGATTGTTATTACAAGTAGTAAAACTATAACATTACCCTTTGATTCAGATATGACCATAGTTCCTGAATTTAATAACAAAACAGAAAATGTTCTAAGCTTAAATTTTCAAGGAAAGAAGTTTACTTTACCTAAAGGCATGAGCAGGTTTCCCGAAGTTAGAGGAAGAAAGAACTTAGTGCTTACCTTCACAGGTAGTAGCACACTAGATATTTCATATAAGAGGGGGTGGATATAAGTGTATAAAATTGTGATGGATGGAAATACCATCTATTATCCGGGTGATGAAAAGGCAGTTTTAATGAGTTCTACACTAAATTTGGAACTAAATACTGCTGGAACTCTTATCTTTATATGCCCGCCTGAAAATCCATACTACGAAAGAATTTATAACAGAAAATCTATTGTCAGCGTATACCGAGATGAAAGAGAAATCTTTATAGGAGAAGTAAGAGAACAGACAAAAGACCTACGAGGAAATAAGAAAGTCCAGTGCGTAGGTCTTTTGTCATATCTAGCTGATAGTATCCAGCCTCAAATGGAATATCATAACCAGACGCCATACCAGCTACTATCAAAGTTTTTAGAGATTCATAACGAACAAGTGGATGAAAGAAAAAGAATAAAGCTTGGAAGAGTAACTGTTACCGATCCAAATGATTCCTTATATCGCTACACCAATTATGAAACCACACTAGAAGCAATTATGACAAAGATGGTAGAAAAACTTGGTGGCTATTTGAAACTAAGAAGAGAAGGTAGTCATTTAATTCTTGATTATTTAAGGCTTGAAGAAATGGGAAAAGACACGGGACAGAGCATAGAGTTTGGACTTAACCTTCTTGATTATACTGAGGACTTATCTGCAGAAGATGTGGCAACAGCCATCATCCCACTTGGTAAGGAAATAGAAGGTGATGCTAATGCTGTCCTAAAACAATATACAGATATTACTTCAGTAAATAATGGTAAAAATTATCTTGTTTCTAAAGAGGCACTTACTGAATTTGACTGGGTTTGTAAGGTGGTACGATGGGATGATGTGACCGTACCTGCAAACCTTATACGAAAAGGAACAGAGTGGCTTAAGGATAATCAGTTTGAAATGGTAGAGCTAAACCTTTCAGCTGTTGACTTATCAGAGTTTGGAATCGCTACAGAAACCATTGAATGTGGAGATAGGGTAAGGTGCATAGCCTATCCATTTGGAATGGACAGAATATTTCCTGTTATGAAACAGACCATACCACTGCAAAAGCCCGGAGAAATTAAGGTGGTGCTTGGAAGTAATCAAAGTAAAGGATATATACAAAGTTCTCAAGATGCAGTAAGGCAGATAAAAGAAGAAGGTATAACTACAAGAAAAATTGATAATGAAAGAGTCCAAAGTGCCATTGATAACCTTAAGGCTCAAATGAATACAGGTACTGGTGGATACAAGCTGACAGAATATGATTCCTCTGGTAGATGGCTTAGAGACTTATATATGGATACACCAGATAAGGACACTGCCACAAAGGTTCTTCAGATAAATATGAATGGAATCGGTGGAAGTCGTAATGGATATAAGGGTCCATATGCTGTTGGTATGACACTTGATGGAATGATCTATGGCGAAAGAATTATGAGTCACTCCATTGATGCTGAAAAACTATCAGTTTCCTATACCTCGCAAGTGGAAAGGCAGATTCTTGATTCAAAGAAAGAGGCCATATCTGATACAGATAAGAAGTTAAAAAGCTACTATACAATCAATGAAGTGAATACAAAGTTTTCTGCTACGGATAAAAAGATTGAGGCAAGTGTAGAAACTGTTAATCAAAAGCTTGAGCAGAAAAATGGCAATTATTACGGCACCTATGTTCCTAATTATTCAAGAGCACCAACCAATAGCTGGAATAGTGATAGATTAAGGCTTACCCATGTTGGTGATTTTTTCTATGATACAACAACGGGATATGCGTATAGATATATTGTGAAAAAGCAAGGATTAGAGCTTAAATTCAATGCAAGTTCTAGGACAGAAAGTGAACGATATGACTGGGTTGAAATATTCTATGAACTTGATGGAAAGACATATGCACTTCCAAGATGTGGTGGAACAAGTATAGCGGGTCAAACGGTATTTATTCCATCAGATAAGTTTTGGCTTTACTGGAGGTGTGACGGCTCCGGTCATGATTATTATGGTTTTAAGATTGATTCTATAAAGAAAGCTGATTCTAATCAAGAAATTATAGGAAGTGAATCTACTTTGCCAACAGATGCAGGTGATGCGGTCTTACTTTTAGGTTCGTCTTATCCAGAGTCAGAACACTCGCCATACAAAGATGGAACTAGAAAACTATGGAATTACTCATCAACTGAGAGCATTAGTTCTTCTCTATCTTTTGACTGGATAAGAGTTGTAGATAAGGATATAAGTGCAGCTAAGGAAAAGGCTGAAACAGCAATATCAAAAATATCTGTTGTGGAAGGCTCTATCTCATCAATGGTGAAAAAAGGTGAGTTTGGTACTTTTATGAGACAAAACTATAACAGTTTTTTACTTGGTTTTAATGGCGCTAGTAGATATGTACAGATTACTGCAGGAGAGATTGGGCTATATAACGGTTCGATTGATAGCAGTAATAAAAGAGCAGTCTTTGATGAAAACGGCAATCACTTTTATCGTGATGGAAAGTACATCGGAAAGATTGGTACAAATGTCTGGAGTGGTAACAGCTCCCATAAAGGCTTAGTTTTTGACCTTGATAGCGAAGGAAAATATATGGCATTTTCTCAAGAAGAATCTGCTAATGCTGGAAGTTACACTACAATGCTTTGTTTTTCAAGATCAAACAGTATTTATAGCCAGTATGGTATTCATCTTGGATGCAACCTATATGCACATGGATTTAAAATAATAGATCCTCAATGGGAAACTGGATTTGGAGTGAATGCCACAATTAACTTTGTACAGATACTTGATATGAATTCAGATGGTACTGTATCTAGATGGGGTTCAAATGGACGTATGGTTTTTAAAGATGGTATATTAATGGATTTAAATTATTATGGTTAGGAGGACGTAAAATGGCAGAACTAATTATTAACACCAATGAAGTGGTCATCAATGAAGGCACTTTAAAAAAGGATATTATGACCAAGAAAGAAGTAAAGGACGATAAAAACACCTTACTTCTTGAAGAAATCAATCACAAATTGGACTTACTACTTAAAGACAAGGAGGAATCTCATGGAGAAACCAACCATTAATTATGCCCTCGCCTACCAGAAGTTTCGAGGAGAGTTAAGCTCTAGTATTGCTAACTTACAGCAGAAAATACCAATTCCAACCTATATGGTTGAAGGGATACTTTCTGGAATCCTTGCTGATGTGAGGTCTGCAACGATTACAGAAAATGCCTTAGAAGTAGATGCTTTTAGAGAAAGTTTTGATAAATATTATGAAGAAAGGGAAAAAGAGCTTAACGATGAAATCTTAAAATTAAAGGCAAAAGGTGAAGAAAAATAGAATAAAAGATATTTGTTATTAGCAGCTATAAATAGCTGTTTTTTTATTACAAAGGAGGAATTTAATATGAAAGAATTTTGGAACATGATTCAACTTGCATTTACAGCAGTTGGCGGATGGCTTGGCTACTTTTTAGGAGGGTGTGATGGTCTTATCATCGCACTTCTTTTATTTGTAGTCATTGATTACATCACAGGGGTGATGTGTGCTGTGGTAGATAAAAAGTTATCTAGTAACGTAGGATTTAAAGGCATCTGTAGAAAGGTGCTTATTTGTATGCTTGTTGGTATCGCCAACATCATTGATGTGCAGGTGATTAAATCAGGAAGTGTACTAAGAACAGCAGTGGTGTTCTTTTACCTTTCAAATGAGGGTCTTTCTTTAATAGAAAATGCTGCACATCTTGGACTACCTGTACCAGATAAACTAAAAGCAGTGTTAGAACAGTTACATGATAAGGAAAGAGGAGGAAATTAAAATGAGTAATAGTAGATTAGTAGATATGACAATGCTAAGTCCAAACCATAGTGGACATAGAAATCAGCCGATTACAAAAATTGCAATTCACCATACAGCAGGTGCTATTAGTGCAGCTACCATTGGTAATATTTTCAAACCTACATCAAGACAGGCTTCCTGCAATTATGGAATCGGAAATGATAATAAGGTTGTCTTATGTGTAGATGAGAGTAATCGCTCTTGGTGTACATCAAGTTCATGGTGTGATAATAGAGCTATTACCATTGAGGTATCAAACTCATCTAATGGTGGCAACTGGCCAGTAAGTGATAGGGTTCTTGCTAAACTGATTGACCTTGTTACAGATATCTGTAAGAGAAACGGAATCAAAAACTGCACCTATACTGGAGGAAAAGACGGAGTACTTCAAAAGCATGAGTGGTATGCAGCTACCAATTGTCCGGGACCTTATCTTGGCAGTAAATTTTCATATATTGCAAGCGAGGTAAATAAAAGGCTTGCTGGTGGTAGTTCAAATGCACCAAGCACAGGAGGTTCAAGTCTCTATAGAGTAAGAAAATCTTGGGGTGATGCAAAGAGTCAAAAGGGTGCATTTAGAAATCTTGAAAATGCGAAGAAATGTGCAAATTCAAATCCAGGATATTCTGTCTACGATTCAAATGGCAGATCTGTATATCCGGTAGCAAGTACTCCATCAAAAAGGATTGATACACTTGCAAGAGAGGTGCTTGCAGGAAACTGGGGTAATGGACAGGATAGAGTAAACCGTCTGACATCTGCAGGATATAACTATAATGTTGTTCAAAATAGGGTGAATGAAATCCTATCTGGAAGTGCAAGTAAACCAACTGGAAAATCTATTGACACCCTAGCTCGTGAAGTGATCCGAGGTGACTGGGGTAATGGTCAAGATAGAAAGAACAGACTTGAAAGAGCCGGATATGACTATGACGCAGTACAAGCTAGAGTAAATGAACTTTTATAAGTAGTGAAATGAGCCTGAGTGTTGTTCCTTAATTGGAATAATCTTCAGGCTTTTTTTATTTTGGGTTTACTATCCTCTCTTTTCTTTTGCCTGTGATTTGTAGGGAGAAGATTTTACATTAAGTCGGACAAATCGTTTTGAAACTCCCTTAGCCAGTGAGAAGGGAGTAGACCGATGAAATTAGAAGAAAAAGAAAAGATAAAGATTTTAAGAGAAAAGGGACTTGGATATACAGCGATAGCAAAAGAGATAAATATTTCTGTAAATACCATCAAAAGTTACTGTAAGCGTCATGGCCTTGGTGGAACTAAAACTTGTGATGAGGATACATCTCTCTGTGAGTATTGCGACAAACCTGTCATACAAAAACCGGGGAGAAAAAAGAAAAGATTTTGTTCAGATAAATGCAGAAATAACTGGTGGAATAAAAATAGAGAGTTAGTAAGTAAGAAAGCCAACTATGAATGTACCTGCGTTAGCTGCGGTAAGATTTTTATCTCTTATGGAAATAAGAATCGTAAGTATTGTAGCCATAGCTGCTATATCTATGACAGGTTTGGAGGTGAGTGCCATGAAGATAACTAGCAATAATCAAATTAGATCTGATACACCATCAAGGGAATTTACAGAAGAAAAAATGCAAAAGGACTTTGAATATGAAGTGGCACAAATGCTGACAAAGAGACTAGTAGATAATGGATTAATTTCAGAAGATGAAGCGGTGCAGGTTAGCGAGCTTAATAAGCTCAATTTTGAGCCTTTTTATAAGGAAATACTGGATTAATAACTTGATAAATAGTGTCTTTAGAGTGATATATAGTACTGACCAAAAAGGAGGTGAGACGATGGCAAAGATAACAAAAATAGAGAAAAGACAGCAAAATAACAGAGTTAAGAAAATGCGAGTAGCAGCCTATGCTAGAGTTTCAACAGAAAGTGCAGAACAACTCCTTAGTCTTGAAGTGCAAAAAGAACACTATGAAAATTGCATAAAGGCAAATCCTTACTGGGAATACGCAGGGCTATATTTTGATGAAGGTATCAGTGGAACAAAAATAGAAAAAAGGGAGAGCCTGCTGAAATTACTTGATGATTGTGAAAAAGGAAAAATTGATAGGGTTATTACAAAATCTATCAGTAGATTTGCAAGAAATACAGTGGACTGCCTTGAAATGGTAAGAAAACTTACAGGACTTGGAGTAGCCATCTATTTTGAAAAGGAAAACATAGATACTGAGCATATGAACTCAGAACTTATGCTTTCAATTCTAAGTTCTATTGCAGAAAGCGAATCAAGATCCATTTCGGAAAATAGCAAATGGTCGTTAAAAAGAAGGTTTGAAAATGGGACTTATGTTATTTCCTATCCACCCTACGGCTATGAAAATGTTGATGGAAAGATGGTTGTTGTTCCAAGTGAAGCTGAGATTGTGAAGGAAATTTTTAGAATGGCAATATCAGGATTGGGATCATATCTAATAGCGAATGAACTAAACAAAAGAGGCATAGCTACAAAGAAAAACAGCAAATGGCACTCTTCAACAGTTCAAGCTATTTTAAAGAATGAAAAATATACAGGAGATGTTATCTTTCAAAAAACCTATACAGACGAGAATTTTAACAGACATCAAAATCGTGGGGAAAAGGTCAGATATATGATGAAAAATCACCACGAACCTATTATTAGCCATGAGGATTTTGAACTGGTAAAAACTGTAGTAGGTCAGAGAAAAAAAGAAAAAAATATAGATGGTTCAGATAACAAATATCAAAAAAGATACGCTCTTTCCGGAAAGGTATATTGCGGAGAATGTGGTTCAAAAGTAAAAAGGTGCATGAGATATGCACAAAGTGGAAACTATGCTGCTTGGACCTGCGTTAGGCATATTGAAGATAAAAAAAGCTGCAACATGAAGTATATAAGAGAAGAACATATCAAAGTAGCATATGTTCAAATGATGAATAAGCTTATAGCAGGCAAAAATATTATGCTGAAGCCTTTTGTAGACACTTTGCGAGGTGGAAATAACAAGGATCGGCTAAGGCATATTTTAGAACTTGATGAAAAAATAGAAAAGCTGAATGAACAAGCTCAGGTACTAACAAAGCTATTAAGTAGTGGTTATATAGAGCTAGATGTATTTTACGCAGAAAACAATAATATTTCCTTGGAGCTTGCTGAACTTGAAAAGGAAAAAGCAAGTCTTTCATCAATCGTTAGTGGAGATCTAAATCATCTAAATGAAGCTCAAAAACTACTAAGATTTATAAACAAAAGTGATTGTATCAAAGATTTTATTGATGATGCTTTTTCACAATTTGTTGAGAAGATTACGATAGAAGATAGACTTAAATTCACCTTTCATCTGAAGTGTGGCTTAAATTTAACAGAGGAGGTGATAGTAAAGTGACACACATACCATATGGATACCGAGTAGAGAATGCAAAAGGTGTTATCTATATACCAGAGGCTGAGAAGGTGATTGCTCTATATAAAAAATATCTTGAATGTAACTCAATGAGGGCATCAGCAAAAGCTGTAGGAATAGATAAAACACATAGTTCCATTGGAAAGATATTAAGAAATACGGTATATCTTGGAACAGAATTTTATCCAGAATTGATAGATGAAGATCTATTTAATAAGGTTCAAGAAGCTAGAAAAAATAATACGATTCAAAGGAACAGAATCAAAGAAATTAGTCCTTCAGAAGCGTTTGTGCCTGTTACGGAATTTAAGTGTTGCAGAGCAGAGCTGAAATTTGATGATCCATATAAGCAGGCAGAATATGTATATAGTTTGATTAGGGAGGGATAGAGTTGAATGAGAATGTAATGCTTATTCCCGCTAGGAAAAGACCGGGAAATTCGATAAGTAATCAAAAAGAAAAACCTAAGTTAAAGGTAGTAGCTTATTGTAGAGTTAGTACTGATAGCGAGGAGCAATCTGGAAGTTATGAAATGCAGGTGAAGCACTATACGGACTATATTTCTAGAAATAGTGATTGGGAATTTGCAGGAATTTATGCGGATGATGGTATATCGGGCACAAATACCAAAAAGCGTGAAGGCTTTAATGACATGATTAACGATTGTATGGCAGGTAAGGTGGATATGGTCATTACAAAATCTATCAGCCGATTTGCAAGAAATACCATTGACTGCCTGAAGTATGTAAGGCAGCTAAAAGACAGTAACATACCTATCATATTTGAGAAAGAAAATATAAATACTATGGAAGCAAGCGGTGAACTTCTTCTTACCATTATGGCATCACTTGCTCAGCAAGAATCAGCTTCATTATCTCAGAATGTTAAGATGGGTCTACAGTTTAGGTATCAAGAGGGAAAAGTACAGATTAATACAAACTGGTTTTTAGGATATACCAAAGATGCAGATGGCAATCTGATTATCGATGGGGAAGAGGCTAAGGTTGTAAAAAGAATCTATCGTGAGTATCTAGCTGGATCAAGTCTAAGAGAAATTGCGACAGGACTCCAGAGGGATAAAATAAAAAATGGAGCAGGACATCTTAAGTGGCATGTTTCTAACATAAAAGGAATTCTGGAGAATGAAAAGTACATTGGTGACGCACTACTGCAAAAGACAATTACAACAGATTTTATCAATAAAGTTCGTATAAAAAATGATGGAACAGAGCCACAATATTATGTAAAAGATAACCATGAAGCCATTATTCCAAGAGATATATTCATACAGGTGCAGGAAGAAATGCTAAGGCGCGCTAATATGTTTAGTGGAGAAGGGAAAAAGAAAAAGCGAGTCTATTCAAGTAAATATGCGCTTTCTAGTCTTTGTATTTGCTCGAAATGTGGAGATATTTACAGGCGAGTTGCTTGGAATAATCGTGGAGAGCATTTGGTGGTATGGAGATGCTGTACAAGGGTTGAGCATGGGCCAAAAAGCTGTGATGCACCAACTGTACGAGAGGAAGAACTGCAAAAAGCAGTTGTAAAAGCCATGAATGAGGTTTTGAAAACCTCTGATGATACTGAAAAAATTCTAATAAAGAATATTGAGAAAGTAGTTGCTGGCAGTAACGATGAAGAAATAGAAGCCATCAATAGAGTAATTGAGGTAAAACAAAAGGAACTCCTTGCACAGGTAAGAGCTAAGAAAGACTATACTGACATTGCTAATGAAGTTGATACCCTAAAGGGTGAAAAACATAAGATGCTTGTTCAAAAGGCTCTTGATGAAGATGTCAAAAGACGCATCAAGGATATGAAAGAGTTTCTTAGAAGTCAAAGCAAGAATATTAAAGAATATGATGAAGAACTTGTTAGAAAATACATCAAGCAAATAAAAATATATGATGATAAATTTGAAATAACCTTTAAATCTGGAATAGAAATAAATATTGAGAGAATAAGGATTAATTAAATCCTTTGAATGTACTTCGGGTCTTAGGGTTCTCCCTAACAAGCTAAAAATTGATAAAAAAAGAAGCAGATCCCCAAGGGCTGCTTCGTCAATTTTCCGTAAGTGTCCGTACACTTACTGTGCTTGCTCATATACTAATAGTATAAGAACAGCTTTAAGCAAGTTTTAATTTTTTTTATATTATACCGCAGATATTTGTAAAAGTCATTGTCATGGATCAATTTTGTTATTATATAAAATTTATAAACTACAATTTTGTTATTATATAAAATTTCTAAACTAAACAGAATAATAATGTCTAAATGGCATATACAAACAAAACGCTTCAAGTTATTATAATTGTGTTAGCTTAATCTAACTAAAAAAATAGAAAGGACTAAACTTTTATGAGTAAACAAGAATTAGGAAACAAATTAAATGGTAGAGATTTTATCAATATCGGAATCTATGCGGCAATCTATTTTGTTATTGTTATGGCGCTGGCTATGACAGGACTCATTCCGATTTTTCTTATACTACTTTCATCTATGATTGGGATCATTGGGGGTATTCCGTTTATGCTTTTCCTTACGAAAGTGAAAAAGCCCGGTATGATTCTTATCATGAGTCTTATTATGGGAATTATGATGTTTATATTACTCATGTTGGGATATACCTTGGCAATAACCGTATGTTTCATGCAGGCGACCCAAT
>NZ_QXPZ01000002.1 GCF_003664595.1 Atopobacter sp. AH10
GATTGGTTACAAAAGAAGTATTCACTTTTGCGCCGTTTCCATAAGTTATTTGACTAGCTACTAGAACATAATTAACCGACTCGTGATCTTTAGAGCCAAACAAAGTTAATCCTGGGGCAAATAAAAAGAACGGGATGTCCCGCTCGACGTAAAAATCCTTGATCTTTTTCAAAATAGAAAATGGTGGGTTGTCCACAACTACCGCTCCATTGGAATAGTCATAGTTTTCATAATCCCCTCCAGGATAGAAGGGGCGGACGACCTTGTTCCGATCGATTCCATATTCTTCCACCACAAAATCGAATACAACCAGATAGACCTCATCAGGTGTGTAACAATCATCCGTTGTCTTCTTCGGCTTAAATTTTTCGACAAAGCCCTCATAATCGTGAAATTTCTTCTTATTTTGGCTATTTACTCCCATTGTTCCTCCTAATTTTTCCTATAAAAATAGGCATCGACCTATCGTCAACACCTGAAAATCTGCGCAAAAATAGCACCCCTCGATTGAGTGAGTGCTACAAATTATTTATCTTCTTATCACTGCTTACTGCCTATCTTTGAAAAAATCTTTCCAGAAAGGATTTTCTTTATCAAAGATCTCCTTCTGTTCTAACGTCAACTTATATGGATAATCTCTAAACATATTAAATTTCTTTTTTTTATCAAAAGAGAAAACCCACTCACCTATTACTTCAGGATTATCTAACCACCAAATTTTATCACTAGGGTCTTTTTTATACCATTTACTTAATTGTTCCATGTGTTCCCTTTCTTTGCTCTGAATTAGCCGTATTGATATATCCCAATAGCGACTTAAAATCTTGTGTTTTAAAATCGCTTTCTGCTATATCAATCATAAAGTCAAAATACGATGACGCCCCACGATCCGATGTTGTAGTACAACCGAACCTTTCATGCAATGTATATTTTGGATTCCCATCAAAGTCAATCCAGCCATTATGGCTTGATGATTGCAATTCTAGATATTGCAACTTCCCTGTATCTGTTTTTCTAACAATCGATGCATGTTTTCCTACGCATAGATAGTATTCTTTATCTGCTTCTATTTGTTTTAAAAGTCTATTCCCAACCGTCATAGAACTTTTACCATCAGCCCTTAATGATCTAATGCCGTTAGTTTTTGACAACTTAAAGAGATTTGCGGAACAAGAAAAGAAAATTCTGCTTTGACCATCTCTGAAATCCAACACATCCCAACCTTGTTTTTGGCCAATATAAGCAAGTCCGACTGACGCACACGACCCTTTAGTCATATCACCACCGGCTAAGCGTTTAATGATCTCTTCGCTACTTAGCTTTTTATCCAAATCTCTAACATAGTTGTATTCTACCCCATTAGCATTGAGATTTTTAAAGAAGTAGTTATATATTTCATCATCAGATTTTCTAGGCTTTTCTGCTTTTCTGATTTCTTTACTTAATTCAATTCTTTCCTCTATCTTACCATCTTTATCCACATCACTCCATATTTTCGACCATGCATCTTGCCTTTTCCCTAGGTCTCAGCCGTATCTAACTTCTCTTCCCTCTTCCCCAGCCAAAAAGCCTCCTCTTATCTGCTTCTTCCTATTTTATACAGGAGGAGTCAGTAACAAGAGGAGGATCTTTTCTATAGGCTAGTTGAGTGAAGGGCCTACCAGTAAAAATCTAATGGAATCCCTTCTCAAGTGGTATTTAGTCTAATAAACCTAAACGTTTAAAGATAACATCCACTCGGCGAATATGGTAACGATAGTCAAAAGCATCATCAATTTCTTCTTTTGACAAGAGTTGGCTAATTTGTGGGTCAGATTCAACTAATGGACGAAAGGCCTTTTGGTGATCCCATGCTTCTGCTGTTTTAGGTTGAACCAAATCATAGGCAGCTTCACGGCTTAAACCTTTATCAATTAATTTCAACATCAAACGTTGACTGTAAATTAAGCCAAATGTTGTATCCATATTTTTCTTCATTTTTTCAGGAAAGACTGTTAATTGATCCACAATACGACTGAAGCGGTTCAAGATATAGTCAATCAGAATAGTGGTGTCTGGAATGATAATCCGTTCAGCAGACGAATGGGAGATATCCCGTTCATGCCATAAGGAGACATTTTCATAAGCTGTTAGCATATGTCCTCGAATTACCCGAGCTAAACCAGTCACATTTTCAGAACCAATTGGATTTCTCTTATGTGGCATAGCGGAAGAACCTTTTTGCCCTTTAGCAAAATATTCTTCTACTTCACGTTGTTCCGTCTTTTGTAAACCGCGAATTTCAGTAGCGAAACGTTCGATAGAGGTCGCTATTAAAGCTAGACAAGCAAGGTATTCTGCATGTAAATCACGTGGAAGAACTTGAGTCGATATATTTTGTGGGCGAATACCTAAGTGCTCGCAGACATATTCTTCTACTTCAGGTGGGGTATTGGCAAAAGTTCCTACAGCCCCAGAGATTTTCCCAGCTTCTACTTGGGCTCTTGCATGCTCGAAACGTTCCTTATTCCTTAGCATTTCGGCATACCATGTGGCGATCTTTAAACCAAAAGTAGTCGGTTCGGCATGAACCCCATGTGTCCGTCCCATTTCAACCGTATCTTTATATTTCAAAGCTTTTTCTTTTAAAACCTTTAAGAATCTATCTATATCGCTGGCGATAATATCATTGGCTTGTTTATAGAGATACCCATAAGCTGTATCCACCACATCAGTAGAGGTTAAGCCATAGTGAACCCATTTTTTCTCTTCGCCTAAAGATTCACTCACGCACCTAGTAAAGGCTACCACGTCATGACGCGTTTCTTTTTCAAGTTCAAGAATACGGTCTACTTTAAACTGTGCATTTCTCCGCAAAGCTTTCGTATCTTCTTCTGGAATTTCTCCTAAAGAAGCCCATGCTTCAGCGGCTAAAATTTCTACTTCTAGCCATGCAGCGTACTTGTTCTGTTCGCTCCAAATGGCTTTCATTTCTGGTCTGGTATATCGATCAATCATCTGTCTTCTCTCCTTATATTGTTACACTCTCACCATCATACAAGGTCAATCCCTAAATTTCAAACCTTGATAAAGCTGGCTGGATCTAAAAAACTGATATCTCTGCTTGATAAAGTCTCCTAAGCGAGCTATAGCGTGGCTTATCCAGATACACTTTTTACAGCCTTTACTAGCTAGACACCCTACACAAAGTTAAATGCCCTTCTAGATCAGCCTAAAGTCCATATTTTTCTTTGATAAAAGCTAAGAGTGCATCAGTTCCCTTGTCGATATCTTTGTATGTTTGGTCAAAATTATGGGTATACCAAGGGTCGGCGATATCTCTCTCCTCTTTGGTGTAGGACAATAGGCGCTGGCACTTTTTCTCTAGACCGGTTGGAGCCAGCTTTTGCATATCAGCCAAATTTTGCTTATCCATTCCTAAAAGGTAATCATATAGAATAAAATCCTCTACTGTCAATGGCCTAGAAATCAATCCTTCTGAAGATAAGCCATGTTCTTGCAACTTGGCTACTGTTCCCTGATGAGCCCCCTTGCCTTCTTCCCAATTAGATGTTCCGGCAGAATCTACAAAGATCTTATCCCCTAAACCGGCTTTCTCCACCTTATGACGAAAAACAGCTTCTGCCATTGGAGAGCGGCAAATATTTCCTAAACAGACAAATAATACCCTAATCATGCAAACACTCCTTCTCCCCTGATGTTAAGATTTATCATTTCTCTAGAAGACTTGGTAATTCCTTGATATCGTGGATAATATATGTCGTCTTTAAATCTGTCCCCTGTTTCTTCCAATCTATCCAACAGGTATCTATCCCAGATTGCAAGCCACCCTTTATATCTGATGTCAAAGAATCTCCAACTAATAAAATGTTTTCCTTGCTAACTCCCTTGAATTGATCTAGAACATAGCTGAAAAAAGCAGGATCAGGTTTTGGAGTTCCAATCTTTTCAGATATAAATATTTTATCAAAATACTTTTCTAAGCCAGATAATTTAAGACGGCTCTCCTGATTACGAGCGGTACCATTCGTCACCACTGCCAGTTGATAGCCCTTGTCTTTAAGCCATTGAAGGACTTCTTTTGCTCCTGGTATTAACTGGGTCTGTAGACAAATATGATCCATATAGGTCCTAGATACTTTTTCAGGATCAAGTGGCAATTTTAGCTCTTTCAAAAAATCGCGAAAACGATTGATGTAAATAGCTTCTTTTTTTATTTCACCTCGTTCAAACCGTCTCCAATAAGATTCGTTAATTTCATGATAGCTATCCAAGTCTTTTGAAGTGATTTGATAGTGATAGCAAGCTAAAGCTTCTTTCAAAGCTTCTTTTTCACCTGCATCAAAATCCAAAAGGGTCATATCTACATCCATCAATAATAATTTATAGTCCGACTTCTTTAGCATGCTATTCCTTCCTCGTTATTATGTCTTTCATTGAGGTCAGTATATCAAAAAAATACGCTTCATTTCAAAAGCTACATAAAAAATGCCGACCTTCATAAAAAGTCGACACTTTTTTGCTTAGTCTTCTTTACGTTTCTTAACGAGCTGCCAAACTAAAAAGCTGACGGGCAATAAGCCGATTGATAATTCCACTACTTGGTGTTTTTGATTATGTTCGTCGTAATAAGCATGGTGGTTGAAATAACCAATGAGTAATTTTTTCCAATCCATCGTTATCGCCTCCTTTTTAATATAATAGCAAAATTTAGCCACTATAGGGAATAGTTTCTAAAAAAACTTTCCCTTTAACTCTAAGGAAGAAAGCTTTTTGAGTTAAAGGGAAATCGCTTTATAAAAATCCAACCCTACCCGTTCCAAATGCAATTTACTTTTTGACTTGAAGAGGAATCGCTTTATAAAAAAACTAGTGGCTTAGTTTGGATTCTAGCTCAGAAAA
Source organism: Atopobacter sp. AH10 (assembly GCF_003664595.1). GTDB lineage: Bacteria > Bacillota > Bacilli > Lactobacillales > Aerococcaceae > Atopobacter. The sequence continues at coordinate 4,903 of NZ_QXPZ01000002.1, forward strand.
ATAAAACTCAGCTATATCAACTGATGCATTGTCCCCTACTGGTCTCTAGAACAGATTCAGAATGCAGGCTCACATCATTTTTATACTAAAAAACTTTCCCCCAGAAAATTCTCCTGTCACTCTTTCTCAAGATTAGCTATAAATCTCTCAAAATTTTCTTGGATAGTCAAAAGATCATTGGGTAAGTAGCTATAAATTTTTTTTACTATATTTTCTGGGATAGTCCCATAATAAGCTTCAGCAATAGCTCCAGCTATAGAAGCTTGCGTATCTGTATCTCCTCCTAAGAGGACCGCTGAACGAATAGCACTTTCCACATGGTGACTTTCCAAAAAGGCAACAATAGCTTGTGGAATACTCCCTTGGCAAGTCGCATCGAACTGATAAATATCTTTAATATCTCTCAAGGTGAACGAAAGCTTGTAGCCAAAACGTTGAGTCATATAATAGCGAATTTCTGCCTTCGTAGCCCCTTTTCTGGCTAAATAAATAGCAGCAGCAACTGCTTGGGCACCCTTAATTCCTTCTGGATGGTTATGGCTGACTTCTGCCGTTGCTTTAGCATAGGCCTCTACCTCTTGTAAGTTATGGCAACAATAGGCTACAGGAGACACTCTCATGGCTGAACCATTGCCACAACTGCCATATGGCCTTGAATCGTCACTTTCCAACCATTGATGAAATTGCTTGCCATATCCTACATCTGGATACTTTCTCCCTAATTTTTTCATGGAAGAAATCACTGCAGATTTACATGATTCAAGATCGCCGTAGCCTTGTATGAGACCTTCTGCTATCGCTAACGTCATGACTGTATCATCAGTAAAATGGGCATCATCTGAAAACATGTCAAAACGTGGCCTTAAGCCTTTTACTCCTTTCCGCTCAAATGCACTTCCTGCTATGTCTCCCCAGATTGCCCCTAACATCTTCATCCTCCCTTTCATCTTGCCGAATACAAGCCTAGTATAGAACCTTTACTTCAGCTTTGACTTATTTCTTATTTTCCCTCAGCCAAAAAGAAAAATATCAAGTCCTAGTCAAGCAACTTCTACGCTTTAACATTGAAGAGTTGCCCACATTCTAGTGTAAGCTCCACTAGCTAGATGGTTGAAATAGACTTAGTGTAAGCTCTACTAGCTAGGCGGTTAATATATTCTAGTGTAAGCTCTACTTGCCAGACGGTGAAAATATTCTAGTGTAAGCTCCACTAGCTAGACGGTTGAAATAGCATTTTAATCTCTTCACTATGCTATTTTCTTTCCCTTCATCATGCTTACTTTTTTCTTATCAGGACGTTTGCGTGTCAACATAATCACTGACCCAACAACTAAAATGGTTCCAAGCATTTCAATCCATCCATAGGCTTCTTTAAAAATAAAAGCCGATAGTACTGTGACTAAAAGTGGCTGAACCGCTGATAAAATAGACGTCATCGAAGGGTCAATATATTTTAAACTTGTTGTATAAGTAATAAAAGCCATGGCTGTCCCAACCACAATCACAAAAGCCAACAAGATGAGACTTGTCATATTCGTTTGCATTTCTACTTTATAGATAGGATGAACCAATTGAAAGGCTAGTCCACCCAAAAACATCCCCCATCCAATGACTGTAGAGGCACAATATTCCGCTAATAGATGACGGGGTTGAACCGTATAAAAAGCTACACATACACCTGTCATCAGAGAAAGAAAGACCCCTATTAAGGACATGTTTAAATGGTGCAAATCCCCATTGGTTACAATTAGAGCCACACCCGCTACTGTAGATAAGACAAAAAATAATTCAGACAAGAGGAAATCTTTTTCTTTGGTCAGCACCAAATAGAGGTATACAAAAACAGGTGCCATAAATTGAACAATGGTCACTAAAGCTGCTCCAGAAACTTCAATCCCTTTAAAAAAGCAATATTGGGCACTAGCCATTCCTAAAATGCTATAAGCTAGCATTTGTAAGACATCTTTAGGACTCTTAAAGAAAACAAATATATTATCTCCTAAAAAAAGGGCGCTATAGACTAAAACGCAAAAACCTGAAATGAGTAAACGAATACTCACTAGCCATTCAGATCCTGCCTGATAGCTATCAAATAGCACTTGCGCACACAAAGATGACAAACCGAACATTGCACTCCCCATAAGGGCTAAGATAATTCCCCAACGCCGACTATTCATTTTTTCCTCCTCATCTACTGGCAAAGGTCCAGAGAATTTCCAATCCAAAAATAAAACGTTTACATTTCTCTTGATAAAAGAAAGGTCAAGCCAGGTCGACCTTCTTTTGTTTGACTGATCAACTAATAGATCCCTAATTAGTGAGATAAAAGCCCTTCTTTAAGCATCCATTTGGTTAATTCCTTGAAATCGTTAACTACTGGATAGTGATGGCATTCATCCGTTTGGTGACAATTAAAGTAAACTGGAGACCAATTTGCTCGAGCAGATGCTTCGATATCGTTTCCATAGTGATCACCAATGTAATATATTGGCTTTCCTGCCATCTGTAAATCATTCGCCACAAAATCAAAAATAGCTTGATCTGGTTTACTGTGCCCAATAGCATCTGAAACATAGACTCGCTCACTTGTCACATAGTCTTTTACCCCTAAAGCTAGACATTTCAGCTCTTGGTCTGGGCTAGGTCCATTGGTTAAAACAAAAAGGGTAATATGATCCTCTTTTTTTAACCGACTCAATAATTCTTTAGCAGCTGGTCGTAAAACAATCATATTTTTATATTCTTGATAGAGTTGATTGAATCGATCTGCTTGGTCTCTAGTCGCTTCTTGGCCAAAATAAGCATAAGTCCGAATTACCCGTCCTCGACGATAGTCCTCCTTGGATTTTTCGCCCCGCATAAAGGCTTGATACTCCTCAATGGAGAGTTCTTGATACTTTTCATTGAAGTCCTCAAATGATACCTCTAGTGGCAAGTCCTCGTTCATGCTTTCATACACCCTAGCATAAACCTCATTCCTATCATACAAGGTATCATCCAAATCAAATCCAATTGCTATTGATCTTGTCATTCTATTCTTTCCTCCATGTTGACATGAAAAAGAAGGGGAGTCCCCCTCTTATCCTTCATCTATCTTATTTATAACGGATAGTCCTGTTAAATGCAATAAATCTTCCTAATTATCATGAAACTTTTAACAGGCTATGAGAATTCTTTCTTTTTCCCCTATTAGCCTTCTCTTTCTGTCTTACGCCTACTAGATAGTTTTTACTCCGATCCTTCTCTTTCTGTCTTATGTCTACTAGATAGTTTTTTCCTCCGTTCTTTCTCTTTCTGCCTTATGCCTAATAGATAGTTTTTTCCTCCGTTCTTTCTCTTTCTGCCTTATGCCTAATAGATATTTTTTACGAATATCTTTCTCTTTTCAATCCTCTGCCTACTAGCCAGCTTTTTACTAGATATCTTTTTCAATACATTTACCGCTTCACTCGAACTTTTACTCGATTTTTGCTACAATAAACAAGCCGATCTAGCTTGACAACTTGACAACAGCCTGTTAGCTATGTATCTTTGTAACTATTGTCTTAGCTTTTCCCCTCGCTACATATTTTCTATGCTTCAGCTCTTTTACAACACTTATTAGCTATTTAAAACTTCCAAAGAAAGGATCCTTTTATGTTTAAGCATCTTTATCCAAATCATCGTAGTCTTAGCAAATTAATCGTTTTGCCAGCACTCCTTTTCGTAACATCTTCTTGTCAATCCTTGCCTAACCTGCAAAAGAATGTGCAAGAAGCCCTTCACTCCCCTAAAAAGATTCTTCATCAAGTCATTAATTCCAAAGAAGGCAAAAAGAGCCAGCACAAAGTAAAGGAAGAAAACAAAGCTTTCTATGAATACAATTACCGCATTGTAGATGTCTACGATATCAATGGCCATTTGAGTGACGAGGCGAAAGAAAAATTTATTGGCAAATCTTTTAACCTGAGTCAAGCTTTTGAACGTGCTGTCAAATCTGGTAAGGTAGATCAAAAGACAGGTCAGCTTAAAGTTCCTAAAGATAGCGACCAAGAAAGCAATCCTGCCATTCTTGTTAAAGGCTACGATGCTTTTAAATCTGCTGCAGTCGATGCCCTTAGCTACTCCGAAGAAACGATTAATAAGCATATCGAAGAAGAAGGCGCTAATAAAACTGAGGAAGAAAAAGCTGCTATGCGAAAATCTTATGAAGATGATCGTCAGAATGTCATGAATTATGTGGAGAACTCTTATTTATCACAAGACGATATTAAAAACCGCCTGTCTCAAGCAGATATCGATGTTGACGATCTTAATAACGCCTATTTCTCAATGAATAGTCCTTTCCTACCAGATAGCTTCTGGTTGCCGATCAAAAAAGGAAATAAATTAATCGTTGCTACCTATTCTAAAGACAGCAGTCGGCCAGATTCTGGTTTGATCCTAGTCTTAAAGCGAAAATAGTTCTTGACCTTCCTCGTAAAAAGTGAAAAAATAGGAAGCAAGTAAATCACTATAAGGGAATGAATGTCTCCCTCAGTTTCAACTGAAACCGCATAAGAATGCTGATGACTTCTACAAGCTTATTTGGCTTGTAGAAGTTTTTTGTTTTAACTTGGAAAAATTTTCTGAGTTAGCTTTTAAAGCTTGCGGATTTAGCTTGGAAAAGTTTTTGGATTTGACTTGGAAAGCTTGTTGCCTTAGTTTACCAAAGTATTCGGATTTAGCTTGGAAAGCTTGTTGCCTTAGTTTACCAAAGCTTGCGGATTTAGCTTGGAAAAGTTTTTGTTAGGAGGAAAAATTTATGTTAGTTTCTACAGCACTTATTCTATTGACCGGTTTAGTCGTGGGCCGATTTTTTCAGCAACTGACTCTACCAAGACTTCTCGGCTACCTCATCACCGGTATTATTCTTGGGCCTTATGTGCTTAATGCTTTATCTAGCGATTTCCTTTCCCTGTCTAAAGATATTCGCCAAATTGCCCTTATTGTTATTTTGACAAGAGCAGGATTAACACTTGATCTTAAATCCTTAAAAAAAGCTGGTCGAATATCCTTCTTGATGTGTTTCCTTCCAGCTAGTGTAGAAATCCTAGCTTGTCTTATCTTCGCCCCACTGCTCCTAGATTTCTCTCTTCCTCAATCTCTTCTTTTGGGAGCTATTTTAGGAGCCGTCTCTCCAGCTGTAGTCGTCCCTCGTATGATCCAATTAAATCAAGCTGGCTATGGTAAATTAAACCATATTCCTCAAATTATATTAGCGGGATCCTCTATAGATGACGTCTTTGTCCTAGTTGTATTTGCAGCTGCTGTCGGTTTAAACCAAGGGCAAGATTTTTCACTGATGACTTTAGGTCAAGTCCCACTGGCTATTGTGACTGGCGCTATTTTTGGTGCATTACTTGCCACTAGTCTCAGTTGGCTTTTTAATAACTTTCCAACTCGTCCACTGGTAAAAGTTTTAACACTCCTTAGCTTTTCTTTCTTATTAATGGCGTTAGAAAATGTCTTAAAGGCTTATCTTCCTTTTTCTGGTATGTTAGCCGTTATGAGCATGGCCTTATTCATGGGAAGACAGGACGATAAAAATCTCCCTCAATTAACCCATCTATATGGCCAATTATGGGTAGCTTGTGAACTCTTCTTATTTGCCTTTGTAGGAACAGAAACCAATATCCAATTTGCCCTCTCCAATGGCTTTAAACCTCTTCTTCTCATGATCGTCGCATTAGCCTGTCGAATGATCGGCGTTTACCTTTGCCTCTTAGGAAGCCCTCTTCAATTGAAAGAAAAGTTATTTACTATGGTCGCCTACTGTCCAAAAGCAACTGTGCAAGCTGCCATAGGTTCTATCCCTCTTTCTTTAGGTTTAAAAGGCGGAGATATCATGCTTTCCATAGCGGTATTAGCTATCCTATTAACAGCTCCAATCGGGGCTTTTGCTATCGACCGTCTCGCTCCTATCTGCTTAGATAAATAAGCGTTATAGAAGACATTCAAAGCTAAATTTCCCCAAATTTGTCTACCATTTTCTATTGAGCATTGGATAAATTTTGGAAGAATTTAGGGTACCATTAAACTGCCCCCCTAAAGTTGGATCAAAGATCTAGCTTTAGGGGGGCAATTTATTCCACAAATTTTGTGTTGATATTATTTATAGAGAAAAATAGGCTCAATACTTAAGTGACGAGACTAAAAATTTGACAAAGTGCCGAAAATTACGACTTACTTAGCCCACTGCACCTTCCATTTCGTAGGCAATCAGTCGGTTTAATTCTACCGCATACTCCATTGGCAATTCCTTTGTAAAAGGTTCGACAAAGCCCATCACAATCATTTCAGTGGCTTGAGCCTCACTAATGCCACGTGACATCAGATAGAAAAGTTGTTCTTCTGAAATCTTTGATACTTTAGCTTCGTGCTCTAGAGTAGCCTTACTCGTGTGAATTTCGTTAAAAGGAATCGTATCAGAACTCGATTGCTCATCCATGATGATGGTATCACATTCAATATGAGAACCAGAATATTCCGCTTTTTTAGAGAAAGTCACTTGCCCTCTATAGTCCACGGCTCCCCCATCTTTACAAATAGACTTGGATACGATGGATGAAGAGGTATGTGGGGCACGATGAATCATTTTAGCCCCTGTATCTTGATGTTGATTAGCTCCTGCGAAAGCAATGGATAACATAGTCCCTCTTGCTCCTGGGCCATCTAAAATGACTGCTGGATACTTCATGGAAACTTTTGCACCTAAATTCCCATCTACCCATTCTACTGTAGCATCCTTAGCTGCTCGAGCCCTTTTGGTCACTAAATTATAGACATTATCTGACCAGTTTTGTATAGAAGAATAGCGGCAATAACCCCCTTCTTCTACAAAAATTTCTACAATAGCGGCATGCAAACTATTTTCGCTATAATTTGGTGCCGTACAGCCTTCGACATAACTAATGCTTGCCCCTTCATCAACGATAATCAAGGTTCTTTCAAATTGCCCCATGCCAGGATCGTTAATTCTAAAGTAGGTTTGCAAAGGTATATCACACTTGACTCCTTTTGGCACATAAATGAAGGAGCCACCAGACCAAGTTGCCCCATTTAAAGCAGCTAATTTGTTGTCCGATGGAGGCACTAATTTCCCAAAATATTTTTTAAAAAGATCAGGATATTTTCTCAAAGCAGTATCTGTATCTGTGAAAATAATACCTAGCTTATCAAATTCACTCTTCATATTATGGTAAACCACTTCAGATTCAAACTGAGCGGCCGCTCCCGCTAGATAAGCTCGTTCAGCCTGAGGAATCCCAATTCTTTCAAAAGTATTTTTTATTTTATCTGGTACATCATCCCAAGACCGAGCTGGTTTATCACTTGCTTTTCTATAATAGGTAATCTCATCAAAATCAATATCCGATAAATCTGGCCCCCAAGTCGGCAATTTCTTTTTCAAAAAAATTTCATAGGCCTTTAGTCGATAGTTTAACATCCAATAAGGTTCTTCTTTAATGGCTGAAATTTGGCGAATTACTTTTTCTGATAAGCCTTTACCTGTACTATATAGGGACTCCACATCCTCGTGAAAGCCGAATTGGTAATCATTAATGACTGGAACATCACTCATGCCCTTCACTCTCCTTATTTTCCCCATTTGCGTCGTTTAGCTACTTGTTCTTGGCAATTTTTCCTTTTATAGATTCTTCAGCAGTTTTTTTAGATTCTTCTGTGGGTTTTATAGATTCTTCAGCAGTTTTTTTAGATTCTTCTGCAAGTTTTATAGAGTCTTCTGCGGGTCGATACTTTCCCTTTTCTAATTGCTCGATAGCTTTAAAGGCAAGGGTTGCGCATTTAATTCGTGCTGGAAAATTTCTCACGCCAGCAAGAACCTGAGCTTCTCCTAGAGCTTCATCCTTTTCAATCTTTCCTTGAACCATGTCGCTAAAAGACTCAGCCAATGCCTTGGCTTCTGTAATGGTTTTTCCACGAAACAAATCAGTCACCATACTGGCTGAAGCTTGGCTAATAGAACAACCAATCCCGTCAAAATAAACAGCGGTAATTGTTTCACCATCTAAAGCCCACTCCATCGTTAATTCATCCCCACAAGAAGGATTCACTATAACAGTTTGCACATTAGCTGATGCATTGGGTAAGCCATGATGATGGGGATGTTGATAATGATCCACAATCACCTGACGATATAATTGTTCTAATTTCGATAATGCCATTCTAGAAAAACTCCTTCACCTTTTCCAAGGCCTGCAGCAAACGATCTGCATCCTCTCGTGTATTATAAAAATAAAAACTGGCTCGAGCAGTCGCTGGAACGCCCAATTGTCTCATGAGTGGCTGAGCACAGTGATGACCTGCTCGAATCGCCACTCCCTGAGCATCTAAAATACTCGCTATATCATGTGGATGAACTCCCGCCATGCTAAAAGAAAAGATCGCATCTGTCTGGGCATTTTTATCCCCATATAGGGTGAGACCTGGAATTGCCTCTAATTTTGGTCTTAGATAAGCAATCAAAGCTTTTTGATGCGTCATTATTCTCTTCATTCCAATTTTGGACAGATAATCTATCGCTGATCCAAAAGCTACCCCACCAGCTAAGTGACGCGTCCCACCTTCTAAGCGGAAAGGTAGTTCTGCCCATTCAGAGGAATAGTCGCCAACATGCGTAATCATTTCCCCTCCATAGAGCTGTGGCTCCATTTCTTCTAACCATTGTCTCTTACCATAGAGAGCTCCTAAACCAGTTGGTCCGAGCATTTTGTGAGCTGATAAACTATAGAAATCCACATCTAGAGCTTCAACATCCACTTCATGATGGGGCGCTCCTTGGGCACCATCTACAGCTATAAAGCCCTTATTTCGGTGAACCATATCCGCTAATCGTTTGATATCAACTGACGTCCCCAAAACATTTGAAACATGGTGGATAGCAATCAAACGCACATTGTCGTCAAATTGCCCTTCTAAGGCTTGCCAATCCAATTCACCTTTTTCATCTAGAGGCATAAAAGCTAATGTTGCACCAGTCCGTTTGGCCAATTCTTGAAAAGGGATTAAATTGGCATGATGTTCCACACGAGTAGTCAGGATCACATCCCCTTCGCTTAAGCGCCTGTCAAAAAATCCTCTTGCTATCCAATTAATCGATTCTGTCGTCCCTCCAGTAAAAATAACTGTAAAGGGATCACTAGCCCCAATAAAATGGGCTAGTTTACTTCTAGCTTCTTCGTAAGCTTCTGTCGCTTGATTGGCTAGTTGATATACCCCACGATAGGCATTCGCATTTTGTGTCGTGTAAAATTTCATCAGGGCGTCTATCACACACTGTGGCTTTTGACTAGTTGCAGCATTATCCAGATAGGTTATTCTTTCCCCATTCATTTTTCTTTGTAATAGGGGGAAATCATGACGATAGCCTTCAAATTCTTGTAAAATATTTTCTTTCACCACAAGACACCTTCTTTCTATTCCTTCAAGCCCTCTTTAGCTTAATGAGCAGGGCTATTCTTAGAGCTTTTTCAGCCCTAGCCCTCCAGCTTTTTCAAAGCTATTCTTAGAGCTTTTCAGCACTAGACCTCCAGCTTTTTCAAGGCTATTTCTTCACTTCTTATGTTTAGCGAGATCTTGAGCTAACTTTTGATCGATCAATTGGGCAAAAGCTTGTCGCCATTCTGGGCGTTTCACCCTTTGCAAAACAGCTCCTAAAAAACCTCTAATAACCAGTCGACGAGCGGTTTCTTCATCCAAACCTCGACTCTTCAAATAATACATTTGTTGGTCGTCAACTTGCCCGACACTAGCGGCATGACCAGCCTGCACTTCAAATTCATCAATCAAGAGAATCGGATTAGCATCCCCCTGAGCTTGATCAGACAGCATGAGTACTCGACTTTCTTGTTGGGCATCCGCATTCTTAGCGTTCTTCCAAATATGACCAATCCCATTAAAGGTAAGGGTCGATTGATCCATGATCACCCCATGCTGTTTAATATGGCCAACCGTTCTTTTAGCCATATTGGTCACACGTGTATCTATCCCTTTCACTTGTTTCCCATTTGTGGCAGCAATGACGTTTAAATAACTTTCTGACCCTTCCCCTGCTAAATCGGCATTAAAATCTCCTATTAAATTGCCTTCTGACATCGCTCCAACCATCCAATCGATCCGAGCATTAGCGGACAAGCGGCCTCTTCTATTCATGTAAATAGTCGATTGTTTATTGAGGTAGTCCAAGGTGCCATAGGTGATTTTAGAGTTATCTTTGGCGATTAATTCCACAACAATCGTCCCACTATTGTCAACATCCCCATAACTCGTCCATTTTTCCATCAATTCCACTTCTGCTCCCTCGTCAGCTACTAAGAGGACATGTTGGTGAAAGGAAGCACGAATGGTATTATCTTGCCAAAAATCCAATTCAATTGGTTTGTTTATCTTGGTGTTCTTAGGAATATAGACAAAGGCTCCGCCCAGCAAATGCGCCATGTGAAAAGCAGTCAAACGACTTTCTTCTACAGGTACAGCTTGGTTCAAATACTTTTTTATAAAGTCTGGGTATTCTTTCATAGCAGTCAATAAATCTGTTACGATAACCCCTTGCTCTAAAAGATCTTTGTCCATTCTTTCCAATAAAGTTTTTTGATCGACTCTAAGCAATTGCGCTGAGGTCATTGGATCTTCCTTCACTTCTTTATCTAGCTCAAATGAAGAGACTTGATCCGTATAAATAGCTTCTTCTAAAGGCCAGTGATGATACTTTACTTTTTGAAAATCTGGCCAAGGGAGAGTAGGGTAGAGCTTTAAAGCCCTTTGGCGAATGTCTAAGGCATAGTCGGGAAAGCCATTTGCCTTGGCATAAGCCATTGACTCCGTGCTGGAAATGGATTCCTTACTTGACATTACTTATCCGCCTCCGTTGCTTCTAATTCGATGCCTAATTCTTCCATCAATCCTTTATAGCCATCAGCTTCCAAAACCTTAGCTAGTTCAGCATCCCCTGTTTTCACTACTCGACCGTCCATCATAATATGCACCACATCAGGAACAATGTAATTCAACAAACGTTGATAGTGGGTGATGATCAAGGAGCCGAAATTTTCTCCCCGCATTTGATTAACCCCTTTTGCCACAATTTGCAAGGCATCAATATCCAAGCCCGAATCAATTTCATCTAGGATAGCAAAAGTTGGCTCAATCATCATTAATTGCAATATTTCATTTCGCTTCTTCTCCCCACCAGAAAAACCTTCATTGAGGTAACGTTCACCCATTTCTTCTGGCATATCTAAAATCGCCATCTTTTCATCCAATTTTTGGATAAAGTCCATCACAGAGATTTTATCCTCTTCTGAACGTCTGGCATTGATGGCTTGACGCAAGAATTCCGCATTGGTCACACCGGGAATTTCACTCGGGTATTGCATGGCCAAAAAGAGTCCAGCTCGAGCCCTCTCATCAACAGTCATATCCAAAACATTTTGCCCATCTAATAAAATTTCTCCCTGTGTGACTTCATAGAGAGGATTGCCCATAATAGCCGCAGAAAGCGTTGACTTCCCTGTCCCATTCGGTCCCATAATGGCATGGATTTCTCCAGAATTAATGGTCAGATTAACTCCCTTTAAAATTTCCTTATCTTCAACTGAAACGTGTAAATCCTTTACTTCTAAGGTATGCATCTATGTACTCCCCTTCCTTCTTCCCTTCTATTGTAATCAATTGACTATCCTTCTCAATAGTTATTAGAGAACTTTCTTGGCTTTTCTTTTTATCGGCATAAAAAGGAGTCGAGTCATGTAACTAGCCTCCTTCGACTCTCTTCTTAGTGTCACTAGCAAAAGGAATCCTGTCATGTCAACTAGCCTCCTTCGACTCTCTTCTTAGTGTCACTAGCAAAAGGAATCCTGTCATGTCAACTAGCCTCGACTGACTCTCTTCACATATATAGGGCTTTCTATCATTTCAGTATAACAGATAGACTATTGTTTTTCATTTCATACGCTCCAAAGGCAGAAAAATTCTTGGCTAACTTTAGCCTTACTTCACCCATTTTTCTAGCCTATCCCCTTCTCTCCTTGAGATCTTACCCTCTTCTCTAAATTTTCTAAAGTATTTTTGAAAAGAAAGCGCTACAATGTTCTTGCATCTGTTAAAATAACATCATGTTATGAGAAAGGAAGGGATTATATGAAACCTGTTATTGGTATTATTAGTAGCCGTTTGAACCACTTGAAAGAAATGGATTATCTTTCCATCTCCTACACAGCCGATGGATTTATAAACGCCATTCAAAAAGCTGGTGGAATCCCCATGCTCATTCCCACCTCAGATCCTTCATTTGTAGAGCATTACATTGAACACATCGATGGCTTACTATTGGCAGGTGGGCAAGATGTTTCGCCTGTTTATTACGGTGAAGAACCTGATATCCTCATTCAAGAACTATTCCCTGAACGTGACGCCTTTGAAATTGCATTTCTCAAAAAAGCTTTAGAAAGAAAAATGGCTATCTTCTCTGTTTGTAGAGGGACTCAGTTAGTAAACGTTGCCCTTGGAGGAAGCCTCTATCAAGATTTATCTTACTATAAGGGTTTATCCGTCCAACACGTTCAAAAAGCAGAACTGCATTATCCTACACACCATATTTATATCGAAGAAGATTCTCACCTAGCCAGCATTTTAGGAGATAAGACTATGGTCAATTCTTACCATCACCAAGCTGTTAAAGTCTTGTCACCCCAATTAAGGGCTGTCGCTTATAGCAAGGACAAGATCATTGAAGCTTTTGAATCTCAAGATCCTGAACAAAGCATTTTAGCTGTACAATGGCATCCTGAAATTCTTGCTCCTTACCATCCTAAGCAATTAGACCTCTTCAAAGACTTTGTCGACCGTGTTAAAAATCAAAGAGCCAAGCAGCAGCACTAAGATGAAAAGAAAAGCTAGCTCATTCAAGTCCTAGGGAAATCTAGAAACTTGGATAAGCTAGCTTTATTTATCGTCATTTATCCTTTGAAAAAGCTGATGGACTATTGTAGTGATATTTCATGGAAAGAATTAAACCAATCCCCATCATATTACCTACTAAAGCTGATCCCCCTTGCGAAATAAAAGGCAATGGAATACCTGTTAATGGCAATAGACCAATACACATCCCGACATTTTCCAATACGTGGAATAGGATCATGGAAATAACCCCAGAAGCAATATAGGTATAAAACTCATTTTTTGTGTGGAAACAAACTCGGATCATTTGATAGATGAGGACAAAGTAGATTAGTAATAATATACAGCCACCCATAAAGCCAAAATTTTCGCCTATCGTAGCAAAAATCATATCCGATTCACGAACGGGTACATATACCTGAGAAACAGCGTAGCCCTTACCAAACAAGCCTCCAGACCCGATGGCTTTCATGGTTTGAAACAACTGAAATCCTCGTCCTGATTGGTCAGCGTATGGATTTAGCCAAGAATCAATCCGGGCAAACTGATAATTTTTAAAGCCGATGTTGAGGAGTAAAGAACGATTCCACACCACAAGGAAAATCAATCCTCCACCGACAATCACCAAACTAAGAAAAATAGGCACTAAAATTTTCCAACTAATCCCACTCATCATCATCATTCCAGCAAGAATGGCCATGAACACTAAGGTAGTCCCCAAATCATTCTGCAAGATAACCAAGACAAGAGGCAGAGCACTATAGATCAGCATGCGCCGAATCAATATCCAATCCGTTTTCAAGCTGCCATCATCAACCATGTTATTGTGTTCTGTAACCAGTCTGGCCAGCATCAGAATATAGGATAATTTAACGACCTCAGACGGTTGGAATGTCAAGGAACCGAACCGGAACCAACTTCTGGCCCCTGTTTCTAGGGCTGTCGCTCTGTCGTGAAATAGCAAGACTAAAACCAATAAAGCTATCCCAATCCAGTAACAGAGAGGAGCTAATTTCCACATTTTTTCAGAATCAAATCCCATAATAACAATGATCATCAAAATACCAATGGAATACCACATTAAGTGGCGGATCGTTGGCATCAAAGACCCATTGGATACTTGTAAATAGGTTGTGGCTAACATCATCAATACGGATATTACCGCTAAGAGAACGACACAAAGAATGATGCTGTAATCGATTCTCTGTTCTCGTTTATTCGTCCCTTGTATTCTTTGCATTTTTGTACTCCTCTTGCATTTTTTTATTCTTCAAATCTTGCTTCTTAAAGCCCTTGAATTTTATAGTGCGTGGTAAATGAATCTTGTCAACTATTCCGCTTTCTGATGGGCTATCTTGTTGCGCACCCGTTTGATTGACCATGGGGTGATACCAACGATACAAGAACACATTCAAGACCCCTCCTAGAATTAAAGCAATGCTAATCATATATAACCACATCATGAGGACGACAAAAACGCTCAGCATCCCTGTTTCAATCGAGTGAGTAGTCACTTTGACATACCATGAAAACAATTGAGATATGGTCAGAAAAGCTATCGTAAAGAAGGCGGCGCCTGGAATAGCATATTGTACAGGCCAAGACACATTAGGCATTAACCAATATAGGGCTAGGCTAATGCAAAAAATTACAATAAAGGCCACGCTCCACTTCAATTGGCCAAAAATAACCATCACGTGAAAGTCCGTCCCCATTAGATTTTCAATCAAACGAATCACTTGTTCGCCAAACACGAAAATCATACTCACTGCAATGAAAATGGTCATAATCACTAAACCAATCATAAACGACAGCAAACGCCTTAAAATAAAATTGGCACGTGGTTTGGTGTGGTAGACTTCATTCATAGCAATTTGTACCACACCCAAGCCCTTTGTCGCCGGCCAAATTGAAATGAGTAAGGATAAAGAAAGAGCTCCACCGGTAGATTCGTTCAAATAACCCCTTATAATCGGAGCAATAATGCCATAGATATCCTCTGGCACCGCCGTTTTTAAGGTCATTAAAACTTCTTGGCTATTAATAGGCAAAAGAGGGATGACATTAGCCGCAGCAATCAGTAAAGGAAACATGGCTAACAAGGTAAAATAAGCCATACTTGAAGCTTGCTGAGACAAGGTGACATTAGCCCAAACCTGTCGAAAAGTTTTCATCAAGGCTATGATTTGTTTTTTCGCCTTATGATTAGACATCCCCTCACCTCTTTCCCTATGTTAGAGTAACTGTCTTATTTACATTAACGTGATAGAAATTCCTCACGATTTTTACGCATACGTTTAGCCCAAAAGCCACCATGGATATATTTAGGTTCAGAAGAAACTATAAAAGCACTTGGGGCTTGAGAAAGGATGTAATCTCTCAATTCTTTCTCTTCTCGACGTTTGGATAAAACTTCCAAAATCAAGCGTTCACCATTGATCCCGTGCCCTAAATAAACTGTTACCCCATAACCTTTATCCCTTAAGCGACTAGCTAAATCTTGGTCTGCCTCTAAAGGTAGATGCACACGTTGCAAACTATAGCCAAGAGCTAAAATATCTTCTAATAAGATACCAAAGCCAATCCCGATGGAATAACCTAAAGCATAGGCAATAATATTCATGGCATTATCTAAATTTTTCATGACCAAGTTTAAGCCAATAATATAGATTATAATCTCCACGAAGCTCACTAAAGGCGCTAAAAAGCGGTAGCCCTTCATGGTGAGCATAAAACGAATGGTGTTCAGTGTGATATACGAAAAATTAATGGCAAATATTTGCAATGCCATCTGCCAAGTTACAGACATTATAGCCCCTCCATTTCTTTTATCTGCTATGTTCAAGGACGTATGTGATGAAGTCATTCTCCTGAAAATACTAGGCCCGCTATTTTAAAAACTCCTTGGATAAGCTATTCTAAAGAGCCATCATCTTTATTCTCATTCTGAGCGTTTCCATCAGCATTATTGGTCTGCGTTTTGTCTTGCCCTTCTTTCTCCTCTTTAGCTTTCACAACTGTGTATTCTTTTTGACCTGGTTCTTTCCCTTCTAATTGATCTAGGGTGATATCATATTTTAAAGCAATGACCGCTATTAACTTCTCTGAATTTTCATCCGAACGTTTAAATACTTGCAATCGAACAGATTCAGTTGTTTCCTCTGTCAACACGACAATAGTTTTTGAATCTTTCAAACGAAAATCGGTTAATTCTTGCATCTTATTCACCGCTTTTCTTAAATTATCGGACATCAAAGACTTTTCGAATAGGCGGTTTCCTTCTACCTGACTCATCAAAACTTCTTCTGGATTATCATCCGCCTTGGTCGCTTGAGGTTCTTTTTCTCTTTCTTTATCTTTATTCTTCTTTTTGGCTTCCGCTTTCTTCTTATGCTCTTTTTGAATGGTTTTATCATTTGGATTTTCTTTCACAACAACAGTATTTTTAGTTTCTACCGTTTGCGATGGAGAAGCACACGCTAGCAAGGAGGCAAGCATCGCCATCCCTGTCACCAGCTTCATTAGTTTACGATTTATCCCCATTATTCGTCTGCCCTCCCTAGGCTTAAGCCATCCATTCTATTCACTATATTTTTCTCTCTTGAAAATTTTGTTCGCTGAAATGTCAATTTTCCAGGTAATTATAAACACATTTTGTTTTGACGACTATCCGTCATTCTTTCCATTATTAGAAATTAATGCGTCAGTTCGAAAATAAGTCAAAGTCTATCTTCGCCCCTTATCTAGCTTTCCTGATAAAAAGGCGATCATCTCCATTTTACTGACTTTTTAGCAAAAAATCGAGTCCCTTAAAAAATTAAGCTGATTTTTTATCCTAGTTTTAACCAGCCCTAATCGGCTACCCCTTACTAGAGATTAATCCTCTATCCTTAAGTTAGGACACTAAAACTAGTGTAAAAGTCCTATTGCAAGAGCTAAAGATTAATCCTCTATCCTTCAGTTACGACACTAAAAGGGAGGAGTTTATATATGCCTTGTGCCAGCAAGGATAAAATTTGACAAAATGCCCACAAAAAAAGCCCTAGTAGTCAACTAGGGCTTCTTCTAACAAGCGTCGTTTAAAAAAGTTAGTCTTAGGCTTTGGCAGCTTTAAAACCTTTTTCTAGGTCATTGAGAATATCATCAATATGCTCTGTTCCAATAGAAAGTCGAATGGTGTTTTCTTTAATCCCTTGATCCGCCAATTCTTCTTCGGTCAATTGTGAGTGAGTAGTGGTCGCTGGGTGGATAACTAAACTCTTGACATCCGCAACATTAGCCAATAAGGAGAATATTTCTAAAGCATCAATAAATTTCCAAGCTTCTTCTTTTCCTCCCTTAATTTCAAAAGTAAAAATACTTGCCCCACCATTAGGGAAATATTTCGTATATAAATCATGATCTGGGTGATCTTTTAAGCTAGGGTGGTTCACCGCTTCTACTTGAGGGTGATTAGCCAAAAATTCTACTACTTTCTTGGTATTTTCCGCATGTCGGTCTAAACGTAAGGATAATGTTTCAGTTCCTTGAAGGAGTAAGAAAGCATTGAATGGAGAAATAGTCGCTCCAGTATCACGGAGAAGAATCGCCCGAACATAAGTGGCAAAAGCAGCAGGTCCTACAGCGTCAGCAAATGATATGCCATGATAAGATGGGTTAGCTTCAGCGATTGGGGCATATTTGCCAGAAGCTTTCCAATCAAATTTACCTGAATCAACAATCACACCACCTAGAGTCGTCCCGTGACCCCCAATAAATTTAGTAGCAGAATGCACCACGATATCAGCCCCATGTTCGATTGGGCGAATGAGATAAGGGGTTCCAAAGGTATTGTCAATGACTAATGGCAAGCCATGTTTATGAGCTATTTTGGCAATGGCATCAATATCCGGAATATCTGAATTAGGATTCCCTAAAGTTTCCAAATAAACAGCTTTCGTGTTTTCTTGAATAGCTTCTTCTAACTCCTTGAGATTATGAGCATCTACAAAGGTTGTCTTGATACCATAATTAGGTAAAGTGTGCGCTAACAAGTTATATGAACCACCATAAATTGTCTTTTGAGCGACAATGTGGTCCCCTTCTTGAGCTAGAGCTTGAATGGTATAACTAATAGCAGCCGCACCTGAAGCAACAGCTAAAGCTGCAACCCCACCTTCTAATGCTGCAATACGTTTTTCAAAGACGTCTTGAGTAGAATTCGTCAAACGTCCATAGATATTCCCTGGATCAGCAAGACCAAAGCGAGCTGCTGCATGTTCAGAGTTGCGGAAGACATATGAAGTTGTTTGATAAATTGGCACCGCTCTGGCGTCAGAAGCTGGATCTGCTTGTTCTTGACCAACATGTAATTGCAATGTTTCAAATTTATATTCACTCATGATTCATTCTCCTTTTAGAGCGTTCACTCTATTTCTATTTTGATGTATCGATCTGCTAATATTCTTTTTATATGCAAAAAAACCGGCAGCTAACTTTTAGCTCCCGGGCAAATGACTTTAAACTATACTTATGCGATTTATTTTGTTACTCAAATAAACCTAATAAAGCATGGTCTCTAGGCGAACAGTCATGCTTCATCAGGTGCACGACTACAAGCCCAGTCATATTATATGCCCGGGAGCTACGCATTCGTTGACACATGACACATTGTACAGAACGTGTTAGATCTAATGAAGTCATTCTTCTCGCCTCTCTTCTCTTTAATAATGTGTTCTAATTTAAATATGATGATAGCAAGTATCAGAACTATTGTCAATAAAAAATTATTTTTTTGTGATATTATTTTTGGATAAGTCTATCACTATCTAGAAAGATAGTCTATAATTTCAGCAATTACTGCTACTTAGCCAAAGAAAAAAAGTTGCAAGCTGTCGATTAAACAACAACGTGCAACTCATCAACTAGAAAATTTATATATGGAGTCGGCGGGAGTCGAACCCGCGTCCAACTATAACGGTATACCCGAATCTACAATTATAGTTTCCAGATTAGTTTAGCTTGGAAATAGCTCTGGTAACCCGCATCGATCCAAGCGAGCCTGGTCGTCTCTTCTTGATCTAACAGGCGGATAGATCAAGCGTAGCCCACTTATATAGGACCCGGTGACAACACATGGGCAATGCTGGCCGGATCTTAGCTACTACGTTGTTTACGCAGCGAATGCTAAAGTGTTTGTATTTTCTTTGTCAGTTATATTTAACTGTTAACGATTTTACGTTTTCGTCAAAACGAATTGCATCGAATCACCGACTTATACCTGTCGAATCCGTAACGACCCCTGTATGTTATCCTAGTTTATCATCTATCCTACTAACTGTCAAACAAGGCAAACTACTGTATCTCTTCAAGGTAAAGTCTTATCACTAACCCTATTGCCTAGATGAATCATCCAATTGATCATCAAGAAACATCGGTAGAATAGGGAAAAAGTCATCTTTAACTAAACTTTCATCCGCAAAATGACTCGTTTGATTCAAGGCTTCCAAAATAAAATGGCCATCACGATAGCTCACCACAGTTATCGCCCCATTTTGGATGGGGGTTTTTAAAGAAAATTCAGGCACTAGTTCATGAATAATATTACGAATCGTCATGCCGTGACTGACGATCAGTATCTTTTGCCCCGTCCCCTTATGCCTTTTCATCAGCTTCATAAAGCCTTGTTCGACACGTGTCCAAAAACGCATAAAATCTTCGGCTGTATCAGAAGGATCTGCTTTTCGTAATGCGTTCATTTCATCTTGAACAAGAGATGGACTATCTGGGTCAAACTTTTTCCCGCCATTCCCTTTTTCACGAATTTCATTCCATACATATTCTCCACTCAAACCTTCGAAAGCTCCAAAAGACACTTCCCTAAACTCAGGCATCATGCGCAAGCAGGAATCTTTGCCGATAAATTCATTATATTTCAAAGCCAGTTGCGCTGTTTCTACCGTCCGACGTAAATCACTCGTATACAAGGCATCAAAATGGATATCTTTCAGTCCGTAGCCACTTCTAAGAATGCCTAATCGTCCTTCTGGTGTTAAAGGAGCATCTGACCAACCTTGCATTCGCCCAAACAAATTGAGATAGGTTTGCCCATGTCTCATGAAATAAAAGGTCACACTCTGACTAGCCTGCTCTTTTATCGTCATATTCTTTTCCTTTCTATTGGCTGACTGTTCTTCCATCTGGTTGATTTTTCTTCCATCTAGCTTCTTGCTTTTCCATCTAGCCACTTGCTTTTCCATCTAGCCACTTATTCTTCCATCTAGCCACTTATTCTTCCATTTGGTCGCTTATTTTCCACCTAGCTGATTATTCTTCCATTTGGTCGCTTATTCTTCCACCTAGCTGATTATTCTTTCATCTGGATGAGTACTCTTTCGTATGTTTGCTTATTCTCCCATCGTTTGATTTGACTTCTCTATAGGCTTATCCAGCTTTTTTAGATCTTGATCATCATCTAGCTTTCTAACTAGCGATAATATACTGAACAACTGGCGGTCTCTTCTTAATAGCCCTTCATGGCTCGATCGATGTCTCGTTTCATCGCTTTTTGTTTTAAGGCATCTCGTTTATCGTAGAGTTTTTTCCCTTTAGCTAAACCAATTAATACTTTGGCGAAACCATCTTTAATATATACTTTCAATGGGACAACCGTTAATCCTGCTTGCTGGCTTTCTGCCTCCCACTGACGAATTTGCCGCTTGTGTAATAATAATTGTCGATCACGCAAAGGGTCATGGTTAAAGATATTCCCTTGTTCAAAAGGAGAAATATGCACATTTTTTAAAGTAGCCTGGCCATTACGAAGGCTCACAAAACCGTCTTTAAGATTTATACGCCCCTTACGAATAGATTTAATCTCTGTCCCCTTTAAAACCATTCCTGCCTCTAAGCTCTCCAAGATTTGATAATCATGGAAAGCTTTTTTATTTTGTGCCAGTGCCTTATCTTGTTTTCCTTTTGGCATCCTAGCCCTCCTTTCTATCTATTTTTTTCGCGTATTCTTCACTATACAGTTTGACTTAGCCCGCTGTAGACTCCCCTATTAGCTCACAGGCTATTGGGGTGTTCTTCTCGCATGAGGGGAAGCTTGACGCTTTTTCTCAGCTTTTCTTCCACGTTTTTTCTTCTTAGATTTATTGTCTTGGATAAATTCTAAATGTTTTTTTGACTTTTTCTTGGCTTTCTTATTTTGCCTTTTACGTTGGATAAAGCCCAAACCCTCGATCAATTGACTATCTGATTCGGGTGAATCCTTTGATGAGAAGTGGAACGAAGATGAAGCAGAAGCTATCCCTTTATTTTCAGTTGCAGTTTTAGAAGAGTTTATCCCTTTTCTTTTCCCTTTAGACCGGCCTTTCCTAAAGGAGTCTTGTGCTGGCTTATTTTCACCTTTGCCTCTAGTAGCTTTTTTCCCCTTATCTTTTCTTTTATCTTTCTTCGCCTTATTATGTGACGAACGGTCTACGACGGATCGCCTAGCTTGCAACTGATCATAATTGTCTATTAATTCAAAATCAATCTCTCTAGTCGCCTTATCCGCACGAGTCACTTCAATCCGTACACGATCACCAATACGGAATTGTTGTCCAGTCCTTTCCCCGATCAACAACATGTGATTCTCGATAAAATGGTAATAATCTCCCGATAAACTAGCTAATCTAACCAAACCTTCAATCGTATTATCCAACTCGACAAAGAAGCCAAAACTCGTCACCGAAGAAATTACCCCATCGAAAGCCTCGCCTACATGATTTTGCATGAATTCCGCTTTCTTCATGGCATCACTTTCCCGTTCAGCCTCTACAGCACGGCGCTCATTTTTCGAACAGCTATCAGCCATTGCTTCTAACTGGTCACTGGTCTTTGTCATCATTTCTTCTGATAAATGTGGCTCTTCCATAAATCCATACTGACGGATTAAGCGATGCACCAACAAATCAGGGTAACGGCGAATCGGAGAAGTAAAATGCGTGTAATCTTTACTAGCCAAGCCAAAATGCCCCTTAGCTTCATTGGTATATCGTGCTTGCTTCATCGCTCTTAGCATCATGGAAGAAACCATCGCTTCAAATGGCTCTCCTTCCGCCTTCTTCAAAATTTCCTGCAAATCTTTTGGAGAAATATTTTCATCATTCGCCTCTATGCTTAAACCAAAAGCTTGAATAAATTCCCTAAATTTCTCTATACGATCTGCTGCAGGCTTTTCATGGATACGATAGATAAATGGTAAGCCTTGCTTATTGAAATGATAAGCGACCGTCTCATTTGCTAAAAGCATAAACGATTCAATAAG
The DNA here is from genome assembly GCF_003664595.1 of Atopobacter sp. AH10. GTDB lineage: Bacteria > Bacillota > Bacilli > Lactobacillales > Aerococcaceae > Atopobacter. The sequence continues at coordinate 27,134 of NZ_QXPZ01000002.1, forward strand.
CCGTTCAGCTTTATCCCGTTGTCGCTTGACAATTTCTATCGGGAAGCCCTTTTCATCCAACTTGATTTCTGCTTCCTCGGCATTAAAATCAATGGCTCCTCTTTTTTGCCGTTTATGAATCAACAGGCGACTCAATTCCTGCATATTTTCAAGCATTGGAACAATTTCATTGTAGTTATCACGAAGATCCTTGTCCCCAGATAAAATCTGATTAACAGCTGAATAAGTCATTCGATAGGATGAATTGATAACGGTCGGATATATACGATAACTCAGCCGTTGCCCCTTTTCATTCAATCTCATTTCGCAAGCCATTACCAAGCGATCCACATGAGGATGAAGCGAACAAATCCCATTAGACAAACGTTGAGGGAGCATAGGCACGACCCGGTCAGTCACATAAACACTCGTTCCACGATTTAAGGCTTCCCTGTCTAAGGCCGTATGTTCACGGACATAATAAGAAACATCCGCAATGTAAACTCTCAAGCAATAATCTCCATTGCCTAAGCGAGTTAAGCTCACTGCATCGTCCAAATCCTTTGCATCCGCTCCGTCAATCGTCATCACTAATTGATCACGGTCATCTTCTCTTCCTTTAAGATCCTCTTCATTGATCTCATCAGGAACTTCTTGAGCTTCCCTTTTGACATCTTCTGGAAATTCAGTTGGAATCCCTTTTTCCACTAAAATTTCAAGGATATCTGTTCCAGGCGCATCCACATGTCCTAAAGTTTCAGAGATGATCCCCTTTAATTGACGTGGCTCAAGCTGGCTAGGATAGTCTGTAATTTCTAAACTAACCAACATTTGATCAGCTGCCTTTATCCCTCCAGGAAGAACGTAGCACTTGTAATCTTTCCAAATCTTTTGACGTGGAACAACAAGTCCAATATAATTTTTCCCTTTTATCTTTTTATTGAGCGATTGATAGGTCCCGATAATGCGTCGATAATTGCGTTTGACGATTTCAACGACCCTTCCTTCAGGCCCCTTTCCTAAAAAGGGATCCCCTTGAGAAGTCAATTCGACCCTTACCTCGTCCCCGTTCATCGCTAGTCCGGTATCGTCACGAGAGATAAAGATATCTTCTTCCTCTCCTTCTACCGTCACAAAACCAAAACCTCGCTCATTTTGACGAAAAATCCCTTTGCTATCTCCCATAGAACAAGTTTGAAAAAGCCCTTTTTTGGTTAGACGAATTTCGGCTTTTCTTTCTAATTCAGCTAAAATTTGTACTAAGTTCTTAAATGATAGGGAGTCTTGGGCATGAAATATCTCTGCTAATTGATTAACTGAATAAGCTTCTTGATGCTCTTTAAAAAATTGGCGTAATTTACCGCCTAGTTGCTTCATTGTGTCCACCTTTCTTATTGTCTAAAAGGAATCTTTTAATGTCCCTTCTTATTATCTAAAAGGAATCTTTTAATATCCTCTCTCATTACCATACGATCAGGCCCCGCTGTCAGTATATGGGGACTGTTTGGATACCAGTGAAAATCTAACTCGTCATTAGGGAAAGTTTTGATCACTTCTCGTACTCTATCTGAACAAAGCAACTCATCTTTAGCCCCTTGAGCTATAAAAATAGGACGAGAGCTTAAGGTCAACCTTCTAACGAGTTCATTTTCATCTGGCATCAACTTTATCAAATACTCTTCTATTTCTTCATCTTGAATATCAAAACAAGCCATTTGATGGGCTAAATTTTGAAAATAATGGATTAAGCCATCCAACTTCAAACTTGCCTCTCCTAAAGGGGCTGCCATTGAAAGGCAAGCATCCAAGTCTAAACGTGTAAGGGCATCTAAACTAAGCAAGCCTCCAAGTGACAAACCTCCAACAGCTATCCATTTCTTTCCAGAGTCTTTTAATAGCTGATAGGCTTGATCCACACATTTTTGATAATCCGAAAAAGAAGCTGATAAGAGGTCACGTACCTGTCTAGTGCCATGCCCTGGTAGGAGGGGTAAAAGGACATCCATTCCTAATCGATTGATCGCTCTCGCTAGAGCTGTTAAGTTATTGGGATTTCCTGTATAGGCATGGAGTAAGATCACTGCACTATCTCCATTAGACCTCATCCACTTCCATTCCTTCATATCATCACTCTCCTCTCTTCATTCTAACTTACTTAAGGATTAAAAAAAAGCATGAACCTTAAGCCCATGCTTTTCCTTCATTAATGATTGATCAAATATTCTAACGCAAGTGTTAGCACTAGAAAAATGGTGCCTAAAACAACGGTTAAACGAATCAAGAAGGATTCGAACCCCCGCGCTTTTTGTTTCCCAAAGAGTTGCTCTGCACCACCAGACAGCGAACTTGCCGCATTTGTCTTAGATGGCTGCATCGCCACGACAATGATCAGCAAAACACTGAGGACGATGAGCACACTCAATAAAACTGAGTACATGCTATTTAACCTCCTTTTGACCGTTAAGATTTAGACTAGCTTGAAGGCTAAGCTTCTGCTCCAGCTACTTCCGGAGCCCCTTCGCCATCTTCTCCCTCTTCACTTAGGATTTGAGGAGCAGACACACTGACAATCACATCAGATGGATCAGTTAGAATTTTTACTCCAGCAGGCGCTTTGATCACATCAACTTCTAAACTATCCCCAATCTTGAGGGCGGATGTATCAATGACAAAACTTTCTGGAATATTTGTAGGATCTGTTTCAACTTCTACCTCAGATAGATGCTGTTCAACAATCCCTAATGTCCGCTTATCTCCATCTTCCAATACAATTGGAATAGGCACGGCAATTTTATCACCTTTTTTGACTCTTAGCAAGTCAAAAGACAAAAGATCACGCTTAATACTAGACCATTGTAGGTCTTGCACTAAAACTTGGTGGTCTTCTCCGTTGATGTCGATAGGAAAGATTGCGTTGTAGCCTTTGTCACGAAGCAGCAGCGTAAACTCTGTAGCATCTAAGGTAAGGTTAACAGGTTCTTGTCCATGGCCGTACAATACGCCTGGAACTCGCCCAGCTTGACGGTCACGTGTACTTTGCCCAGATCCTGTATGTGCTCTTAATTCAGCTTTTAAAGACATATTCCATTCCTCCTATATACTTCATACCCTAAAAAAGGGTTGGATTAGATCTCACTTCTATATTATCACCCAGTTAAGAGAAAATAGCAATCATTAACCCGCTTTTAAGCCATAATCCTTAAGAAATCAGGCCTTTTTAAATCATTTATGCTATTCTTCCTGCATAAAATGATTAAAAATCCATCAAAGGCTCATCTTATAATTGAAGGATCGTCTTATAAAAGTAGCTAAAAGCATTGGAAGATTGACGCTATCGCCTTCATTAGCGGGCATCTGTCTCTTTCTTAGAACTGACCTAAGAGCAAACCCCCACTTCACTAATAAGCAGCTCACACAAAAAGGACTTTGATGGATTAATCAAAGTCCTTTTTGTTGTGCGCCCGATTGATAATGAAAGGGCACTCCTTTAACGCCTATAGCAAGTAGCTACACACATAATATATTTCTTATGTATTTATGGATCAATCTTCTTTCTTACGCTTTCCACTCACCCATAAACCAGTTCCAGCTAATAGCAAACTAGCTATTGCAGCAGAGTGACTTTGTAGTGTTTCACCCGTTTGAGGAAGTGTATCAGTCTTAATGGATCCATTAGCTTGATGAGCTGCTTGGCCATTAGAATCGCCACTTTCATTTCTTCCTGCATCAGACCCTTTACCAACCCTTACAGTGACCGTTACTTTATCGGTCGTACCATCTGGGTATTCCACAATGACTGAAATGTCAATCTTGTCACCTGGTTGTTTATCCTTCGGTACTTCCACCGTGATGGCTCCCGTATTTGGATCGATCGTCACCCCTGGTTGGTCGCCGTCTGGTCTAAATTTCGTGCCTTCTGGCGCTCTAGTTGGCTTACCATCTTTATCTTTAAAGCTTGGCTTGTCAATCTCTACTTTATCGCCTGGCTTAGCTTCTTGATCCTTGTATTCAGGTTCGTAAAGATCTTTATCTGACACCTTGCCAACAGTCACCGTTACGGTCACTTTATCGGTCGTACCATCTGGGTATTCCACAATGACTGGAACTTCAATCTTATCACCTGGTTGCTTATCCTTCGGTACTTCTACTATGATGGCTCCCGTATTCGGATCGATTGTCACCCCTGGTTGGTCACCGTCTGGTCTAAATTTCGTGCCTTCTGGCGCTGTAGTTGGATTGCCATCTTTATCTTTAAAGCTTGGCTTGTCAATCTCTACTTTATCGCCTGGCTTAGCTTCTTGATCCTTGTATTCAGGTTCGTAGAGGTCTTTATCTTCCAGCTTACCAACAGTCACCGTTACGGTTACTTTATCGGTAGTACCATCTGGGTATTCCACAATGACTGGAACTTCAATCTTATCACCTGGCTTTTTATCCTTCGGAACTTCCACCGTGATGGCTCCCGTATTTGGATCGATCGTCACCCCTGGTTGGCCGCCTTCTGGTCTAAACTTCGTGCCTCCTGGCGCTGTAGTTGGATTGCCATCTTTATCTTTAAAGCTTGGCTTGTCAATCTCTACTTTATCGCCTGGCTTAGCTTCTTGATCCTTGTATTCAGGTTCGTAGAGATCTTTATCTTCCAGCTTACCAACAGTCACCGTTACGGTTACTTTATCAGTCGTACCGTCTGGGTATTCCACAATGACTGGAACTTCAATCTTATCACCTGGTTGTTTATCCTTCGGCACTTCCACCGTGATGGCTCCCGTATTTGGATCGATCGTCACCCCTGGTTGATCGCCGTCCGGTCTAAACTTCGTGCCTTCTGGCGCTGTAGTAGGATTGCCATCTTTATCTTTAAAGCTTGGCTTGTCAATCTCTACTTTATCGCCTGGCTTAGCTTCTTGATCCTTATATTCTGGTTCGTAAAGATCTTTATCAGCTGGTTTTTCTTTGACAATCTTTTCCGTTGGATCTGAAACAGCATTTGGGCCTTTAGTAGAATCTTGTACCTTGGCGATGATCTTATCGCCCTTCTTGATCTTCTTGCCATCGACTGGAATTTCTAACTTGCCATTGTTGTCAACGACCTTGTCGCCCACTTTCCACTTACCATCGTCACCCTTCTTAACCACGATCGTTTGTGGCTTCTCAGGATCCTCTGAGTTTGGAAGTTCGACGATCAGAGTGTCGCCATCTTTTGGAACTTCTACCTTGATGGTATCGTCACCTTCTGTAATTTCATCCACCGTTGGGGCTTTTGGCCGAACAAGTTCCTTGACGGTTGTCTCTGTTGGATCAGAAATGGCATCTGGATTCTTCGTCGAATCTTGTACCTTGGCAATGATCTTGTCATTCTTCTTGATCTTGCTGCCATCGACTGGGATTTCTAGCTTGCCATTGTTGTCAACGACCTTGTCGCCCACTTTCCACTTACCATCGTCACCCTTCTTAACCACGATCGTTTGTGGCTTATCAAGATCCTCTGAGTTTGGAAGTTCGACGATCAGAGTGTCGCCATCTTCAGGGACTTTAACCTTAATACTTGTGTCACCTTCCGTGATCTCGTCAACTGTTGGGGCTTTTGGCCGAATAAGTTCTTTGACGATTGTCTCCGTTGGATCAGAAATAGCGTCTGGCGTCTTTGTTGAATCTTGTACCTTGGCAATGATCTTGTCATCCTTCTTAAGCTTCTTGCCTTCGACTGGAATTTCTAGCTTGCCATTACTTTCAACGACCTTATCGCCCACTTTCCACTTACCATCGTCACCCTTCTTAGCCACGATCGTTTGTGGCTTGTCAGGGGCATCTGGGTTAGGAAGTTCGACAATCAGAGTGTCGCCATCTTCAGGGACTTTCACCTTAATACTTGTGTCACCTTCCGTGATCTCATCAACTGTTGGGGCTTTTGGCCTAGTGAGTTCATCGTATTGAGCGGTGATCTTAGTTTGATCCTTGAATGTGCCGATTAATTGACCATCCCATCCTTTAAAGAGATAACCATTGTTTGGCGTGACTTTTGGTGGGGTCAAGCTCACCTTCTCATTTGGATTCACCCAGAACTTACTGGTTTCGCCGTCGTTGATCTTACCATGGTCACCTGGATCAAATTCTACCAACACATAATCATCTGGCACATTATCTGGCTTGTCTTCACCCTTTTGCGGAATCACTAGCGCTGGATCATTATAAGTTGCCGTGATCTCAGTTTTTTCTGCGTTAAATTGCCCTTCCGTCGCCTTATTCCAAGCCTTGAAGGTATAACCTTTGTTTGGTGTGACTTTAGGAGCATTCAAGGTCACCTTCTCATTTGGTTTCACCCAGAACTTGGTGGTTTCACCTTCATTGATCTTACCGTGTTCGCCGCCTTTGAATTCTACTAAGACATAGTTGTCAGGAACGTTATCTGGCTTATCTTCGCCGTCTTGTGGAATCACTAGGGCAGGATCGTTATAAGTCGCTGTGATCGTGGTGGTTTTTTCACTAAATTGTCCTGTCGTTGCCTTGTCCCAAGCCTTGAAAGTGTAGCCTTTGTCTGGAGTGACTTTAGGTGCGACTAAGGTCACGTCTTCATTCGGCTTCACCCAAAACTTAGTTGTTTCACCTTCGTTGATCTTGCCGTGGTCACCGTCCTTGAATTCGACTAAGACATAGTTGTCAGGCACGTTATCTGGCTTCTTATCTCCAGGCTGTGGAATCACTGAAGCCGGATCGTTATAAGTCGCTGTGATCTCTGTTTTTTCTGCACTAAATTGCCCTTTAACCGGCTTATCCCATTCTTTAAAAGTATAGCCCTTGTCTGGCGTGACATTCGGTGCAACAAGCGTCACGTCTTCATTCGGCTTCACCCAGAACTTAGTGGTTTGACCGTCATTAATCTTGCCGTGGTCGCCGTCCTTGAATTCCACCAAAACATAGCCATCTGGCACATTATCTGGCTGATCTGCGCCGTCTTGCGGAATCACTAGTGCTGGATCGTTATAAGTTGCCGTGATGGTAGTTCCTTCTGCAAACTTACCTTCCGTTGGCTTATCCCACTCTTTAAAGGTATAGCCCTTTTCTGGTGTGACTTGCGGTGCAGTTAGTGTCACGTCTTTTTCAGGATTGACCCATAATTTAGTGGTTTCGCCGGCATTGATCTTGCCGTGATCACCTGGCTTGAATTCGACTAAGACATAGTTCTCAGGCACATTATCCGGTCTTTCTTTTCCCGTTCCAGGAATCACATCATCTGGGGCATTGTATTGGGCCTTGATGGTTGTCGCCGTACTAAAGGTTCCTTTCAAAGCATGATCCCAATTAGTGAAGGTATAGCCTTTATTTGGTATCACTTGAGGAGCGGTTAGGGTCACTTCTTTTTCAGGGTTGACCCAGAACTTAGTCTTTTCACCATAGTTGATCTTACCATTATCTCCTGCATCGAATTCCACCAAAACATAGTTATCTGGTACATTGCTTGGTTTACCTTCCCCAGTTTCAGGAATCACATCAGCAGGCTCTTGATAGGTCGCCGTGATGGTCGTCGCTTGAGTGAATTTGCCAGTCGTTGCCTTATCCCAAGATTTAAAAGCATAACCTTTATTCGGCGTGATTTCTGGTGCCGTTAAGGTCACTTCTTTTTCAGGGTTGACCCAATATTTAGTGGTTTGACCTTCGTTGATTTGACCATGGTCACCAGCAGAGAAGTCAACTAAGACATAGTTATTTGGTACATCATCAGGTCTTTCTTCTCCCATTCCAGGAATCACATCAGCTGGATCTTGATAGGTCGCCTTGATGGTAGTATTAACTTTAAAGGTATTTGTTAACTTCTGATCCCATGCTTTAAAGGCATAGCCTTTTTCTGGCGTGATTTCTGGTGCCGTTAAGGTCACTTCTTTTTCAGGGTTGACCCAATATTTGGTCGTTTGACCGTCATTGATCTTACCGTGGTCACCAGCAGAAAAGTCAACTAACACATAGTTATCTGGCACATCGTTTGGCTTCGTTTCGCCTGTTTGCGGAATAATATGATCTGGATCTTGATAGGTCGCCGTGATCTCAGTAGCTTTGCTGAACTTACCTTCCGTTGCCTTATCCCAAGCCTTGAAAGTATAGCCTTTTTCTGGAGTGACTTCTGGTGCCGTTAAGGTCACTTCTTCATTCGGCTTCACCCAGAACTTGGTGGTTTGACCCGCATTGATCTTGCCATGGTCGCCAGCTTTGAATTCCACCAAAACATAGCCATCTGGCACATTGTCAGGCTTCTTATCCCCTGGTTGTGGAATCACTAAAGCAGGATCGTTATAGGTCGCCGTGATCGTGGTGGTTTCTTCACTAAATTGTCCCTTAGTCGGCTTATCCCACTCTTTAAAAGTATAACCTTTTTCTGGCGTGACATTCGGTGCGACAAGCGTCACGTCTTCATTCGGCTTCACCCAGAACTTAGTGGTTTGACCCGCATCGATCTTGCCGTGATCACCGTCCTTGAATTCGACTAAGACATAGTTGTCAGGCACGTTATCTGGCTTCTTATCTCCAGGCTGTGGAATCACTGAAGCCGGATCGTTATAAGTCGCTGTGATTGTGGTAGTCTCTTCTGTAAACTTACCTGTCGTTGCCTTATCCCAAGACTTGAAAGTGTAGCCTTGATCTGGCGTGACATTCGGTGCAACAAGCGTCACGTCTTCATTCGGCTTCACCCAGAACTTAGTGGTTTGACCGTCATTAATCTTGCCGTGGTCGCCGCCCTTGAATTCCACCAAAACATAGCCATCTGGCACATTATCTGGCTTCTTATCTCCAGGCTGTGGAATCACTAAAGCCGGATCGTTATAAGTCGCTGTGATCTCTGTTTTGTCTGCTCTAAATTGTCCCTTAATCGGCTTATCCCACTCTTTAAATGTATAGCCTTTTTCTGGCGTGACATTCGGTGCGACAAGCGTCACGTCTTCATTCGGCTTCACCCAGAACTTAGTGGTTTGACCCGCATCGATCTTGCCATGGTCGCCTGGCTTGAATTCCACCAAAACATAGCCATCAGGCACGTTATCTGGCTTATCTTCGCCGTCTTGTGGAATCACTGAAGCCGGATCGTTATAAGTCGCCGTGATCTCTGTTTTTTCTGCACTAAATTGCCCTTTAACCGGCTTATCCCACTCTTTAAAAGTATAGCCTTTGTCTGGTGTTACTTTCGGTGCGAGTAAGGTCACCTCTTCATTCGGCTTCACCCAGAACTTGCTGGTTTCGCCATCGTTGATCTTGCCGTGTTCTCCACCCTTGAATTCCACCAAGACATAATGATCAGGGACATCTGGCTTATCATCACCCTTTTGCGGGATAATCGGATCCGCTTCTTTCACTTGGATAGTTAGGCTGTGCTCTGTCGTCAAGCCTTGGCTATCGGTGGCCTTATATTTGATCTCGTAAGTACCCTTTTTGCTTAAATCAATGGACTTAGCATCAGTCAATTCCACTTTCAATTTGCCGAAAGCAGTCTGACTGTCCATTTCTTTTCCATTCAGTTCCCCATCTTCCTTATCGCTGACTTGAACAAGATTTAAGAGGGCATCTTCATCCAATTTCTTATCTGACACCCAATAGCTAAGCTTACTGTCTTGCTTTGGCGTAATCTTTGGCTTTTCATTGGTGACATCAATGGAAATCCACCATTGAGGGGCAGAATAATCCTTGTATTTGGCATTGGTGATAATCTTGAATTGCTCCGTATTAGGGAAAATATTGACTGACGGCTTGATCACCACAGTATCTTGGAAGCCATCGGAATCCGTAGTTGCTGCTGTTCCTAAGACGGTGTAATTTTCTTCTTTATCGGAAAAGACCCAAACGGAATTCTTTCCATCCGCTTTCTTACGGATTAAATTATATTGCTTACCGCCATCTTGCTTGATATAAACAATCCCCGCATCATGAGGCACTTTAATGGTGATTTCTTTTTGCCCTTGAACGAGAGAAGCTTGATTTGAATTAGCCACCCAGGAGGCTTGATTGCTCTTGCCTTTGTCGGAAGATTGGATTTCAGAATCCCCTAAGCGTACATGGACTTCTTCTTCCGGACTGTCAATATCTTTCATCACTTGCTTAACGGTCACCTTAGCAATCCCCGTTGGATTAATGGTGGAGACGGCGCCACCTTGAGGAAGTTTACTTTGATTAATCGGATGACTGGCTAAGTCAATTTCCCATTTACCATCGGCTCCGACTGTCGTTTCTAATGTGACTGGCGCTTCTGAACCATTGTCATATTTGGCTTCGTTCTCATCATAATAGCCCTTACCATCGTTATCAATCGTTAAAATAACTTTGGCCCCTGCTTGACCAGTCCCCGAGATCTTACGGTCAGTCGACTTGATTCCTTCTCGTGTCGTACGGTTATAAGTTGGCTTAGCGACTTCTTTCACCTTGACTCGGATGGTCACATTCGCATCTCTAGAGTGACCACCCTGTTCATCCTTCTGACCACTCGCATTGTATTGGTCGTCAGCATAAATGACGGTTACTGGAATATCATAAATCTTGCCACCTTCGAGTTTTTCTGGTAGCTTGCTCAAGTCATACTCTAACTTAGCCCCTTCTGGCAATTTAGAATTATAAGTCATAGCTTCCGCCAGGTTATACCAATCACTATACTTCGCTTTGAAATCAAGTTGGTCTTTAAGCACATCATTTGTAATCTCGTCTTTGCTGGTGACTTCATAGACCTTATCTGTCTTAAGATCATACTTATCTTTTTGGGCATAGACGGTGACATAGTTATAGCCTTCGACATAGGTCTTTTTATCTTTAGAATAGACCCGGTAAAGAATCTTATAGGCTTTGTTATTAGGGTCTTTCAATTCAGGATTCTTGAGTTGCAGATCTAACCCAAATTTTCCTTCAAAGCCATGATTCCGGTGAACGGGTTGGGAAGTAAAATTAGAAAAATCAATCCCCTTTTCATCACCTTTGGACTTCAACCAGCCATCTTCTTCACCCACTTGATCGGATGGCTTCATCCCTTTAGGCAGGTCTTTCACATAAAGATAGGGATTGCTATGTTCATCATTATCCGTAATGGTAAAGCTTTCCCCAGCAACCGCTTTACCTGGTTCATAGTAGGATTCATTGACATTATTTTTACGATCTTTAAGGAAGCCCGCTTCAACCGCTTTTTTATTTTGCTCATTATTAGCAGCGACGTGCTTCTTCTCCACTTGAATACCAAAGCCATGGTTTGGATCACCTTTTTGAATAGAGTCCCCACGGAAGACGGTATGCCCAGCGTCTTTTAAAGCTGTCCCTTTTTGTTCACTCGCTTGAACATCGCCGGTATCCCCCGATGTTCCCGTCAATTCTAGCCCTAAATATTTCAAAAGAGGTAAGCCTGGCTTGTTGACTAAGAAGTCACTAAGGTCGCGTTCTTCTGTTTTCTTATTGACATAAGTAACTTTGATCTTCTTATCAGCTGTTAGTTCAATATTTTGGACTTTTAATCTTGGACGAACGCCTTTATCCAATTCGCTCTTAATTTGTTCCACTAGTTGGTGGGCTTCCCAGACACTAATGTGCTCACTATTTAGGACTTCTTTTTTGATTTGAAGATTGCCCAAGCGACTAGCCGCTCGTTCAGTGGTACTCATCAGCATGGTAAGAGGAATGTCATCAAAGCTTCTATAAGCAGCTTTATCCTCTTTTTCCTTAGAGGAGGAAACACTTTCCCCTTGATCAGGCTGAGTCTCAACTTTTCCATTTAGCCTTTCTTTAGCTTGCTTGTTTTCTGTCGACTTGTCAGGAGTCGATTTTTCAGCTAGGTCTTCCTTGCTGTCTTCGTCCTTTAGCCCGTCAGTCTCTTTTTTTATAGCTTCCGATTCCTCTTTAACAAGTTTAGGCTCTTCTTGTTGTTCTTTGGACTCTTCGGCGGGTGTAGTTTTCACCTCATCTTGATCGCTTGTATCAGGAGATGCATCCGTATTAACTAAACCCTCCTGATCAGGTTTTTCTGCTGAGAGATCAGCCTCCACTGCCGTCCCAGCATGTTCGTCAACTAGTGGATCCGACAGTTCAGAAGCGGATACAAAACCCGATGCCCCAAAAAACATCATCAAGGTCAAAATGCCCGCACTAACTACACCAAACTTATATTTTCGAATGGCATAGCGGATCACTTTTTCTCCCTGTTTATTCAGTAATTTTTTCTTCATATAAAATCTTCTTTCTCTTTTTAACCAATGCTATGAAAAAATTCTAGGTCTAAGGAAGCTTATATTCCTTGTCTTGACCATCCCTATTCCCTATCACTAACTAAAGGCAGTTCGGCAAAGATCATCCTATACTTTTTTGTCTAATAACACGCCCTCCTTTATGAGGCTTTGTGAAGATTATTTCTACGGCCAAGATAAGTATAGCAATAATCTTCATCTTTTTGAACTTACTTTTTCATTTTAACGAATATTTTCATCGTATTCTTCTGTTTTGTGATTGTTTTGTTTTTTTTTTTTTTATTTTTAGCTATAGCCAACGAATTATGCTTTATCTTTATGAAATAAGCAGGCTGTTCGGCTATCTGAATAGGATGAAAAGAAATTTTATGATAAAGAGCAAGAAGGATATGAGATCCTTCCAAATGGTCGAATCCCCTAAGTCATAAGAAGGACAGCTTTTTGATCAAAATACGATAAACTGAGTCAACAGATCTTGAGATCTGACAGCCCATGAAGGCACAATATCCTCTCTAATATAAAAAAACACTCCCCCGAAGAAGAGTGATTTTCTATAAAAAATTTACCAAGAAGGAAATTTGACAAAGAGCCGTAATTCAGGCGTTATTGATTGGAACATTCAGGCTCCAATCGCCTCCATAAAAGCAAAAAACTACCCAGCTAAGCTTTTAAACTTAGCCAGGTAGTTCACGTCTGGACATATGAATAAATAATTAATACTGATTAGCGATAAATGAGTCGTTAGGCTCTACGCCTGATTCAAGTTCTACAATAAACTCGAAACTATTTTTTCAAGTTGTAGAAAGCAGAAAGGCCTTCGTAAACAGCCAAGTCGCCCAATTGGTCTTCGATGCGAAGTAATTGGTTATACTTAGCCATACGGTCTGTACGGCTCAATGAACCAGTCTTGATTTGACCAGCGTTAGTTGCTACAGCGATGTCAGCGATTGTGGAATCTTCAGTTTCCCCAGAACGGTGAGATACAACTGCAGTGTAACCAGCTTTCTTAGCCATTTCGATAGCTTCGAAAGTTTCAGTCAAAGTACCGATTTGGTTAACTTTAATAAGGATAGAGTTAGCCACACCTTTTTCGATACCATTCTTCAAGATCTTAGTATTTGTAACGAACAAGTCGTCACCAACCAATTGAACTTTTTTACCCAAACGGTCAGTAAGAAGTTTCCAACCTTCCCAGTCATTTTCGTCCATACCATCTTCGATAGAAAGGATTGGGTAAGTATCTACCAAGTGTTCCAAGAAGTCTACTTGTTCTTCAGCAGTACGTTTTGGAGCGCCTTCGCCTTCGAATACAGTGTAGTCGTAAACGCCATCTTTGTAGAATTCAGAAGAAGCGCAGTCAAAGCCTAGGAAGACATCTTTACCAGGAGTTAAACCAACACCTTCAATAGCGTCTAAAATTGTCTTAACAGCATCTTCAGTGTTGTCGAATGTAGGCGCAAAACCACCTTCGTCACCAACAGCTGTAACTAAACCGCGAGCTTTCAAGATGCTCTTTAATTTGTGGAAGATTTCAGCACCCCAACGCAAAGCTTCTTTAAAGCTTGGTGCACCAACAGGCAAGATCATGAATTCTTGGAAAGCGATTGGTGCATCAGAGTGAGAACCACCGTTGATGATGTTCATCATTGGAGTAGGCAATACTTTAGTATTGAAACCACCTAAGTATTGGTATAGAGGAACATCTAAATAGTCAGCTGCTGCACGTGCGCAAGCGATAGAAACAGCCAAAATAGCGTTAGCCCCTAATTTACCTTTGTTTTCAGTGCCGTCTAATTCGATCATCAATTTATCGATAGCCATTTGATCACGTACATCGTAACCTAAAATAGCTTCAGCGATAATGTTGTTCACGTTATCAACAGCTTTAGTTACCCCTTTACCTTCGTAACGAGATTTGTCCCCATCACGAAGTTCTACGGCTTCATGTTCACCAGTAGAAGCACCAGAAGGAACCATACCGCGACCAAATGCGCCACTTTCTGTATGGATATCTACTTCAATCGTTGGGTTCCCACGAGAGTCAAGTACTTCACGAGCGTATACGTCTGTAATATAAGGCATGTTTATAATCTCCTTTTTATTTAAGTTCCTCATTTTAGAGGATAACTACCTATCTAGCCTAGTCAGCTCCTATTAGCCGACTAGAACTTTTGACATCAGGCAAATGCTCCATCATTAGAAGCCTATGCCCTTTAAATAGTATGAATGGCTACTTCTAAAGGCTATTCAACTACAGCCAATAAAGCCAAGAAGGATTCTGGATCCAAGCTTGCGCCACCGACTAAAGCACCATCGATGTGTTCTTCAGCCATGTATTCTTTAATATTAGCTGGTTTAACAGAACCACCATATTGGATACGAATGGCATCTGCCACTTCTTGGTTCGTTAATTCAGCAACAGTTGCACGAATTAAGCCACAAGTTTCATTAGCTAATTGAGCAGATGAAGATTTACCTGTACCGATAGCCCAGATTGGTTCATAAGCGATGACAGTTTCAGCAACTTGTTCATGGCTAAGACCTGCTAGAGCAGCAGTAATTTGGCCCTTAATCCAGCTTTCTGTTTCACCAGATTCACGTTGTTCTAGGCTTTCACCACAGCAAATGATTGGACGTAAGCCATTGCTGAAGATAGCTTTAGCTTTTTTGTTAATGTCTTCATCTGTTTCGTGGAAATATTCACGGCGTTCAGAGTGACCAATGATGACATAGTCAACGCCTAAAGCCTTTAAGCTTTCAGGGCTAGTTTCACCAGTAAATGCCCCAGAATTTTCAAAATAGCAGTTTTGAGCAGCAGATTGTAAATCTGAGCCCTTGGCAGCTTCAACAATAGCAGATAGGGTCAAAGTTGGACCTGCTACTACAGCATCAACTTTATCAGTTGATGGAATGTTATTTTTTACAGCTTCAACAAATGCTTTCGCTTCGGCAACTGTTTTATTCATTTTCCAGTTCCCTGCGATAATCGGTTTACGCATGTATAAATTCCTCCTTAAGGCGAATAACAAGCACTAATAGGAGAGAACTCAAGTCTTCCCCTATTAGAACTCATTGACATTATTTTTCAGAAATACTTGCAATCCCTGGAAGTTCTTTACCTTCCAAGTATTCCATGGAAGCACCACCACCAGTAGAAATGTGGCTAACTTTGTCTTCGAAGCCTAAGGAAATAGCAGCAGCTGCTGAATCGCCACCACCGATAATAGTCGTAGCATCTTCTAATTCAGCTAAAGCTTTGCAGACACCTAAAGTCCCTTGAGCGAATTTTTCCATTTCGAATACGCCCATTGGCCCGTTCCAAACAACAGTTTTAGCATCTTTAAGAATTTCCTTAAAGTTTTCGATTGTTTGAGGACCGCAATCCAAACCTTCCCATTCAGCTGGAATATCGTCAACTGAAACAGTTTGAGTGTTAGCATCTTCAGAGAAAGCATCAGCGATAACAACATCTACTGGCAAGACAAGTTTATCCCCAGCTTTAGCCATTAAATCTTTAGCTAAGTCCACTTTATCCAATTCTAGCAAAGAGTTCCCTACTTCTTTACCTTGTGCTTTCAAGAAGGTATAAGCCATACCGCCACCGATAAGAACTTTATCAGCTTTCTTCAATAAGCTTTCAATAACGTTGATCTTATCAGAAACTTTAGCCCCACCTAAAATGGCAACGAATGGACGTTTTGGATTGTCAACAGCTTCACCCAAGAACTTGATTTCTTTTTCCATTAAGAAACCAGCAGCAGATTCCAAGTGGCTAGCAATCCCAATATTGGAAGCATGAGCACGGTGAGCTGTACCGAAAGCATCGTTAACGAACAAGTCACCTAAGCTTGCCCAATATTTACCTAATTCAGGATCATTCTTAGATTCTTTCTTCCCATCAAGGTCTTCATAACGTGTGTTTTCTACTAAAACAACATCGCCAGATTTCATGTTCTTGATCGTATCTTCTAATAATTGACCACGAGTTTCAGGAACAAAAGTCACATCTTGTCCCAATAATTCAGCTAAACGTTTAGCAACTGGTTTCAAAGTCAAGCCAGCTTTATCTTCTTCTTTTTTCACTTTACCTAAGTGAGAGAAGAGAACAAGTTTAGCCCCATTGTCTAATAACCATTTGATAGTTGGTAAAGCAGCTGTGATCCGGTTGTCGTTGGTGATTTCCCCATTTTTCAATGGAACGTTGAAATCGGCACGTTCTAGAACCACTTTATCTTTGACATTTAAGTCAGTGACAATTTTCTTTGCCATGTGCGATCCTCCTAAATATTGATCATGACTTTCTTATTTAAAAAAGGCTTTTTCAAGAGGAAAGCGAGAAGCGCGAAGCTTCCCGCCTTCTTAAAGGTCTAGTTTATATCGGCTTATAATTTGGAGAAGTAGTCCAAAGTACGAACCATGTTACCAGTGAAGCCGTATTCGTTATCGTACCAAGCAACAGTCTTAACTAATTGGCCACCGTTAGCGTCCATGATCTTAGTTTGAGTTGCATCGAAGATAGAACCGGAAGGAACACCGATGATGTCAGAAGATACAACTTCGTCTTCAGTGTACAAGAAAGCAGGGTTCTTTTCAGAAGCTTCTTTCATAGCCTTGTTGATTTCTTCAACAGTAACTTCTTTAGATAATACAGAGTAAAGTTCAACTTCAGAACCAGTGATAACAGGTACACGTTGAGCAGTACCGTCAATCTTACCGTTCAATTCAGGAATTACTTTACCTACAGCTTTAGCAGCACCTGTAGATGCAGGGATAATGTTAGCTGCACCAGCACGGTTCTTACGGCCACCAGGAGCATCTTGAGTCTTTTGAGTTGCTGTGTAACCGTGGATTGTAGACATCAAAGCACGTTCAACACCGAATACTTGGTGTAAAGTGTTGACCATTGGAGACAAGCAGTTAGTTGTGCAAGAAGCAGCAGAAACGATCTTGTCGTCAGAAGTTAATGTTTCGTGGTTAACACCGTAAACGATAGTCTTCAAATCACCTTTAGCAGGAGCAGAAATCAAGACACGTTTAGCCCCAGCGTTGATGTGAGCTTGTGCTTTTTCTACAGAAGTGTAGAAACCAGTACATTCAAGAACGATGTCGATGTCTAATTCGCCCCATGGCAAGTTGTTAGCATCTTTTTCAGCGTAAGATTTGATTTCTTTACCGTCTACATAGATAGATTCGCCTTTTAATTCTACAGAATAAGGGAAACGTCCTTGAGCAGTGTCATATTTTAGCAAGTAAACTAAGTCTGCATTGTCCGTTAAGTCGTTGATTGCTACTACTTCTAAATCGTTTTCTGTTTCAAGAATACGGCGTAATGCCAAACGACCAATACGTCCAAACCCGTTAATTGCAACTTTTGTCATGATATCATTTCCTCCTTAAGGAAAAAAATTTATTTAAAAGGTTACCCTTTTAAAATCGAATGTGAAATTTCCTCATCTATTATTAAAACGACGTGGTGATGAGGGACCATCTTCATAAAGGCTTTCAAGGCCCTTACTTTTTGTTTGCCAGATACAACAGCTATCGGGAATCGAATACGCTCGACATCCGATAAATGCAAGCCGATACGTGGCAATTTTAAAACAACCTTTCCATCAGGGTTAAAGAAGACCCCAAAAGCTTCACCGACTGCATCATGTTGGTCGAGTTCCTCCATTAATGCTTGACTCATCATGCGTCTTTGTGCCATTGTCTTAGCATCTCCGACACTAAAGACAACCACATCGACATGCTCTAACTTGTTCAAGACAAGGTGAACAGATGGTTCTTCGATTAAAGCGTGGTAAGTTTCTGTGGAAACTTGCTCTGGGACAAATAAGGATTGGTAATCTGCATTAATTTTTGTGGCCATTGCTTCTGCAATTGTATTCGCCTGTATATGGTGAGTTTTACCAATGCCCCCACGTGCAGGAACAAATTCAATCTCACGATCGACATTCAATCGAGAAGATAAACCGGAAACTAAACTTGCTAAGGTCGTCCCTCCTGTTACAGCAATCATATCTTTCCCATGCGGTAACAAGTCATTCAAAACCAGTTCAAGTTGTTCCCCTAATGCGAATCCTTTTTCCTCAACACTGGAACGAGCAATTTTGACAATTCTCGCTCCTAAAAGGCTTGCAATCTCTTCTTCCTCTTCGTCCATATTGGAAAAAAGTGGTGATTGCTTTTCACAAGCCTTTAGAACTTCTATTCCCTTGGATGATAGACTAATACCTTGCTTAGCGATTTCCACTAAGCCAAGCTGGCGTAATACCTCTATATCTGATCGAAGGGTTCGCTCTGAATAGGCTAATTCTTTAGCAAGCATTCTTCGTCCAATCGGTTGACGTTGATTTATAGCTGATAGTAAGTGGACACGATGAAGCATTTGACGATAATATTCTGGAACAAGCTGTTGAAACAAGTTTTTCATCAACTGGTCCCACCTCCTGATAAACGAGGGACATTATTCGTCCCGTTTTTCCCTTTCAATTCTCGACTGAAAGGTCATCTCTTTCACTTACATAGGTATTTTACCAAGTTCCGATTAAAAACACAAGAAAAAGCCCTAAGATTTTGGGACTTTTTTCGTCCCTAAATGGAGAATGCATTTTTATCGTGGGACATATTTCATCCCTTTATGTAAAGACTAGCACTATTCATAAGAATAATGCCTATTTAAAGGATTTTCTCCTCTAAAACTCTTCCTTGTATAGAGGTTTGCAAAACTTTTTTATCTAAAAAAGTCGTCCAAGTTTTCCTAGCTAAGAAGTGACCTGAACGACTTTCTACTATAATAATGACTTATTTCAAAAACAATCCCTATCCTCTAAACGAAGTGACTATTTCAAATCCTTTAGTCGAGTGTGCTTGATATCTTCAATGGTTTGTGTACCAGCTAGTTGCATGACACGTTTCAAATCCTTTTCAAAATATTCAAAGACTGATCGAACGCCCTTCCAGCCACCTAAAGCCAGTCCAAACAAAGCAGGACGACCAATCGCTACAATATCTGCTCCAGAAGCCAAAGCCTTAAATATATGTTCCCCACGACGAATACCAGAATCAAATACGATTGGCACCCGACCTGCTACAGCAAGAGCTATTTCTTCCAATACTTCAAAAGAAGCCGGTGCACCATCTAACTGACGTCCTCCATGGTTAGACACCCATATACCATCAGCGCCTGCTCCTAAACCAGCTAATGCATCTTCAGGGGTTTGAACTCCTTTTAAGAAAACTGGCAGTTCAGAATGTTCTTTAATAAAGCCTATATCCTCTAGAGATATTTTTTGCTTCGATTGGGCGTAGATATTATTGAGCGACATATTTTTCCCACTACCTGTGAGATAGCGTGAAACAATCGGCATACCAAATGGGTAAACAAAATGATTCTTATCGTCACGATCCCGGTTACCCGAGATGGTAGCATCTGCTGTCAGAATAATTGCAGAAGCCCCATCAGCCTTAGCTTCATCCAAGATATGCTTATTCAGTTCATCATCTTTAGACATATAAATTTGGAACCAACGAGGCGTATCTTTTAAGCCAGCAGAAATTTCTTGAAACGAGGCTCCAGAATAAGCAGAAATGGACATAAGAGAACCGCCAAATTCATGAATACCTCTAGCTGTGCCTGCTTCTTTGCTTTGATGGGCTAAGCCATGAGCAGCAATTGGCGCCATGATAAAGGGAACTTTCAATTCGTGCTCAAAAATTTTCGTTTGTGTGTCTGGGAATTCCACATTAGCCGCCACACGAGGTAGAATCCCTTTAAAATTAAAAGCTTCCACATTACGTCTTAAAGTAAATTCATCACCTGACCCACCTGCTAAGTAGTCAAATCCCCCTTTTGGCATAACTAAACGAGCAAAGTCTTCCAGTTCAATCGTATTAAAAATTTCCAAATCCTTTACTTCCTTTGGTGCATTATAAGATAATTCAGCCATCATTTACACTCCCTTATCTTCAATATTTATCCATAGTTTAATGACACATCTAACGAGAACATTCCAGATCATTATAGAGCAGGCCATCCTAAAAGGAAGATTTAGCTCCAGCCAAAATCACCCTAAAAAAGGTCAACTAGCCTAAAGTCCAATTTCTAATAAGAGTGATCCAGACATTTTTATCAGCAAGCCTATTGAGAATTTTTCTCAGTTAAGTTTTTTAAAGAAGCCGTCCACTTTTCCTACATGAGGACGACAGCAAACACTCTCATTCCATACTCTAATAGCCTTCTGTTCTCCTAGCCATTAAGAACCCTATCAATTCTTGACTAGTCCTGAACTATTCCATCCTTAACCCTTTCCATAAGGCTACTAGCACATGACACTTGAATGAACCCCTTTATACACAATAAATTTTTCTTTGTCCAATGACTTTTATATTTATAACTTTCTCTTCTTTTAAAATATGGCATCCCTCCTAGAGCTTATCTCGAATACTTTTCGGCCGGTAAAGTATTCTTTTGACCCCTTTACTCTTTAGACAGGATCAAGTCTCCTACTAACTAAAATTATAAGCGGTTACACAAAGCCATACAAATTATATGCTCATCTATATTTTTACTCTCTTGGCTAGATGTTTCGTCAGGATTATTAATCACAAATCTTGAAATCCCCCAGTCTAGAAAATCTTCAGATCTTCAGGATAGAAGCTGTTTAAGTACAAAGCATAGGTCTTTTATTGTAAAAAAAAAGACAAGTCTTCTAATCTAAGACTTGTCTTTTGAATGAGATCCCCTTAATAAAAAAAGGGGCGCTTGATCGATCAAGCTTTCCGACGTCGCCTGAGGGAATCGAACCCCCATCGCAAGAACCGGAATCTTGCGTGATATCCATTACACTAAGGCGACTCAACAGTGATCATTATACCTAAATGCGTTAAAACTTTCAAGACATTTCACTTATTTTTTCAAAGCCCTCTCCTTAATCAGCTATAGCTTAGAATGTAAAATTTCAAAGCAAAAAGAAGGTCAATCATTTTCATAAAGTTGATTTGACCTTCTTTTTTAAACCGGATTAGGCCTTTCACCCTATCCTATATTTTTTATTCTATTCATTCGGCTTATATCAAAGTTACTTACGCATTTCAAATAAACGGCATTGTACTTGAGGTGTGGTCACATCTTCTGTCCAATAGTCATCGTCTGATAAAACAATGGTTGGAATGTTGTGAAGACCTAGCCGTTCAGCTTCTTCAGCCACTTTGTCTAAAATGTCTTGGTGGTCATAAGCTTGACCCAAGTGTTCTTCCAAATAATCGGTTAATTTTTTCCCACCTAACGCCCGCCATTCAGCTTGGTTAGCGTATAGGAAATCCAATTGTTCAGAAAGATGGTTAGGATCATATAAGTCTAGATACTTATGGGCCACACGCCCCGCTCTCAAACCTGGTTTATCTTTGTTCAAAAACTTGATCAAACGACCCAAGTCCCCATGTCTGGTTAAGCGAGTCAGGTAAGGTCTGTGCGTTTCCCACCAATTTTTACAATCTGGGCAAGCCACATTGTGATATTCAACAATAATTTGGTGGGCATCTTGACTACCTTTTAGTGTCCCTGTAGTCGGGTCAATCTTATGCCCGTTGTAATTGAGCTGATTAATATCGTTAAAGACTGACATAGTGCCCTCCTTTTATTTTTGGCTAGCTGCGCTTGTCATAATATCGTCAATTAACCCATAGGCTTTTGCTTCTTCAGCAGTCATGTAGTTATCACGATCAGTATCTTTTTGAATAACTTCGAGCGGTTGCCCTGTACGCTCAGATAAAATTCGATTTAAGCGTTCACGAGTTTTTAAAATTTGACGTGCGGCAATTTCAATTTCTGTTGCTTGACCTTGAGCGCCACCTAATGGTTGGTGAATCAAAATTTCGGCGTTTGGCAAAGCATAACGTTTGCCCTTTGCACCGGCCGTCAGTAAGAAAGCCCCCATAGATGCTGCCAAACCCATGGCAATGGTTTGAACATCTGCCTTAATAAATTGCATGGTGTCATAAATAGCCAAACCCGCCGTGACAGATCCACCTGGTGAGTTAATATACATGTAAATATCTTTCTCAGGATCCTGAGCTTCCAAGAATAATAATTGTGCAATAATGGCATTAGCCATATCGTCTTCAATCGGGCCTGAAACCATGATGATCCGATCTTTTAACAGACGAGAATAAATATCGTAAGCTCTTTCACCACGAGATGATTGTTCAATTACTGTAGGAATTAAATTCATGCATCTTCCTCCTTTTGGTATAGTATATCATAAATTGATCCTTTAGGTAAAAAAACAGCATGATCTAGTTTTTCTTACTATTTCAGCCAATACAGGCTTTTTGGACATTATTTGTCAAAATTTTTTTGCTAAATATCTAAAATCGTCCTAGATGAAGTACTTATGTATCTTTATTCTCTTCGATTTCAGTAGAACTTAACTTGACACAAGTCCTTTTTTCTTGCCAGTTTACTTGAAATAAGTCATTAGATTCGCCCATGTTTCTTGCTTTAGAATAGCAAAAGGTTCTCCTGAACCTATAAAGCCATAGCCTATCACAAGTCCCACGATAAATAAAAACAGCCCAGCTAGACAGAATAAAAGGAAAGAAACTAGACTTTTCATTAGTGTTTGTCGACTATTGCGCCATTGGTTCACCTTTAACCACCTTGCTTTCATTAAGAATCTCCATCATCTACTCATTAGCTATCCGTAATTATTCCCTATAAACAGTCCATTCAAGATCAAAATTTGTCCCAAGAAAAAATCTAGAAATAGTCTGACTATCAGTCTAAGATAGCTTTTCTTTTGCCCTCCTATTAAAGGAAGAAGCTTTCGTTTTTATTTCAAAAAAGCTGGTCGAGTATCCTCAACCAGCCTTAAAGTCACTCTAAGCGTCAATTAATTCTCCTGCTAGGCGTTTCACATCTGCTCCTAAGGCCTGCAATTTTTCAGTAAAGTGGTAATATCCTCTATCAAGATATTGTAATTGGCTAACCGTAGTTTCACCTTCTGCACATAGACCTGCTAAAACTAGAGCAGCAGCCGCACGCAAGTCTGTCGCCTCAACATAGGCTCCATTCAGTTCAGCTGGTCCATCAAATACGGCGGTCCGTCCTTGGACATTGAAATCCAAGTTCATTCGCCGTAATTCCTCTAAATGACGAAAACGATTTTCAAATACCGTTTCTGTCATAGAGGATTTACCATGGCTCAACAGTTGAGCTATAGTAAATGGCGCTTGAATATCAGTTGGGAAACCAGGATAAGGCAAAGTTTTAGCATCTGTCGCCATTAATTTATCTGGTCCGATTACTCTGACCCCATCAGTTGTTTCTTCAATGATACATCTCATTTCAGTCAATTTAGCCACTAAAGAGCGGTTATGGTCTACTATAGCATCTTCGATGAAAATATCTCCACCAGTAACCGCGGCAGCGATCATGAAAGTTCCAGTTTCGATTCTATCTGGTATGATCGAATGTTCGACACCATGAAGAACTTTGACACCTTCTATACGAATTGTTTCAGTACCAGCTCCTACAATCTTACTCCCCATCTTGTTTAAGTAGTTGGCTAAATCAACAATTTCTGGCTCACGTGCCACATTTTCTAGGACTGTTACACCTTCAGCCATTGTCGCAGCCATCATCAAGTTTTGTGTAGCCCCGACACTAGGGAAGTCAAGGTAGATCTTTGCCCCATGCAAGCCACAAGATGTCGCATAGACATAACCACCCTTGATCTCAATGTTGGCCCCCATAGCTTCAAAGCCTTTTAAATGTAAATCAATTGGCCTTGATCCAATGGTACAACCACCTGGAAGGGCGACTTTACAATGACCTATACGTGCCAAAAGTGGCCCCATCACCACGATAGAAGCCCGCATTTTGCTGACATATTCAAAAGGAGCTACTGAAGAAACATCCTCAGTTGCATCTAGTTTGATCGTTTGATTTTCTGGATCATAAAAACTGTTCACATTAACGGATTTCAATACATTTAACATCATATGAACATCTGATAAATTTGGTACATTAGTCAGTACTGAGGGAGTCCCTTGACCCAAAATACTTGCCGCTAAAATAGGTAAAACGGCATTCTTTGCCCCTTCTACACGAACACGTCCATGCAGGCGATTTCCTCCAACTACCTTGATGACATCTTTCATGAAACAAACTCCTTTACTTCAACAAATTGATGGAAAATTGTGTCGTCAAATCAATTAATATCATAAAAAATTGGCTCACCATGAAGCTAAGACTCAACCCAATAAATACGCCACACAATTTTCGATCCTTTTCAGGCAAGCCTATTAACCAACGTTCTAAGGGCAGTCGATTCATCCAGCCCAAGACTATGCCTGTTACCGTTAATAAAATGAATAATTTGCATAGAGCAATTATCCCGTAAAAATGAGCCATTTTCCCATCCTTTCTTAGCAACATTTTCAGTTTAACACACTCCGTCCTTAAATTTAAGTAAAACTTGCGTCTTTCTTCACGAATCGCCCTTCTTTTTCTCTTGTTAAGTCTTAGCTTAAATTTTCATCCACAGGGTCAGAAGATGAATTTCCCTTCTTTTACAGATGGCCTTGCCACGGAGGAAAGGAAAACTTAATTAGTAGTGAATTTCCCATTTTTTTACAGAAGCCCTTAGACTTTCCCTTAAAAGTTGTAAAAGTTTAACTGCCCTTTTGCTCTTCTCCCCATAAAAAAACGCCTCACTTAAAAGTGAGACGTCCTCCATTTCATTAACGACGATATTTTTCAGCAATCCCTATACGGTTGATGGCTTTATTTAAAGAAATACGTACACGAGCTATTTCGTTTGGCGTATGTTCTTCTTTCAAGTAGGCTTCAGCATTTGCCTTTGCCTTTTCTGCTCGAGTTAAATCAATATCACGTGCACGTTCAGCTGTATTAACGACCACATTCACTTCGTTATCTCGCACTTCGACTATTCCATCCGATATAGCAATGCTATTTTCCAAATGCCCACGATCAGGTCTTTCCACACGAACAACATTTACAGGGCCAATGACTAAAGGCATAATAATTGGCGTGTGATTAGCTAAAAAGGTATAAGGTCCCATAGTGGTTGGTACGGTTATCGCAGTTGCATGGTGGTCAAATCGAACCCCTTCTGGAGTAGTGACGATTAAGTGCATCACACTTTCGTTTGCCATTAGTGATCACCCACTTGACCATCGTTAGATTTCGCCTCATTTAACTTGTTAGCTACTAGTTGCGATCGATCTTCTACCTTACGACCAGCTTTTCTTAAGACGTCCTCAATTGGTCCAACATTACGGAAGGCATCTTCTGGAATATCATCATACAAGCCATCTAAAATACCCTTAAAGCCCTTGATAGTATCTTCTACCCGTACATAGGAACCTGGGACTCCTGTAAAGCTTTCTGCGACGTGGAAGTTTTGAGATAGGAAGAATTGAATCCGACGAGCTCTAGCCACAATAACCTTTTCTTCGTCAGATAGTTCATCAATCCCCAAAATAGCAATGATATCTTGCAATTCACGATATCTTTGCAAAGTGGATTGCACCCTTCTAGCAACTTGATAATGTTCTTCCCCGACAATTTCAGGGGTAAGAGCGCTTGAGGTCGATGCCAATGGATCCACGGCTGGGTAAATCCCTTGTTCTGTCAATCGGCGTTCCAAGTTGGTTGTCGCATCCAAATGTGCGAAAGTCGTAGCTGGAGCAGGATCCGTATAGTCATCAGCAGGGACATAGATGGCTTGGATAGAGGTAATTGATCCATTTCGAGTAGACGTAATCCGTTCTTGCAATTGCCCCATTTCAGTGGCTAAAGTCGGTTGATAACCAACTGCAGATGGCATCCGTCCCAGCAAAGCCGATACCTCAGAACCTGCTTGGGTAAAGCGGAAAATATTATCGATAAAGAGCAGTACATCTTGTTTGGCTTCATCACGGAAAGATTCCGCAAGGGTTAAGCCGGTTAATGGCACCCGCATCCGAGCTCCAGGTGGTTCATTCATTTGCCCAAAGACCATGGCTGTCTTATTGATAACTCCAGAGGCTTTCATTTCCGAATAGAGGTCGTTCCCTTCACGTGTCCGTTCACCAACCCCGGTAAATACAGAAATACCGCCTAATTCTTCAGCTATATTATGGATAAGTTCTTGAATAAGCACCGTTTTACCAACACCAGCCCCACCAAAGAGGCCGATTTTCCCTCCCTTAAGGTAAGGAGCAAGCAAATCAATCACCTTGATCCCAGTTGGTAATATTTCATAACGGGCACTCAAGTCTTCAAAAGCTGGAGATTCTCTATGAATAGGTAGGCGCCTAACATCCTCAGCTAATGGCAGTGGATTGTCATCAATTTCTTGACCCAAGACATTAAATACTCGCCCTAAAGTTTCCTTACCTACTGGAACTGAAATAGATTTCCCTGTATTAGTCACAGACATCCCACGTTTCAAACCGTCTGTGGATTGCATTGAGATGGTTCGAACAATCCCTTCACCTAATTGAAGGGCAACTTCCAGAACAATTTGGGTTGGCTTTCCCTCACGAATTAATCCTTCCACCTCAAGAGCGTGATTAATTTCCGGTACACCATCACCAAGTGGAAATTTGACGTCGACAACTGGGCCAACGACCTGTACAATTTCACCTTTTCTCACAATTCCCCTTCTTTCTTTTTTGAGGATATATGCCTAGCTGTCTTATCTCTAGTTCAAAACTAGGGAGAAAGAACTAGTCATTTTCTTCTAAAGCGGAGGCTCCACCAACAATTTCCGTAATTTCTTGCGTAATTTGTGCTTGACGTCTCCGATTCAATTGAATGGTTAAATCATCAACTAACTGATGAGCATTATCCGTTGCCATCCGCATCGCTGTCATCCGACTGGCATGTTCCGCCGTTTTAGCATCTAGGATGGCTCCATAGATTAAGCTTTCTGCATACTGAGGCAATAGTTGTTCAAGAATTTCTTCTTGAGACGGTTCTAAGATATAGTCCACTTCTTTCATCGAATGGTTATCCTCTGGCTCATCAATATCTACTAAAGGTAGCATCTTCTCTACTCGAAAGTTGGATACCAAAGCATTCACATGATGGTTATAGCAAACATATAGTTCATCAAATTCACCAGAACGATATAGACTTACTGCTTTTACAATAATCGATCGCACTTCTGTAAAAGATGGTTGATCCGATAAACCTGATATATCATAAGCCACTTCATAGCCTAAGCGTTTAAAGAAAGCAGATCCAGACTGCCCTATTGTCATCAATAAAAAGCTGGCTGGATCATTCTGATGATCTCTTTCCAACATTTCCAAGGTGGAAGAAAAGATGGAAGAATTGTAAGAGCCAGCCAAGCCTTGATCAGAAGAAATGATCAAATAGGCGGTACGACGGACTGGTCTGGTAATCAACAAATCATGATAATCCAAGAAATCATCGGAATCTTTCTGCTTGACTTCAACAGGATCGTTGGAAGTCATCAAGAGTTTGTCTCGATTGGCATAAACCAAATGCAAGACCATTTCCCGAATATGTTTGGCATAATTTTCATACTTACGGACTAGCCCTTCAGATTTCATCAACTTAGAGGCCGACACCATCTGCATAGCCGCAGTAATTTGGCTCGTTTTCTTCGTGGAGGCGATACGTGTTTTCGTTTCAGTTAATGAAGCTCCCATCGTCTTAGCCCTCCTTTTGCCAATGATTCATATTTTTCAGTCTTACTTGTCATTCTTAAACAAATTGTTCATTAAAGTCATAGATGGCATTAAAGAAGGTTTCCTCATCTGGTAAATCACCTGTTTGCCGAATTTCCGTCAATAACTCTGGATGTTGCGCATCTAGGAAATCAAACAATCGCCGTTCATAGTCAGCGATTCGATCAATTGGGATATCATCCAAAGCCCCATGTGATAAAGCAAAGAGAATTGCCACCTGATATTCAACCGCAAGTGGTTGGTGTACTCCTTGTTTTAGGATATCCACCGTCCTCTTCCCACGATTCAATTTTTGTTGAGTGGCTTCATCCAAATCTGATCCAAATTGCGCAAAGCTTTCCAACTCTCTAAAGCTAGCTAAGTCAATCCGCAAAGTTCCTGAAACCTTCTTCATGGCCTTAATTTGAGCTGCCCCACCAACACGGGAAACAGATAGACCTGCTGATATAGCTGGCCGAACCCCTGCAAAGAAAAGATCGCTTTGAAGGAAGATTTGCCCATCTGTAATAGAAATAACATTTGTTGGAATATAGGCTGAGATATCCCCTGCTTGCGTTTCAACAATCGGCAGAGCAGTTAAAGATCCACCACCTAAAGCATCACTCAATTTGGCAGAACGCTCTAATAAACGAGAATGTAAATAGAATACATCCCCTGGATAAGCTTCCCGTCCAGGTGGCCTTCTCAAGAGCAAGGATATTTCACGATAAGCCGCTGCTTGTTTGGATAGATCATCATAAACAATTAGCACATCTCGGCCAGAATGCATAAATTCTTCACCGATAGCCGTCGCAGCATAAGGAGCAATATAGAGCATAGGTGAAGGTTCACTAGCTCCGGCTGATACCACTAAGGTATAATCTAGTGCGCCATGTTGACGGAAAACCTCGATTAAGGATCGAACAGACGACTCTTTTTGACCAATTGCGACATAGATACAAATAACATCTTTGCCTTTTTGGTTCAAGATGGTATCAACAGCAATGCTGGTCTTACCAGTTTTACGGTCTCCAATAATCAATTCCCGTTGTCCCTTACCAATTGGAACTAAGCTATCAATGGCTTTTTGACCAGTTGCAAGGGATTCACAAACAGATTGCCTGTCCATAATCCCAGGAGCCGCATGTTCTACTGGTCTTGTTCGATCACTTTTGATTTGCCCTAAACCATCAATGGGTTCACCTAAAGCATTAACTACTCGGCCAATCATGCCATCTCCAACGGGAACTTCGAGAATACGTCCTGTTTGTCTAACTAAATCTCCTACATGAATGTCATCATACTTCCCAAAGATGATAACCCCTACCTGCTCTGTTTCAAGGTTTTGAGCCATCCCTTTTGTTCCATTGTTAAAGATGACCAATTCACCACTCATGACATCCGTCAAGCCGACTACTTTGGCAATCCCATCGCCAATATAGGTAACTTCCCCTACTTGTTCTACCGCATAACGTTTCTCAAAGGCGGAGACTTTTTTTGAAATATCAGAAATGACATCTGTTGTCAAAGTAGCTTCCGGCTTATTTTGCCGTGTTTCTGAATCTTGTTGATGCAACTCTCATCACCTCTCTACCTTTGATGCATTTCACGTCTTAGGTCAACCAATTGACGTTTGATCGACCCATCCATGAGATACTCTCTGGAACGAACCACTAGCCCACCAATTAGACTAGGATTCAATTCAGTCGTTACATGATGGAAGCGAACCAGCAATTTCTTTTGAATTGCTTCTTTGATCCGATTCACTTCACTTTCTTTTAAGGGCACCACCGATTCAATAACTAATTGGTGGCGTTCATAGTAATCGCAAAAGCTTTGTAGAACCAAGCCAAGATAATGAAAGCGATATTCATAAGCCATTTCTAGGTAAAAATCCTTCCATTCCTTGGTCATACCCTCTGTTAAACTCAAGATAAATTGGGCTTTATCTTCTTCAGCAATATGTTCCATCTGCATGGTTTGTTCGAATTTATAAATACTGCCGATCCCTTCGCGCAAGGCTAGAACGTTTTGGTAAACTTCTTCTACCCGACCGGAGTCGACCATGCGATGATAAAAGTCATTAACCTCTTTTTTGACAGACCGAATCTTCTTCATGCCTTTTCCAGTCCTTCAATAAAGCGATCAATTAACTCTTTATGGTCTTCGGCAGAAAGACCTTTTTGTAAAATCTTTTGTGCCAGATCTACAGATAAGTCGCCAATCTTTCCTTCTAAATCTTGCATCGATTTTTCTTTATGATATTCAATTTCTTTTTGGGCATCACGTTTCATTTGAGCGATCTTTTCATGAGCTTGTTGAAGAGCTTGTTTTTCCATGTCCTCACTCGCTACTCGAGCTCTATTATAAATGTCCTGTGCTTCCTTACGAGCTTCTTCAATAGATGCTTCGGCTTTTTCCCTAAGAAGAGCAGCTTCTTCATTGGCCTGTTTAGCTTCATCCATATCTTTTTGAATACGGCTAGCTCGTTCATCGGTTGCCTTGGTTAAGGGTTTCCATACAAATTTTCCCAATAATACCATCAGCAAGACGAAAGACAAGGCAATTACTAACAAATCGCCAACTGCAATGCCTGCAGCGATTCCTTCAGTCATCTTTGTCCCCCTTTTCTAAAAGAGCTATGACCCTTAAATAGTCTACTAGCTCACAGTTTAGTCATGGATAGTTTCTCCTATAGCCTTTCTTATTTGGCAAATAGGAAAACTAAAACGAAGCCAAAAACAACAGCGATGATTGGCACAGCTTCGATCAAACCAACCGCAATAAACATGTTTGTTCTAAAATAATCTTTTAATTCAGGTTGTCTTGTCATAGCTTCAATTGTTTTTCTCATAACAGCTTGGTTCCCAAAAGAAGCCGCAAGGGCAGCCATCCCAACAGCAAGAGCAGCAGCAAAATAAATCATTTTTTAGTCTCCTTTTTCATTAGTCTTATCTAGCTGACTAACTTTTCATTATATTTTTATATCAGTCAAGAAAAACTTAGTCTCTTCACACTGGCTATTCAATCATCTTCTACTTCTAGTTTGTGAGAAATATAGACATTGGATAGAGTAGAAAAAACGAAAGCCTGTATAAAGCCAATAAAGGTTGAAAAGCCCATCCAAATCATGGCGAGTGGTACAGCTAAAATCCCACGAGTTAGGCCAGAACTTGTCGCAAACATGGCAATTAAAGAGAGAAGAATTTCCCCCGCATAAATATTCCCATACAAACGTAGGCCAAGGGTTAGCGTATTGGTAAACTCTTCAATCAGCTTAATAGGAAACATCCCTGGCATTGGAGAGAGAAAAGTGTTTTTGAAATAGGCTCTGAAGCCAAACTTTTCTACCGCCTTATAATGAGATAAGAGAATCACCATGGCTGATAGCCCTAGACAAACAATAGCATTGGCAGTCGGACTTCCCCAAAAAGAAAAACCCTTATATACAATAATCATAGATAGACCAATAATATTATTAACTGCAATGTAAATAAATAAGACAAAAGTGAAAAAGCGGTAGGGCAATCCAAGCTTTTCATCCATTGCGCTTCCGACAATCTTATTTGTAAAATCAACAATCATTTCCAATAAGGCTTGACGCCTTCCTGGGACGAGACTTATGCGCCGTGATAAGAAAAACATCACGAAAAAAGCGATCGCCACAGATCCTAAACTGGCTAGCACAACATTAGCGGAAGCAGATAGGTGCATCAAATGAAATGTATAGATTTTTTCCAAAAAATCACCTCCCAAAATAGCATTTCAGCTTAACAACAATAGATCAATAGACTCTTTCTTACCTACTTCTAAGGGCCATTTATCCTAGCCCTGAGCAAATGGACGGCAGTGGCATTTATATTTCATTAAGTTTTCACCCTTAGCCTCTTCCTAAAAAAGAGAAAGTTAATCTTTCCTTTATCTATCAATCAGAAAAAGCCCTAGAATGGACTTCTAAGGCTTTTTATTGTCATCAATGAATGGCAATAGCCCCATGAACATCCAGGAAATCTATTTGGTACCAAATAGGCGATCTCCTGCATCTCCAAGTCCTGGAACTATATAGGAAGCTTCGTTTAAGTGTTCATCAAGTGCAGCGGCAATAATTTTCACATTAGGATGAGCTTCATGTAATTTTCTTACACCTTCTGGAGCAGATACCAAGCAGCAGAAGCGAATAGAATGTTCATCCGCGCCCCGTTTAATCAAAGCATCAATCGCCGCAATAGCAGAGCCACCAGTTGCTAACATAGGGTCAACAACAAACAAGGTTCTCTCAGAAATATCACTTGGCATTTTAACAAAGTATTCTACTGGCTCTAAGGTTTCATGGTCACGATACATCCCAATGTGCCCCACTTTAGCTGCCGGAATCAAGGAAAGAATCCCATCAACCATCCCTAAACCTGCACGTAAGATAGGAATAATAGCTACTTTCTTACCAGAAAGTTGATGTTGAACTGTCTTACAGATAGGCGTTTCAATCTCAACTTCTTCTAAAGGTAAATCCCGGCTTACTTCATAAGCCATCAACATAGAAATTTCATTAACAACTTCTCGAAATTCCTTAGTTCCACATTCTTTCCGACGAATCATCGTCAACTTGTGTTGAATCAACGGGTGGTCCATCACAACAAAATTATCGATATTCAAATTTTGACTCATGTGATCCTCCTTTATTTCGCCTAGAACAGGTTTTTATCCTGTTCCTCCACTAATGGCTTACTTACGCCATAGGTTATTGTACTCAAGATTAAGGGTAAAATCTAGATTAAGGGTAAAAATTGTCACTATTTTTTGAACATACGTGTAAAATTTGCTATTTATAGGCCATCTTCGAAGGAAGAACTAGCCTTTAAGGCCCTATTCAGATAGCCAGCTGTCTCATCACTTTCTAGAGGAACATAGAGAATAAGTTCTTTTGCTGGTGTTTCATCCACATCACGAAGGATACCATATAAACGATGTTGGAAGTCTTTAACATCTTCACCTAAATCATATAAAACTAATTCTCTATCCATATTCATATGGTCTGCTATATCGTCTTCTAGGGCTCTATAAATAGTCGATGGTACTGCTATAGCTAATGGATAATCTACTTCTAAATAAGGGAGAAAGTCTTCTACCCCTCCATTTTTAGCTACTACTGGAACTAGAGGGGCATAATGGCGATACTTCATCCCTGGAGCTTTAGGCTTTTCTGTATCCACTGGCCCGTGACTTAAAGGTCCTACCACTTGAGCGATTTGTTCTTCTCTAATGTCACCTGGTCGCAAAACGGTAATATTGTCCTCGTCAGAAACATCAACAATTGTCGACTCAATCCCAACTGGAGTTGTCCCATCATCAATGACCCCAGCAATGCGATAACGAAAATCCGACTCTACGTGTTCAGCCTTTGTCGGACTTGGTCGTCCAGAAATATTGGCACTTGGCCCAACTATCGGCTGACCTACCAATTCAATCAATTTTCGTGTTACGGCATTATCAGGCATACGCACAGCAACTGTTTTAAGTCCTGCTGATACAACATTAGGCAAACAGGAGGTAGCAATAGGCAAAATCAAGGTCAATGACCCCGGCCAAAAAGCATCCATTAAAGCTTTCCCACTCGAGTTAATTGGTCCGACAAACTTTTCTACCATCTCAACAGAAGAAACTGTCACAATTAAAGGATTATCGCTAGGCCTCCCCTTGGCTTCAAACACCTTCAAGACAGCTCGCTCATCTGTTGCAAGAGCCCCTAAGCCATACACCGTTTCTGTAGGAAAAGCAACCAACTCCCCACTTTTTAACAATTTCGCCGCTTTATTTAAACTAGCGTCGTCAGTCCCAAAAATTTGGATTTGTGATCCAACCACAGTTATCACCTCTTTCTTAACGTTTTAACTCTATCCACCGATCTAACTTTTCATAATCTTTTCCAATTTGCGCATCTACTGAAGGAAACATTTCATGGGCAAGTTGCTTTAAAGCAGGTCCTTGACGAAAGCCACATTCCATCATGCCATATTTCCAATCTTCTCGTTTAGCCATTTGCTGAAAGATTTCCTTATAGGCAGCTAAACCATTTTCTTCTGCAAACAAGGCCAAATGTGGCTCATACTGAATGACTGAATCATCCATAAAGCCTACTTCATCCCGACTGATATATGGCGGATTACTCACAATCGCACTGACGGAAAGATCACCGATCGCTTCTAGCCAAGATCCTAAATGAAAATGAACTGGAGCTTTTAAGGCTTTAGCGTTCGCCTGTGCTACTTTTAAAGCAGACCCTGAAATATCCACCGCATGAACAGTCCAATTAGGGCACTCTTTCGCTAGAGTAATGGCTAAACAACCACTTCCAGTCCCTAAATCCACTAGGGTTAATTTTTCATCTCTTGGCCAGGTCTTCAATAGATGATCTACTAACAATTCTGTTTCTGGTCTTGGAATTAAGACATCTCCTGTGACAAGAAATCTTCGTCCATAAAAATCCACTCGCCCACTAATGTAGGCTAATGGTTCACCAGACAAATAACGGCAAGTCGCCTCTTCCAAGGCTCTCAATGATACATCATCAAGAACTTCATCCTGTCTTGTCAGCCAATCCGTCAAAGACCAATCTAAAATTTCAGAAGCAATCAGTCGATAGTCTTGAATGGACAAGCCTCTTTTTTTCAGCAAATCTTGACCGAATTCCCGGCAAGTTCTATTCCCCATTGTTTAAGGCTTCCAATTTTTTCGCTTGATCACTTAAAATTAATTGGTCAATAATATCGTCCAACTTACCCGCCAAAATTTGATCTAGTTGTTGAATAGTTAAATTAATTCGGTGGTCAGTCACACGGTTTTGAGGAAAATTGTAGGTTCTAATGCGTTCAGAACGATCCCCAGTCCCGACTTTAGACTTACGTGCTTCGTCATATTTCGATTGCTCTTCTTGTTGAATCTGATCATACACACGAGCCCTCAAAACTTTCATAGCCTTTTCACGGTTTTTCAACTGAGACCGTTCATCTTGCATAGCTACTACAATCCCTGTTGGAATGTGAGTTAAACGAACAGCGGATGCCGTCTTATTAACGTGCTGTCCACCTGCACCAGAAGCATGATAAATATCTGTTCGGATATCATTTTCATTTAAGTCGATTTCGACTTCTTCAGCTTCCGGCATAACCACAACAGTAGCCGTCGACGTATGGACACGCCCTTGACTTTCCGTTGCAGGAA
This sequence comes from Atopobacter sp. AH10, assembly GCF_003664595.1. Taxonomy (GTDB): domain Bacteria; phylum Bacillota; class Bacilli; order Lactobacillales; family Aerococcaceae; genus Atopobacter. The sequence continues at coordinate 62,233 of NZ_QXPZ01000002.1, forward strand.
CCCGTTGAACACGATGGGCACCAGACTCATATTTTAATTTGGAATATACCTTATCCCCTGTAATCATCAAGATGATTTCTTTATAACCACCAATACCCGTCACATTAGCATCCAAGACTTCAACTTTCCAACCTTGAGATTCTGCATATTTTTGATACATGTTGTAGAGGTCGCCCGCAAACAATTGCGCTTCATCCCCACCAGCAGCGCCACGAATTTCCATAATGATATTTTTCCCATCATTAGGATCTTCTGGTAAAAGCATCAATTTGATACTTTCTTCCATGCTAGCAATTTCCTCTTTTAACTCAGCCAATTCACTCTTGGCTAATTCGATCAATTCAGGATCCGACGACTCTTGTAAAACTTCTTCTGTTTCTTCCAAATCTTTCGTTAGAGATCTATAGCGTCTTACCGCTTCTGCTTTTGGCCTTAAGTCGGCTTCTTCTTTTGACAAAGCCATAAAGCGCTTAGTATCCGCAATCACTGACGGATCACTCATTAATTCTGTCAATTCGTTCTGCCGAATGACAAAGGCGTCTAATTGGTCAAACATCCTATTCCTCCTTGTTCTCCCCTATTGTACCAAACCCAAGAGAAATGGGGAAATGATCTTATTTCTCCTAGTATCTTTCTTCTTATCTTTTAAGATGTCATCTTTTTTAAAGCCTTACAGCTCATCTGCTTCATCTGACCCCACATGTGAACGATCTAAACTAGGCGCTAAGACCTTCCCTCTTTCATCCAATGGAGGATTCAAATAATGTTTCCGGCAAACAGGCCAATAAGACTCATTGCCACCAATTTGAATTTGTTCACCTGTATAGACTGGACGACCATCAGCCATCCGCAAATTCATCGTTGCTTTTTTAGGGCAAAACCAGCATATAGTCTTAATTTCTTCTATTTTATCGGCAAACAAAAGCAACTCCCTAGAGCCTTCAAATAAATTATTTTGAAAATCATTTTTCAGGCCATATGCCATCACTGGAATTCTTAGTTCATCTACCACTTGTGCTAACTGATGCACGTGTTTTTTAGATAAGAACTGTGCTTCGTCCAAAATTAGGCAGTAGATTTTATGGGGAAGATCTTTGACTATCTGAACAATATCCGTCTCTTCATCAATGACTACCGCATCACGTTCAATCCCTATTCGACTGGCTATTTTCCCTCTACCTGTCCGTGTATCGACGTGACTAGTCATCAATAAGACTGGCTTGGCTTGTTCTTCATAATTGTGGGCTACCTTTAAAATATCAATAGACTTCCCACTATTCATGGCTCCATATTTAAAATACAACTGTGCCAAAAATAATCCCCCTATCTTTTTTGTGTCTATCCCCTTTATATTAGGCGGAAAAAGCGTTATCGTCAATACTTTAGCCAACAATTTGAAAGTAGCTAAACTCCCCCAAAAATCGATAACTATCTCGTCATCTTTCCCTATCCCTAAGAAATTTACCCACACCAGCAAGCTAAGCCAGAGCCTAAGAGCCATCTTCCCCTATCCATAAGAAACTTACCTCCTTTATCCTTCTTATTGCATTGCTAAATTCCTTCAACAAATCAAGTCTTAAATTTAGCTTTTTAAACTAGCACTTCTCTTTCGAGGATTCGTTTTTTTATGTTATGATAAGAAATGAAATTTTCATTGAAGGAGGAAGTGGCATGACCCTTCGTCAACAACTTGCAATCCATTGCGGTCGTCTGACCCAAACTCTCTTAAAAAAATTAACCAATGGTGGATCGAGTCTGCCAGGAAAAATTGCCAAAAAAATTGATCCTACAGTCCTAGAAGCTTTAAGCCAAGATATACCTGTCGTCATGATAAGTGGAACTAATGGTAAAACGTTAACTACTTCTCTTACTGTTCAAATTTTAAAGCAAATTTATCCTACAGTGATCACCAATCCTACCGGAGCTAACCTTGAACAGGGGATCATCTCCACTTTTTTAAGCGCAAAGGGGCATCATAAAAAAGGCGAAAGCATTGCCGTCTTGGAAGTGGACGAAGCTACCTTGAAACGTGTAACCAACTTAGTCACACCAGATGTGTTAGTCTTTACCAACCTATTCCGTGACCAAATGGACCGTTATGGGGAAATTTATTCCGTCTACGATCTTATGTTAGAAGGGGCTAAAAATTCTCCTCAAGCAACTATCTTAGCTAATGGCGATTCTCCTATATTTCATTCAAAAGCCCTCAGCCATCCTCAAAAATTCTTTGGCTTTGACACTAGTTATAAAGAAGACGTGCCTATTCCTTCCAACACGGATGGTATCCTTTGCCCAAATTGCCAATCCATCTTGCATTACCACCTCAATACCTATGGCAATCTAGGTAACTATTACTGCCCTAATTGCGACTTTAAACGTCCAGAATTGTCCTTTAAACTGACTAAGATCAATCAACTCAGCATGGACGATTCAAGTTTTGACATTGATGGGGAAAGCTATACTCTTCCTATTGCTGGCCTTTACAATATCTATAACGCCTTAGCCGCTTATAGCGTCAGTCGTCTATTTGGAGCTAGTCCAGAACAAATCCGACAAGGCTTCCAAGCCGCCCAACGTGTTTTTGGCCGTCAAGAGCGTATAAAGATTGGCGATAAAGAAGTGATGATCCATTTAACGAAAAACCCTGTCGGCATCAATCAAGTCATCGACCTCTTATCCTATGAAGAAAAGCCATACAGCCTTGTCGCCCTATTAAATGACAATTATGCTGACGGACGGGATGTTAGTTGGATTTGGGACGCTAATTATGAACATCTGGTTGATAAAAATCGTCGTGTTATCTACGGAGGTACGCGATCTAAAGAACTTAAAACAAGATTACTTGTTAGCGGGATGAAAGAAGATCAGTTACTTCTAGTTGAAGACTTCAACCAACTGGCAGATAAGATCAAAGAACTCCCTACACAAACTGTCCATATCCTAAGTACCTATACAGCCATGTTAGCCCTTCGAAAAACCTGGATACAAGAAGGCTATATATACAACTAAATGTGAGTTTGAGCGGTCAGGAAAGGAGCACTGGAGTCCTTTTCAGTAGAGAGCGCATGCTCTCGCTGACAAAGGGCGAAGTGGACGCCTATCCTGCTCAAACGAACACTACCCAACCATACCAAATCAGGAAGGAGTAAGCCCATGACGCAATCACAAGAAGCACCAATACGTATTGGCCATTTATATGGTAACTTACTGAACACTTATGGGGATAATGGCAACCTACTCATGCTACAATATCTTCTCAAAAAAAGAGGCTTAAACTATCAAACAGAAGTCAATTCATTAGAAGAAACACTCTCTAAAGACCAATACGACTTTATCTTGTTCGGCGGTGGGCAAGACTTCGAACAATCAGTTGTGGCTAAAAATCTCCCTAGCAAAGCTCTTGCCCTAAAAGAATATATTGAATCTGATGGTGTCCTTTTGGCTATTTGCGGTGGCTTTCAACTATTAGGTGATTACTATATCACGGCTGCAGGCCAAAAAATTCAAGGAGCAAGCTTATTGAATCATTACACAGAACGCCAAGATAATCATCGCTTTATTGGAGATATTACCATCCATAATGATGAATTTAATGAAGACTATGTCGGATATGAAAACCATAATGGTATGACCTTTATCAAAGAACCTGTAAAATCATTGGGAAAAGTGATTTCCGGTAACGGTAACAATGGTCAAGACGGGACAGAAGGTGCCCGCTACAAAAATGTTTTTTGCTCCTATTTCCACGGCCCACTTCTCGTTCGTAACCCTCATTTAGCTGATCACTTAATTGATCTAGTCCTCAAACGTCGGCAAGAGCAAGCTTAATTTTCGCTTTTATTCAGGAAAAATCCAAAGCCCAGCCTATAAAGCCAATAAATTACCCCCTAAAGCTAGATCTTATCCTCTAACTTTAGGGGGTATTTGTTTAAAGTATTTTGCTATCAACTAGTCTCCTTGGATAGTTTTAGCAGATAAGCCCTCAAAAATCTATTTCTAAAGGCATGACTTTCCTGTATCCAAAGTAAATTTAACTAGGCATTTTCACCTTCATCAGCTGTTTCGCCTTCTGGGTGATATGCCCCAGAATATTGCTTGTACCACTCAAATATTTCAGTCACCACTACTTTAGCCACAGCATAACCAGGAATCCCCAATAAAAGGCCTAAGAAACCAAACATCTTTCCAGCTGCTAATAAGATAAACAAAATAGTCACTGGGTGGATGGATAAATTATTTCCTAAAACTAATGGAGAAATGATCCGGCCTTCTAGGGTTTGTTCGATCATAAAGACCACTAAAACCTTCACTAACATCATAGGGCTTGTCACTAAAGCAATAACTATAGCAGGAATCATCCCCACAAAACTTCCTAAATAAGGAATTATGTTCATCACACCAGCAAAAATCCCAATAACGGTTCCATAGTTTAAGCCGATAATCATATAGCCGATAATGAACATCACTGCTACACAGAAAGCGACCGTTAATTGACCAGAAATATAACGACTAATTTGCTCATGCATCTCCCTCAAAACTTTGCTAATGGATTCTCTTGATTTAGTTGGGAAAACTTTAACAACTGATGGCAAGATACGATCTTGGTCTTTTAAAAGATAGAAAAGAATGATTGGCATAGTAATCAAACCAACAATGGCTTCTGTCACTGCCCCTACAATGTTTCCAATAGAATTCACCGTCATGTTCAACAAGCTATTCAAACGTGAAGCAATATCTGAAGAAAACTTGTCATTCATTTGTGCCAATTGAGGTTGCAAAGCTTTCAGCCAATCACTATCGACTAAACGATTAATTTGTTCCACAAACGCATTGTAATAATTTGGCCAAGTGCGCACAAAATCCAAAATTTGCCCTTTTAATAAAGGGATCAAATAAGAAAAGAATAGAACAATGACTAATGTAGCAACCACTAAGGCAATCCAAATGCTGTATAGTCGCTTAAGTCCTTTTTTCTCTAAAAATCTCACCAAGGGATTCAAGATATAAAAGATGACCCCTGCAGTAATAACTGGAAAAGCAATAGTGCTAGCAAAGCCTAGAAGAGGGGTAAAGACAAAACTAATTTTCCGAAGCAAGAGAATGTTAATGGTGATCAAGAGGATAATCAATAAGACGGACACCATCTTATTATTAAAAAACCACCTCCATACCCAAGATTTCGCTGAATAATCATTTTTGGATGTCATCATGCCACTCCTTTCAAGTACTTATCCTTATTTTATCTTTTTGCTTAAATCGTGTAAACTAAAAGCAAAATAGCTTAAGAAAAAACAATAAGAAAACAGCTTGTCAAACTTTAAACTGGAGGCTCAATTATGCAAGATTTCACTGAAACTATTTATTTTGGTAGCTATACACGAGCAAGTAGCCAAGGTATCTATGAAGCTAGCTTTTATCAAGGGCAGCTCGAAAATATAAAAGTCTTGGCCTCACTTAAAAATCCCACTTATCTAGCTTTAGATAAAAAAGCTAACCGTCTGATCTCAGTTGCTGAACTTTCGAACAAATCAGGCTTAGCCGTCATCGATCTATTGCCAGAACATCGAGGAGAAATCCTGTCCTATCTGGAATATTCTGATCATGTCCCTTGCTATGTCAGTTACGACCCAGAAAATTCTCTCATTTACACTGCAAACTACCACGATGCTATCCTATCCGTCTTATCTTTAGGAAAAGATGGGCAAATACATTTGATCGACCAAGTGCAACATGTCGGTAAAGGCCCACACCCTAATCAAGAAAAGGCCCATATCCATTTTGCTTGCCCCCATCCCTTTACTGAAGGCATTTTATGTTGCGATTTAGGCAGCGATCTTATTAGCCACTACCGCTTAGACAAGGAAATGAAACTGACGAAAATAAGTGATCTCTCTCTAAAAGCTGGTTCTGGTCCTAGACATTTAGCTTTTCACCCACAAAGGAAAGTTGCCTACTTGCTATCAGAATTGACCAGTGAAGTGACAGTCTTGCCTTTTAATCTATCCACTTCTGCATTCCAAATTGCTTCTAGCTACTCCCTTCTTCCAGATAAGTGGACCGACTTCAATAGTGGGGCTGCTATCCATCTTTCTCAAGACGGACGTTTCCTCTACGCCTCTAACCGTGGCCATAATTCTATTGTCGTCTTTTCTATCTCCCCAGATGGCCTTTCTCTTAAAAAAATTCAATGTATTTCGAGTGGAGATGATTTTCCAAGAGACTTCCAACTTTCTATAGACAATCATTGGCTCATTTGTGGCCATCAAAAAGGTCTTACACGAATTTTCAAACGAGATCCCAAAACCGGCCTTCTAAAACTACTTCCAGATATTTATCCCATCCCAGAATGTGTCTGTGTTCTCCCTAGCCCTTTAGACTAGATAAAGGGACAATAAAAGCAAAGCTTCCCCTAGCCCTCTAGACTAGATAAAGGGACAATAAAAGCAAAGCCTCCTCTAGCCCTCTAGACTAGATAAAGGGACAATAAAGGCAATGCTTCCCCTAGTACTTAAGAGGAAAGCCCTTCAAACTTGAATGCCTTTCTCAAAGTTCGATTGCCCTAAGCTTAAATGAATCCCCATCAATAAAAGATCCAGCCCTCATTTGGCAAATCTGCTCATTTTCAACAAGAGCATCTCTATACTAGAGAACCTCACCATAGGGGCTGGATTATTCTATTGATCACAACTATTTCATTCAACATCTACTTAATCAAGTATCCTTATCGGGCTAATTCAATCTTGCCAATCTTTTCCTTTGCTGTAGAATCTCCTTGATGACTAATCGTATAGTCTTTGACCCGATTCATCGATGTGATCACAACAATGACCACATTGTCTTTTTTAGCTTCTTTAAGAGCTCTAAGATCCATAGTGGATAACAAGGTTTCAGGCGTAACCTTATCGCCTTCTTGCACATGATTTTCAAAAGGGGAGCCCTTTAATTCAGCTGTATTTACCCCCATATGCACCATCACTTCCAAGCCTTCTGGTGTTCTTATACCTAGCGTTTGTTTCGTTTGAAAAACACTGCTAATCGTTCCTGAAACCGGAGCATAAACCTTACCATCTGTCGGTTTCACCCCATAGCCATCCCCTATCAACTTCTCTGCAAAAACAGGGTCGGAAACTTTTCCTATAGGGATCACATACCCATTGACAGGTGCAAACAATTCAACAGGCCCTTTCTTCTCTGTAACCTTGACCACTCTTTTCAAAAACTCAAACATTAGTCTCACCCCTATCACTCTTACACTCTTATCATATAGGGGAAAAGCTCTTAAAACAACCCCTTTTGAAAGCGCATTTATTAAGATTTCTATCTATTTTCTTTTCCCGGTCTTTTCTTTATCCAAAACTTTTCGACCAGTTCATCAGGAATTTTCTTAACTTTATCTTCAAGTGGATAGTATTTACTTTCAAAATTCGATATACTAGCTTACGCAAATACACATGAAAGGTGAGTGCCATGACTTTAATTGAATGGTTAAAAATTGTTCTCATTGGAATTGTAGAAGGTATCACAGAATGGCTTCCCATCAGTTCCACAGGTCATATGATCCTAGTCAACGAATGGGTAAAGCTAGCTCTCAGGCCTGAATTCACAGAAATGTTCTTAGTGGTAATTCAATTAGCTGCTATCTTAGCTGTTGTCCTTGTCTTCTTCAAAAAATTAAATCCTTTTGACAAGGAAAAAGATCAAGCTGCTGCTAGAGAAACTTGGTTAACATGGGGGAAAATCATTGTAGGCTGCCTACCAGCTGGGGTATTCGGTCTTTTATTAGACGATTGGATGGATGCTCATCTCTATAATGCCTTTGTAGTAGCTATTACGCTTATTTTATATGGTGTCTTCTTCATTTTAATCGAAAACCGCTCTATTGGGAAAAAAGCTCTTTTCAATCACTTAGGAGAATTAAGCTTTAAAACAGCTTTCCTCATTGGTTGCTTCCAAACCCTGGCTCTTGTTCCTGGAACTAGTCGATCTGGTGCAACTATCCTAGGCGCCATGTTACTGGGTTGCTCGAGATATATTGCGACGGAGTATTCCTTCTTCCTCAGTGTCCCTATCATGTTTGGGGCAAGCTTCTTAAAACTCGTCAAATTCGGCTTCAATTTTACAGGATTAGAAATAGCTATTCTCCTATTCGGTTCCCTTATAGCTTTTATCGTCTCCTTAGTGGCTGTAAAATTCCTGCTTTCTTACATCAAAAATAACGACTTCAAGCCTTTCGGTTATTACCGTATCGTTTTAGGGGTTATCGTTCTTTTCAGCATGATCTTTTAAGTTTCAAAACATAGTCAATAACGCCAAGCCTTTGCTCCTTCAAGCAAGACTTGGCGTTTTTTCTTGTCATTCACAAAGACAGGCTTACTTCATTTGTCGATATTCTTCTGCTAAAGACCTCACTGCTTTGATTGCTTCTTCTACTTCTTCTTCGGTTGTAAAGTGGGAAAAGCTAAAACGAACAAGTCCTTGATCAACTGTCCCTAGTGCCTGATGCATAAGAGGAGCACAGTGACCACCAGATCTCGTGGCAATACCGAAATCTTCTAAAAGTCGATCCGACACTTCTGAGGAATCCCAGTCCCCTATATTAAGGGAAACGATCGGGCATTTATCTTTATTGAAATTCCCGTAAACTTTCACTTCTTCCATTTCCGTAACCGCTTGATAGAACTTATTCATCAGTTGCAATTCCTCTTGATGAATATTTTCTACCCCAATATTTAATATATATTCTACAGCTGCAGCTAATCCAGCTAATCCATGTCCATTTAAGGTACCTGCTTCTAAATGAGTCGGCATAGCTAAGGGTTGGTGAGGATTAAATGTTTCTACTCCTGTCCCACCAGACTTGAGCACGTCAATCGTTAAGCCTTTTCGGACATATAAACCACCAGTTCCTTGTGGTCCTAGAAGTGATTTGTGTCCTGTAAAGCAAAGTACATCTACCCCTAAATCTTGTACGTCAATTGGGATAGCTCCGGCTGACTGAGCCGCATCTAAAATCACTAAAATATTTCGACCGGCTAGCGCTTGGACAATTTCTTTAATAGGGTTAATGTTGCCTGTGACATTCGAAGCATGCGTTAAAACAAGGGCTTTTGTGTTCGGTTTAAGGGCTTTTAAAACATCTTCTGGACTTATACACCAGTCTTTTGACATCGGTAAATATGTGACCTCTACCCCTTTATCTTGTAAGTCATTTAAAGGGCGAATGACAGAATTATGCTCCATCACACTGGAAATCACATGGTCTCCAGGATGTAATAAGCCACGAATAGCTGTATTTAAAGCCTCTGTGACATTTAAGCTAAAGGCAATTTGCCTGGCATCCTCTCCATTAATTAGGGTGTTGATCTCTTCACGAGCAGAAAAAACCGTCCGAGCACTTTGAAGGGACTCATCCGTTGCCCCCCGACCTGCATTTCCTAAATGTTTCAAGGCATCTACCACTGCATCAATCACCACTTGAGGCTTGTGAACAGTAGTCGCTGCATTATCTAAATAAATCATCCATCCATCCTCCCTTCTGAACCTATTATAGCAAAGTTCCGCAAAAAGGAAGCGCACACATCTTCAAGCAGTGCTCCTTTTTACACAAAAACCCATCTTATCAACCTCAATTCAGTCAATAAGATGGGGTAAATTTCTCTTGGCGGGAACGTGTGAGAATCGAACTCACCCAAGAAGCTCCTAACTCCTCATACTAGTTTTGAAGACTAGAGGGCACACCAGAACCCATCCGCTCCCAAAAAGCACTTCATCATTATAGCATTTTTGAAAGCGTTCAGCAAGATCCCTTCTACTGTAAAGTCCCTTCTCTTTTTGTCTACTTTTTCTGCTAGCGCCAACATTATACCCCTATTCAAAAAGGGCGAGATGGTCACCCCGCCCTTCCATTCACTTTATATTACATAAAACCTGCTGCCTTCACGACTTCTTTTGCCTTTTCTTCATTGGCATCGGAAACTAAAATCACTGGCCCTGAACATCCCATACCAGACTCAGCATAAATGCCTTCTTTCCAAAGGGCTTTCACAGCTTCCTCTAGATCGAGAACATCGATGCCACTTAAAGAAGCTGTGACCACTTCTTTAGCTGGCGCTTTTACTTCTTCAACTGCAGTAGCTTTCGGTTGGAGGCTTTCTCTTACTTCTTCTAAACCTGCTGCTTTAGCCTCAGCATATTCCTTCTTAGCCACTTCAAGGACATTTCCTTTTGCGACTTGATAGCAATAACGCAATGCATTAGCTATAACAGGCGCTCCACTAGCACGAGAAACGATATTAATCACTCGATCATACCCATCCCCAATAGAAGGCCCGTAGCCATAACCACTTGTTTCATAATTCCCGCCTGATTGACTAGCTCCGAAAAGTTTCATCAAAATATTGCCTGTCAAGGTATCACAAACAACAACATCTGCTGAACCCATAATGAGGTCATTCCCTCGTAATATGACCCCACCATCACTCCGAGCACTTTCAGCAAAGTTAATATCGTAGCCCTTTTCAAAAAGTTGTCTCAAAGCTCTTTCAACAGCATTAGCCCCATCTACATTTAAAATACCCACTGTAGGATGACTAATCCCACAAGCTTTAGCTGCTGCAATCCCATTAATGGCATTGAGCACCATCGCTTCATTTCTTACTGTAGCGGTTGTCCCTGTTGTTGTTGCAATAAATATTTCTTTACCAAAGGCTGGAGCGATCACTCGACCGACTGTAGAAACACCAATAGGGAATGGATGGTGAAGGGTAACTGCCCCTTGAATCGTTCCATCTTCAATTAAAGCATCTAATTTATCCGTCACATCTTTTTCACATGTTGCCTCATAAAATTCAAAGTCATCTGTAAAGTCTTGCTTTTCACCGATGAGGACAAGATCGAATAGGTGTTCATTCCGAATAATCCTTGCCGCTTCTTTCATGACTTCAAAGCCATTTTCACTGCCGTTAATGGTCAAACCGATCTTGATCCTTCGACCCATTTCACCTGTTTCAAGAGCAGTGGCAATGTCTTCAAAGACCTCTTTAATGGTTGCTTTTACTTGATCTGACACTGTCCCACCTCCTGACTATTCAGCTAATGTTTGGGCAAAATTACGCATAGCATTAGCGACCTCAGCCTTAATTACTGTCTTCAAATCTTCGCTAACTCCAGCTTCTTCTTTTGCCATTTCTCCAGAGTTCCGTTCAATAATCACAGATACCCCGTCAAAGAGGTTGGTCATACGTCCTAGGAACAAGGATCCTTTCCCAACAATCATGACACGATTTTTATCCCCAGTGGTTAAATCATCTAAAGCAAAACCTAAATATGGTACCCCAGAAGGAATATGTCCTTGCGTTGGTGCCCAACCTGGAATAGCTTTTCTGTCAAGGAAATCTTTCAATTCTTTGCGTTCCATTTCTTTCCTGAGAACACCGATAGCCCCGATCATCTTCAAGTTGGCTGTTGGCACATCCCCTGCCCCTGCAGGTTTTGTAATATCTGGGTTTTGCATTTCAACAGAGTAAGCATCAATATCATTCACTGTTATCCCAGCTTTATCCAAGACTTTAGCCACCAAAGTGGTCATTACAGCTTGTGGACTAGCTCCTGAAGAAACCGTGTGTTTACCTACCAAGTCCGTTCTGACTACTGGATGAACCCCATCATTAGGGCCAAGCAAGAAGGCAACCCCAGCCACACAGTCTTCTAATACTGGCATGTCTTTATCCACATGAGATTTACCATTCATCCCTAATTTGGCTGTACAACCGCCTGCTACAACAGCTACCATACGATGCGTTTCTGCCCGAACTAAGGAAGCTGCAGTGATCAAGGCATGGGTAGGCGCTGCACAGAAACCACGAATATCTGAACCCGTCGCATTGGAACATCCAGCTAATTCAGCAATGGATTTAGCAAAGTTCCCACCGCCACGTTGGTTCATGTCCCCGCAAGCTTCTTCTGAACATTCGATAACATAATCAACTTCAGAAGGATCTACATGGTTATCTTTGAACATATGACGTAAAGCTAAGACACCAGAAGCTTTAACGACTAAGTTTTCGAGCATGACATGGGCGGATAAGTTGACATCAATTTCATGTGCTCTATTCACGCAACCAACTAATTTACCCTTGTAATAAAGTGGTTCAGAGGCATACTCATCCACATGCTTTTGAATATATTCCAAACTTTCAACCTGTTTGAGTTTTTCTACATCATCTTTATATAGTTCATGTTGAGCTAAAGCAGACTTAACTTCTTCAGCAAAAGATTCTTCCAAGAAGCAAGTTTCAAACACATCTGCTAGGCAAATCAAGCCATAAAACTCTAATTCTGGCATGATTTCCCCACGTTTACTGTAGCGTTTCCCTTCAACTTTTTCTTTCCACCATGGTTGTGGTAATGCTTTCAATTCTGAATAATGCATATTTTCAATATAAGTTTGGTTAGGGGCATAGTTCACCACTTCTTCGTAGGAACGGATGTGCTCTGGCAATTTCTTCAAGTACTCACTGTCAGGGTTCACTTGGCGCTCCACCGTTTGAGTTGTCCCATTTTGCATAATCATATCTGGCGTATGTGCCAATACATAGCTTGCTCCACGCAATGTTGCAAAATCCATATTTTATCCTCCTTATAAAGAAAAGGGATGACGGTTATCACGCTTTCCATCATCCCCAACGTCTTGAAACTCTCTCTATTGAAGATGTTTTTCAATCATCGCTTCAACATTTTCACGTGAAAGTGTTTCTTTAACTACTTCATCCACTTTTTCACCGTTCTTATAAATACCAATAACAGGTAGACCTAGAATACGTTGTTTGATGCAGAAACGACGGCAACCTTTTTGAGAGGTATTAAATTTATACATTGGCATTTTACCATCGTATTTCACAGCAATTTCTTCCATTGTCGGCATAAAGGCTTTACAAGCTGTACAAGCATCGCCCCACCAGTCTACCAATACTGGTCCTTCAACTTGAGATACTTTTTCTTCAAATGATTCTTTTGTTAATTCTTCCATTGTTCTTTCCCTCCAAATTTTTTTGACTATAAATAATTGTTAGGCCTCGTAATGTTCCACATAACGTTGAGCACTATGAGCTGCAATAGCCCCATCACCACACGCCGTAATAACTTGGCGCAAGCTCTTAGGACGAATATCTCCCGCTGCAAAAACACCTGGAATAGAAGTCTTCATATCAGCGTCAGATTCGATATAGCCCCAATCATTTAATGGGACTTTGCCTTTATAAATATCAGTAGAAGGAACATAGCCGATAAAGATGAAGACCCCAAATGTTCCATCTTCTTCATCAGCTGTAAAGGTAGTTACTTCGCCGGTCTTGGTATTCTTAATATCCATTTCTTCGACGATACCATCCCCACGAATTTCTTGAACAACGGAATCAAAAATGTATTCGACATTATCTTGTTTGTGAATGTTTTCGATGGCAATAGCATCGGCAGTCAACGTAGAAAGATTTTGAATTAAGGTAACTTTGCGAGCAATACCAGCTAACATCGTTGCTTCTTCAACAGCGGAGTTCCCTCCACCTACCACATAGACTTCCATGTCTTCGAAGAAAGCTCCATCACAAGTTGCACAGTAAGAAACACCCTTACCAGTGAGTTCTACTTCCCCAGGACAACCGATATGTCGTGGGCTGGCACCGTTTGCACAAATGATCGCTTTAGCTTCGTATACGTTTCCATTTTTGCAGGTCAGTTTCTTAACTTTGCCATCTACTTCTAGATCGCAAACATCTTCACCGACTTTAATTTCTGCCCCAAATTTTTTGGCTTGTTCCACCATACGATCCATCAATTCTGGACCACTTGGTTCGTCACCTTCTCCGTAAACAGCACCAGGGAAGTTAGCGATTTCATGTGTGATTGTAATTTGGCCACCTAATTTGGATTTTTCCAAGACTAGGACCTTGAGACGAGCACGAGCATTGTATAGAGCGGCTGTTAAGCCTGCTGGGCCCCCACCAATAATGATTACATCATAGATTGTATTACTCATTCCATCACCCCAAATTTTATTTACATAAATTAACTCGCCGGCATCAAGACTTGACGCCGGCGAGAGCTAATATATCTTCTTTTAAGTTGGCGCCGACTATTCTGCTAGTTCTTCACGGATATCGGTCATTTCTTGAATGATGTCATCCACATCAAGAACCATTTCCATCATCCCGATTTGTTCTTCATAAACATCAGGATCAACATATTCCTTGAATTCAGGTTCTAAAGCGTGATAGCATTCCAAATTCAATGCCACGTTTGTTAGTGGCCCAGCAAATGTTGGATCCCCGGCAATTACAGTTTCTGCAGCTAGACCAGCTGATTCAGCTTCTGATCCTCCTAGGATAACTACAACATTTTCAGCACCATATTTTTCAGCAGCTTCTTTAACTCTACGTTGGTTTTCCAAGTCCATGGCCCCTGCAGCCGTTCAGACAAAGCACTCCGTAGAAGAGAAGACAACCTCTGCTTTAGTACCCTTTAAGCATTCTTCAACAGCACTACCTGGGATACCGTCACGGTCACCAATGATGATAACTTTTTTACCATCTAGATTTAATGCCATCGTTCATTCCTCCCTCAATATAATGTCATTATAAAGGTAAGCGTTTTCTGACACTTTTCTTTACGCTTACATTATATCAAAAGCGGATTCATTGTCAATAAATCCAAACGATAAATAGGGGCTTATTTATAGCTTGTCAAGATTAAATATCTTTAATCTCTGTCTTTTAGCTGTTCCCCCTATCTGTTTTTTCAAAAAACTGTCTTAAAAATTCATAGAGCCTTTTTTGAGCTGTAGACCACATCATCCCCTTACGATAAGCTAGATAAAAGTGCCTTGTCGTTTGATATTGAGTTAATTCAAAGGCTAAGAGAGAGCCTCTATCAATTTCCCGTTGAACAGATAAGCGAGAAACAATTGATATCCCTAATTCTTTTTCCACTAAACGTTTCAAGACTTCTACGTCATTGACCGTAGCAATTTGATTCAACTCGTTCCTTGATAAGCCTAAAAGTTCAATAAAATGATTGGCCTCTCTTCCAGTCCCTGATCCAGATTCCCTCATAATCAATGGCCTACGTAATAATTGATTCGGCGCAATTTGTTGCTGCTTTAATTGCCTGTAAGATTGTGTATTCGGCGTCACAATAACTAATTGATCAGATAGCAACCTTTCAAAGGTCAATTCTTCATCCTCTGTTGTTGTTCCAACAATTCCCATATGGACAGATCCCTCTAATAATTGATCAATGATCGATTCGCTGTCCCCTTGAATAATATCTAATTTTATTTCGGGATAATGCTTATGAAAATACCCTAGCACATCTGGTAGCACATAAAGGGAAGGCACCGACGAAGCCCCTATGCGACACATTTGATGTTTCTCTCCGGAAAAAGTTTCTTGAATACCTCGAACCATGCGGGCAATCGAAACAGCATAGCGATAAAATTCATGTCCCTCCACTGTGATTGACAAGCGCTTAGTCGTCCGATTGATTAATTGCACGCCCAATTCGTCTTCTAATTGTTTGATATGCGTACTAACTGTCGGCTGGGTAATAGATAAAGCGTAGGCAGCAGCTGAAAAACTACCCGTTTCTACAATAGCAATAAATGTTTCAATTTGTCTTAAGTCCATGTCATTTGCCATCCTTAGTCTATTGACATTCGATATAAATCACAGGGAATGTCACTTTCAATTTAACACGTTTACACTTGCTATTCAACAGAAATTCTTTGTAAAAACAGTTTCTTGCTAATTCATTTTATTTATTCCACTTATAGATAAAAGGCTCATGAACTGCGGAAATCTGATCTAGCAAGCTCTGTAATTGAAATGTGTCAGCTAACCCTCCTATAAACTTTGGAAATGATAAAAAACCGACTTACTCTTAAAAGCTAAGTCGGTTTATATCTATTTATTCAGATTTTAGGGCTGCCATCCTTTTGTTAAAGAATGACTTTCTCCTTATGCCTTCCCTATAAAGAGCTGCTATTCCACTTGAAGCACAACAACAAAGGCTCGTTTAGCCCTAATTTCTCTTCTAAACTTTAGAAAAGAGTTTTTATAAAAAAGTCAACTTAGCCTAGTTTTTTCCTTCTACGATATGTAAAAGGGTCTCTACAATCACTTGATCTTGCCCTTTCAAAACTGTTCTTAAATCAAAGCATACAGCTCCATCCATAACCCGAGTAATGATGTGCGCTTCAGATAGACGTAAGGCTTTTTCTAATTCATCCTCACTCATTCCTTCTATCCGCAATAACAGCAAGCAAGTCGGCAGTTTCTCGATTGGATAAGCCCCTCCACCAACTTGAGAGCTTCCTTCTAAAAGTTCCCATTCTACTCCCTTGATATGTTTTGAGAGGGCTTGGCCTAATTTTTCTGCTTGATGCTTCACTTCTTCTTTTGTTTTCGCAATCATTTGTAATGTTGGTATCCTTTGCATGGCTTTTTTAGGATCACGGTAAAGATGGAGAGTAGCTTCTAAGCCTGCTAAAGTGACCTTGTCTGTCCGCAAAGCCCGTAAAAGCGGGAATTTTTTCAATTCATCTATATACTTCTTCTTCCCGACGATAACCCCAGCTTGAGGGCCACCCAGCAATTTATCCCCACTAAAGGATACCAAGTCATAATCCGCTTGAATCAATTCTTTAATCGTCGGTTCGTAAGAAAGTCCAAGAGGCTGCAGATCGATCAATAATCCCGAACCTAGATCATTAAATATAGGCAAATCATTTTCATGGGCAAGGGCAACCAAATCCTTATCACTTGGCGATTCAGTAAAACCAAGTACACGATAATTAGAGGTATGCACACGCAAGATAGCTCCTGTTTCCTCATTGATTCCTCTTTGATAGTCTGCCACTTTTACTTTGTTTGTCGCCCCAACTTCACGTAAAATAGCTCCACAAGATTCTATCACGTCAGGAATACGGAAAGAGCCCCCTATTTCAACGAGTTCTCCCCGAGAAATTAACACTTCTTTCCCCTTGGTTAAGGCGGTCATGTAAAGTAAAACTGCCGCTGCATTATTGTTGACGATCAGGGCATCTTCAGCACCGGTTAATTCCTTTAATAGATCTTGTACATGTTGGTAACGAGTTCCACGATGCCCGGCTTTTAAATCATATTCCAAATTCGTATATTGGGAAGCTGCCATTTGCACAGCTTCTTTAGCTTCATCAGCCAAGATAGCACGACCTAAATTAGTGTGCAAAACAGTTCCTGTCGCATTAATAGTTGCTTTCAGAGTAGGCTCAATCAATTGATCGAAGGCCTGTTTAATTTGCCCCAATAAATCTTCTAATGAAAAGTTCGTCACTTGTCCAGATAAAATAGCCTGTCTTGTCTCATCCAAGCCTTCTTTAATGGCTCTTTTCACTTCTTGGTGAGTAAAGCGTTCAATCAACACCTGCATTTCCTCACGTTTTAACAAGCTATCCACAGCCGGAAGTTGAGCTAAGAGTTTTTTCATGCTATATCCTCCCTTAACGTAAGACCCGTTTGTCCTCGATGCGTTTGGTCACACCTAGACGATCCAAATGTTCCAAAAAGGCGATCCCGTACTTGCGACTCGTTCCCATCATATCCCTAAATTCGCCTAAAGTGATGGCTCCATTTTGATTGATGTAAGCTTTCACTTTATTTAAAGCTTCTTCATAAACCCTATGATCTAACACAATCCGTCGATCGACTTGAATCAATTCTTTACCGAGCATCCGGTCATAAACCGCCTTTCGTATTGGATCATCTTGGATCAGTTCTTCAATGGATGGTGGCGTCATCCCTGCCTTTTGCATTTCCTTACTCATAGCTTCATGGACAGCCTTTTGTTCAGGACTATAATCCACGTTAAATGAAGATAAACGAATCAGTTCCGCCGAAATAACCACTTGCTCTCTATCTTGCAAAATTTTCAAAATAGCATCTACATCTCTAGGATCGATTTTTTTAAACTGCGACCTAAATTCTCCTAAAGGCATCCCCGGTTGTAAAGGATGGGTCTGATGGAAGTTGGCCAGAGTTTCTGTCATACTCCTTGTCATTTTATCCAAAGTTTCTTCTGACAAATACAAAGCCCCAACAGCCACTAATTCTCCTTTATCAACCATTTCTGAAACCATTTTCTTCACATCTTTTAGCGGTAGGTTCAAATAATCCGCCATATCTTTCGTACTGGTCAAGCCATGGGTTCTTCTAGATAAAAAGTCTAATAAAATATCGCTAGTTTCACCCGTTTCTTTAAGTTCCAGACTTTCGATCACTTCTTCATTATAGCGTTTATGCTTTTTCGGTTTAGGATCTAATACAACCCCTCCCCCAATAGTGATCACTGGAGAATAGGCTCGAACGATAAAACGATCGTCTTTTTTCACTGCTACTACTTCTTCTAAGCGTAATTGAGCCAATTCAGATTGACCTGGCCTTATGCGATCTACCCCTATTGGTACCACTCGAGCTAAGACTTCTCTAGTCCCAATATGCACATGCAGTCGATCCCACAACTCAATAGCTTGCGTTTGAGATTTCAAACATGTCAAGCGTACATCTAACATGTAAGATAGGTCTAAATGCCCTGCCGTTAGGACATCCCCTCTTTTGACATCTTCTAGTCTCACCTTGGTCAAATTAATTGCCGTACGATTGCCCGCGTGAGCTTTTACTTGATCAGCTTCATGGATTTGTATATTTCTGATTTTGCTTTTAATTCCTGCTGGGTAAATAGTAATGTCCTCACCCACTTCTAAAGGCCCATCCAGCAAAGTACCAGTGACCACTGTCCCGACACCCTTAACGGAAAAAGCCCTATCAATATTTAAACGCCCAGGTAATTCTTTCTGACTATAGACAGAATCACTTCTGGCTTGATCAATTAAATCTAATAATTCGTCAAGGCCAATCCCTTCAACAGCATCTGTTCTTACAATGTCTGCGCCCTCTAAAGCTGTCCCTTTAAATTGTTCTTTAATATCTTCTTCAACAATACTGATTAAATCAGGATCTGCCTGCCCTACTTTAGTGAGAACAATAATATAATCTTTCACACCTAATAATTCCAAAATAGCCGCATGCTCTCTTGTTTGAGGCATGATCCCCTCATTCACATCGATAACCATCAACACCAAGTCAATCCCTGCTACTCCAGCTAGCATATTTTTAATAAACTTCTCATGACCAGGAACATCCACAATGCCAACTCGTTCTCCGCTTGGCAAATCTAAATAAGCAAAGCCTAGATTAATCGATAAACCTCTTTGCTTTTCTTCTCTCGTTGTATCCGTATCTATACCCGTCAAGGCTCGAATTAATGTTGTCTTCCCATGATCAATGTGGCCAGACGTTCCAATAACGAAATTTTTCATTCTAGAGCTTTCCTCCTCTACCAAAGCCAAAAGCCTTATTTGCTAGAAAAAAAGGAAAAGGAGCGCCTACCCATCATCACTTTTTGGGCAAGCACTCCTTTACTTAGTCATCTTTTACCGGGGTGAAGTGCTTTCGACCATTTTCCGTGGTCACTTGGAAAATACTGCGATTAACAAGTTTTTCCCTTTGGATCAATTCCATTAGCCGATCGTAATCTTCTCCTCGTGCTTTTAAGGTTAATCCACAGCCCGCAGAAATATGTTCTGGTGTTGGAATTAGTCGAGCTTTTATTTGAGCTTCCTTAACTAAATTTTCACACCGAATGGCATCATGCGTGCTATCAAAGGCAATATATAAATCCATCATATGGCTTATGGCCGAACAACTCGGTTAGCTTTTCGCAGTTGTTCCAATACAGCGTAGAGATTCGTAATCGAACCCACTTGCAATTTTTCAGTCAAGCCGAAGAAGTTCAAGCAGAGCCCACAAGATTGAATTTCTACCCCACGCTCTTCTAAGCTCTTCAAGTCTTCTAAGCTTTCTGAGCCTTCAGTGGTTAATTTAACCCCACCATTGTAGAAAAGAATCTTATCTGGTAAAACATCTTGTTCCGTCAAGGCGTAGATGAAACCCTTAATCAATTGTTTCCCTAATTCATCATCCCCTTGACCCATGCGATCAGTAGAAATAGCCACAACATAGGATTGATCTTTGTGGTGAGTCGCAGCGAGTTTGATGTCTTCTTCATCCATTTCATAGGTATCCAGTTGTTCTACACTAGATTCCTTAGCTTTTTGAATGTGCACATGATATGCCCCATCTTTTTTCTCAGTAGAATGGGTATAACCTAATTGTTTGGCCATCTTTTCAAGATTTTGGGCTGAAATTTCATTATCCACCAAAACGGTCACATCATCTACTTCACGCAAAGCTTTCTTCGCTTTAATCACAGGAATTGGGCATAATTGCCCTAAAGCATCAACTGTTTTAGACATCTCAACTTCCTCCTTATTCCTAACAATTCGTCTACCCCTCTATTATAGTCACTTTTTAAGAAGTATGTAAGCCTATTCGCCATTTTTCATAAAAGGGGTTCCAATAACTAGCCATTTATCCTAAAAATACTTCTTCTTTCAAAAAACTACTATTTTAAAAAGACTTCTATTTATCAGCAAAACTCTTCTTTAACCAAGCTTCTCTTTGTCACGACTTCTATTAGGCAAGACTCCTATTTTTCAATAATGATGGCCTTATCTTCCCTTGCCACGACATGACCAATCAAGTGGCCAAAGATTCCCCTCTCATGCAAGGCTTCTAAAGCAGCATCTGCTTGATCACTTGGTAAGCTAAACAATAAGCCCCCTGATGTTTGTGGGTCAAATAATATTTCTTCCAGCGGGAAATCATCCACTTCAAATTGGATATGATCACTGAGATAGTTGCGATTACGCTGACCTCCAGCAGTGATCAAAAATTCACTAGCACAACGATAGGCTTCTTTGATATAAGGAATTTGACTTGCTTTTAAACGAGCTGTAAAAGCTTCATTCATCATTTCATTTAAGTGCCCTAACAAACCAAAACCTGTGACATCTGTACAAGAATGCACAGGGAATTTTTTCATGACTTCTGCCGCATATTTGTTTAAAGTTGTCATGTATTTCACTGCTTCATCAAAAGCTTCTTGACTTGTTTCGCCAACACTATAGGCAGTTGTGACAATCCCTACACCAAGTGGTTTAGTCAGAATAAGTGCATCCCCTTCTTGACTCGTATTATTCATCCATATCTTATCCGGGTGAACGATACCAGATACACTTAAGCCATATTTAGGTAAGGAATCATGGATAGAGTGCCCACCAGCTAAAACTGCCCCAGCTTCATGAACTTTTTCCGTACCACCCTTTAATATTTTGCTCAAAGCAGAAAAACCCTTCTCTTCAGGATAGGCCACAATGTTTAAGGCATTGATCACTTCACCACCCATGGCATAAACATCTGAAAGGGCATTAGTCGCTGCAATTTTCCCAAACAAATACGGATCTGAAACCATAGTTGGGAAAAAATCCAGGGTTGAAATCAAAGCTAAGTCATCTGTTAATTTATATACCGCCGCATCATCAGTCGAGTCATAACCAACGAGTAAATTCGGATCTTCCTTCTTGGGTAGTTCTTTTAATAAGTTAGATAAATTTCCTGGCCCAATTTTCGCATTACAACCCCCGCAGATAAATAATTCATCAGACTTTATCGTATCTTTTGCCATTAGACACACTCCTTCATTCCATACAGGGAATTCATTCAATTTTTACATACATTCTGGGCTTAGGATAGCACTTTCCCCTAAAAGTCTCAACAGATAGAAATGAGCTATTAATAATTTGAATAAACCTTCAGGGAAAGTTTCCCCCTCATCAATAAATTAATTGATTC
This sequence comes from Atopobacter sp. AH10, assembly GCF_003664595.1. Classification (GTDB taxonomy): domain Bacteria; phylum Bacillota; class Bacilli; order Lactobacillales; family Aerococcaceae; genus Atopobacter. The sequence continues at coordinate 84,072 of NZ_QXPZ01000002.1, forward strand.
TGAAAGCGATTGTGTTACAATCAAATTAGCAAGATTTTGAAAAAAAGAGAGGTCGATACTTATGTTTTTAGGCTGGAAAGGAAGACGTGCACGCTGACCAAGTCCTCATGACAAGTTTGTTCAGGAGTTTTTTGTAAGCGCGTTAATTCGCAAGGAGACTTATGCTGATAATAACCAACAATCCTCTAGTTAAAGAAAAGTTAATCGATCGCAATATTTATTTTGTGGAAGGTGAATATGGTGATGTCTTAGAAGAAGTTAGACGCCAAATCGTCGACAAGCGCCTAGTCCTTCTCACCCATCCCTTAAGCGGTAGCATCAAGCCAAATGAAACCTATTACAAATCCGTGATGCTTACTAGCAAAAAAGACCCTGCCATTGACATGGACAGTCTAGAAATGATTGAACATTCAATAGCCGTCTATGAAAAATTTATTAAGAGTAAACGCCGGCCACAATGGACCGAAAGAGTATTGCGTGATTTTGCTTTGATTGACTATGATTTAATTCAGGGTGCACTGTCGCGGATGCAAATTCCGCCGACCTATTTATAACCCTACTAGATAGGGCAATACCACATAAGAGGTGATTACTAAATGAAACTTGAATTAGCTAATATTCATATTAAAGATGTTCAATTAGCAGACGAGTCAAAAATCGCCGACCACGTTCTTTATTTGAAAGAAGACGATATTAAAGAATTGGTGTTGGAGGATGACCGCTTTACTAGCGCTTCCGTCGAAATTGCTAAACCAGGTGAAAGTACACGGATCACACCAGTTAAAGACGTCATTGAACCTCGCTACAAAGTTGAAGGAAATGGTGGCGTATTCCCAGGTGTTGTCAATAAAGTTGGCACTGTGGGCGAAGGAAGAACCAATTGCTTAAAAGGCTGCGCTGTTGTCACAGTTGGGAAAATTGTCGGTTTCCAAGAAGGGATCATCGACATGTCTGGTCCTGGCGCAGACTATGCTCCATTCTCCAAGCTGAACAATATCTGCTTAGTTGTTGAACACGTAGATGACCTTGAAAAACACAGCTATGAAGAAGCTTTACGTCTGGCTGGTTTACGTGTCGCCAAATTTATTGGTTCCCTTTCTAAGGATGTTGAAGCTGATGAAGTCGAAACATTTGAAACCAAAACTTTCGTCGATCAAATGAATGAATACCCTGATTTGCCACGTGTAGGTTATGTCTACATGTTACAAACCCAAGGGCTCTTGCACGACTCCTATCTCTATGGGACAGACGTGAAACACATTGTTCCAACCTTGCTCTACCCTACTGAAGTTATGGATGGGGCTATTGTAAGCGGTAACTGTGTATCTGCGTGTGACAAAAACACTACTTACCACCACTTGAACAACCCTGTTATCCGTGCCCTTTATGAACACCACGGAAAAGATCTTAACTTCATGGGCGTTATCGTTACCAATGAAACAGTTTACCTCGCTGACAAAGAACGTTCTTCAGACATGACCAGTAAGTTAGCTGAATTCCTTGGTTTAGACGGTGTTATCGTCACACAAGAAGGATTCGGTAACCCAGATACTGACTTGATCATGAACTGCAAGAAGATCGAAAAGAAAGGGATCAAGACTGTCATCGTTACGGATGAATACGCCGGTCGTGATGGCGCTAGCCAATCCCTCGCCGATGCTGACCCACTAGCTGATGCCGTTGTTACAGGTGGGAATGCTAACGAAGTCATTGTTTTACCAAAAATGGATCGTGTCATCGGTTGCTACGACTTCGTAGACGTTATCGCCGGTGGTTTCGATGGTTCTTTGAAAGACAATGGAGAAATTGAAGCAGAAATCCAAGTCTTAACAGGGGCAACCAACGAACTTGGCTTTAACGTGATGTCCGCTAAGGGTGTCTAGGATTTCTTCTAAAGGAGGTAAGATCTGAAGATGAGTAAAATTCGTGTAGTACACTATATCAACCAATTCTTTGCTGGGATTGGTGGGGAAGAAAAAGCTGACACTAAGCCATTTAAACAAGATGGCCCTGTCGGCCCTGGTACAGCCTTTGCTAAAAAGTTACCAGAAGATATGGAAATTGTCGGAACTGTCGTTTGTGGGGACTCCTACTTTAACGAAAATGTAGATACTGTTCTCCCAGAAGTTCTTGACATGATCAAATCCTATGAACCAGATGCTGTTCTTGCTGGTCCTGCCTTTAATGCCGGTCGTTATGGGATGGCCGCTGGTGCCGTTACTTCTGCTGTCATTAAAGAACTTGGCATTCCTGCTGTAACAGGGATGTATGAAGAAAACCCAGGGACAGATATTTATAAGAAAGTTGCCTACATTGTGCCAGTTGGGAACTCTGCTGCTACCATGCGTAAAGCGATCAAACCAATCGCCGCTTTACTATCTAAACTCGCTCATGGAGAAGCTGTTGATCCTGAAACAGACAACTACTTTGTTCGTCATCGGGCTAATTTCTTCACAAACAAACCAGGTGCTGTCCGTGCCGCTGAAATGTTAGTGAAAAAATTAAATGGTGAAGCTTTCGTTACAGAATATCCAATGCCTGATTTCGATAAAGTTGACCCTGAACAAGCTGTTCCAGACCTTTCTAAGGCCAAGATTGCCTTAGTAACATCTGGTGGTATCGTACCTAAAGGCAACCCAGATCATATCGAATCATCCTCTGCCTCTAAATTCGGTCGTTACTGCATTGATGGTGTTGAAGACCTAACAGAGGAAACTTATGAAACAGCTCACGGTGGTTATGACCCATCTTACGCTAATGCTGATGCCGACCGCGTTCTTCCAGTGGATGTTATCCGTGAAGAAATTCGTGAAGGCAAGATTGGTGAACTCTATCCTTACTACTTCGCTACTGTAGGGAATGGGACTGCCGTTGCTAGTGCTAAAAAATATGGTCACGCTATTGGGGAAGAATTAAAAGAAAATGGAGTCGACGCCGTTATTTTAACTTCCACCTGAGGGACCTGCACACGTTGCGGTGCAACGATGGTCAAAGAAATTGAAAAGACAGCTGGAGTTCCAGTTGTTCATATGTGTACTGTTGTTCCAATCTCTCAAACAGTTGGGGCTAACCGTATTGTCCCTACCATTGCTATTCCTCACCCATTGGGGAACCCAGCATTGAGTAAAGAAGACGAATACAAACTTCGTAAACATCTCGTTGAAAAAGCAATGAAAGCTTTGGAAACTGAAGTGAGCGAACAAACTGTTTTCGAAGATTAATTATTAAGAACATCAGTCTTTCAATTCGGTCCTGTCAGACTGAAAAAACAAAGAAGCTGTCGTCCGTGTGGCGACAGCTTTTTTTGTTTTGTAGAAAATTATTTGTAGCAAAACCGTTCTGCTATAGTAAGATGTCGATAGCCAGGTACATTTAAAGATACATTCCCTCAAAATTTATCCAATGCTCAAAAAAGGTATTGTCAATTATTTTACATCTACTTCTAAAGAGTTTACTTAGCCCATTTCCTTGCCCAGAAACTTGTATATGTATAATATTTATGAGTAATAGACAAAGTAGTTAAAAAGAAAAGAGACTTTACACGATCTCTAGATGAAAAACTGCCCCAAAACGTTTACAATAAACTTACTACAAAAAATTTTACTGATAGAATAGGAGGTCTTTATGGATCACGAATTTCTCGACCATCGTCAATTATATTCCCTACTCATGGACGCCCAATACCCCTTTTCTAGCTATCCAGCTATTAATCAACTTATTCTCGAAAATACTGATGATGAAAAGGAGGAAGTCACCTGTCCACCAATAGCATTTGCCACTAAATTACTTTCAACAGAACCAGGCCAATATTTACCCGACTATTTCTTCCCCATCTTGGATAAAATTTTGCGTGATGCCTACTACCAATTAGGAGAAAAAGAAGCTGTCTATCAATTGGCCATCTTGTATTACTATCCTCGTTATAAGCATGTGAATCTAGAAAAGGCTTTTAAATATGCCCAACTCGCTGCCAAAGAAGGGCTTTTCCACGGCAACAGCTTACTCGGTTATTTCTACCTCCATGGCATTGGTTGTTCATTAGATTACAATAAAGCCTTTCTACAGCTCAGTAAGGGAGCTTATGTCAGAGACCCCCTTGCACTTTATAGTTTGGCTGACATGTATAAATATGGTTATTGTTTTCCAGTTGATCTTCCGGTCGCTTACGCTCTTTATAACAACGCTAAGGAAGCCATGACAGAGAATGAAGATTTTTCCTACGCCTCTGAAATTTCCTATCGTTTAGTAGACCTTTCTATAAACTATGCATTTGAAGCAGAAGCCGATCCTTTCGACCTGTTGAACCTTATCCAAGAAGCCGAATATTACTACTATCGCAAACGTTTCTTCAAACGACCAGTGGAAGAGGGTTTATTAGAGAACATTCTAGAAGCTAGAAAAAAACTTACTGCCTTCATTGAAAATCTCTTTTAAACAAAACCGATCAAAAAGTGCCTCCTTAGCTAAAAAAGGGAACTTCTCTCAAGCAAAAAATATTCTCCTTTCGAAGCAACTTATCTCATCTTTTTGAAAAATAAGTCCTATATTTGTCTAGAAGAAGCCTTGTATTCCCGTAAAAGAAAGCCCTATCTTTTCCTGTATCAATTTTTCTAAGCTTGTTCTATAATATATTCAATGAGTTGTATTCAAAAGATTACCCGTTGCTATTTATGCAACAGAAAGGAAAGCTTATGATAAAAATTACTCAAGAGCAAATCAAAGATATTGCACAAGAACTCTTTACTCAAATCGATCGGCCAAAAGATGAAATTGTCGCCTACTTTGCCAAATTTGCAAAAGGGTTAAGTGATATAGATCCTGTTTGGGTGAAAGATGTCGAAGTAAAGGAATTGGAAGTCCACAAGGATATTTTAACTTTCCTAGATGACGTCTTAACGATTCAAGTAACGCCACACCTTAACTTATTAGAAGTATTAATAACTGAAGGTTACCTCAAGCACTTCCAAAAGAAATATTGTCCACAAGGCCCTATTGTTTTTCACGACCGTACCATAGTGGCTTATGATGAAAGTAAAGCCATTAAAGAGCGAGTATTCGTCGAAACAAGCTACTCCACCACCGGCAAAGATCAGGCTGATTTGGTGGAAATTTACATCCAACGCCCTCGAGAATATGACAAGGATCACACTTGCCCTGCTCTTTATATTGCGGATCCTTACTTCATGGACTGCAATGAAATTGCCTTTAAACCCCAAAGTTTGCATGGTATTGATGAAGTCCTCGCCGAACCTGTTAAGGACTTCCAATTAAAATCATGGTCTAAAAAAGTTGATAGACGTCCCTTGAAAGACCCTGTCGATAAATTAGAAGAAGTGGTCGAGCACCGTTGGAAAACAGTTAATCCTGCCTTAGAGCGCTATGTAGCTAAGGGTTTTGCCTTAATTTACTATGCAGGACGTGGAGCTTTCTATTCTCAAGGTTTTAACCTCACAGGATCCGTTGAAGAATTAGATGCCGTTGATGCTACTTTACGTTGGATTGATGGGTCTGGTTCTGCCTACTATGATTTAGAAGCAGAAGAACAAGTACTTCCAAGCTGGTCAAACGGATCTGTCATTATGACGGGTAAGTCTTATCTAGGAACTCTTGCAATCGGCACAGCAACTTACTCCAAGAGCCCTGCCTTAAAGGGAATTATCCCAGAAGCAGGCATATCTTCTTGGTATGACTATTACCGCTATAATAACTTAGTCGTCGCTCCTCAAGGCTTCCCTGGTGAAGATATAGATATTCTAAGCTGGTTCTGTGAATCCTTCCTTCTAAATCCATCCAACGCCACTCACAAACGTAAAGAACGTTTCTTTGAGCTTTTTAAACAAATGACCCATGATATGGATAGAGGCTCTGGCCACTACAATGAATTCTGGGATGAGAGGAACTATTTGAATAACGGCTCCAAAGTCACAGTTCCTATGCTCATTATCCATGGGACTAACGACTGGAATGTGAAAATTTCCCACCTATTTAAATTCTTGAAAGCTACTAAAGATACCCCTTCTTGCCGGAACTTTGTTATCCACAGAGGAAAACATATCTATATCCAACCAGCCAATAATTTTAACCTACTCGATTTAGTCGATCGCTGGTTAGATTACTACTTCTTTGGATTAGGTCAACGTCCACTAGAAAATGGCCAAGGCTATGTCCAACATAGCTACGATCCTAACAAGTGGGAATTAGTGAACTTTGATAATCGACTTACCCAACTTGCCTACTCTAAAGAAGAAAAAGTTCTCAACTGGACAGAAGAATTACCAAAAGATACCTTGAAAAGAGAAGAAGCTTTTGAAAGTAGAGTACACTTTGATTCAGCGGCAGACTGGGAAAAACAAGTGCTAGCCGAAAATTCTCCACTTTCCGCCCACTTCCTCAGCCAAACTTTAGATAAAGATCTCCATATTCATGGTGACCTTATTTTAAACATTAAGGCCAAGATTTCTCCTAATAAAGGAGCTATCTCTTGCCTCTTAGTCGATAAAGGGAGAAGCAAAATTGTCGATGAACGGACAAACAAGACTGGTAAAAGCAATCGCGTGGCTTTAAAAACCGACTTAGCAGAAAGCACTTTTGTTCTAGAAAGAGAAGCTAAAGACTATCATGTCATCACAAGAGGCTGGATGAATGTGGAAACTCCAACAAAAGGCCCAGATCAAGATGGTTATGCGGACTATAGCATTGATATGGTTCCAACTGATTACACTATTCCTTCTGGTCATCAACTTCTCTTAATCGTATGCGGGAACGACTTCCTCTATACTCTCCATCCAAAAGAAAATAGATCTTACCATATAAGAACTGACTCCATGACCTTGAGTCTAGATCTATTGAAATAAACTATTCTTAAAAAAGGACTAGAGTTAATAACTCTAGCCCTTTTTATATCGCCAAATAAACCACCCAAACTTGATCAACATCTTGTTTATGGTGGTTTATTCTTAATAGAGTGTAAAAGTTAAACTAGCTTCTCATCAGCAAGGGAATAAGCTCTCTAACATGTCATTCTACACTAGGAAGAAAAACACTCAGGCTAAGCATCCCTCATTCAAAAAGGACTAGTCATCTTTTCTTTTTGACAATTGCTTTAAGGATAAACCTAAGCTTATAGCGGTCAAAGCGGCTAGCCCAGCTAAATCATTAGATCCTGTTTGTGGTAAACGCTCTTCAGTCACTCGCTTAGCTGTTTTTTCAGAAGATTTTGCTTCTTTATTATCTTTTGATTTTTCCTTACCGTGTTCTTCTTTAGCTTCTTCAGTAGCTTTGCTTGCTTCCTTTGGCTTATATGTCACCAATACAAGTGAGTCTTCATCCCCAACTTCTACCACTTGTTCACTAACAACAGGGATATCCACAGTGTAACCTTCCTTAACAGGAGAGATAACACTAGCCAATCGATCTTGTTTGCTTTCCCATTGAGCATATTCAATAGCGCCCGTTACTAAGTTAACATAAGCTAGGCGTGTAAAACTAACCCTTTGTAAACGATCCTCATCAGCCTTGCGCCCATCTTCATAAACGTAGCGAATGGTTCGTGTAACTGTTTTATGGTTATCAATAGTTGTCACACTCTTTGGCCATACTGGAGTATTTGGATCTTCTTTCGTGACCTTATCCCCTGGCTTAGGTAATTTCTTATCTGGAGTCACAGGTTCGATTCTTGGCGTTACATGCACTTCAAAGACTTGATCGACTTTTTCATCTTGATCAAACTTTTGACCCCCATCTTTTGTAAAGTTGTCACTCACTAACTTGTAGCCGCGTTTCTTCAAGCTAGCGATACGATCTGCAGTAGAATAGTCTATTGGCTGATTCGATTCACCCGTCACTGTATCTGGGTCAAAGCGATTCGTATTAGAATCATCAATATACTTAATGATCGCCTTTTGTTTCACTGTTGGGGCAATAGTTTCCTCATGAACTAGCTCTTTATAGACATATACTACTTCTATAGAAGAATCATTGAACTTACCTTGTGCATTTTCAGGATCTTTCGTCAAAATATAGCCTTCAATGACCTTAGCAGAAGTCTTATAAGTATCCCCTGCTTTATATTTTTCTTCACTGCTTTCAGTCGGACGAAGCTCTTTACCCTTGTCATCCAGGTATTTGACCGTCAGTCTATAGGCTTTTTCTACTTCTGGCTGACGGTCAGTTTCCACTGGTTTATAAATGACATCTTCCACGCTATCCTTAGCCGATACCTTTACTGTTTCTTTCGGAACACTTGTCCGATCTTCGTGGTAGTTCATCAGATATGGACTTTTCACTTCGTCATAAGACGGATTCTTGCTAGTCCATTCCCCATAAGTAATTTCTCCTGTCAGCAAGTTCACATAGGCTACCCGCGAAAATTCAACCGTTTGGACAACATCTTCAAAAGCTTTTTCCCCATTAATCTTTTCTTTCCAGTAGCGAATGGTTCGTCTAACTGTTTTATGGTTATCAATAGTCGTCACACTATTTGGCCATACTGGAGTATTTGGATCTTCTGGAGTAACCTTATCCCCTGGCTTAGGTAGTTTCTTATCTGGAGTCACGGGTTCAATTCTTGGCGTTACATGCACTTCAAAGACTTGATCGACTTTTTCATCTTGATCAAACTTTTGACCCCCATCTTTTGTAAAGTTATCACTCACTAACTTGTAGCCTAGTTTCTTCAAGCTAGCGATACGATCTAGAGTAGAATAGTCTATTGGCTGATTCGATTCACCCGTCACTGTATCTGGGTCAAAGCGATTCGTCTTGGAGTCATCAATATACTTGATGATCGCCTTTTGTGTCACTGTTGGAGCAGGACTTTCCTTTTTCTTGTAGGTCACCGTAATCTCGCGGTCAGAAGATTTTTCATTTAACCCTGTCACTTCTGCAATTTCCAACTTATCTGGACTATAGCCCTTAATTTCAGGAGACTTGACGGCATCAAAACTCGTATCATTGTGAACTGGCTTAAAGCCTCTATCTTCTAAAATTTTACCCGTGACTTTATCTATAAGCACTTCACGCTCAAAACGAACAAGATCCGTCACATCTTCTTTGGCTTTTCTACCGTCTTCATATACATAATGGATAATTTGCTTCACGACTTTTTCTAAGGAAGCTTTGTCTGTTCCCTGTGGATAGTTAGGAGATTTTGGATCCTTGTCTTTCGGATTAATTTTTTCCCCTGGTTTCCCTGGGTGTTGAGGATTTAGAGTCTCTTTCTTATGTTTCAAGAGAACTTCATAATGATCAATTGAACCTGCTTTGCCATAGCTTGCATCTTGAGGGAAATTGTCAGAAACTTTTTCATAACCTTTATCCTCATACTTTTGGATCGTTTCAGCTGTAGAATAGTTGACTTTTTCACCTTCTTTTCCAGATGGCAAATCAGATTTACTTTCTAAAATCTTGTTAGACTCATCTTGATCTTTATAATCAACAAGAACTCTAGCATCCCCAGTATAGATCACCCATTCTTCTTGATTAGGCGTATTTTCACTTACCTTCATTGCCTCTACAGATGAACGATCTGGAGTGTAATGGGTAAGAACTGGAGAAGGCACTTTTTCAAAGTTATCCTTCCCTTTGGCTTTATAGTCACTAACCTTTGTTAACTTTGTGACTTTATCCAGCTCTATGGTCCGTTCCAACATCACTTCTTGATGATGATCTGGAGCCATCACTTCACCTTTTGGATTATCTTTCCGATAATGGATGACCCGAGTCACTTGCTTAGTCTCTGTTTTCCTTTCTTTCCCATGTTTTAAAATCACACGATAAGTCGTTTCACTATTAGCTTTTAAAAACTTAGGATCGTTTGGATAGTCACTCTTGACAAATTCGTAGCCTTTTGCAATAAGTTTGTCCAAAGTTTCTTTTGTTGAATAAGCCACTGTTGAATTCACTGGACCTTCTAAAACAGGAGAAATTTCGATCACTTTCTTGTCTGTTTCATCAAAGTATTCTACCTTCACTTTAGCTTTTTCAAGAACTTTTGGCGCATTCTTTTTGTAAATAACCACTTCTTCGATATCTTTACTCTCTTTGGTGATAGCTGTTACTTCATCCACCACTGGACGATCAGCAGTATAGCCTTCTATTACTGGCGATTTTACCGCATCAAAAGTTGTATCATTTCTTCTTGGCTTAAACCCATTATCGAAAACGATAGACTTGTTGACCTTATCCACTTGATACCATCTATCAAAAGTCACTGTATCCACTTTATCTTCGGCAGCTTGAGACCCATTAGCATTTTCATAACGATAGTGTATGGTACGCTTAACCGGTTGATGTTCCTCTACAATTTCTGTATCATGCTCCAAAGTAACCTTATAAACAGAAGTACTCCCATTTGGTCCAAATTTAGCTTGTTGTGGGTAAGCATCTGAATAAAGTTTATAACCTTTCGCCACAAATTCAGCAATTTTTTCCTTAGTCGTATAATTCACAAGGGCATTGGGCTGACCTTCCATAAGCGGTGTCGTCTCAAGCGTTTTATTCTCTGTTTTATCAAAATAAATGACTTGGACAGATGATTTTTCCTTATCCCGTTTATAATAATGAATAATATCGTTGGCTTTCACTAAGAAAGGATTTTCAATATATTGAGTATACTGTCTCCCGTTTTGAGCGGTACCAGTATACCAATTGACTTTCTTATTATCGTCTAAGACCCCTTCTGCCTTCTTATCTCCGGCATAGAATAATTCCCACTTCATCCGGCCATTCATATCCAATAGAGTATATTTGATATCCAAGTAAGGTTGTGTCCTTTTAGTCAAGCTATCCCCAACTTTATTAAAAGGAGATAAATACCCATCTGTCTTTTCTGTGGACTTGACATATTTATAACCACCAGGTAAATCACTTGGTTGTTTGGTTTCATACTTCATCCCCGTCAAACCATTAACGGTAGAGGAAGATAAAGTTTCACCTGTTTCAATGTCCTTATAGAGGACCCGAACTTTATGATTATGCGGTTTAAACCAACCATCTGCATAGTATGGGCCGTTGTCTTTTTTGACAGAAACTTCAGGATAATTGTAGGCAATATGGAAATTAGCCATTTGATTTTGAGTTTTATTGGCACGATAAGGTTGATCCCCTAGAGAGACAGAATCCTTGTTCCAGGAGAGGAGATTCTTCTTGTCCGAACTAAACCACCCACGTTTAGGCTCATAAATAAATTCTCCTTGCCCTTCTTGATTATCAAAATGAATCACTTTAAAAGGACTAGTTTCATTAGCCTTATATACTTCAATAATCCCAGTTCCATCAGTCGTATATCCACCTTTTCCATCTGGCGTAGATTTCACTGAGAAAACAATGTTGCCATCAAAAAATTTCGCCCTTGCCATATAGGAGAGATCACGTGCCCCACGTAATTGCACAAAGCTATACCAACCGTCTTTGCCATCGTGATATGGAATAGACGGATCATAGCCGTTGGGTTTACCATTATCAGAAGAAGTATTCCTTCCGACTGGTAAAATGGTCACTCCATCTTTTACAACTTTATCTATTTCCTCTTTCACTTTGGGAGAAACAGTTTGGATTGCTAATCCTTCATTCGCATAGTAACTTGCCCGATCATTTACAGGAGTTTCTGATCTTTCTCCATTCACTAAATGATTAGGCTGACTACTTGAATCGGCCCTATTCGCATTCTCCTCATGAGATGCGGCAACATCTTCTAAGCCAGTTCTAGCAGTATTTCCTTCTGCTACTGCTCTAGTCTCCCCTTTATCTAGAGCATCCGACTTGTCCTCGTTAGGCACTAGTTCGCTTATATCAGTCGTATTTTCTTCAGCACGAATCACTCCTTGACCGTTTGCAAAAAAAATACCTGTAGCAATCATCACCGATGCCGCTCCGCATTTTAATTTACGAATAGCATAGGTATGGATCTGTTTGCCACTAGTCCGTTGGCGTACATCAGAATTATTTTTTCCTACCATCAATTACCCTCCTATAATTAAGAGAAAGAGACTTGACATAGACCTTGATGTATCCTATGAAACATGTCCTGAATACCTAAACAAAAAAAATTAAATTCATTATTACAAATCTAACTGATATTCTGAACATCTAGCCCTCCTCATCATTCCCTTTCAAAATGAAAAGATGGGATCATCCAGCTTCCATGTTCAACTCACACACTCTCTAATAATGAAGTCGATTTCATATGAGTAAAATCGACTTTTTTAGTTTATCTAATTTATAAATAGTAATCAATATCATTTATCATTTTCTTGTGAACTTTTTTATCTTTATTGAAGATAATGACTAATTTATACAAATATGAGTCAAAATGGCTTTCTATTTTCTTATCTTTTTCCATTCATTACGCTTACTCTGCGAATTAAATCGACATTATTCTAGTGATTCTCAATTTTTTTATCATTATCTCTTTACTTTTTCCTATTGAAGATATTTCTTGAAGAAAACTAAACTTATATCCTATAGCCACTTTCTACTGCAATCTTTTCACTTATAGCTAGAAATGACTAGGCAAAAAAATCTTCCTTTTCAAGAGATTTCCTTTTTAAGCTATAATAGCTACCTTGCCTAGCCATCAAGAGTCAGGCATAACAAGGAGTTTCTTAAAGGAAGATCATAATAATCCTATTTGTTAACCGCTTACAAATAACCTACTAGGGGTTTTCAAAATTTCTTTTTCTAAAAAAATAGTGCGCCTTAAGCTAAATGCTAAGGCACACTATTTTGAAGATTATATGAAGTTTTTTATTATTCTTTCTCTCGAGGAGTGCTTACTATCCGCTTGATTCTTTTGGCTCTATACTTTTTGTTGTTGGTGAAAGAGACAGACTGCAGTCTGTCTATGACATATAAAGCACAAAAATGACCGATTCTTTCGGATAAGAGTTACCTTCATCCGGGAAAATGCAGCGGGACCGCTGGGAGCCTTGGTCTCCCAGCTAGTCAGTCTCAAACTTGCTGTAAGCCTTTCGGCACAGCAAGTAATTCGCTTGACTTCCTTTGACGCTGCTCCCGATGAAGGACTCTTTCCTCCAGCTCGGTCAGATAGTGTTTTCTAATCCATCAGGGCTTACGTTCACCAACAACAACTAAGTATAGATAGAAAGGCACATCTAAATTCCTCTATACTTAAGTTACGACACTAAAAGGGAGGAATTTAGATATGCCTTGTGACACCAATAATACGCAATCTTTTGAAATAAATCAACTTTTTTGGATAGATCCAAATGAAATTCAATTTCCGTCTACAGGGTTTAAGACCATTACAAAAGACAAGTTCGGGCATCAATTAATTTTATTGCAGGGATATGCTCCTTTCAACGAAACTAAATGCCCTTCTTGTGGTGGAAAGAATATGATAAAGCATGGCACAAGTGTCGCTACTATCCGTCTTTTAGAAACCAATGGCTATAAAACGGCACTTCGTGCGACTAAACAACGTGTTCTTTGCAAAAATTGCCAGCATACTTTTCTTCCTCAGCTATCTTTCATTAAAAAAGGCTGTAATATATCAGAAAATATTCGTCGTAAAATTTTGATGGAGCTAACTAAAAACATTTCCATGAAAGACCTTGCTCAACAAGTCAATGTTTCACCTTCAACGGTTGTTAGGGTGCTGGATAAAGATTTGCCTACGCCTAGGAAGCGCAAATCTTATCTCCCCCATCATTTGTCCTTTGATGAATTCAACGATAGAAAACTACACTTTCTTACGCATTATTTCCTTCAATATCCAGAATCTGTCAGGCTTCAAGTTAAAACAGTGACTATGGATATCTATTCACCTTATATGATTTTAGTAAGCAAAGCGAATACAAAAATTATCCATTATTTGAAGGCTTACTCAATCAGTCTCAAGTCGTTGACCAGCTATTGAGCTATTCTGACACCTTAAAGAAGGCTTATGACATTTATCAAGAAGGCCTCTTCATTTTCAAACGATTGTCAAAATATCCGTTGGATCATTTACTTTCTTACAAACTCGAAGGAGCTCTTAGACACTTTAACAGGCCTTTAAAGACATTTAATAAGTATAAGGAATTCATTCTTAACGCCTATAGTTACTCTTATAACAACGGTAATTTAGAGGCATGGAACAATCAAATAAAAACCATCAAGAAGACCGCCTATGGCTTTCGCAATTTCGAACACTTGAAGAAGAGATGCTTTCTAAAGATGAATCGCTTGTCAGTAGCTGTGTAAATCTCTCACGCACTGCTACTATTTCCAATGAATGCTCTATCTCCATACTAACTCTAATAGGCATAGAGCTTGTTTAGGGAAAAGCAGGTGAAATACTATATGTAATATAAAAAGCCACTCCCCCTAAGGAGAGTGACTTTTCCTGAAAAATTTACCAACAACAAAATTTGACAAAGTGCCATTCTTTTCAAGCCTTAAGAGATATTGCTCGCTTTTGTCTTTTTATTCGTTAAAAAAGCACACTTGCTTATTTTTCAACTGGACGGCTCTTACGGGCAATATCCGCCTTGATCACTTCGATGAACTTGTCTACAGCAAGGCTCTCTGTTGCCTTGGAACCATAACGGCGAACGTTAACCGCATTATCAGCCACTTCTTGATCCCCAATAACCAATTGATAAGGCACTTTTTCCTTTTGAGCTTGACGGATCTTGTAACCCATCTTTTCATTACGATCGTCCACAGTCACACGGAAGCCTTGAGCTTGTAGTTGTTCTTTCAACTTGTAGCATGCTTTGGCATGGTGTTCTTCAGAAACAGGGATAATGACCGCTTGAATAGGAGCTAACCAAGTTGGGAAGGCTCCCTTGTATTCTTCAATCAAGAGGGCTACAAAGCGTTCCATCGTTGACACGATCCCACGGTGAATAACGACTGGACGGTGGTTATTTTCCCCATCTTCCCCAACATAAGTCACATCAAAACGTTCTGGTAAGAGGAAGTCTAATTGAATAGTTGACAAGGTTTCTTCCATCCCTAAAGCCGTCTTCAATTGAACGTCTAATTTAGGGCCATAGAAAGCAGCTTCACCTTCTGCTTCAAAGTAGTCATAGCCTAATTCATCCATGGCTTCTTTCAACATACCTTCAGCCTTGTTCCACATGTCATCATCATCAAAATACTTGTGGGTATCTTTAGGGTCACGGTAGCTTAAACGGAATCTATAGTCCGTAATGTTGAAATCTTCATAAACATTTTTCATCAATTCAACTGTCCGTTTAAATTCATCCTTAATTTGGTCAGGACGAACAAAGACGTGGGCATCATTCAAGGTCATTTCACGAACCCGTTGCAAACCAGACAAGGCACCAGATTTTTCATAACGGTGCATCATTCCAAGTTCAGCGATACGAATAGGTAATTCACGGTAAGAGTGAATGGCATTCTTATAAACCATCATGTGGTGTGGGCAGTTCATCGGACGGAGAACTAATAATTCCCCATCTCCCATATCCATTGGTGGGAACATGTCTTCACGATAATGATCCCAGTGACCTGAAGTCTTGTAGAGGTCAACATTAGCCATGATTGGCGTATAAACATGTTCATATCCCATAGCGACTTCTTTATCCACGATATAACGTTCAACAATCCGACGAATAGTAGCCCCTTTTGGCAACCAGAGCGGTAAACCTGATCCTACTTCTTTCTTGTTCACAAAGAGATCGAGTTCCTTACCCAATTTACGGTGGTCACGTTCCTTAGCTTCTTCTCGACGTTTTAAATCTGCTTTCAAATCTTTTTCATTGAAGAAAGCTGTCCCATAAACCCGTTGCATCATCTTGTTATCAGAGTTTCCTCTCCAGTATGCCCCAGCAAGGGATAAAAGTTTAAAGTTTTGAATATAGCCTGTCGATGGCACATGCCCCCCACGGCAAAGATCTGAAAATTCCCCTTGAGAATAGATCGTAATTGTTTCATCTTCTGGCAAGTCATTGATTAATTCTACTTTGTATGGATCATCTTTAAAATGCTCCAAGGCTTCTGCCCGAGAAACTTCATGGCGAATGATAGGATAGTTTTCTTTCACAATCTTCTTCATTTCTGCTTCTACTTCAGGCAATTGAGCTTCCGTTAATTGTTCTTCCATATCTGTGTCATAATAGAAGCCATTTTCAATGGCAGGCCCTACCCCGAAATGAATGTGTGGATGCAAGCGACGCAAGGCGTGAGCAAGTAAGTGTGCGGCAGAATGGCGCAAGATATCCAAAGCTTCTGGATCATCTTTCGTAATAATTGCCACTTGACCCCCATGAGGGATGACTTCATCCAAGCCCATCAAATGCCCATCTAATTTCCCTGAAAGAGCTTTTTTCTTCAAAGATTTGCTAATAGATAAAGCAAGATCCCCAAAAGTTAAACCAGCTTCTACTTCTTTGACACTACCGTCTGGCAAGATAATTTCCATGATTTTTCCTCCTCCAATAAAAAAAGCCCCATAATTGCTGGAAAATCAACAATTATGGGACGTTAAATGCTATATAACGTGGTTCCACCCAATTTCCGACGACTATAAAAAATCATCGCTCAACTCCGTAACGTGGAGAGACGCACCGAATTACTAAATAATCATCGTTCCAACGGTGTTAAAAGCAGTGGTCAAGTATTTTGGGACTTAGGATGTTACACCAACCCATCCCTCTCTAAAATAGTCTTCCAAAAGCTTATCTGCTAGTCAATATCTTACCTGATATTGACACTATCATACGACAGACATTTTCTGATGTCAATGGAAAAACTCAGATAAATTTTCTTTAAATTCTTCAGTAGGTGTTTCAAAGTTAGGACAATACGTTAAAAGCAATCCTTTAAAAACCTGTCGCCTAGCTAAAACGAATCCTTTCGAAAGATTTTAGTCCACACACTAATAGTCTATTCCTCTGCCTGACGATAGTTAGGACCAAAAAGAGCAATAGGACGAGCGAGATACTGGATTCTTTCCATCAACCGAGCCGCTTTCAAGGGTTCATCATCCCCCCTACTGCTCAAGCGAAAGTGTTCCTTTAGTTCTTCCATGGTTAAATTAGAAGTAAAGAAGGTCGTTTTCCTTTCCTGCATTCTATATTGTAAGATAGGCATCAGAATTTCATCCCTTGTCCAAGGTGTCATCATTTCTGCCCCAATATCATCTAAAACCAATACATCCACGGTTTTTAAATTCTCCAATAAAGCGCCATAACCTTCCACTGTATTCATTCTTTGCTTGCATTCCACCATCAAAGAAGGTAAATGAGCTAGGGCAGATCGATAGCCCGATAGAGAAACTTCATGAAGAAGACAGGCCAAAAGATAGGTTTTTCCTCGTCCAAAAGGGCCGTGCAAGTAAATCCCCTTCACAAATCCCCTAGCTTTTTGAAAATCTTCTGCAAATTGCGTCAAGGCATCCACGACTTCAACCCGTTCTGAACAAATATCAATACTAGATAAATGCGCTTTTTTTAATGATTCCGGCAAAAAGAGCGTTTGAACACGATCAGCAATTTTCTTTTCTTCCTCCTCCTGTATATAAGCAGGAGTTTTCTCATAGGCACACATGATCTCTCGTCCATTGAATTGAAGGACAGGTTGCAAATGGGGACTAGCCACACGATCCCCTTGCATTCTTTTGCGATCTTCAATCATGAACTCTCTTAATTTACTCGCCCCTTTTTTGATCATCTCGTCTGTTAGGGCGGGACGATATTTGGCGATAAAATCTTGGATGGCCGGATATTGAGCCAGTTCTGCAAAAGACTTGCGGTAACGCTCTCGCCAGTCTTCACGCTGATTTAATTTTTTCTGCATGATATCATTCAGACTGTCCATCTAGGTCATCCTCCTTCTTTCGTAATTTTTTCTGCGCCTTAAAGAGTTTTTCACGAAGCTTAGCCTTTTCTTGATCAGTCAAAGGACTAAATTCTGGTGCTTTTTCTTCCCAGTTCGGCATTTTTTCTTGGCGTGGCTTTTTCTTTCGATACGGAGGCACTTGTTTGACTTTACTATTCTCTTTTTTACCTTTCTCTTTACGATTAGCAAGTAAAACGGCCTCTTCTGCTGTTTTAGCTCCATTAACCGCCCAAGAATTCAAAACTGCTTGGAAAAAAGCTTTATTCAAGCGTTCATTCCCCAAATTGACCAAAATATGGTGAATACAGACATTAATGACTTCATTCGTCATCTTGGTATTTTGAATAGCTTCAGCAATTGTTCGCTGCTCAGCACTTTCCAAATTACCCCCAATCCCTTGCTTAACCTGACGATAAAATTCTCCAGGTGGCGTTTCTTTAAAGGCTTTCATTAATTCCGGAGACACCATCGATAGGATCGTTCGGTCTTCTTGACTTAAGCTTGTTTTAGTCGTCTTACTTTGATCTAATTCTTCTGGTGACTTGCCCAGACGTGCTGCAGTAATCACCTTACGTTTGGAAGCTCGTGTTTTTTCATCATAGGCTTCGACAAGCGCCCACAGCTTTTTTAATTGTACACTGGATTGTTCCTTGTCATAAGCTGCTAAAACAAAGCGTGCCAAGTCAATTTCATCCATGCCATAATAGCGATGAATGGTCGACAAACTATGCCAAAACTCTCTCGTCAAGGCTTGTCCCGTAATATGGTAGCGACTTAAAAGACTAGTGAGCAACTCATGATCAATGTTTTTTTCCTCTTGATGTTTTTGGAGGAAGGACATCCCTGTCAAAGCCTCATTTTTATTGGTCTTTTGCCCTGCTGTGACTGGCAAACTAAAGACCTCAGCCAAACCAGCTGTGACATCTAACAAGTCTTGATCTAAATCAACAGAAGAGAAACGAGCTTTCAATTGGTTATAGTGGGTCGATTCCACCGTTTCATACAAGAGTGAAGATAAAAGATCATCTTGAAAAAATGTTTCAGGATCTAAAGGGCCAATCAAATCAAACCAAAATTGCGCAAAATGGCGATCAGCATATACTTTGGCCAATCCAGCCCCTTGAATCTTCAAAGCAGCTTCTGCAAATTCACTTAAGGTCATCTTGCATTGGTTCAACCAGTAAGAAACCATTTGCGGTTGAGACTGGTAGAGATCCTCCTCGATATTTAGAGCCATAGTGGTAAAAAGCTGGCAAGCACTTGCTCCTATAAAAGGTTGATATAAAAGAGTCAGCCACTTGATTTGATTCCAATCAAACCATTCACTTTGCTTAATTTGAATGACGGTCCTCGGTTGAAATTGAAGTGCCTTTTGCATCTTTATTCCCCTCTTCCATACGAGCGAGTTCTTGCATAAACATCTTTCTGTCAGTGAATTGCCGGTAAACACTAGCAAAACGGATATAAGAAATATCATCAATCTTAGCCAAATGATCCATGACTAATTCCCCAATTTGCTCGCTTTGGACTTCACTATCGCCCTCTTGTCTTAATGTTTGCTCTACATCCTCCACTACCGCTTCTAAACTAGCCAAGGGAACTGGTCGTTTTTCAGCGGAACGAATCAAGCCATTCAATAACTTTTGCCGATTAAATGGTTCACGAATTCCTGACCTTTTAATCACAATTAAAGGCGTCTTTTCCATCCGTTCAAATGTCGTAAAACGAAAACCACAGGCCTCACAAGACCGTCTTCTCCTAATGGTCTGTCCATCTTCGCTTTGACGACTATCGATCACTTTTGTTCCAATATGGTGACACTTAGGACATAACATGTTTTTCCTCCTTCTCCTTCAACCAAGCCTCTACTTGATTTTTTGTGGAAGCTATCGTGCCCGAATTATCGATCACTCGATCAGCTCTGGCTATTTTTTCTTCAAGGGCTAACTGACTAGCAATTTTTTTCTCAGCCAAATCCTGACCAATCCCATCTCTTGCCATCAAGCGTTCCACTTCCATTGCTTTTGGAAGAGCAACCACCAAAATTTCATCCACTAAATCCTCAAAATGGGCTTCAAACAAAAGGGGGACATCAATCACAGCTAAAGTATTCCCCAGAGCTTGCAATTGGGCTAAGTCCTCTTCTATGGACTGACGAATACGAGGATGCATGAGTCGATTGAGAAAAGACAATTCATCAGCTGAAGCATACACCCGCTTAGCAATCTCTTTTCGATCAAGGTCAGCTTGCTGATCTAAAATATCTTCTCCAAAATGGCTCAGTAATGCTGCCTTTATTTCTGGATCCTCTCCCATCAATCGATGGCTAATTTCATCCGCATCGATAACTTGTATACCTTGTTCTTTGAGATAAGCTGTTACTGTACTCTTTCCACAAGCTATCCCGCCTGTTAAACCCACTTTCCACATGGAGGTCACTTTCTCTCCCTCAAGGCAAAAAGGGAAGCGCGATTGATCTATCCTTTTTTCTGTTCTCATAGACTAGGTGCCATCGTCCTTCCTTTTTTTAAATACTTGGGTATAGGAAGTAATATTAAATACCCATCTCGTCGATTATCTATAAAGCATAAAACTTGTTGGTCATCTAAATAGATTTGAGCAATGGTCTTCTCTTTCGGGCAAGTTTTTCCTTGCAACTTTACAGTAGAATTAGGTCGATTAATCATCACAATAGCCCAATCTTCTAGTAACAAAACAAGATATTTCTTCCACAAAAATATATCAGAAATATGCTGAGCCATGATTTCTCGACCAAAAATCTCACTGGAAAATGGTGGGACGACACAGTAGCGCCAGAAAAGCGACACACCGACAATCTGTCTCCCCTTGATCCGCCATTTTAAATCCATGACATCCTTTTGACTTAATTTATTTTGCTTCATACCAAGTCGCCCCATAATTCGTTTCGCTAATTAGCGGGACAGCCAAATCAATGGCTTCTTCCATCAACTGAGGAATCAACTTCACCATAACATCTAATTCATTTTTAGGCACATTCAAAACCAGTTCATCATGAACCTGAAGCAAAATTGCCGTCTTGTAATTTTTTTCTCTTAAAACTTCATCTATTTTCACCATAGCCACTTTGAGGATATCTGCAGCTGTCCCTTGAATAGGGGAATTCATGGCCATACGTTCTGCAAAGGAGCGTTGGTTAAAGTTTTTAGACAAGAGATCCGGCAGGTAACGTCTTCTTCCATAAAGGGTTTCGACATAGCCCTTCTCTTTGGCCTTATCCACAACTTCCGTCATAAAGCTTTGAATCCCTGGATAAGTCGCTAAATAATTATCGATAAATTCTTTGGCCCTTTTCCGAGAAATATTCAAGTTTTGAGACAAGCCGTAATCACTAATACCATACACAATACCAAAGTTCACTGCCTTAGCATGGCGACGGTCTAATGGTGTGACTTCATCTTTACTGGCCTTCTTAAAAACGCGCATGGCAGTCTCTGTGTGGATATCCTCCCCTTCACGAAAAGCTTCCTGCATAGCTTGATCTCCACTCATATGAGCTAAAACTCGTAACTCGATTTGGGAATAATCCGATGACAATAACACTGAATTGTCATCATCCGGTTCAAAGGCTCTACGAATTTCTCGACCTTCCTTTGTTTTAACTGGAATATTTTGCAAGTTTGGATCCGCTGAAGATAAACGACCAGTTTGTGTCAAGGTTTGAATAAAACGACAATGAATCCGGCCATCTGGGCTCTGCGCCTCCTCCAAGCCTTCAACATAAGTCGATTGCAACTTAGACAATTGACGGTAGTCTAAAAGTTTACCGATAATGGGATGCTTGTTTTCCAATTTCTCTAAAACATCTGCTGCCGTAGAGTAACCCGTCTTAGTTTTCTTAATAACGGGTAAATGCAATTTTTCAAAAAGAATACTTCCTAATTGTTTAGGCGAATTGAGGTTGAATTTTTCCCCAGCTTCTTGATAAATATCTGCTTCTAAATCCGCAATACGATGGGTAAAATCTACTCCTAATTGCTCTAGCGTCTCTCGATTGAGCTTGATCCCTTTTATCTCCATACGAGCTAATACAGCCGCCAAAGGTAATTCCATATCCGTTACCAATTGCCATTGGGAAAGTTCCTTTAGCTTAGTTGGTAATTGATCCAATAGGAGACGAATAGCTGTCATCTTAGCCCCTAAATGGGTATAAAAAACATCCTTTTCTGGGATGTGACGTTTGACCCCCGTGCCATAAATTTCATCATCAGTTGAGAAATGACCTAAATCTAGCCGTAAAACGGTTTGGGCAGGATCAGGATCAGAAGCCGTTGTCTTTGCGATGTAAGCCTCCAACAAGGCGTCCTCTTCAATCGTAAGCCATGGCCAATTGAAATGTCTTCTAGCCGTTACCCACAAACGTTTGGCGTCATAGGTTGAAAATTTAGCGCTAGATAACCAATCTTTAAAGGCTTTGGGACAGTCTTCTTTAACAAGGTCTGGCTTGATAATATAGAGGACATCCTCCTTGCCTTCCTTAATCAATCGAGGAGCGGCTATAATCGCTTCGACCGGCTCCACTTGATAATTTTCTTTTAGAGAAACAGTGTAGAGAATTGCTTGATCTAAAGACGTTAACAGGTCTATATTGTCTGCCTTAATCTCTACCATACGCCCTTCATAAGTCGATTGTCTTTTCACTTGTCCTGTTATTTGCCCACTAAAGAGATCCTTAGTTTCCTTTGGCAGGCCATCTAAATAGCTAGAAAAGCCTAAATAAGTCCATAAGTCTGCCAAGTCTTTCGTCGACTTGTTGTTCCATTTTATAGCGTCAAAAGACAAGTCTTCCTCAAAATCTATCGCTGTTCGAATACGTGCCAAGTCCTGACACTTATAAGCTTCATCCTTTTCAGCGATCAAATTGTCTTTGCGCTTACTCTTTTTCATTTCATCTACATGGGCATACAAGTTATCCAAATCCCCATAGGTTTGAATCAACGTTAGAGCCGTCTTTTGCCCTACCCCAGTTACACCCTTGTAATTATCTGAACTATCCCCTGCTAAGGCCTTCACATCAATGAATTGAATCGGCTTAATCCCGTATTCTTCTTGAAAGCTTTCTGGCGTATAACGATCGGTTACTGTTGCCCCAGATTTATTAATCGCAACGGTGACATGCTCTTTCACCAATTGCAACATATCTCGGTCACCTGTCATAATCAGTGTTTCCAGACCTTTTGCATTAGCTCTCTCAGAAAGAGTCCCGATAATATCATCCGCTTCGATATTGGCTTGCTCATATACCTTAATTCCCATAGCTTCAAGCATTTTCCAGAAATAAGGCACTTGCTCTACCAATTCTTCTGGCATGGAGGCACGATTCTTTTTATAATCTTCGAATTTTTCAGTTCGAAAAGTCACCTTGCCCGCATCAAAGGCGACTAAGATATGACTTGGCTGTTCTTGTCTCATTACCACTTCAAGCATACGAACAAAGGCAAATAAAGCCCCTGTTGGCAAGCCTTCCTGATTGGTCATTCTCGCTTGACCCATCCCATAAAAGGCCCGATACATCAAACTGGAGCCATCAATCAAAAGCAGTTTAGCTCCCATGAGATTCGCCTCCTAAGCATTCTGCAGGTAGATCTACATCGACGGTTGCATTCAAGACATTTATTCCTGTTGTGGTCGAAGCCGTCACAGAAATATTCCCACTCCCCCTTTGGTCTAAGTGATCCAAAGTAAACACAAATGTTAAGGTATCTAGGGGATGAATTTGACGGAAAATGGAAAGAGACAAATCTTTCACAAAAGTCCCTGGCCCAGGAAAATGATTGGAAATTGTTCGGGTGATCAAGCCCATTAAGAGGATAGGCGGTACGATCGACTCCATTAAATCACCATCTCTCTTTACATCATAAAGAGGATTCCTATCTCGTGTTACACCTAAATAAAGCATGATATCTGACGGGTCGATGGTTTCTGTCACATTAAACACTTGTCCCTCCGCCAATCGTTGCCCATTTATCTTGTTATAGTCGGTCAACTCATCGCCTCCTTTTTTTATCCATAGTCCCTATTATTATACCATAAATCCAGATATACAGAAAAAAGCTCCCTTAGTCAATGAAGCTCTAACTAAGGGAGGCTCTGTGTCCTATTTTTAACGATTGTTCTCTTCTTGTTGCCTTAAGAGTTTTTCAAATGCCACTTCATACTTTTGTACATCCCCGGCACCCATAAACACACAAACATCTTCTTTTTCGTTCAATAAAGGAGAAAGATCCTCTAACTTCAACACACGAGAACCTGGAATCTTTTCGGCCAAGTCTTCAATCTTCACATTTCCTGCATTCTCACGCACAGAAGCAAAGATATCGCAAAGAAAGACATGGTCAGCCAATTTCAAAGCCTCTGCAAAATCGTCCAAGAGCGCAATGGTTCGTGTAAAAGTATGGGGTTGGAAAATAGCTGTAATGACTCTTTCAGGGTATTTTTGACGAGCAGCATCCAAGGTAGCCCGAATTTCTTGTGGATGGTGAGCGTAATCATCAATTACCACTGTTTGATGAATAAACTTTTCACTAAAGCGACGTTTAACTCCCTTGAAGCTTTCGATTTGTTTTTCTACCGCACGAGACTCCAACCCTTCTAAATAAGTGATGGTAATCACAGCTGCAGCATTTAAGGCATTGTGAGTCCCAAAGGTTGGCAAGTTGAAGTGATCATAGAATTCACCCTTAATATATAAGTCGAAAGAAGATCCATGAGTCGTCTTTGTTAAATTCTTAATCACGACATCATTATCTTCCTTGAAACCGTACCGCCAAATTGGCACTTCAGCTTTAATCAAAGGGGTTTCTTTGTCATCTCCACAAACGACCAAAGCTTTTTTTACTTGATGAGCAAAGCTTTGGAAGGCAGAAACCACATCGTCAATATCCTTGTAGTAATCTGGATGGTCAAAATCAATATTGGTCATTACCGCATAATCTGGATGGTAATTTAAGAAAGTTCGTCGATATTCACAAGCCTCTAAGACAAAGTATTTCGCATCAGCTGTCCCTTGCCCAGTGCCATCCCCAATCAAATAAGAAGCCTTGTCTAAATGACTAAGGACATGAGATAGCATCCCTGTTGTCGAGGTTTTTCCGTGTGAACCTGTAATAGCAATGCTTGTATAATGACTAATCAATTGCCCTAAAAATTGAGGGTAACGGATCACCTCTAAGCCTAATTCCTTAGCTGCTAGGACTTCTTCATGGTCATCAGCAAAAGCATTCCCCAAAATAACAGTATAGCCGGCTTTAATATTCTCTTTTGAAAAAGGGAAAACTTTAATACCGGCTTCATCCAAGCCTTTTTGAGTGAAGAAATATTTCTCCAAATCTGAGCCTTGCACTTCATAACCCTTGCCATGTAAAACTTGAGCTAAGGCACTCATTCCTGTTCCCTTTATCCCAATTAAATGGTATTTTTTCTCTGTCATACTTTTCAATTCCTCCTTTATGGGCGGTCAAACATCATTAAATCATCAGCCGATAAAGTGAGGGCTTTAATCGCTGGTCTATAATCATACTCATCCCACTCCACTTGTTGAACGCCCATTCGTGGTGCCGGCAATTCTGTAGCTTTAAAAGGCTGCCTTGTAAAAGGTTTTTTTACGGCGTTTTCATAGTGCCTTGCGATTTGCTCACGAAAAGACATATCGTCACTATACCGCATTAAGGTAGGCTCTTCAAGCTTTTCCCGTGTTTGAAAGCCAATCATTGGCATATTCGGTAAATCCATGACAGGCAACTTTTGATTTCGTCCAGGCGCATAAGTTTCTACCTTCTGATCCATATAATTTGGAAAATCTACACGATCCTCCTCTGTGAAATCTGCCAACTTAATTACCTCCTTTAGCTTCCAATCAAAAGGACTCTCTATCCTCTTTTATAAGCCACAAAAAGAGCTTATGTATAAACTTTAAATCATCTCTTTTCCCTTGATAAAAGTGACCCAACTTTTTCTAAAAAAGGAAATCCTAGCATGGTTCTTTTAAAGCTTACTAATATCTACAGCTGTCCCTGGTTGTATCTCTCCATCAAAAACATGGATCCCTCTAACTTGAGGCGCATTTTTGACATTTAATTCTCTCAAGGAGCAAATCATTCCCGCACTAGAAACACCACGAAGTTCACCATCATAAATAATGGCTCCACTTGGCATCACTGTCCCTGGTTTCGCCACAATGACATACTGTCCTGCCTCAATGTTTGGCGCCCCGCAAACAATTTGCAAGAGTTCCTCTTCTCCTACATCTACTTGTGTCACATGCAAATGATCGCTATCAGGATGTTCTTCACAGGTCAATACATGCCCAACCACTAAAGAAGCCTTATCCGTCAAATCTACTTCATCTAATCCTTTAGAGGCTAAGAAGTCTTCCAAAGCTTTCTTTTGCTCTGCTTCCAAATGAATATGACCCCTTTGCTCTGCTTTAAAATCCAAAATAGAAGAAGCCTCTTGCACATTTATTCCAAGAATTTCATTGGAACGTTTATCTCGAATCACCGTCAATGGTCCATCTGTTGTCAATTCCACATCATCACGATGACCTTCTTTTATAGCCATTAATAAGACATCCCCAATAGCTTCTCGATTGTAAAATAAATTGACTTTCATCTGATATACCCTTCCTATCTTCAGTATTCTACATTGAATTACTTCGAAACAACTACTCGAATAAAGTCGACTAATCCATCCGTCAAAACTGTCGAACTGTTTCATTAAATCACGTTATATTATACGGGAAAACGCGAGAAAGCGCAAAAGTCCTTTCGCCTTTTTCCTAGGACTGCTATACTAAAAGAAAAAGAAAGCGCCTTAATCAGCGAAAGATGGATACAGTGGCCTTCAGCCATTTAACTGAAGCCAAAAAAGACCACTCTATCCCACATTTATTTTAAGGAGGATTACACATGACCTGTTCTAGCAAGAAGTTTCGCCATTATACAACTATCAGCCTACTCGCCATTGGAGCTATCGCCCTCTCTGTGAAATATTACTTGGATAATCGACTGCTCGACCCTGATAAACTCCTAAAAGAAACCACTAAACGCATAATAAAACAAGAAACCGTCACAGGAAGCTGGATCAATTATATAGCAGAAACAGTCATCATAGACGGACAAGAAGAAAAAATATACCAAGGCGCTATCCAAATCGCCACAGATAATCATCAAGACAAAAACGAAAACATTAACTACCACTTCACCATCAACGCCAAAACAGGAAAACTCCTTAGTTTTAAAAAAGTGTGAGCTTGAGCGGGTAGATCGGAAACTCTGGAGACTTTTGGCGAAAGGTCAACAAAGACCTTTCAGACAAAAGCCGAAGAGGACGTCCGATCTGCTCAAGCGAGCACGACAATAAAAGTGTGAGAAGTCTCGGTTAGCTCCGAGCACTAAGGAACTTTTGTTGATGGGCATAAGCCCGGCATAAAAAAGCGACTTAGGCCACAGGAGCTGCGACATCGAGCACGCCTAAAAAAGTGTGAGATGTCTCGGTTAGCTCCGAGCACTAAGGAACTTTTGTTGACGGGCAAAAAGCCCGGCATAAAAAAGCGACTTAGGCCACAGGAGCTGCGACATCGAGCACGCCTAAAAAAGTGTGAGATGTCTCGGTTAGCTCCGAGCACTAAGGAACTTTTGTTGACGGGCAAAAAGCCCGGCATAAAAAAGCGACTTAGGCCACAGGAGCTGCGACATCGAGCACGCCTATAAAAGTGTGAGCTTGAGCGTTTAGGAGTGGATCACTGGAGCATTTAGCAGTAGAGCGAGACAATCGCTCGCTGATAAATAGCGAAGTGGACGCCACTCCTGCTCAAGCAAACATGCCTATAAAAGTGTGCGCTTGAGCGGGTAGATCGGAAACTCTGATACGGATTTAAAGACATGAACTTTATCATTTTAAACAACTTTTTGAATCGAGGTGACACTTGTGGATCCAGTCCATAAATTATTTAAAAATTTTCCCAAAAGACCTGAACAAGCCCTAAAAAATCAAGAACCGCTGGGGCAAATTCGTCGGAAGAAACTTCAACTATCTGCCCCTATTATCCAACAGCTTCAAAAAGAATTTTTCGCCTTTGACTTAGAAACCACTGGCTTAAATCGAACACAGGATAGAATGGTTGAAATTGGTATTCTCCGCTATCAAAGAGGACAAATAGTCGATCAATTCAACTTACTGATCAATCCAGGCTTTCCCATGCCCAAAGCCGCTTCACGGGTCAACCACATCACAGATAGCATGCTAGAAAATGCTCCTTTAGAAAAAGAAGCTCTTCGTCATATCTATGAGTTCTTATCCCCAGTCCTGACCAAAAATGCTTTAATTTGTGCCCATAACGCCAACTTTGATATCAGCTTCCTAGGAAATGCCTTCGAACGCAATGGCTATCAAGGTACCGTTCATTATCTCGACACATTAACCGAAGCAAGGCTATTAGTTGATGATGTACCCAACCACAAACTAGGGACTCTCGCCTCTTACTTCTCTATCTTCAATGACGATCCGCATCGAGCCATTGGAGATAGCAAAACCTGTGGGGCTTTAC
The DNA here is from genome assembly GCF_003664595.1 of Atopobacter sp. AH10. Classification (GTDB taxonomy): domain Bacteria; phylum Bacillota; class Bacilli; order Lactobacillales; family Aerococcaceae; genus Atopobacter. The sequence continues at coordinate 112,465 of NZ_QXPZ01000002.1, forward strand.
TACTTCAGCTGGCCAATCTTTATAGAGGGATAGACTAAATCCATCAAAGACTACAAACGAAAAACACGTCTCTTACTCTTATTTGGAGTAGAAACGTGTTTTTTTGCTACACTAAAGGTCTAAACTATTGACCCATTCAGCTATTTCTTCTTTGCTAAATTCTTGACCAAAGCGCTTTTCACCTAGGCAATGCATATGAGGCAAGGATTCTTCTAAAGCTTCTTTCGTCTCTCCCATGCCACTTTCTTCAGAAGTCGCAAATAAGGCAATCTTTTTATTCTCTAGGTCATTTTGTTCTAGGAAAGTATTGACGATCGTTGGCGCAACACCCCACCAAATAGGAAATCCTAAGAAAATTAACTCATATTGCTCTAGTTTTTCTATTGGACTAGATGAGGCCAATTCAGGACGAGAGGACCTATCTGCCATTTCAATGGACGATCGACTCTCTTTATTCCTCCAGTCTAAATCTTCTTTGCTATATAAATCTTTTGGCACAATTTCTAGCAATTCACTTGAAGTCAACTGAGCCAAGCATTCTGCTAGCTTTTTAGTGACCCCTGTTGCTGAAAAATAGACTATCGCACTCTTCATTTACCTCGCTCCTCTCCTTGATAGAATGGCTATTGATTTTGACCTTAAGCCAAACTTATCTACTGCCTTATATTTTACTCCTGATAAGTAGAAATAAGCTAAACTTTTTTCATATAAGCTGTAAAAGTAAACTTTTAAATAGGGCAACCTTTTTTCCTACTTTATTGACCGCTTCATATGAAGATTATTAGTATTTCATTTTTACCTACTAGTCTTTTGCCCGAGCTATAGCCGCAAAAAGGGCTAGGCCATAAGGGATTTCATCATCTGGAAAATCAAAATCATCCGAATGCAATTCAGCATAATCTCCATCCCCTAAGAAAAAGAAGGCTCCTTCTATTTCTTTCGTATACCAACCGAAATCTTCAGAAGATCGAATAGGTTCGTCTAATAAGTCATAAGCTAAGCCGGCACTTGAAAATATCTTTCCTAACCGCTTTACTTCACTAATAGAATTCGAGGTATCTGGGAAAGTATCTGTCAGACTATGCTCCAACTTTAAGCCTTCCTCTTTGGCAATGGTTTGAGCTTGCTTTAACATGACTTCAATGAGATGATTCAAATCTTTTGAACGAGCCGCACGTACCGTCAAATTAAGATCCCCTTCTCCTGGACTCACGCCAAAATTATCCTCTCCTACAGCAGTTGAAATAATAGTTGCTAGGATCATATCATCAAATTTTTCCCCAGCGAATTCTACAGGGGAATACCCATGAAACACACTCAATGGTCGCCAAAGTTCCACTAAACGCCCAATAGCATATATTGGATTTTTCCCTTTTTCAGGCTCTGATGCATGCGATTGTTGCCCTTCAAAATGCAACTTTAGCCCACTTGAAGCGCACATTAAGGTACCTGCTTTAAAATGTGCCGTATTTTTAGTTAAATGAGGCCAATTATGCAGACCATATATCCGATCTACTTTAGCTTCTTTTAGCATTTCACAACACTGCTTAGCCCCTACACCGTTTTCTTCCGCATGTTGAAAAAGATACACAATATTCCGACCCAATTTTTCCTTATCCAAGAGCATAGCTAAAGCACATAGGATTGTAGAATGGCCATCATGACCACAGCCATGATGCGCTACAAAGTGGGAATTCACAATAGAATCCATATCCGCTCTAAAAGCAAGCGTCTCTTTTTCCCCTTCATCTTTAACGGCATAAAAATAAGCACCCTTATCTACAATTTTGACAGAAGTATGCTGGCTTAAAAAATGCATTAGCCGTTCCTTCGTTCCTGATTCATGTTCAGATACTTGTGGATTTTCATGCAAGTCATGACGCAAATCTAACAACAAGGTCATTTGCTGATCAGTTAATGTCATCCTTCTCCTCCAAAAGAACGATTTATTCCTAAACTTAGTCGCTCTTTATCTTGATGTAATGGAAAGTAGTCCTCTTCTTTTAAAAAACTGCTCTCTCTCCATTATACGCCTTATATATCTTTTGACTAGTTCTTCTCCAGCCACTACCCATGCGCTTTGAATCGTTTTTTGCATTCACCCTATTAAGGCACATGGCTCTTTGTCACAATTGCTTAATAAAAACTAGTCTGCCCCTTTAAGTTATAAAAAGACAAGAAAAATAGGATAAGCCTCCCTTACAGGATTTGCTTATCCTAATTAATTATACTCTTCAAAAAGAGCACAGAATTTCCCCAAGTTACAAAGAAAGTTTTTTTAGCCCTTTATCTAAAAGCTAATCTTCTCTTTTGAAATGCAATCTGGCTCTATAAATAGGGTGACCCATTTGGCTAAAACGTTCCTCGTATTCTGTTTGAACATTATCAGGGTCATTCAACTCGTGCAAATCAAGAGAAACTTCATCTAAAAGAGCGCCGTAGTGAGAAAAAGATACCAAGGAATATTCAAATAAGCCACGATTATCAGTCTTCAACTGCAATTGCCCATCAGCTTTTAGTACTCTTTCATAACGTCGAAGAAAATTCTCATGGGTCAAGCGACGTTTAGCATGTTTTTTCTTCGGCCAAGGATCGGAAAAATTCAGATAAACTTGATCCACTTCATTTTCTTCAAACAAGCTATCCAAATCTTCTCCATTTGTATGAATCAAGCGGACGTTTGGCAAAGGGTCTTCTAGTAACTTTTCTAAGCCCATTACTATAACACTTTCTTGAACCTCAATCCCAACAAAGTTAATCTCAGGGTAGCGTTTAGCCATCCCCATAACAAATTGGCCTTTCCCCATACCCACTTCAATATGAAGAGGATGATCATTACCAAAGACTTGTTTCCAGAGCCCCTTTTTTTCTGTCGCTTGAGTTAACACCCACTCCGGATGAGCTGCTAACTTATCTTTTGCCCAAGGTTTATGCCTTAGCCTCATGGATCTGTTCTCCTTCCTTGTCTAAGCTACTTGTTTATGCCTATATGCGCTATAAAACGATGGAGCCACCCCAAATTATTGTTCATCGGGATGGCCTAAAATAGATCGTTGCTCGTAAATTTGTTTCATCAATAAAATATGCTTGTTAACAGCAAAAAGTCGCCCTTCAAAATGATTTTGCTTGATCGCTAACATGAGATTGATTAAGGTATACCACTCCACACGATGATAGACGTCATCTGTCAAACGTAACCCATACTGGTCAAACCATTCTTGCCATTGATCTAATGGGATATAACGGGATAGGATATAAGTCATATCGCTAATGGGATCAGCTATACGGACATTTTCCCAGTCGACCAAATATAATTCCCCAGTAGGAGCGTTCAAAAAGTTCTTGTGGTTTAAATCTCCATGACAAACTGTTCGTTCATTGGAGGCAATCAATTCTTGTGTGTCTTCCAAATATTCTAGGACACGATTGAGCCAAGTATGACTCACCAAATCTCTATGCAAGTTTGACTTATATAAGTTAATAAAATGACGTGGTTCATAGGAAGGCCCTTGCACTTGTTCAAGCATATTCAAGAGTTTTTTACTCCCATGTACTTGTTTAAGTAACTGAATAATGGCTTCTTGCCCCATTTCATCAGCTTTCAACGTCCGCCCTTCCAACCATTCTTGGGCAGTTAAAATATCCCCGCTAGTGGACCTTCTCGTCCATATCAACTTAGCCGTGATCCCCTCACTGGACAAAGCTGCCAAGAAGGGGGAAGAATTCTTTTTTAGAAAAATGCGTTGGTCATCCTTTGTCCCCATATAGGCTTGACCTGTATCGCCACCTATTGGATGTAACTGCCAACCAGCATCCATATTGTAATCCATGTGTACCCACCTTAATTTATCAATCTCTTCTCGCCTTCCGTTCGCGATAGGCGCTCAGTCCGTAAAGGCTAAATGCAAATAAAAGGAAGACAACTATCCCAAAGCTAGGGAGGGTCTCCCAATGCGTGACTTTACTTACTATACCGAAAATTCCGGCTTGTAGCAAGATAACCCAAGCAATAATATGATGAAAATCATGTTCTTTTTCCGCTTTACTTGCTCTTTGAACTCTTTCAAGGAAAGTATGCGTTTCAAATTGGAGCAAAGATCCCCATTGTAAAGTCGTCATCAGCAAAAAGATTGCCTGAATAGCTAAAAGAAAAAGTGGAGGTAAATTTCCTATTGAAAGCAAAAGCCCTAAAACAGTTAGCCAAATCCAAGAAGTCAAATATTCACTTGAACGTAAGGCCAAAGCTAATTGCCGTCCCCCATGAACTGTCCTCATCTGTTTTTGACCCCAATGCATAAGAAAATCTAAATAGGCTCGACGCTTCACTTGCCCTAATCTCCGTTCTTTCACTCTGGTAAATTGACTGAAGAATAGCCACCAACGAGCTTGTCGTCTCATTTCTTTTTGATAACTTTGACGAAAGTCTCTTTGAATCATCCAACTAGCTTTTTTCTTTAAGGTCATCAATTTCCCTACTAATATCACTAGCGTCACAAGAGAAAAAAGAAGTCCATAGGCTAGAGGCCAAACTTTCGTCCCTAAGACAACTAAAAGACAAATGAGCCATTTCCCCATCGCTAAATAACTAGCCGAGAGAAAAACTTGACTTAAATACTCTTCAAAAAACTGATAGTTAGTCCTTAGCCAATAACCATCAGCTTCTTCTATATAGAGCGGAAATGACGGCCTCACAGCAAAAAGAAAAGAGGCAATTGCTCCTAGATAAGCTAATAGTTTAACAATTGTCCTGAGTAATTGTGGATCTTTACTCGTTGTATAGGCTAAAGCTCCTAAAAGAAAAGTAAAAAATAAAACGGCATGATCATTAAAGACATATCGCCAATAGTTGAAACAAGCTTTACGAAAGGTCTCTTGTCTCAATCGAAAGATAGTTTTTCCAGACATAGGCAGCTCCTACAAGTCCACTAAGGCAAAATAAGCACTAGCTAAATCAGACTGCCCACTTGCCTTGATCAAGTCTTGGGCGCTTCCTTCTGAAAGGACACGCCCCTCACTCATTACTACAAAACGATCACAATATTTTTCCGCTGTATCCAAGACATGAGTAGACAGCAATAAACTAGCCCCCTGCCTCTTCTTCTCCTCTAAAATATCTAACAAAGTCCGAATACCTAAAGGATCTAACCCCATAAATGGCTCATCAATAACATATAAAGGGCATGACAGGCTTAAAGCTGCCACTAACATCACTTTTTGTTGCATCCCCTTTGAGAAAACTGATGGTAAACGATCTAAATCATGCTGCAAATGAAATTGTTCAGCCAAATCCATGGCTCTAGACCAAGTCGCTTCATCATCTTGCCCATAGGCTTTAAAACACAAGGCTAAGTGTTCTCTAAAAGTAACTTCAGGATAAAGAATCGGACGCTCTGGAATATAGGCGATCTGTTTTAAATAATGAGGATCTGTCGCTTCTAAATTTTCATTCTTAATCCTTCCAGATGTTGGCTTTAATAGTCCCATGATATGCTTAATACAAGTAGATTTCCCTGCCCCATTTAAGCCAATCAAGGCAACAATTTCCCCATTATCGACATGAAAACTTAAATCAAATAAGACATTTTTTCGATAATAGCCTCCTGAAAGTTTCTCAATTTTTAACATGACTTCTCCTCACTCCCTCCAAGACTCTTTTACATTTTTATTTTTTGAATCACTGTATATTTTACCACGAGAAAAGAAAAGATTCACCTGCTCCTCTAAGGTCGTATGTGTTAATGTCAATTAAATCAAGCTACTTTCACTCGAAAGCAGTGAGAAGAATCGAAGCACATTGTAAGTGAGTTATTGAATGCCTATATCATATCAGACTAAGATGTCTTGCCCATTTCTCAAAAAGAGCGAGACCGAAGCCTCGCTCAATTTTTTTGTGGTGATTTTAACATTCATTTACTTTCCAATAGCCTTTTTTCGAACTACCTATATACGCAATTGTTTTTTTCTTCTGTTAGAATTTTTAAGTCTCTCTTTATTGTCCGTTCAGTCACATTCAATTGTTTAGCTAAATCATAGGCAGTAATTATAGAATTCATTTTAATTTCCTCAATAATTTTTGCACGTCTATCATGAGGTTTTAATTTCTTATACTCATTTTGGGTGACATTTTGGACTTCATAATTTAAATTCTTTAAAATTGTTGTGAATGATGATTCTGTTGACTTAAACTTCGGTTTGAATTCTTCTTTATAATTTTCTTCCGCTTCATAAGCTTCGATAATTTTTCTAAGTCCAGATCCTCTTCTTTCCATTAAATCCATTCTGGCAAATACATCTGCAAGTATAGGATTTCTTCTTGATGAAGAAACATCTAGTGGATTTATATCTTGAATAAATGTCCCATCATACATCCCACCAGGAGAGTATATTTCTAATCTGTCGTCATATATATCTACATGGACTTCACTACCAATTACTGAATAATCTCTGTGGATTAATGCATTTACTAAAGCTTCTTGGACTGCTCTTTCAGGATAATCTGGATATTCTATTCGATATAAAGGGCCTTTTTTCCACATCTTTTTTGAATTTCTTTTTACAAAATCTAAACTTGCTTTTAAAAGGTTTGTTTACTTCAAGTCTTTCTTTTTTATCATAAAGATTTGTTTCTCCAAGATAGTCTTTTAAGTCCAAATTATCCCTTCTATCGTTCACATATTGCAATTAATTATACCACATTAAAATATTTTTATTCACATTGCCATGTTTTTTCATAGATTACATAGAGCTAATGAATTGCTATTAACTTTGACATAAAACAAACTAAACTAATGATCTTTAAAGATGATTGGTCAATTATATCAAATCCAATTTTAAGCCCTCGTAAACTCAAATATATACAACATAATAAATAGTTTGAGTTACTAACCCATCCTCTTACTTAATAACATCATCAACGCATTCACTGAAGAGTCAGCTGTAATATGTTTATTTTATTAATAAGAAAAGACTTGACTAACATACAATGACTATACTAAAAACTACTGTTCATTCCTTATCGTAATTAAGATAAAATAATGATATCAAAGCGAAAAAGGAGGGTTAATATGAACATTAGTCCGGTTTCTGATTTAAGAAATAAATTTTCTGATGTAGAATCACAAGTGATGGTCTCTAATGAACCCGTTTTTTTACCAAAAACGGCTATGGAACGATGGTACTAATGTCGATTGAACAATATGAGAAATTAACAGTGGTTCATATAGCTTTCCTCTTGATAGATTAATTTTTGACACTTACATTCTACAAAAGAAAGGCTGTATGGACTTTCTTTATTCGATGTTCAACTTCATTTTACAATCAACCGTTTTTTTACTTCCAATCCAGCATTGCTTTTTCTAACTCTGAAAAATTACAATTTGCTCTTCTGATAACTCCTGTTTCCTTCTGCTTTTGGTATAATTTTTCTACCTTTTTCAAAAGCTTTGTTTTTACCTTAAGACAAAAAGCATATTCTTTTTCAAATAAGTCTTTGTATCTTATGTCCTCAAGCTCATCAAATTCAATTCTTTCATAGCAACCAGTAGGTACAGGTATCATTTTCTTAATATCCAATATAGATAATATGTGCATTTTTTCTTCATCAGAATAATATTTGTAAATATCTCCATTTATAGTAATGCTGTTATCAATTACCTCGTAAATCAGAAAATGCTCATCGGAAACATTCTTCCATCTTTTATGTTTTTCCTTTGCAGAAGAAATTGGAATAAAATAATTATAATTTTCTATCCCAACAATAATTCCAACAAATGGTTTAATACTGTTTCTATACGATGGGTTGTAATAAACTTCTGAATCTATTTGATTTAGATATTCAAGGTAATCGGGATTTACAGTATAAAATCCATATTTAATCGCTTCTGCCATTTCCTTCTCCTAAAAAAAACAGAGAGGTTTTATCCTCTCTGCTCGCTTTAATGCTTCACCTTTGGGATATAGGTAGTGAGACACCTTCTTTAATGCTCCACCTTTAACGGCAGTGGGACACCTTCTTTATTTACTGAAAGTATAACAAATATTTTTAGAAATGTCAAATCTGTAATTTTCTAAGTATGTGTCAACTCATTGTCGGTAATTTTTGAGAAGCGACTTTTTCCCCTAGGGAGGGGACAGAAATCCGCTCGTTGTTACCGTCTTGTTTGAATCAGGGCAAATAGCACTCCTTGCCTATAACAATTGATTAATTTAGGATATATTGAAATAATGAAAAGTAAAGCGAGTATACACCTTGATCAACCAACATATATACTCGCTTTTTCCTTTATGAAGTCTCACAATCTTGGATACATTCGTTAATAACTACTCTTGTTGCTTAAATCAACTTCTGTAATCCATTCTTCGACTTTATTCACATTATCCTCAAATGTCCCTTCTTTGACAAAATCTTTATCGAAAAATGAAGTCCCAATCGTAATAGCACTAATCCCATAGCGAGCCAACTCTTGTATTCTTTCCTTGCTGTTAACACTACCTGCAACGACAATTGGTTTCTGTACTTTTTTTACTAGGGCAGATAACAGAGACTCTTTATCTCCTTCAAAACGATAAATCGCTACAGTTATGCCTGTCACATCCAAGGATGCAATCCGACACGCTTCCTCAACAATATCCTCAACACTCCCTAACAATCTTCTTGGATTCCCCACTAACTCACCAACAAAAGGATAATAGTCTATATTCTCCCCCTTCAAGAGATTGCTTATTTCTTTACTATACGCCCCTCCCAATACCTTATCAAAGCCACATTCAATCGCAAAATGAGCGCTAGCTCTACATTCTTCTTCGCTATCTTTCATCATTTCCAATACAGTTTGCTTATTAGCACTTTTCATTGTTTGAACTAATTCTTTAACCTTTTCTAAAGGAATACCTATATCTTTACATCCCCAATTTTCACAACTAGCGCTCTTATTATCTTCAAAAACTTGTTGCGCATTACTGATCGTTCGATCTTCCTTAACTAACATCGTCAATAACTTCATTTTCCACTTTCTCCTCCTTCATTCAACGCCTTTAAGAAATTATCTTTCGTGTTAGCTTGCTTTAACGCTTTCAAGCTATTCTGATCCATTAATAATTTAGATAAGTCTGCCATCAAAGATAAATGTGCCTTGCTATCTGGAGACGCTACAGCAATAACTAATTCAACTGGATCATTTTCTTCATGGCCAAAATTTATTGACCTTTTCAACTTTACAGCCGCCACTCCAGCGCGTTTAACCCCATTATCACAAGCGGCATGAGGTAAGGCTAAGCCAGGTAGTAAAACAATGTAAGGTCCAAGTTCTTCACAGTTCCTAATCATTGCACTTGTGTAACTAGCATCTGCAGAATCAATATTGGTGAGCAATCGTCCCGCTTCTCTGATAGCATCTTCTCGTGTTGCTGCATCGAAGTCTATACTCACGTTATCTGGCGTAAATAATTTATGTGATTCATCCACTTCCATAACAATTTACCCTCTTAACACACGGTTGATTTCTTCAGTTATTCTATCACTATCTCCTTTAAATAAATCAGTTACGACCACTACTGGTATATTTAAAGAGACGACTTCAGGAGGAACCTGAGCCATTGTCGTTAAAACTAATCGAATATTGCTATAATTTTTGATTTCATGAAAGCCACCTTTGATAATCTCAAAGTTGTATCCATTATCTCTTAAAATATCTTCGACCATCGGATAGACTAAAGTACTTGATACAATGCCTGATCCACAGACTAACATCACTCTTACACGATCAGAATTAGCCATTTTTACCCCTCCTTATTCCTTGCCTTCATGAAGTAATTCTGTCACATATTCACTAGGTCTATTTCTCATCAAATACCATACAATAAAGAATGCTGTTAATATGGCTAAGCCTATGAATAAATCAAGCAATTTATGGGTAACACCAATAAACATAGCTATTTTAAACAAAGCAAAACCAACTGGTGTCGTCCCCACACATAAAGAAGTAAACAACATTCCTTTTGCCCCAGTTACCGCAAAATGAGTAGCTGTTGCCATGGCTACATTGGCAGGTGCCATTTGAGCTCCAATAAGGAAGGACACTGGAATTAATAACAAAGTAGCATTTAGTAAGCCTCTAAAAATATTACCTCTGTTGGTATTAGTTAAAAAGGTGCAGATAAATATAAACAAGCCAGCTACGTCTCCCATTGGCAGGACTTGGTTTCCAGGCAAAACAAAAGCAATGAGAAAGGCTATTGGAGTAGTTAAAAGTCCTATAACGACATGTTCAGGCGCTCCAACTAAAATAGCAGCATCAAGTCCTACATAACATTCTCTCCCCGGCATACGTTTTCTTAGGAATTTTCGAATAGCTTCGGAAAGAGGTGCCATACCTGCAACAACCAATTCAGCCGCTCTAGGAATAAGATACATAAAAAGTGCAACTGTAAAGCCTAATGACAAAGCCTTCCCTAACTGTTCCAAACTTGGTGGCATCGTCATAAAAGCAACGCAACCTACAATAAAGCCGATCACCCATCCAATAAAGATACTTTCCCCGAAAAAGCCAAATTTCCTTTGAATATCTTGGGCATTCCAGTTGATATCTTTGACCACTGGGACGCGATCCCATAATTGATCCAGTAAAAAGCCAATTGGTGCCCAAAGAATTGAATAGGCATGGGTTACCGTTAATCCATCGGTAGGCATATTATAATAAGGCTGAATATATGGATAAACCCAGTCAGCCATTTTCAAGGAAATAAACCAAAAAGCTATACCAACCGCAATGGTTAATAGCCAATTCTTCGAAAGGTAATAGGTTGCACCCATATAAAAAATGAAAATCCAATGGTTGTTAAAATCAACATTTAAGGTTTTAGTTAGCCCAATTGTGACTAAAAGAGCATTACATAAAATCATCAAAGCTATTCCTGCCATACACCAAGGAATTGCAAAAACAATCCCTGATTGAGTCGGCCAACCTAAATCGAGTATAGTAAAGTTTACGCCAAATTTATTGGCTAATTCTCTAGCAGCTGGTTCTAATGCAGAAAAAATTGTGCCAATCAAAACACCCAAAGCTGTAAAACCCACACCCATCTTCAAAGCCCCAGCGAATGACCTTTTAAAAGGTGCACCAAATAGCCCACCTAAAATTAAAGCAAATAAAGGAACAATAAATGCAGCGCCATAACTCACTAACCACTTAAACAGATCCATTAACATGGTATCGTAATCCTCCTTTTTTATTTTGTTTTTATCTGTCCTCAGAATAATTGTTTTTTCCCTTCTCATTCAACTAAGAATTTGCCCTTTAAAAGGGTAATAAATAGGCCTAGGAATTGCCCGAGTAGAGGGCAAATAAACAACTCAAGACTTCTACATTTGTCATTTAGATATTGATATACTTCCATATAGGGAGGGATTAATTATGCTAACTGCAAAACAAATCGAGCTGCTTACATTGCTTCTTAAACAAGAAACTTCAGTAACTGCCTCTTTTCTAGCTCATGAACTCCATATTTCTGTTCGAAGCATAAAAAGCTATGTAGCTAGCATTAACAGCGAAGGTAACAACAAAATCATCGTTTCTTCTAATAAAGGTTACCGTTTAGCGGATAAAAGTATTGCTGAATCATTAATTCATGGCCACTCTACTATTCCCGAAAGTTATATCCAGCGAGCCTATCTCTTGATCCGAAAAATTCTAATTGACCACCAGGAAGTTGATAGTTTTGATTTTTGCCATGAGGTCTTTATCAGTTACTCTACTTTAAAATCAGACCTAGCTAAGTGGAATATCGCCTTCAAAAGATATCATGTCCGATTTGCTACTAAACAATCTAAACTAGTAATTTTAGCGGATGAAACCTCTAAACGAAAGTTACTTTCTAAAATCATCTTTGAAGAAGCTGATCACAAATTATTGGACATTGCTACCCTATATAAACTTTACAGTCAAGAAACAGTTCAACATTTATCTTGCCTATTGAGAAGACATTTCGACCAAAACAAAATCTATATTAATGACTACTCTTTCATGAATATGCTCCTTCATTTATTAATCATTCTTGATAGAGTCAAAAAAGGTTCTTCTTTAAGCTATCATCCTGTAAAAGATACACCACAGCAACAGCAAAATCCTCTAGTTATCAGCTTATGTGAGTCGATTGAAAAACAATTTAAAGTCGATTTTAATGCCAACGAAAAAGAAGAAATTGATCTATTAGCTCGCTCTAATATCAATAGTCATCTCATCAATAGCGATCTTCATTTATCTAAGATCATTGATCAAAATAGTATGTCGCTCACTCAGACCATCGTAAATAATGTTTATAATAATTATGGTATTGATCTATCCAAAAATAGTTTCATCATTCCTTTCAGCTTGCATCTGAACACTTTATATAACAGAATTAAAAGAGGATCATTTAATCCTAATCCACTATTGTCCAATATAAAATTAGAATGCCCCCTTATTTATGAAATAGCGATTTTTGTCTCCCTATTTTTATCCGATGTCTTTAACCAGAAAATTCCAGAAGACGAAATAGCTTTTCTTGCTTTACATATTGGGACAGAACTCGAACGGCAAAAAAGCAATGAGCAAAAACTTAAATGTATTCTTCTCTGCCCAAATTATCTAGATTGGAGAGAACAGCTATACAATAAACTTTTATTTCATTTTGGGAGCGACATCCACATTATTGAAATTGCTAGCCATCTATCCGAAATAACTTCAAAAAAATACGATATTTTGATCACTACTACTCAAATGGATTACATCCATTCCAGTAACATCTATTATCTTTGCCCACTCAATTTTGATGATTATACCGCTGAACTGGCAAAAAAACTTCGAGAACTGAAATTTTCTCTAAAAAAGAAGCAAGTTTTAGCTGAACTATATCATTTATTTAATCCAACCTTATTTTTTGTTGACCCACCAATGGAAAATAAAGTCGATATTATCGAATTCCTTTGCACTCAACTACTAAAGCAAGGGTATGTAAACGAGAGCTATTTTGATCAGGTAATGGAAAGAGAAGACGCTTCGTCTACTGATTTTGACGATTTGGCAGTCCCACACGCGATGAAATGTAACGCCATTAAAACTGTGATTCCTGTTATTATTAGTCATAAAGGGATTATTTGGAAATCCAAACCCGTTCACGTTATCCTTTTACCAACAATAAGCGAATTAGACAAAAAGCATTTTGCTGCCCTTTACGAAGTGATCTTATCTCTTTTTAATCAGCGAAACTTAAAAGAAACGGTTCTTACGATCCATTCGTTCGACGATTTTTATCAATACATCTATTCTCATCTGAATACATGAGTCACGATATGCAAAAAAATCCCCCAAAGTTGGACGACACGGTCTAACTTTGGGGGCAATTGCTTTAGCCTCTACGAAAGGGTCCTTTTAACAAACTATCTTTTTATTTTTAGGATAGACTATTGAACATTGCTCATCAACAAGCAGTATGGATCGTATTTATCTAATTCGATGCTGTCTTGTTCGAAGGCTTTAAGGTATTCTTCGCTCACATATTTTTTGTCGACGATTAATTCGTAAACATATTCATCAAACCATTCATCAGCCATGGAGAAGACACCCTTATTTCCATCTTTATCTCCCCAAGAATTTTCTACCTTCCATTGAGTTGGTTTGCCATCTTTGATATTCACCCCAACGATATTCATGGCATGGTTTGCCATCGATTGACGAGAATCAATGCGGTCAGCCTTGGAGAATTCACCAACTGGAACTAATGTATCTTCAAAGTTGAACATAGCTGTATCCATAATCCCAGATTTGCGTTCGAAGTAGTGATCTACATCAGCCGCATACCAAGCTGTACGTTTGTCTTTGATGGATTTAATCATGGCTTCTTTCATTTCTTCAACTGGCACGTTTAAGCCAATCAAGCCCTTGTCTTCCACCACGTTCTTCACATCAGGGCAAGTGTATACTCGGCCATAAGGATGACGTTCACGAGGGTCATTGATTAGACGAACCATATTGTCATAGAAACCTGCCAAATATTTTTCATAGAAGGATTGAGGAGTTAAATCTTTTTCGATATGGTATTTCTTATCTTTATCCACATATTCGAAATCAAATTTTTGAACAGGTTTGCCAATGCATTTAACAAAGATGTTGTAAACCTTACTCAAACATTCTTCTTTCAAAGCTTGGATGTCTTTATCATCAGCACGACGAATGTCCATAGTGTATTTCTTGATAATTTCTTGAACACGTTGGAACATAGCGCCTGAATCTGAAGAACTAAAGGTTTCCCCCATCGCAGATTTTGGCACAATACCGTACTTTTTAATCAAAGCAGCAAAGTATTCAAAGTAGCCACCATCGCTAGTCTTGTAAGCCAAAGCTCGTTCAACATCACGGCTATTAATGTCTTGATCTTTAGTTGCAATGATGCGTTCTAAATAGGTGTTTGTTTTTTCCATGTTATCGTAAAAATAGAGATAAGTTTCTGATAATTCAAACTCCTCTAACTTCAAATCAGCAATGATTTTTGGGCGTGCCATATTCAAAGCCGCAAACATCCAACAACGGCCTGTGTGTTTTTGATTGGTGATATTTTTATGATCGATTTCATCACTGAAAATAAATTTATGCTTGTTGATGGCTAATTGGCTCTTACTAGCTTCTCGAACCCCAACGTTAGAAATGGCATTGGCGATCAATTCATTTGTTTTGTTGCTGTCATAAGCTTTTTCAAATTGATCGTATAAAGATTGGGTTAATTCTCCCATGTCCTCACATTCCTTTCTTTTCTGATGAGCTGAATAACTACCTTCAAACAGCCCGATTAGCGTTTTCATACCGTCTCGATTATATAATGAGAAAGGTTACGATTTCAAGTTATCTTAACTATTTTCCTCTTCTGCTATAGTTCTTTAACTTAATAAATAGTCTGTCCATTCTTCTTTTCTCAAAACTTCCTTGGCTTAGCCTTCTTTTAATAGCCTCCATTCAAAAAACTCCTTAGCCAATCTCATCAGCTAAGGAGTAGTTTGTTCTACATGAACTATAAAATGGAAAATCCGAGGGCTGTGCTATCCTTTAAGAACATTTGAACCGTTTCTTTAGAGTATTCCGTTAAATCTTTTCCTTTGAGACTACGGAATTTTTTTATAATGGCTGGCGTGCAGGTAATAATATCCACACCAAGCTCATTAGCTTGATAAATATTCAATACTTCTCTTGGGCTTGCCCATAGCAATTGACAGCCTTTCTTTTCTCTACAAATCGCTAGACATTCTTTCATCAAAGGAAGAGGATCAACACCTGTATCCGCCACACGGCCCGCAAAAACAGAAACAATACTCTCTACCCCATCTGTTAAATGATCAACCACTGTCCTCACCTGTTCTGGCGTAAATATAGCCGTCACATTCAGTTTAACGCCTTCTGAGGAGAGTTCTTTTAACAAAGGCGCAGTAGATTCGCCCTTTGAATTGGTCACTGGAATCTTGACATACACATTTTGAGCCAAGCGAGAGAGAACGAGTGCTTCTTCTTTCATCCCCTCTAAATCATCTTTGAACACTTCAAATGAAACAGGATAATCCGTAATTTTAGCCAGAACTTCCTTGGCAAATGCTGTATAAGAAGTCACACCTGCTTTCTTCATCAAACTAGGATTAGTTGTAAAGCCGGTGACTTCTCCATAAGACAAGGTCTCCAACATATCGTCTACATTCGCACCGTCTGAGTAAATAGCTGTTTTAATTTCCGTCATTATTAGACTTCCCTCCATTGACTTCAAATGCACTGATGCTTTCCCCTCTTTGTAGAGGCAACTTTTTTTAATAGCTAGATCCTCTGGTAGAGGCAACTTTTTCAAATAGATACACCCACTAATAGAGGCAACTTTTTTAATAGCTAGATCCTCTAGTAGAGGCAACTTTATAAGGAGTTAACCCTCTAGCAGAGCTAACTTTATAAGAGATCAACCCTCTAATAGGAGCAACTTCTTTAAGGAACTTACTCTTCGCTAATGTTATTAATAGCCCCTGTTCCTTTTGATAAGAAACTTGGTAGAGCTAAGATAATCACTAAGGCTAAAACAAAGACATAAACCCCAAGTGTCCCTAAGTTATTCCCTAAGTTCCCTAAAACAATCCCAAGAATACCAAAGTCCATATCCCCGAAAGTGGTATTGGCAAAACCTAAGTTCCCTAATACTGGCATCAGCCATGCAGGAATAAAGGCTAACAAGAGGCCATTCACAAACGATCCAAGAATTGCCCCTCTTGTCCCACCAGTCGAGTTAGCGTAAATCCCCGCTGTTGCACCGCAGAAGAAATGTGGCACGAGTCCAGGGATAATTAATACCCCACCAGTAAGGCCAAGAATCAACATCCCAATAACGCCACCTAAGAAGGAGAAGGCAAAGCCAAGAATAACGGCTGTAGGCGCATATGGGAAGAAAACAGCGCAGTCAACGGCTGGAACAGAGTTTGGAATCAAGCGAGTGGCAATCCCTTCAAAGGCTGGGATCAAGTCAGCTAAAATCATCCGAACCCCTGCATAGACTACTGCAACCCCAACGGCGAATTGCAAACCTGCCATAATAGCAAATAGATAAGGATTCTTCCCTCCGGATAGAGTAGACACAAAATCTCCACCAGCAACAATAGCAGCAAGCAAATAGAAGAATACCATAGTAATAGCTGTAGAAATCGTTGTGTTTCTTAAGAAGGACCATTTTTCTGGAATTTCAAAATCTTCGGTACTCTTGCTCCCCTTGCCGACCAAAGAACCAATAAAGGCGGCAAAGTAATAGCCCAAACTTCCGAAGTGTCCCATAGCCAATTCGTCTCCGTCTGTTACCTTTAGGGTGTATTTTTGCCCAATAGCTGGAGAAATTGCTGACCAAGCCCCTAAAATGAAACCACCAATCAAAATCATGCTCATGCCTTTGAAATGAATGGCCCCTAAAACGGCGGACAATAAGCAAGCCATAAAGAAGGAGTGGTGTCCAGTTAAGAAAATGTATTTATAACGCGTAAAACGAGCAATTAATAAGTTAAAGATCAGACCAACCAATAAAATAGACATCGTTTCAACGCCAAGCATTTTTTGAGCAACAGAAGTTACCGCCTCATTATTAGGAACAACCCCTGTAATATGGAAACCTGCTTCAATCATTTTGGCCAAAGGATCCAAATTAGATACAATGACTCCGGCACCAGCTGACAGCATCAAATAGCCTAGGATAGGTCCCAAAGTTCCTGTCATAATTTTATGCGGTTTTTCTTTCAAAGCCACTAAACCAGCGCAAGCAATCAATCCCAGTAAGATCGAGGGTTCACTTAACATATCTTTGATTAAATCAAGTATAGCCATGATATTTCCTCCTATTTCATCTGTTCAAGAAATGGTATTAAATCTGCTTCAATTTTTTTGCGATTGGTATAACTTTTAACAATACATACCTTTGTACCTTCTGGGAAAATATCCTTAAATTCTTTCACAGTAACGTAAACATCAGCATGTTGTCCTACTGCAGCGTTAGAATCACAAGAAGATACTTCCACATTGGTCATGCCCATGTCTTTGGTGATAGCTTCCACTTTCATTTTCAAAAGTAAACTCGAGCCAATGCCATTCCCACAAACTGTTACAATTTTCATCTTAATCCATCTCCTTAGCTTTTTCGGTAATCAACCGATAAAATTCGTCCTTCCCTGAAGAATGAATCAATTGTTCTACAAATGCTTCATCATCTAAAATAACCGCCAATTGCTGCAAGGCTTTTAAGTGTGCTGTGGAATTTACTGTCGCCAATACAAAAATAAGTTGGACTTGTTTATCTTCTTTATCTTCCTCCTCTCCCTTAATATTAAAATCAACTGCTTCTTGGACCAATAAAGCACTTATTCCCAGACGATTAACGCCTTTATCCGCTCCTGCATGAGGAACAGCTACATGGGGAACGAGGACAATATAAGGGCCAATATCTTCCACAGTTTGTATCATGGCATCTATATAAGATTCTTCGATATCTCCTGCCTTCAACAAGGGTTGAGCCGCTAAACGAACCGCCGCTCTCCAATCACTAACCCTTTCAACACATTGAATCTTGTCTTTTTTTAACAAAGCTTCCAATCTCTCGCCTTCTTTCTTCAACAAAGACTCTTTCCTGTCTTGTTGAGCAAAATAATCTTTTAACAACTGTCTTAAGGCTATAGGATCCTTAATCACCGCATATTCTTCCATTGCTTTCATTAATTGATCGATAGACTCATTAGTCGCATCTTGAATATGAAAATAGTGATAGACCTCTTTTTTGAGAAAATCTTTTTCTATAGCATTCATGATAGGTTTCGCAATGAACACTGGCTTTTTACAGATCACCTGAATGGGAGAAAAAACCATATCTATCCCTTCAAGCGGCTCAGCTGATAAATCATGGGTGGATAGCAAACGATCCACCTTAATCTCTGGCATAATACGTTTGAGCTGTTCTTCAATCATCAAAGACGAGGAAATACCATTGGGGCAAACCACTACAGCTTTTTTCGTATAGCTAGATGGCTCATCCAAACTGAGATAGCCTCCAAAATGCATGGTAAAATAAGCAATCTCATCGTCACTAATTTCTTCCCCAGTCAGTCGACTTAAAGGATCAAGGCTAAGTGACACCAGTTCGAATAAAGCACCGTAGTTTTCTTTAATCTCTTCGGTTAAAGGATTGGATAATTGCATCTTAAATTTAATCCGATAATAGGCCGGAACTAAATGGCGATAGAGATTTTCTTTAAAGGCTCTACCCTCTGGAAATTCCACTCCAGTTTTGCCTTTAACTGCATCAATGATTTCCTCCATCACTTTTTGTATAGCAGAAGGCTCTAGCTGATTTTTCCTACTGATTGGAGTTTTCTCTTCCCGATCGATAGTTTCTTCAGTAGAAGCCATCGACTTTTCCGCCAAGCCTTCCATTTTGCTTCTTTTCTCTTGATAAGAAAGATCCCCCTCAACTGCTGCCAACAAGCGTTTCACCACGGCATTAGGATAAGCCTTTAAACTGGGAAACTTTTCCATTAAGTCTGTCAGCAAAGGGGATCTGGAAAATTCATGACCGATTGGCTCATCTTTCCAACTTTCAGTCAGATGAATGACGATGGCTAACCAATAAACACATTCCCCTAAGCGTTCAGGAACAAATGTGACCTTAGATGTGGTTAATAAATCCTCAATGGCTTGAATCTTTAGATCAAATTGCCAATAATTGCTGATATAATGAACTTCCCATCTGCCAATCTGCTGGCTTAAAATAGTCTTCAAACTTCTATCAATCAGCCGAAAAACATTTTCCTTTTGACCAACAATACGGTAACCAGTTTTCCTAGCATAGCTTAAATTCAAGTCATAACAGCTCAGTAGAGCTTTTACCTCTTTCAAATCTAAACCGACTGCATTTTTACTCATGTGCAAAAATTCTTGGAAATGATAATTCGATACAAAAGACTTTTGTAACAATAGCATCAAGACAATCATTTCGGGTCTTTCAGTTTGGAAAAAGATTTGCTTGTCTAAGTTAGGCCAATGATCAAACAAGCTATCTTTATCTACCCTAGGAACTTGTAACCTATCGTCTACTAATTCGATAGAAGCTAAGTTACCTTCCAAAAGCAAACTATTGACCCGGTCTATATCCCTTAGCAAGTTTCTCCGACTGATCTTCGTCACTTGCTCTAATTGATCTAAGGAGTAACCTCGATAGTCCATAAATAATTGCAATTTGGTAAAAAGATCACTCGTTATCATCTCTTCCCCCCTTGTCAATTTTAATCATATCACAAGAAAATGAATGCGCTTTATCAATTGAGCCCAATAAGATGTGTCTGGCTTAAACAGAAAATTGGGCTCAAATAAAAATAGTCCATATGAAAAGCAAGATCTTCCTAGGATAAAGTGCCTTGGTCGCACAAATAAAGCCTAAGCGGTCACTGACTAGCTATAGTTTTTTGATCCACCCCATTAACAAGAAAAGTAGATAAAAATGCTTAAAAAGGCCTAAGAGATGGCCAACACTTTGTTAGCAGTCTCTTAGGCTTTCCTCTTTTATAAATCATATGGACTAGTAGCGACTCATCTACTTGATAAACGAAGGCTTATTCCTTAGCTCAATTCTAAACTAAGGCTTCTTAGCTAGTCCTAAAGGTCATTTATTCTTCTACAGATTTTGTCCTTGTCAAGAAACTTTCCATTAAGGCAATAGCGGTAACTGCCTCTAAAACTGGTAAAACTCTTGGAACAATACATGGATCATGTCGTCCTTCTATAGAAAGCTCTACCTCTTCCTTCTTTTGAAGGTTGATCGTCAATTGCCTTTGCCCGATGGAGGCGGTAGGCTTAACAACCGTTCTAAAAACTATCGGTCGTCCAATGGTAATTCCCCCAATGATGCCTCCATTATGGTTACTCTTTGTGGAGATTTCTCCATCTACTGTATAGCAAAATGGATCATTAGCTTTTGACCCTCTCATGTCTGCCAAGGCAAAGCCCGTCCCAAATTCTAGCCCTTTGATTGCTGGAACAGAAAAAACCAAATGGGATAAACGGGATTCTATACTATCAAAGAAAGGATCCCCATAGCCAGCTGGCATACCCAAGACAACTATTTCAATTATTCCACCGACAGAGTCTTTTTCATCCTTTGCCTCTAGAATAACTTGCTTCATCTCTTTTGCTTTTTCCTCATTATAAACCGGCAGGCGTTGTTGATGAAGAAATTCAATGTCCTCGTCCGTTAGATTTTTTTCTTCTGTCCAAAGTTCATCATGGACTGAAGCTATTTGAACAATATGCCCACTGATCTTCACACCCTTTTGCGCCAACCACTGCTGGCAAAGACTTCCCGCAAAAACTAGTGGCGCTGTGAGTCTTCCCGAAAAATGTCCACTTCCTCGGTAATCATTAAAGCCATCATATCGGCTCCTGCCCGAATAATCTGTCTGACCTGGACGCATCACTTCTTTAAAAGCACTGTAGTCCTTAGACCGCGTATTATGATTACGAATGATGGCAGTAATGGGCGCCCCAGTTGTATGATCGTTAAATATTCCGCTTAAGATTTCCACTTGATCTAATTCTTTTCTTGGTGTGGATATATCATCATGTCCTGGTCGACGACGTTCTAGTGCTTTATTGATAGTTTCCCTATCCAACTTTAATCCTGCTGGGAAGCCAGATAGAGTAATACCGATAGCTGGGCCATGCGATTCACCAAATAAAGCCAATTGCAAATGATTCCCCCAGATACCATTCATGCTTTATCCCCCTTCTCCTATAGCTGATAGGCCTCAATAGTCCTTATTAAAAATGGGAGGTCTTATTTTTTTGTATAAGAAGAACTTAGACTTCATTCTCTTCTAAGGCACTTCGCCTATGTTTTCCTTAAGCTAGGTCTGCTGACCCACCAAGTTTTTGCCAATCTTCCCAAAAATGAGGATAAGATTTCCGTACAACTTCAGAATGTTGTAAATAAATAGGTTCATCACAATAAGTAGAGGCCAGGGCTAACATCATCGCAATCCTATGGTCGTGGTGGCTATCAACCACTACCCCACCTTTAAAGCTAGATTTCCCCTTTATAATCCAACTGTCCCCTTCTATCCTTATATCTGCACCAATTTTAGTCAATTCCTCTTCTACAGCTTTGAGGCGATCCGATTCCTTCAAGCGTAAACGTCCTAGATTCGTTAAGCGACTTTCCCCTTCTGACAGGGCTGCCACTAAGGCAAGTAAAGGCATAATATCCGGCGTTTGATCTCCTGATAAATCAACTACTCCATGCCTATGATTAGCCGAAATTGAAATAGTCCCGTCTTCTTCCACCCAATTCATTCCCCCAAAGGCTTTCAAGAAAGTCATGACTTTACGATCAGGTTGGACAGAATCCACTGACAAACCCTTCACTTGAACTTGATGACCAAGAATACCAGCACATAAATAAACTGCCCCTTGTGAAAAATCTCCTTCAATCGTCAATTCACCTGCTTTATAGCTTTGTCCTCCAGGGATCCGGTAAGTTTGACGGTCAACTTCTTCTATCTCTACTCCAAACTTTTCTAAAACATCTAAACTAATCGCTACATAGCCAGAAGATGACATCTCCCCTAAGACATGAAGTTTGGAATCCCCTTTTAAGAGAGGCAAGGCAAGCAACAAACCGGTGATAAATTGAGAGCTCAATTGTCCGGATAGTTCATATGACCCCGAAGACAAAGGTCCTGCCACAACTAGGTCTAAAGGTTCTTGTTTCAATAAGTCAAAGGTTAATCCTTGTTGTTGAAAAATGGTTTGGTAAGCTGACAAAGGCCGTTGACCAAGTTTCCCCTCTCCTACAAAACGAAAGGCTTGCGAACCTATTGCCACTAAGGGAATCAAGAAACGCAAGGTTGAGCCAGATTCTTTTGCTTGGATCACAGGATAAGGTTCTTTGACGCTAGTCACCTTTTGACCTTCAGTCGTTAGAGAATGCCCTATCCCTTTAATGGTCAAACTTTGCGTCAACTTTTTAGGATCAAGAGCACTAATTTCTGCCCCTAAAGCTCTCATCCCCTCAATAGTCGCCAAGATGTCATCAGATAATTGTACCCCTCTAATAAGGGATTCTCCCTCTGCTAATCCAGCCGCAATAATAGCACGATGAGTTTGACTTTTGGATGCAGGCGCTGTAACAATACCCTTCAGGCTTGACTTTTTTAGATATCTCACGCTGTTACCTCCTTTGTCTTAATAGGTGTTTAACTTTAAAATGAACTGATTTTGTTCTTAGCCCTGAACTTCTTTTAAACTATCCAATAGTTCTCTTTCAAAGCTTTCATTTACCTGTAATATTTTTGCTTTCCCTACAGATTCTATCACAACAACATTTAACTGACTGCCCAAATTTTTCTTATCCCTTCTCATAAAAGGTAAAATTTGTGGCAAATCCTCTGCTTGATCTAATCGAACGGGAAGCCCATGCTGACTTAATAATTGCCTTATTTTTTTACTGAGGCCTTTTGGCGAATAGCCCTTTTTCTCTGCCCAAGAGGTCATATAAACCATCCCGACAGATATGGCCTGACCATGATTATACTTGTGATAAGCGTAATAAGCTTCTATGGCATGGCCAATGGTATGGCCAAAATTCAGCAACATCCGTTGTCCACGGTCTTTCTCATCAGTTGCCACGAGATCCCGTTTCATGGCACAACAAGTAGCCAAAATATTTTCAATAGACTCCATCAGTTCATCACGATTTTTCTTTTCTGCTAAATCGTTAAAAAAGCCCTCATCCCCAATTAAAGCATACTTGATAACTTCAGCCATTCCAGAAGCAAATTGCTCATCAGATAAAGTTTCTAACACGTCTGGGTCCATAAAAACAGCTTTAGGATGATAAAAAGCACCCACTAAATTCTTTCCCTCTGAGAGATCAATAGCAACCTTGCCCCCAACAGAAGAGTCAACTTGACTTAAAAGTGTAGTTGGAATTTGAATCAAATCCAATCCTCTTAAGAAACTGGCTGCTGCAAAACCAGCCAAGTCCCCCACTACTCCTCCTCCAAAGGCAATGATCGCATCGGTGCGTTTAAATCCCCATGCTACCAATTGTTCCCAAATGGCGGATAACTGTGTGAGGGATTTACTACTTTCCCCTGCTGGAACAACAAAAGGGTAAAGTTTGAAGCCTGCTTTTTTGAGCTGTTCAAGTGCTGGATTTAAATAGAGTGCTGCAACATTTTCATCTGTAATAAGGCAAATACGACAATCTGTTGTAACATAGGGTCGAATAGCCTCATCTAATCGCTTGACTAGGCCTCGTTCAATCACAAGTGGATAATCCACATTTTTTCGTTGGACTTGAACACGTAAGCTTTTCATTTTTTGCTCCTTTCTTTACCCTTCCATAAACTCTTTACCTCTTTTATCCTAGCTAGAGAAAAAATTATTTTCTCCCTTCTAAGTCTGCAATCACTTTAACACTCTTCATCAAGTCAGCAAATGCCTCTAAAGTCAAAGCTTGGTCTTTATCACTCATGGCTTTTTCAGGTTCTGGATGCACTTCGATAATCAAACCGTCTGCACCAGCAGCAATAGCAGCTTTAGATGTAGCTTTAATGTAAGACCTTCTACCTGCAGCATGAGAAGGGTCGATCAAAATTGGTAAATGGGTCTTTTCTCTTAAGACTGGCACTGCTTGAATATCTAAGGTATTGCGAGTTTCTGTTTCATAAGTTCGAATACCTCGCTCACAAAGAATAACATTAGGATTCCCATGAGCCATTATATATTCTGCCGCCATCAACCATTCCATGTAGGTAGCGGAAAGTCCACGTTTCAACAAGATAGGTTTGTTAATTTTTCCTAATTCCTTTAATAGAGCAAAATTCTGCATATTTCTTGCCCCAATTTGGATCAAATCAACTTCTTCTACAAAAGCATCCATTTCAGCAGTAGCAGTAGACATCAGTTCACTCACAATAGGCAGGCCAGTAGCTTCTTTAGCACGTTTTAAAATAGCTAAGCCTTCCAAACCTAGTCCTTGGAAAGCATAAGGTGATGTACGTGGTTTAAAAACTCCTCCACGTAAATGAGTTGCTCCTGCTGCTTTGACAGCAAAAGCCGTTTTCATCACTTGTTCTTCATCTTCTACTGCACATGGGCCTGCTATAACCGTCAAATGACCTGGACCTATAAGGGTCGATCCTACTTGAACATGACTTAATTCAAGGTGGTTGGAGCGACTAGCTTTAGGGTAAGAACCAGCATCTTCTATAACTCTATCAACGTAAGTCTTTAATCTCCAAAAATTAGGCTTAGAAGTATTGTCTTTTTGCACATGAAAAGTCAATTGACCTTCAACTTCGATCCACTCACCTGATATCTTTTGTGAAGTTAGCTCTCGCTTCATTTCGCTCAGCATATCTTCTGTCACATTCTTTTGTAAGATAATGTCCATGTCATCTCTCCTTATAAACCCCGCCAGTTCAGCCTTCCCTTCTTTTCCTATAATTGATCTTTCTTCCTTCATGGAAAAAGAGCTAATTATTTGCTAGAATGGCACTAGCTAAAGGGAATGAGCACCTATCATTTTCATGATCGCTCGCTATTAACGGGTAGAATTAGTTATTATTTGTATTATAATATAGAACTTACCGACTCATTTCAACGTTTATAACAAAAAAGTATAGCAAAAAAGGAGTTATTATGTCACACTATGGTTTATTAGGGCATCCTTTAGGACATAGCCTATCCCCTCAACTTCACAAGATCATCTATAACACTTTAGGAATAAAGGCTTCCTATAGCTTATTCGATCGAAAAGAAGACGAATTAGGCCTTTTTTTTCAAGAATTACGAAAAGAAGACGGAGCTGGGACTAACGTCACTATTCCTTATAAAGAAAAAGTAATCCCCTTCTTGGACTATAGGACACCTGTCGCAAAAGCTATTGGAGCTGTCAATACCATCGCTTCAAGAGAAGGCTTACTCTATGGCACCAATACGGACTACGATGGGATAGAGCTCACTTTCAAACGACAATCTTGGCCTATTAAAGGTCATTCTGCCCTTGTGCTAGGAACTGGTGGCGCCTCACTCGCTGTGGAACACTTTTTAAAGAATTCAGGTATTCAACATTTAACTTTTGTCAGTCGAAAAACAATTTCGCATTTCAAAGGGCATCCTGTCGTCTCTTATAAAGATCTGGACACTATTAAGGCTAATTATCTCATCAATGCCACTCCAGTTGGCCTATACCCTCATACTGAGGACTGCCCTATTCAGCCCTCACAAATAGAAAACTTCGATGCTGTCTTTGATCTCATTTATAATCCTAGTCAAACTCAACTTTTGCGCCTAGCCCAACATATTGGTATTCCCACAAGCAATGGATTAGACATGTTGATCGGACAAGCTATCAAAGCTCTTGCTTTCTGGCAAAACAGAAGTTTTACGTCAAGTGAAATCGAAAATCTCTACCAAACTATTTTAGCGCAAAAAGCAAACTGGCTACGTTCATTATAAAGGAAGTGATGTCCATGGAGTCAAATAAAAGTCGTTCCAAGAAGGAAAATCAACCCCTAGTGAATATTATTCTAATTGGTCTACCTGGTTCTGGAAAAACAAGCCTAGGTGAAGCCTTAGCTCAAAAACTAGGCTTTAGCTTTAAAGATAGTGATAGAGTGATTGAAGAAGAAAGCGGGCAAACTATTCCTAGCCTTTTTGAAAAAGGGGAAAGCTATTTCCGCCGAATCGAATCTCAGGTACTAATAAAACTATCCCGAGAAAGAGGCATCGTCCTAGCTACTGGTGGAGGGGCTGTATTAAGGGCTGAAAACATGCATCATTTAAAAAATAGTGGAAAAGTCATTTGGATCGATCGTCCCTTGGAAAAAATCAAAGAAGATTTAGATCCAAGTCACCGTCCCCTTTTAGCCAAAAATTTACAAAAACTCGATCAACTGGACTTAAATCGACGCCCCTTATATGAAGGCTATGCAGATCATCATTACATTAATTCAGGGAATTTTGATCAGGCCTTAGCCGAGTTATCAAAACTCGCAGAAAATCTGTTGCCCTAGGATGAAAAGCCTATAAGTTTCACCGCAAAAATTCACTAACCATAAATGGAGCCTCCAGGGAAAAGTCTTTTCAAAAAATCGCCTTGAAAGCGAAAGTTCAACAGAGCACTCTCTCAATGAAGCACTTTAGCAAAAGACTAGTTTCAACATCACTTCTCCCGGCGTCCCTAAATTAGTCAAACAATATACTTTAGCAAAAGACTAGCTTCAACATCACTTCTCCCTGCCTTTCTCCATCAGTCAAACGATTTACTTTAGCAAAAGACTAGCTCAACATCACTTCTCTATAAGAAAGGAAAATACCTATGCACATTCTTATCCTTAACGGACCCAATCTCAATCTATTAGGTCAACGTGAACCTCAAATCTATGGCACAAACACTCTAAATCAAATGGAAGAAAGCATCAAAAAAGTAGCTCAGCCCTTAAATGTTCAAGTGGACTTTTTTCAAAGCAATAGTGAAGGAGCTATCATCGATACAATCCATGCTGCTAAAGATAAAGGAATAGATGGCATTGTCCTTAACGCAGGAGCATACACCCATTATTCTTATGCTATTCTGGATGCTATCCATGCTGTAACTACACCCGTCGTTGAGGTTCATCTATCCCCTATCTACCAACGGGAAGCTTTCCGTCATCATTCTGTCATCGCTCCAGCTTGTATCGGACAAATCAGTGGATTTGGCATAGACAGTTATCGCTTAGGACTTCTTGCCCTTCTAAACGATCTAGAAAAATAAAATGAGCTTTTCCTTTAAGCTCCTTAACTAACTTATTCATCACGATCAATTCTATATCAAGAAAAAAAACCTTGTCTATAGTTAGACAAGGTTTCTTCTTGTGGCGCTATTGCTAACGTTTAGCCCTGTTCACATCAAGACTAAAAGATGGCTGCAATCCGGCAGTGCCAAAAAATGGCTCCATCTCCACTTCAAATGTTGCAATCGTGCAACACTCGACTCATCGCATGACTAGAATTCTAACATATTTAGTCCAGATGTACAAGTTCTCCATAAATTTAGTTCAGATGTACAAGTTCTCCATAAAAAGAAAAGTCCTTTGAAAAATAGTCCTATCCCTCTTCTTACGTTTAGAGAAAATTAGAATGCATGCTAAAATAACAGGGGCTAGGTCATCTGAGAATATTATAGAAAAATTGAGATCAGCTCTAAAAAATCATCCCAATCTCCAAAAGGCACCAGAGTATAAAGTGAACGAGAAAGTTTATATATACAAACCTTTTTTACACACTATCCTCGATTTTTGCCTTTCTCCATTTTTTCTCAAAAAAAGTCACTAAAACAATTGACATTTGAAATAGTCTTCCGTATACTATCGTCAAGAAATAAATACTGTCGTCTTTAAACGAGCCCTGTGAGACTCAGAAGACACGAGCGTCCTAACGATCTGTTGTATCCTCAATAGATTGCTTTTGACTGAACATACTCGTGTCGATGACAGGAGTATTTTTTTCGTCAACCGTCGTCAAGAACAAGACCTAGGAGGCTCATTAAATGGAACACTTATTTTCAATGGAAGAATTATCAACTGAAGAAATCATGCGCTTGGTTAACCGCGCTATCAAATTCAAAAACGAAGGCTTCCGCCCATTCAACGACACCAAAACTGTAGCTAACTTATTCTACGAAAACTCTACTCGGACTAAATTGTCATTTGAAATGGCAGAACGTCAATTGGGAATGAACAGCCTACCATTTGAAGTGAGCACTAGCTCTGTTCAAAAAGGTGAATCTTTATACGATACTTGCAAAACTTTAGAAGCAATCGGTTGTGACGCCTTAGTTATCCGTCACCCAGAAAACAACTACTATGATCAATTAGAAGGTCTGAACATTCCAGTCATCAATGGTGGTGACGGTTCCGGTTCACACCCAACCCAATGCTTACTAGACCTCGTAACTATTTACGAACGCTTTGGTCGCTTTGAAGGTTTGAAAGTTGTTATCGCTGGGGATATCTTACACTCCCGTGTAGCACGTTCTAACCAACAAGCCTTAACTCAACTCGGTGCAGAAGTTGTCTTCTCCGCTCCAGAAGTTTGGCAAGATGCTTCTATCGACTGCCCATTCGTCAACTTGGATGACGTTATCGAAGATGCTGATATCGTTATGCTACTCCGTGTTCAACACGAACGCCACCATGAACACGAATCATTCACTAAAGAAGAATACAACAAAGCTTACGGAATGAATCAAGAACGCTATGCCAAGATGAAGGAAAATGCTATCATCATGCACCCTGCTCCAGTTAACCGGGATGTTGAAATTTCTAGCGAATTAGTAGAATGTGATAAATCCGTCATCTTCCCTCAAATGACTAACGGGGTATATGCACGCATGAGTATCCTTCACGAACTATTAAGCGAACGTCCAGCACGTATCGCTCCACTCCCTGAAGAAGAAACAGCTGAAGATGTTTCCTTCACTTTCTCCAACGCCAAGAAGAGAGGTATCGCTCTTGACTAAAGATATGTTATTGATCGGGAAAATTCTAGAAGGCGATAAGCTTATTCCTAGCAAAGTACGGATCAGCAATGGCTTGATTCAAGCCATTGGTCAAGACCTCACTAAAACTTCAAACGAAGACGTATTAGATCTAGGGGACGAGTTGATCGTCCCTGGTCTAATTGATGTCCACGTTCATTTTAGAGATCCTGGTTTAACCCACAAAGAAAGCTTATCCACAGGTTCTAGAGCTGCAGCTCGTGGTGGATTTACCACTGTTTGCACGATGCCAAACACTAAACCAGTGATGGATTCTGTTGAAAAAATAAAAGCCTTTAAAGCGCGTTTGAAAGATGAATCCCCTATCCATGTTCTTCCTTACGCTGCCATTACAATTGACGAAAAAGGCGAAGAAGTTGTGGATATGAAAGGTTTAGCTGAAGAAGGCATTTTCGCTTTCTCCGATGATGGCCATGGTGTCCAAACAGCTGATAACATGTATCAAGGTATGCTTCGCGCTAAAGAGCTAGGCTTGGCTGTCGTTGCCCATGCTGAAGATAACAGCTTGGTTCATGGTGGATGCGTCAATGAAGGTATAGCTAGTGAAAAGTTAGGCTTACCTGGCATTAATTCCATCTCTGAAGCCGTCCAAATTGCTCGTGACGTCCTCTTAGCTGAAGCTAGCGGTTGCCACTATCATGTGTGCCACGTTTCTACAAAAGAAAGCGTTCGAGTCGTTAGAGATGCTAAAGCTGCCGGAATAAATGTGACTGCAGAAGTCTCCCCTCACCATCTCACCTTAGATGAAGAAGATATTCCTGGGAATGATCCAAACTTTAAAATGAATCCTCCTCTTCGCTCTCACTCAGATCGTCTGGCCTTAATTGCTGCTTTAGCTGATGGAACTATTGACTGTGTCGCTACAGACCATGCTCCGCACACAGCTGAAGAAAAAGGCAATGACATGAGAACAAGTGCTTTTGGGATCGTCGGTAGCGAATATGCTTTCCAATTGCTCTATACTGACTTAGTAAAAACAAATCAATTAAGTCTTAGCAAATTAGTAGCAGCTCTCACCACTAATCCAGCCAATATTTTTAACCTCCCTACTGGCCGATTAGAAGTTGGAGCACCCGCTGATATCACGGTGATCGATCTAGAAAAAGAATGGACTGTTGATCCTGAAAAATTCTTCTCTAAAGGTCATAATACCCCATATGCTGGTAAAAAATTGACCTCTGATATCCATTACACAATCGTCGATGGTAAGATCGTTTACGACGGTTGCCAAATCCTTTAATATCTGTTTATCAGGTGACACGCAACGCCTGACATCATGCTAGTCTCATCTCCCCTTTAAAGAGACTAGCCAAGCCCCGAAAGTTAGCAAGACTAGGCTAGTTTTCGGGGCTTTTTCTTCTTTGTCCTCTTTCCTAACCCTTTTCATAGCCTTTTCTATTAACGAATTGTCCCCTTAATAAAGGGTAAAAGTTCTGTAGACTGATCTTGCTATTTAAGCCAAATTTGTCTATAGTAAAAATGAACTATTCTAAAGGAGTCGGAGCCATTATGATGAAAAAATGTCCATATTGTAAAAATGATATTCCCCAGCAAGTGAGCGAATGTCCTTTTTGTGGAGCTTACGTCAAAGGAGTCACTGCTAGCACTACAGCAGAAAAGTCGTCTAGTAAAACTGGCGAAAGTAAAGCCCCTCAATCGAAAGAATCTCGGCAAACTATGGACTCCCGCAAAAAAAATACCCCAAAATCATTGGTCAAAATTTACTCCAGCGTAAGTGGTTACTTAAGCTTTTTAAAAAGTAATTTTGTTTGTCCAAGCCTTCAAAGACGTGTTCGTCGCAATGAAAATACTTACTATGGCTACATTACAGCTTTCCTTACCATCTTGCTTAGTGCTGGGAGTTTAACCCGTTTGGTCACAGGTTTGATCAGTAAATACAATTTACTATCGGATATTTCCATCCTACCTTCTGCCAACATTAACCCAAATCCTATATTCTTTTTCATTAAATCTGTTATCTTCTTCCTTGTCTACTATCTAGGCTTCCCCATCATCGCCTATTGGATAAAGAAACTGATTTTGAAACGTAGTCATGAATTCCACTTCTGGATCACCCAATACGAAGGGGCAAATACGATCGGACTTTTATTTGTAAGCATTAGCTTCTTATTGAGTTTAATTTCTCCTTTGCTGTGGGCTATCCTTATTAGTTTTCTTTTACTTTTAACAGCGATGACTTATGGCATTACTTTTGTCGGTTCTTTCTACAAAACTGTCAATGAAACAGCTATTGATAATATCTATTTAAGCTTAATTGGAGGAGCCTTGCATCTTTTTGTGGTAATGACTCTCGCTTACTTGATGTTTCCTTAAAAGGGACTTTGGCACATCTTATTGTTTTGCAATTGATCTATCTCCTTAAAAAAGAGCAAAAAATAGAGCTAAAAAAAGCGCAACTTGATTCCTAATGGTTTCAGTTGCGCTTATTTCTTCTTTTCGACAATAAATCTTTCGCAGCCCCTCTAGGACTTTGCAAGGAAAATGAACACGACCTTTCCTTACCTTTATTCCTCTATCCTATCTAATTCCTTGAAGGCCATTGGGGAAAGTTCCCCTAAAGTAGTAGTTAATACCTCGCCATCAGCTTTCGTTAAATAAATAGGCGTTGTGGGATCACAAAATTCAACCATCACCTGACGGCAAATCTGACAAGGAGCTAGATAATTAGTCGTTTTCCCCACTATAGCTATAGCTCTTATATTGCCTTTTTTGTATCCCTGACTAATCGCAGTAAAAATCGCAGATCTTTCCGCACAGTTGGTTGCTCCGAAAGACACATTCTCAACATTTACTCCCCTAATCACTCGCCCATCTGTCATTTCTAAAGCACATGAAACAGGAAATTGTGAATAAGGGCAATAGGCATTGTCTAAAACTTCTTTAGCTAATTCGATCAATTCTTTAGCTGTTGTCATTACAAACCTCTAGTCAAAAATACGTTCAAAAGGATCCAAACTAATCCCTTGTTTTAAGATATCTCTAGCATACTCCTTTGCCCCAAATAAGGAATGGTCACGGTAATTACCGCAAGAACGGGCATCTGTAGCCTCAACTCTTTCTGCGTCTAAAGCTAGTTCAAGAACCTTCACCAAGGCATCTCTCACCTCACGAACACTTGGTTGCCCCCAACAAATAAGGTAAAAACCTGTCCGGCAGCCCATTGGAGAAATGTCAATCACTCCATCCAAATAATCCCGAATGTTCACAGCTAGCAAATGTTCTAAACTGTGTAAAGCAGCGGTTGGAATAGCCCCTTGATTCGGTTGGATCAAACGCAAGTCAAATTTACGAATCTTAGCACCATCAGCATTTTCTTCATTTCCAGCAATTCTGACATAAGGAGCCTTAACCTTCAAATGATTCAATGAAAAACTTTCTACTTTTGCCATATTTTCAACTCCTTTTTACTCTTTATCTGGCAGTAAGAGTCTTTTTTATTCGCCCTTAAAAAGAACGTTCTTTCTTTCTATTGTAAAGAAGTCCATTAAAATTGACAAGCTATCCTCTTTCACTTATACTAAAGTCAATCAAATATTGTTGTACTTCTAAAACAAAGGGGCGCCACGAGCTGAGACGTGATCTATCACGAACCCTTAGAACCTGTTTGTTAACACAAGCGTAGGGATTGTTATTTGGCAAGTTATCATGCCTCTTTGTCTTAGTTTAGGGACAAGGAGGTCTTTTTTATGTCCAATTCCCATATTAAACTTTTAGCAGAAGAAGCCATTATTGCTGCGATTGCCATGGCTTTATCCTACCTTCCATTAGATATTGCTTGGTACCAGATCAGTCTAGGCTGTTTACCTATTGCTATTCTTTCCATGCGTAGAGGTCTACTAGCTGGGCTTACTTCTGGTTTTATCTGGGGTTTATTGCATTTACTTCTTGGGAAAATTTACTTTCTTTCTGTCATTCAATTTACCATGGAATATTTCTTAGCTTTCATGCTGATGGGATTAGCCGGGCTTACAAGCCATTCTTTTCAAGCTCAATTAAAGGCCGGTAAATCGCCATATATGACCTACAGTCTAGGAGCTCTTTTAGGTTGTTTTGCTAAATATCTGATCCATTTCATAGCAGGTTTCATCTATTGGGGACAATACGCTCCAAAACACATGTCTCCCGTTATTTACTCCTTGTCAGTGAATGGATCCAGTTTTATCATGACTAGCCTAACGGTCATCGTTATCGGGATTATCCTGATCAAAACTTATCCAAAACTATTCCAGGTTCAGCCATAGATATCAGCCAATCTATCACTGAACATTCATCGAATCAAGAAAGGCATAGGATATATCCTGTGCTTTCTTGAGACCATCATCCTCTCTCCCTTCAAAAGGGAGAACGCCCCAGATTAGTCTGGGGCGTTTTTTTGATAAGGATAAACTGACCTCCTAAAGTTAGATATCTTAGTCTAGCTTTAGGAGATCGGTTTATGCGTTACTGTCTTTCCTTTCTTTTCCAACGCTTTGAAAAGAAAATCTCAGGAAAGATCTAAACAGGATTTTATAGTTCATCCTATTTCAATAAAGAAAGGAAAGATCTAAAGAAGGCTTTTTAGTTCATCCTATTTCAATAAAGAATAGGCAAATAAACTAATAGCCAGGTTTTAGGCATAGACTAAAGCTGCTTCTCCCTCTTCAAGGTCCACCGCTTCACCTCGGGAGAGATTGCGGAACCAGGTCAATAATTGTTGATGTGTCAGTTGACTTTTCTTTTCTTGATCTAAATCAGCAACAATTTCTCCTTTATGGAGCATGATTAAACGATTCCCATAGTCTATCGCATCCTGCATATTATGGGTAATCATTAAAGTGGTCAATCCTTGTTCTTCTACAACAGTTTTTGTCAGTTTCATTACTTGATTAGATGTATGTGGATCAAGCGCCGCCGTATGTTCATCTAAAAGCAATAATTCTGGTGATTGCATCGTCGCCATCAATAAGGTTAAAACTTGGCGTTGCCCACCAGACAAGAGGCCAGCTTCCGTTTCCAAACGCTCTTCAAGCCCCATCCCCATCTTTTTTAGCAATTCGCTATACCTTTTCTTCTTATCTTTTGATAAGGCTGGCAATAAGCCACGTTTCTTCCCACGCTTTTCTGCAATAGCTAAGTTTTCAGCAACCGTTAAATGCGGGCAAGTCCCAATTTGTGGATCTTGAAAGACCCGAGCCATAGCTTTAGCTCGTTGGTGGACCTTCATGCCATTTATTTTTTGCTTATTTAAAAAGATGCTACCAGAGCTGGCTTGTAACCCACCTGAAATCAAGTTTAACAAGGTGGATTTCCCTGCCCCATTAGACCCGATAACTGTCACAAAGTCCCCTTTATTCAACGTCAAATCAATCGACCGACTGATGCAATGTTCTTCACCATCTGCTGATCGAACAATTTTACTCACATTTTCTAATCGTAAGAGTTCTTCCATTTCTTATTCCTCCGCCTTTTTTCCTGCATGTGGTCCCCAAAGAATAATAGCCAAGGCCAGCGCTGATAGGATCTTAATATCGCTGGACAAGATCGGTATAAGAGATTGTTGCATGATTAAATCAATAACCAAGCGATAAATTATCGCTCCAATCACAATAGAAATCAATCGGACAGGAATCCCTGCTTTCTTCAACAAGACCTCACCAATAATGACTGCTGCTAAACCAATAACGATAGTCCCTGTTCCCATTGCAATGTCAACGAAGCCATTGGACTGTGCTAATAAACCACCAGACAGGGCAATTAAGCCATTAGATAACATAAAACCCACTAATTTCAATTGGTCTGTCTTTATACCATTTGCTTCACTCATAACTGGATTATCCCCAGTTGCCCGTAAAGTTAAACCATATTCAGTCCGCATGAACAAGACAAGCAAAAGGATGACCAAAGTAACCACTAATACAGCCAACAGCAAGCAAGCCATATCCGTTTGAAGTCCCCTATCTTCCAAAAAGGTGATAAGCGTTTTCTGCCCGATCAAAGGAATGTTCGCCTTCCCCATCAAACGTAAATTAATGGAATAAAGGGCAGTCATGGTTAAAATACCAGATAAAAGAACGGGTATTTTCATTTGAGTGGTCATAAATCCAGTCAAAAGACCTGCTAAAGTTCCTGCTAGAAAAGCAACAGCTAAAGCGACTATAGGGGAGACTCCCTGTAAGAGTAACTTAGCCACCACTGCAGCGCCTAAAGGGAAAGCTCCCTCTGCTGATAAATCAGGACTATCTAATAGACGAAAACTGATATAGACCCCCATAGCTAAAATGGACCACATCATTCCTTGCGAAACACTTGAAAGTAACAAATCGAGAGACATCGCTCCACCTTCCTTAAAAATACACTAACTCATTCTTCAACTTTATTATTTAACGCATTATAAAAGAATAGTCGTTGAGACTTTACCCATCTAACTAGTCAAAGAATAATGCTTGGACTACTTTTTTACTTAAACTTTTCATTTCTTTTATTCAAAGATAGGAGACGATTTAAAAGTGTTCCATTCGCCTCACTATCTTTTTATTCCGAATATAGCCTTAAGATCAAGGCATATCTTACTTTAAATTTTTCCTTTTAGCCCATCAGGACTTTTAGGAAAATGACTGCTATATCCTAATTATTTTTGGATTTTTTCAAGATCTACGCCAACAGCCTTTGCCATAGCCTTGTTCACTTTTAAAACAGGTTTCTTAGAAAGTTCTACAGGCATATTTTTCGCTTCTTTCTTCCCTTTTAAGATCTTGACGGCCATTTCACCTGTTTGTTGACCTAATTGGTAATAGTCAACCCCATAAGCACATACAGAGCCTTTTACAGCTGCATCGAAAGCTGATACAGACGGTTTCTTTTCTTCTTTTAGGACTTCTCCGATGGTTTCGATCGTATCTGCTACTGTATTATCAGTTGGAAGGTAAACCGCATCAACCTTTTTCGCTAAAGCTTTGATCGCTTGTTTCACATCATTGGAAGAAGTAACCGTTACACTTTCAACCTTAATCCCCTTCTTCTTGGCATAAGCTACAACATCTTTGTATTGCATTTCAGAGTTCACTTCAGAAGAATTGTAAAGGACACCGATCGTCTTGATCCCTTCTTTTTCTTTCAAGAGAATGTCCACTACTTGACTAGTTGGCGCCATATCTGAAGTCCCAGTCATATTCTTGCCTGGTTTGTCCTTACTTTCAACCAATTTAGCGGCTTTAGGATCCGTTACAGCAGTGAATAATTGAGGTGTTTTCTTATCCACTTGTAACATCGTTTGAGCTGCTGGTGTAGCAATATCTAAGATAATATCGTGTTTCCCTTTTAATTGTTGCGCAATAGATTGCAAGTTAGATTGATCACCAGAAGCATTCTTATATTCCACTTTAAGATTTTTTCCTTCTTTATAACCTGCCTTCTTCAAAGCATCCAAGAAACCTTTCCGGCTACGATCTAACGATTCGTGTTCAGTATATTGTAGGATAGCCACCTTTGTTACTTTATCTGCAGCAGAAATTCCATTTTGACCTTGCCCTAATCCAAGTAAAGTCAAGGCTGATAAGGCTACAATAGCTACTGAATACATTTTTGCTTTTACTGATAACATACAAATTCCTCCTAGGATATATCAAATTAATACTATCAAGATAGTCTACAGTTACTCGTTTTAAAGTCAATAAAGTCGCTTTCCATGGCATTCCTCCCTGCAAACAAAAGAGCCTATTTAGCGATAAAAACTAAATAGGCTCTTGGAACTCACCAAAAAAATATAGATTCAAGTTTTCCTTGAGCCTTTTAGAATTTATCTTCTATGGGGCTCAAGTCAATGTTAAATAGCTCTAGCCTTCATAGATACAATCACTTGTTTTCGTGCTTGCACCCATGAAGAAATCACGGCTACAAACACTATCTAAAAAAGCTAAAGAAAAATCGATTAATTTTTGAAGCCGAGCAGATCGGCATACCGGATGAATTATTCTTTTGCATGTCCATCATGCTCCTTCCAATGAATCGTTTGGGAATATCATACTTGCTTTCAGATAATGTGTCAAGTATTTACAGAAAAAAAGATTTAGAATTCAAGTTACTAATGGATAAAATCCTTGCCATAGCGTCGTTTCTTAGGCCAATTTTTTCAAAAAAGCCATCAGTCCACCCTCGCTTTCACAAAGGTGGACTGATGGTAAAGAAGAGCTAAGGAGTTAGAAGGTTGATGAAAAAAGTTGAGGAGAGGCGTATCAAGCTTCTAGATCTCTAGCCATTAGCTCTTGTATTGGTAGCATGTACATCTTACCCAGTGATCAGGTTCTACTTCACGCAACTCTGGATGTTCTTCATGGGCTTCTTTTGGAATCCATGGTACCCGACCAGCAAATCGACAACCAGCTGGTGGATTTAAAGGACTAGGAACATCCCCCTTCAAATAGATACGTTCTCGTTGCAAACCATATTTTGGAATAGGAATTGCTGAGAGTAAAGCTTTGGTATAAGGGTGCATTGGATTGTCAAATAAAACATCATAGCGAGACATTTCAACAATTTGCCCCAAATACATTACAGCCACCCAGTCAGAAATATGGCGCACCACAGATAAGTCGTGTGAAATAAATAAATAGGTCAGTTTAAATTCTTTTTGCAATTCATCCATCAGATTCAATACCTGTGCTTGCACCGAAACATCCAAGGCAGAAACAGGTTCATCCATGACAATAAATTCTGGTTTTAAAATCAAGGCACGAGCAATACCTATCCGTTGCCGACTCCCCCCATCCATCTCATGAGGGAAAGCTCCCGCAAAGCGATTCGTTAAACCAACCGTATCCATCATATCATAAACTGCATCTTCCAATTCTTTTTCGGAAGAAAAGAGATGATTGACTCGAGCTGGATCTGCGATCAAATCAAAGGTATTCATCCGGGGATTCAAGGATGAGTAAGGATCTTGGAATACAATCTGCATGGATTGGCGTAAATGTTTCATTTCCTCTTTTGACTTGTATTCCAATATATTTTTACCGTTCATTAATACTTGCCCAGAAGTTGGTTCATGCAGGCGAATAATAGCCCGTCCAACTGTAGACTTCCCACAACCAGATTCTCCTACTAAACCGAGCGTTTCCCCGCGATTAATTGAAAAACTAACTCCATCAACCGCCTTGAGTTCCCCAGATTTAGTATGGAAATATTTTTTTAGATCTTTTACCACAAGTAGTGGTTCTTTCTCATTACTCATGGTCATCCCCCTCTTCCTCTAGCGTTAACGGGAATGCCACGAAATGCCCTGGACTAACTTCCCTATATTCCGGTTTAATTTTCGAAAAATCAGGTAAGGTCACCGACAAGGTTTCTAAGCGTTCGACGTCCTCATCAATTTTCGGAATAGCACTAAAGAGCGCTTTTGTATAAGGGTGGTAAGGGGTTTCAAATAAATCTTTAACACTCGCATGTTCCACAATGGTACCGCCATAACATACGGAGACCTTATCACAGGTTTCTGCTACTACCCCTAAGTCATGCGTAATCAAAATCATTGACGTATCATATTTTTCTTTTAAATCCTTGATCAAAGCTAAGACTTGCGCTTGTATGGTCACATCTAAGGCAGTCGTTGGTTCATCAGCAATAATCAGGGATGGATTACATGCTAGGGCCATGGCAATAACCACCCTTTGCTTCATCCCACCTGAAAATTGGTGAGGATAATCATCAATACGTTCCTTACGAATCCCTACCACTTCAAGCATTTCAATAGCCTTTTTTCGAAGATCGTCTTTGCTCACTTCTTGGTGGAGACTGATAACTTCCTCAATTTGTTGCCCCACTGTCATGACCGGATTCAGTGAAGTCATTGGATCTTGGAAAATCATCGATATCTTATTCCCACGAATCTTATACATTTCACTTTCTGGAACTTTCATCAGATCTTTGCCTTCTAGCAAAATTTCTCCAGAAGTAATTTCTCCAGGTGGATCTGGAATAAGTTGCATAATAGACAGGGCAGTAGTCGTTTTACCAGCCCCAGTCTCCCCAACCAATCCATGGGTTTCGTGCTTATCTATTTTAAAATTCAAACCATTAACGGCATGAACTACACCAGCATCTGTATGGTATTCCACACTTAGGTTTTTTATCTCTAATAACTCGTTCATGGCTAGCCTCCTAACGTTTTAGCTTCGGATCGAGGGCATCACGTAAACCATCCCCGAGAAGATTCAAAGCCAAGATCGTCAATACAATCGCCAAGCCTGGGAATAATGTCATATGAGGGAAGTCCCTAATGTAAGCCCGACCACCTGATAACATAGCTCCCCATTCAGGCGTTGGTGGTTCCAAACCTAATCCAATAAAGCTTAACCCTGCAGCATTGATAATCGCATAGGCTACCCCTAAAGTGGCTTGGACAATTATAGGTGCCATACAGTTTGGAATCAAATGCTTAAACATTATTCTGAAATCACTAGATCCTGAAGCCCTTGCCGCCTCAATAAATTCTTGGTCTCTTAGAGAAAGTACAGAAGAACGTACCAAACGGGCGTAACCTGGAATAGAAGCGATCCCTACCGCAATCATCAAATTAGTCAAGCCAGGCCCCAAAGAAGCCATGATGGCAATAGCTAGCAAGGTATCTGGTAAAGCTTGAACAATATCGATAATACGCATTAAGGCATTATCTACTCGCCCACCGTAATAACCTGTGATTGCCCCGATAGCAACCCCCACCAACATGGAAATCGAAACTGAAATGAAACCTACCCTCAAGGATACTCGAGACCCATAAACGACCCGTGAAAAAATATCCCGTCCTAATTCATCCGTCCCAAACCAATGGGCCGCATTAGGTGTTTGGTATTGATTCGAAAGATTTTGTTCCGCATAACCATATGGTGCTATAACATCCGCAAATATCGCCGTAATGACTAAAATGATAATAATGGCCAAGCCGACCATAGCCAGTTTATTCCGTTTCATTCGAATCCATATGTCTTTTAAAGCACGATTGGATCCTCTTCCCTTATGACTCGACCGTTCTGAATGAAGAGCGCTTTTCGCCTCTTTATGATCTTTCGTTGACATATCAGCACCTCCCTACTCGTATTGAGTCTTCAAGCGTGGATCCACAAATGTGTAAAGAATATCCACGACAAGATTCACTAAGGAGAAGGTAACCGCAACAAACAAAACACAACCCAAAACCATTGGCGCATCCCGTTTCATAATGGAGTCAACCATCAAACGGCCAATTCCTGGAATGGAGAAAATAACCTCTGTCATAACGGCCCCACCCATTAATTGACCAAATTGAGTCCCTGTAATAGTAATAATAGGGATGAGGGCATTCTTCAAGGCATGCTTCCAAATAACGACATTCCCTTTTTGCCCTTTAGCCTTAGCTGTTTGAATATAGTCTTTCCGAATAACTTCTAGCATACTCGATCGTGTCATCCGAGCGATAACCGATACAGATTGTGCCCCTAAAGCCATCATCGGTAAAACCATATGAACCGGTGTATTATAGCCTGAAGAAGGTAGCAGGTGCAATTGTACAGAAAGAACTAAAATTAATAGGAGACCTAACCAGAAGACTGGCATAGAAATCCCAATCAAAGCAAAGATCATAGTAATGTTATCAAATAAAGAATATTGCTTAACCGCACTGATAATCCCCACTGGAACCCCAATAATAACGGCATAAGTAATTGCTGTGGCAGCTAATTTCACTGTAGCCCCAGCTCTGGACATTATTTCTCCAGCAACTTCACTTCTCGTAATATAGGAATAGCCAAAGTTAAAGTGGAAAACAGCATTCTTTAAATAGCGCCCAAATTGCACCAAAAAAGGATCATCCAATCCCATTTCCAGCCTTAAGGCTTTTACGGCTTCTTCCGACGCAGACGGTCCTAAAGCGTTACGAGCTAAGTCCCCTGGCGTCATATAGAGTAAGGCAAATACGATAAAACTTACCCCTAGGATAACCGGAATAAGGTAGAGCAGCCGCTTAATAATATATTTCAGCATAACAGCACCTCTTTTTTTATTAGCATTCTGCCTACAAAATTTTCCTTATGGCAGAATGCTTATTTGACGACAAAAGTTCTTGTTGAAGGTCATAAACTATAGACAAGTTCTTTCTCTGTAAAAAGTTCATTCTTTCTCTTTACCATAACGAAGAACCCGTATTCAGTATTCTTCAATCAGCTCATTTATTGGCAATGAAAGTCTCTATTGAAGACCTTAAAAACGGGCTCTTCATTATTGGCTTATTTAGGAGATTCTAAACACTCATCAACAATTATTTGTCCTCAATCTTCACTTGAGTGATTTGGTAGAAGCCTAAAGGTGATAACCACATTCCTTTAATATTCTTACGTGTAGCACAAGTTAATTCTTTGTTGTGCAATGGCACCCAAGCATGAATATCCATTAAATATTTTTGAACTTCTTCATAGGATTTAGCACGTTCTGAATCTTCTTGTGCGTAACGGCCTTTTTCTAGAAGTTCATCTACCTTCTTATCTTCTAGGAAGATATAGTTCCCGCCTTCACCTCTTGCAGAAGAGTGGAAGCATGGGAATAAGAAGGTATCAGGATCAGAAGAGTCAGCTGTCCAAGCAATCATAAACAAGTCTTGGCCACCTTTCTTCAAAAGATCATTGAAGGCTGACCATTCAAGTACATTAATAGATGCATCAATTCCCACCTCAGCTAATTGTTCTTTCATGGCAGTAGCCATATCGGAACGGTCTTTATTTTCATTGGTAGCAATCGATAGTTTGAAACCTTTTTCAACACCTGCTTCTTTAAGAAGTGCTTTAGCTTTTTCGACATCACGTTTTTGTAAGCTTTGTTTATCCGCAATAGAATATGGAAGGGTTGGAGGAAGTACACCTTTTGCTGTTTTCCCTAAATCATGGAAGACTGCCTTAACAATAGAGTCAGTATCCAAAGCAAGAGAAATGGCTTCACGGACTTTTGGATCATTTAAAGGTTTCTTCGCACAGTTGAAGCCCATGTAGGTTTCACCATAATCCAATGATTTAATCAAGTTAAGATCAGGATTTTCTTCCACTTTCTTCAAGTCAGTTGCAATAATGTCATAGGCCATGTCCACACCACCGGATTCTAATTCAATAACCCGGTTACTTGGTTCAGGGATAACACGAAGAACTAACTTATCAAAGCCTAGTTTTTCGCCATGGTAGTCTTTGAATTTTTCTAATTCAATGGAATTAGACCGAGACCATTTAACAAATTTCAATGCATTTGTTCCTACTGGATGTTGAGAGTAGTCATCGCCTGCTTTTTTGACAGCTTTTTCATTGACAATAAAGCCACCTGGATGGCAAAGGGCTGACATAATCCCAGCAAATGGTTCTTTTTGCTTGAATTCTACCGAGTAGTCATCAAGGGCTTTTACTGTATTTTCATCAATAGTTTGGAATAAGTGCGTCACGTTTGGCGCTACAATGGCACGTTTAAGAGAGAAGACGACATCAGATGCCTTCATTTCTTCGCCATTATGGAACTTAACACCCTTCTTCAATTTGAAACGATAAGTGACATCATCCACTTGTTCATAAGATTCTGCTAAAGCAGGAACTATCTTCCCGTCTTTGTCTAATTTAACTAATCCTTCATAAATTTGGGTCATGACATTACTGGATTGGTTATCATTGGTCATGACAGGATCCAATGATATAGCATCCCCAGATAGACCAACTGTTAAAGTTTTTCCGCCAGAGCTACTCCCTTTACCGCCACTACTACCGCACGCTACAAGAAAAAGCGCCATAAATACAAACAAATATTTTGCCCATCTTTTCATGGTTATGCTCCTTTATTTAAACTAATTTGTGCGACTGAACTGACAAGCTTATGCAACAACTCTACACGTATTCCTCTCCTTTGCATTCCTCCTTGTAAAACGCTTACATTTGAATTTAACTAAAGTTTAACATAGTATTTATAAACCGTCAATTAGGCCTTTTTATTTTCAAATAATTCACTTGTTGGTCAATAAATTTATACAGAGAGAACATCTCCAAAAGCAAAAAGTAGCTTTATATCAATGCTTTTTGACTTTTATTTTCAAAATACCCTCACTTTCTAAAACGATAGCATTTGTATAAACCACATTCCAAAAATCTCAATTATTATACTATTTAGTTTATTGACTGTTCTTACATTTATAATATTGTTAATCTCTTTATCATACTACTAGCTTTTTTCGATTTATTTTTTCAATAAATACCTAGCTTTTTATTGAAATATTGCAGCTTCAAGTCTTTCTTTAGCGCTAAAATACCTAGTTTTTAAATTTTTCTTAACAATTTCCATACCTTAAACCTTATGACTTGCGCTGACTAGATGCTTCATCATCCGGACTTGAGATAATTTTTTTATCTCAGAGCCCATTTTTTAGGCCATCTCTTTCCCCATAGGATATTACCGCGAGTAAAAAAAAAAAGCCGTTCTAGGCCCCATCCCTTCAAAAAAGACTTTAGTTGCCCTCTTTTGAAAAGGAATGCACCTAACGGCTCCTTCATTTTTTATAATAACATAACAAGATACGGCTTTCTTTTATGCCTATAGCCTCATCAAGAAGTCTCGCTATCCTTTTAATCCTATAGCTAAAAGTCTTGCCTTTCTTAGACTTTCCCTGCGATCGATGCTTTATCGATCTAGAATTCTCCTCGGTTAAAAGGTAAATGTGTAAAGGTGATTTGCAGTGGAGAGAAAAGCACAAGAATAGGATATAATTCCAATCTTCCTGCAATCATACCGATCGACAAAACAAACTTGGATAAATCATTCAAACTCGCATAATTACGTGTGGGACCTACAATTTCAAATCCTGGCCCAATATTATTTAAAGTAGCCGCCACTGCACTAAATGCTGTCAAGAAATTCTCAGCATCCAAAGTGAGGATTAAGACCATAGCGTTAAAAAGCAAGGTATAAACA
Source organism: Atopobacter sp. AH10 (assembly GCF_003664595.1). Classification (GTDB taxonomy): domain Bacteria; phylum Bacillota; class Bacilli; order Lactobacillales; family Aerococcaceae; genus Atopobacter. The sequence continues at coordinate 156,547 of NZ_QXPZ01000002.1, forward strand.
ATAAGATAACGCGACACGGATACCACATAATCAGCATCAATGCGACGATGGCCAGATTGCAAGATAACAATCCGATTAGGGTGGGCTCCTCTCCGTAATTCAGCTACAAAGGTCTTAAAGTAAAGAACGATACGTGAAACTTTTAGCCCCCCTGCCGTCGATCCTGCACATCCTCCCACAAACATGAGTAAAAGGAGGATCATCTTGGAAAACATTGGCCATTTATCAAAGTTAGCTGTGGAATAGCCAGTTGTTGTGATAATGGACGACACCGTAAAAAAGATATTACGCAAGGCTGGTTCCCAATGTTGATATTGAGGAAGCACATTTAGGAAAATAGCCACAATAGCTACAGTGACAATAGCAACATAGGCACGTAATTCTTCATCTTGATAGACCTCTTTTAGATGTTTAATCAAGATCAAGTAATAGAGGTTAAAGTTAACCCCAAAGATCAACATAAAGATCCCTAAAATATATTCAACTGCTTCTGGATTAGCGTAGGCACTTAAACCAATATCACGAATACCAAATCCCCCAGTCCCTGCTGTACCAAAAGCTAACAGCAAGGCGTCATAGAACGGCACCTGAAAGGCCAGCAAAATCACAACCAATATAGCCGTCAAAGCAAGATAGATACCGTATAGAATTTGTGCAGTTGTCCTTAACCTAGCGACCAATTTCCCAAATACTGGCCCTGGAACTTCCGCCTTCATCAGATGAACCGAATCCGATCCCGAATTGGATACAATAGCTAGGGTGAAAACAAGGAAACCCATACCTCCTATAAAGTGGGTAAAGCTTCGCCAGAACAAAGTAGATCGAGCTAAATCATCTACAGAATGAACAATACTTGCCCCAGTCGTTGTAAAACCTGATGCCGTTTCAAAATAGGCGTCGACTAAGTGGGGAATATCCCCTGAAAATACAAATGGCAAGGCTCCAAAAAAAGAAAGTAACAACCAACCCAATGCAACGATAATGCCCCCTTCTCTTGCATATAGGCGAAGGCTTTTGGGCTTATGGCATTGGAGCAAGAAACCTAAACCACCAGCAATAGCCATACTGAAAAGAAAAGATAATTTGAATCGCAAGGTTTCTCCATAAACCACACTTACCAGTAGAGGAAAGCTTAACAGCAAAGCCAAGATAATTAAAATAAGCCCTAAGAAATAACGAATTGTGCGATAACTCAAAATAGCACCTCCTAGTACAAGTCCTTAATGCTTCTCGTAGAATTGTACTTAGTAACGAGGACAACCCGATCCGATGGGATAATCGAGTCACGACCGGTTGGGAAAATAACTTTACCCTTTCGCATGATAAAGGCAATCAGGATACCATTAGGCACGTTTACTTCAGCAATAGTCTTTCCGATTAAAGGTGATTGTTCGTTAATCCGGAATTGGGCTACTTCAATCCGATTTTCCCATAAACGGTAAAGGGATTCTACAGAAGCTCCTTCTGCCTCTTCCTTCGCTCGAACAAAGCGCAAAATATCAGTAGCTACAATTTCTTTTGGCGTAATAACGGTTTGCTTTTTGGTTAAATTAACCACATTGAGTATAGCGGTTCGACTCATTTTAGCAATAGCTGAAATATGATCAAATTGCTCTGCAAAAAGTGACGTGATCAAATTTTCTTCATCCACGCCTGTCAGAGAAATAACAACATCATAATGTTCTATTCCTTGTGAAAGCAGGAAGTTTTGATCCGTTCCATCTCCATGAATAATCACCACATCAGGGAAACGATAAGACAATTCTTCACAACGTTTCTCATCACGTTCAATAACTTTAATATTATAGTGAGCATGTTCGATTTGTCGCAAAAGGTAATGAGCTATACGACTTCCACCAATAATAAATATGCCACGAATCCTCTTTTTCTTCGGCGTTAACTGGCGATGGAAATTGGCAATATCTTTGGCAAAACCTGTCACAAAAATACGATCGTTGTCTTCCAAATGGTTTACCCCTGAAGGAATAATCAACTCATTATTCCTTACAATGGCGCATATAATTAAACCAGGAAAGTTTTCACGGAAATCCGGAATAGTTATCCCATGTAAATTATGCTCTGGTAAAATCTCCATTTCGATTAAGTTGACACGATTCCCTAAAAAGGATTCTACACTTAAAGCGGAAGGGTAGCGAATCAATTTAGCTATGTCTTTGGCTGCTGATAAGTCCGGATTTATCAACAGGTCTATGCCCAATCCTTCACGCACTAAGTTGAATTTTTCGCTATATTCTGGTTCCCTAACCCGTGCAATCGTTCGTTTTACCCCTAAGCGTTTAGCCAGGATACAAGAAATTAAATTAACCTCATCTCTATCTGCAGTGGCAATAAAAATATCCACATTTTCTACCCCTGCCTCCACTAAAGTATCATAGCTGACACCACTGCCAACAATACCTGTAATGTCATAGTCATCGATGCTTCTGCTTAGAACGAGATCGTTTTTCTCGATTAACATAATATTATTGTCTTCAGTAGACAAGGCTTTACAGATGGCTTGACCAACCTTACCGCCACCAACAATGATTATATCCATGATAACTTCTTTCCTTCCTTACCCGGATCTTACACAGCACATCAGATTAGTCTTAAAACAAATTTAAGATATAGCTATCCTAAAGTTTAACATTTTTTTAGAAATACACAACTTTTAGAAGGCTTTCTGCCCGAATTACTCCATTCGTCGTATGTGAAGCTCCTAAAATTAAGGAATACGATCTCTTTACTCCTTCAAAGAAACTATTCCAAAAAAAAGCTGGAAGTGTATCAACACTTCCAGAAAAATGCGGCCAAGAGGACTTGAACCTCCACGGATTTTACTCCACTAGCGCCTGAAGCTAGCGCGTCTGCCAATTCCGCCATGACCGCAAGACAAGACCTATTATAGCAATTTTACTCACAAAAAAAAAGACCAGTATGAAGTCCGGTCTCGACTTCTACTAGTTAATCAAAAAGCTCATTGAACTGGTCTCGACTTCTACAGATTAATGCAAAAGCTCCTTGAATATTTTCTTTTCCACATCTCCTCTAGTTGAGAGCCAATGAGAAAGTGCCAAAAAAAAAGGATCCCCCTTGCTGGATCCTCGTTTTATGCGGCCAAGAGGACTTGAACCTCCACGGGGAAATTCCCCACTAGCCCCTCAAGCTAGCGCGTCTGCCATTCCGCCATGACCGCGACAACAAGATAATATTAGCAATTTTCCGGTCATTTGTAAAGTCTTTTCTTGATTTTTATAATCAGAAATTCTCTACCCCCCTATTCTCTCTTTTAGCTTCTTCTGTTCTCCAACTTCCTTATAAAATATTTCGCAGGATTATGTATAATATTTGGCGGGCATAGAGAAACATAGGCAAAAAAGATCATTCCCCTTAGAAGTTGAGTAATCTTTCATATTTCATTTATTTTGTGGTAAAGTATAGAACAAGAACACTTATCTTGAATAAAGGAGCTTTTATGCAAACAGAAGAAATAAGCATTGAAAAGTTAGAACACATTAGTCAAAAAGATTATCAACGAATGGCACGAATTGTTTTTGATACCTGGAATTACCCTGCATGGGTACCCGCCGAAAAAATTCGCCCAATGGTGGAAATCTTCCTCATTGATGTTTTGTTAAATTCTAGCAAAATTGTGGTCGCGCGTAAAAATGGGCATATCATCGGCCTAATTGCCTACAGCATTTCTAAAAAAATTAATGAACTCTCTTGGTTACGTTACAGACAAGCCAATGCTCTTTGCCAGCTACTCGAACAAGATGCTGACGATACAGTTTTTAGCCGATACATGGCTACCATGCGCTTAGATGAAAAACTAGTCCAACAATCCGGAAAGATATTCGGTGCAAGTTTAACCCTCTTTATGATCGAAAAAACCGCTCGGGGTCTGGGATTAGGTAATCGTCTTTTCTATCACTTTATAGATGACCTCTTAGAAAGTAAGGTAGATCTGTTTTATGTCCTCACTGATTCAGGTTCAGACGTTTCTTTTTACGACAAAAAAGGGCTAACACGTTTGGAATGTGAAACTTTCTTTTGGTCAGATCAAAAGACAATCGCAGAAGACTATTATCTCTATCAAGGTTGCCCCAAAGAATTAGCTCAAGTCAATAAATTACAGTCCAATAGTTAAAAGAAAGAGCAATAGTTAGGAAAATCCTTCCAGCTATTGCTCTTTCCCTAGCCATTTGAAACAAAAAGAATGACATATTCCCCAAAACAAACTCAAGCCACACGCCTTTTTTAAATAATGAACTCTGCCCCTTATCTTCTAAAAGTAGACAAAGAAATATTATATTTTCATCAGAATAAGAATACTTCAATGAGATGGCTAAGTCATCCTCTAAGTAATCCTTATCCATTCAGCTCACTTTCATTTTGAAGAAAGTGATTGATGAACAAGACTTTTATATAAATTAATTCCAAAGAGTACTGATCAATAACCCTTCACCATGCCTATTTAATTGAAATCTTTCCTCTACACACTCTTTATCCCCCCTTTTTATCCAATAGGTCATTTTTCATCTTTTTCCTCTTTAAAAGTTATAAGTAAGCATTAGATGACAATGAAAGTAAAAGGAAGTCTATCATTTATATAGGCCATTTTCTTCCTTCAAGGCCTATAAGCAAGCTCAAGAACTAGCTTTTCTCCTTAAAGAATATTATAATTTAACTAGTAAGCGCTTTCTTAATAAAATAAGTTATTCAAGTAAATCTAGCAACTAGAAAAGGAGGGTAGCTATGTTAGTCTTCAAAAGTCCTACACATAAATCCAGTCGTCAAACTAACAGTTCTATCTGGTTAATTGCCCTGTGCTTATCAATTTTCTTCTATCTTATCGGTAACCCTAGTGATCTGGGCTTTATTTTGATGATTATTAGCGTTGTCCTTTTAGCTATTGACTTATTTATTACTCATTTAAGAAAATTGAGCTAATTATTGGTAAATAATCTAGTGAGGATTCTTTATAGAATGAGTCAGCTTAAGAAAAGAACTGGCAGATTGAACGACCCACATAATAAAATGCGTTAGCTTAGCAGCAAGAAGCGCCAAGCTAACGCAATTTTTCTTTATTCAATAGGCAACATAGATAGAGAAATACGTTTTTTATTCTTATCTACATCTTCCACATAAACGTCAACAATATCCCCAATGGACACAAGACTTGATGGATGCTTAACAAAAGACTTAGACATTTTCGATATATGGACTAGGCCATCTTCCTTAACTCCGATGTCAACAAAAACCCCAAAATCCACAATATTACGCACTGTTCCCTTTAAAGCCATCCCCTTTTCTAAGTCATCCATGCTTAGAACATCTTGCCTCAAAATAGGTTTAGGGGCATCGTCACGAGGGTCTCGCCCACCTTTTTGTAACTGCTCTATAATATCCATTAAGGTGAGTTCGCCAATTTCATGTCGGCTTAGAAATTCTTTGACATCCAGCTGTTTAATAGCTTCTGCCATTTCTTCTGTCGCTATATCTTCTGCGCTTAACCCTAATTCTTCCAACAAATCCTGAGCAATTTTATAGGATTCAGGATGAATGGCGGTTTTGTCTAGTGCCTGTTTCCCACCAGATATGCGCAAAAAGCCTGCCGCTTGCTCATAGGCTTTAGCCCCTAGACGTTTCACTTTCTTCAACTGGCTACGATCTTCAAATCGTCCTTCTTCTTCACGGTAAGCCACTATATTCTTAGCTATACCCTTGTTCAAGCCGGAAACATGTTCTAAAAGTGATACACTTGCCGTGTTGAGATCCACCCCTACAGAGTTAACAGCTTGCAATACAACAAAATCCAAAGAGTCTCGTAAAGCTTTTTGACTGACATCATGTTGATATTGCCCTACTCCTACAGCCTTAGGGTCAATTTTCACTAATTCAGCTAAAGGATCTTGTAAACGACGAGCAATAGATACAGCTGACCGCTCTTCTACATGATAATCTGGAAATTCTTCCCGTGCCAATTCACTAGCAGAGTAAACTGAGGCTCCAGCTTCATTGACAATCACATAAGAAATCGATAAATGCTGTTCTTTTATTAAATCGGCAACGAATTGTTCTGATTCACGACTTGCCGTTCCATTCCCAATCGCCACACAAGTTACCCCATAGCTTTTAATCATCGCTAATAGTTCATCTTTCGCTGCTTCACGTTTTGCAACTGGAGCCGGCTTATGAGGATAAATAACGCCCTTCCCTAACACCTTACCTGTTGGATCGATAACAGCTAATTTACAGCCTGTTCTATAGGCTGGATCGAGTCCAAGAATAGTTTCACCAGCAAGAGGCGCTTGAAGCAATAATTGGCTCAAATTATGTCCAAATAGCTGAATAGCTTCCTTTTCGGCACGTTCTGTCAATTCATTTCTTACTTCCCGTTCAATAGCCGGTCCAATAAAGCGTTTATAAGAGTCTCGATAAGCGTCTTCAATATAAGCTACTGCAGGAGAGCTAGCTTCTTTAATCAAACGACCAGTGAAATAGCGTTCCAAGGCAGCATTATCTACCTTAATAGAAACAGTGACTACCTTATCTCTTTCAGCACGATTTAAAGCTAAAATTTGGTGGTTAAGCACCTTATTCACCGGCTGGCTAAAGTCATAGTACATTTCATAGATTGCTTGTTCATCTACAGCGCCCTTCTTTAGCTGACTCGTTAACAAACCTGTACGGATAGTGAATTGGCGAATCCACCGACGATAGTCTGGCTCATCACTGATGATTTCTGCCAAGATTTCATGGACACCCTCTAGTACATCTTCTAGACTTCCTAAGTCCTTTTCTTCATTAAGATAGGCCTTGGCTTCCTCTTTAATGTCTATATCGCACGCTTGCTCCAGTATCTTCTCTGCCAAAGGAAAGAGACCTTTTTCCCGAGCAATTGTGGCCTTTGTTTGCTTCTTCTGTTTATATGGTCGATATAAATCTTCTAATTCTTGAAGTGTTTTGGCCTGTTGAATTTTTTTGGACAGGTCTTCTGTCATTTTACCTTGTTCACTAATGGATTTCTCAATCGATTCACGGCGTTCATTGAGTTTGCTAAAAAAGCGAAAACTATCTTCAATAGCCTTTATTTGCACTTCATCTAAATTGCCAGTGACCTCTTTACGGTATCTAGCAATAAAAGGAACTGTATTCCCATCATTCAAGAGATCTAATGTTTTTTCAATACTCGATTCTTTCAAAGGGGCAAGTGCCACCACCATTTGAGATAAAACTTGATTTGTCATGATCTTCATCCTTTCCACACGCTACTTAATCATATCTATAGTTACCTGCTTTGGCAAGTGATTTTTCTTGCCCTCCACTGTCTAAACTCTCCTTCAGTTTCCAGTCCTTCATCTCATTCCTATTTAGCTTGTTTTCCCATTTCTAGCCATTATATAGATAACAGTCCGAACAATTCCCTACCTTTTACTATCAGAAACAATAAATCACGAACATTAATTAAAATATTTCGATAATTCGTTCACTTTTTTGTTGCTTTTTTTGCTGTTTCCCGTATAATCTAAGAGTAACTTTCACCAATTAAAGAAAGCTCATGAAATTATCCATGAGCCTTCTTAACTTTTAAAAGGAGTGTCAACTACGTGAAGGAATTTTTTGAATTAGAGAAACACAAAACGACTGTCGCTACGGAGACCTTGGCTGGTATTACCACCTTCTTCGCTATGTCCTATATCATTTTCGTTAACCCAGCTATTTTAAGTTTAACAGGTATGCCATCTCAAGCCGTCTTCCTCGCAACAATCTTAGCCAGTTTCGCAGGAACCCTATTTATGGGACTTTTCGCTAATGTACCTTACGCTTTAGCACCAGGTATGGGTTTAAATGCCTTCTTTACTTTTACAGTTTGCTTCTCTCTAGGATTTGTTTGGCAAGAAGCTCTTGCTATGGTATTTATTTGTGGGATTATTAATGTCATCATCACTGTAACCAAAATTCGTAAGATGATCATCAAGGCTATCCCTACTTCCATCCAACACGCTTTAGGTGGGGGTATCGGGGTCTTCATCGCCTATATTGGGATGAAAAACGCTAACCTTTTAACATTCTTAGCTGACAGCAAAGCCATCAAAGCCGTCAACAATGCCCCATTTGATCCATCCGCAACCGTCAAAGGGATCCAAACAGTTAACATCAACGGAGGTATCGTTCCTTCATTGGTTAACTTTACAGAAATTTCTTCATTAGTTGCCCTTGCAGGTCTGATCATCACGACCATTTTAGTTTTGCGTCAAGTCAAAGGTGCTATCTTATTAGGGATCTTCTTGACAACCCTGCTATCTATCTTTACAGGCATCGTTGACCTTTCAGCCGTGAACTGGGCCGATAATTCTTTGTCTTCTTCTATCCACCAACTTGGGACAACTTTCTTAGCTGCTTTTGGTTCTAAAGGGATGGGCGCTCTCTTTAGCGATGCCCACCGCTTGCCACTCGTTTTACTGACTATCTTTGCCTTTTCTTTATCAGATACTTTTGATACTCTTGGAACCTTCATTGGAACTGGTCGTAAAACAGGGATCTTCTCTGCACAAGATGAACGTGACATGGAAGAAGGGACAGGTTTCTCTTCTAAGATGGATAAAGCCTTGTTCGCAGACTCTGTTGGGACTTCTGTCGGTGCTATCTTTGGGACAAGCAATACGACTACTTTCGTTGAATCCGCAGCAGGTATCGGAGCTGGTGGGCGAACTGGTTTAACAGCTGTTGTAACTGCCCTTCTTTTCTTACTCTCCGCCATCCTTGCACCTGTCGTAAGTATTGTTCCAGGAATTGCCACTGCTCCATCCTTAATTATCGTAGGGGTAATGATGATGAGCTCATTTAAAGAAATAGACTGGACAGATCTTTCCGAAGCTATTCCTTGTTTCTTTGCTTCTATCTTTATGGGCCTATGCTACTCTATCTCTTACGGTATTGCTGCTGGTTTCTTCTTCTATTGCCTAGTAAAAGTTATCGAAGGCAAAGCTAAAGAAGTCCACCCAATTGTTTGGCTCACCACTTTCCTCTTCTTAATTAACTTTGTTATCTTAGCCATCCTATAAACATACACTCTCTAAAGGCCGTCCTCCTATAAATGGGACGGCTTTTTTTAGTCGCTTTTTCCAATCAAATAGTCTATAATAGTAATGCAAGCCATAAGGGAGTAACTAGCATCTAGTATGTGGCCGTATCAACAACGTCAAGTAGCTTGCCTACTGGTACTGCCTGAAATAGTGAGACTTATGCATAAGGGATCAGACTCTTTTATGCGTGGGTCTTTTTCTTTTTAGATGCAAAAAAAATTAGGAGGTTTATATGGAACAATCCAAACAAACAGATAGCACCATTATTTCTCAAGATTCTACTCGCTACTATACCCTAACCAGCGAAGAATCTTTAGAGAGATTGAACGGTCATATAGACGGTTTAAATGAGAGTGAGATCACGTCAAGGCGAGCCAAATATGGCTTAAATAAATTACAAGAAGGTAAACAAAGAACATTAGTCGAAAAATTTATTGATCAGTTCAAAGATTTTATGATTGGTGTCTTGCTAGCAGCCGCCATTGTATCGGCTATGGTCGGTGAAGTTTCTGATGCCTTTATCATCTTAATCGTTGTTATCTTAAATGCCGTTTTAGGTGTTTTCCAAGAAACTCAGGCTGAAGAAGCAATTAATGCCCTCCGTGATATGGCTTCACCTCTAGCAAAAGTCAAACGTGACGGCCATACACTTTCCATCAAAAGTGAAGAAATCGTCCCTGGAGATATTGTCCTCTTAGAAGCTGGGGATATCGTTCCTGCTGATATGCGCTTAATCGAAAGTAACTCCCTAAAAATCGAAGAAGCCGCTTTAACAGGAGAATCCGTCCCAGTTGAAAAATACTGTGATGTTATAGATGACGCTGATGCAAGTCTAGGAGATCGCCTCAACATGGCCTACTCCTCTACTAATGTCACTTATGGACGAGGACTTGGTATCGTCACTCGAACGGGTATGTCCACAGAAGTTGGTCAAATTGCCAATATGCTAAACGACTCCGATGAGAAGAAAACTCCTCTACAAGAAAATCAAGAAAAACTAGGGAAATCCTTAACCATCGCTATTCTCATCATTGCAGCTATCATTTTTGTGACAGGTGTTATCCGTCAAGGGCATATCTTGCATATGGTTTTGATTTCAATTTCTATTGCTGTAGCAGCTATTCCTGAAGGTTTGCCAGCAATTTCCACGATTATCTTAGCCATTGGAACGCAAAACATGGCCAAGCGTAATGCTTTAGTCCGGAAGTTACCTGCAGTAGAAACACTTGGCGGGACACAAATTATCTGTTCAGATAAGACAGGAACTCTGACGATGAATCAGATGACTGTTGAAAAAGTGATGTATGATAACAAGATTCATGATGTCAAAGAAAATATAAGCCTTGAACATCCAATGATCGCAGCTATGTCACTAGCCAATGATACGAAGCAAAGTAAAGATGGGCAACTTCTAGGTGATCCAACTGAAACAGCCTTGGTTCAATTTGCCCTTGATAAAGGTTTCGATTTAAAAGGAGCTCTAGAAACTAGTCCTCGTGTCGGTGAAGTGCCATTCGATTCCACACGTAAAATGATGTCCACCATTCACGACTTAGGTAATGGGCGTTATCTGGTTACAGCTAAAGGAGCGCCAGACTTATTCCTTACCCACTGCAGTAAGATTTTGGATAAGGGTGAAGTTAGACCTTTAAATTCAAACGATGTACAAGAAATTAACCAACATAACCACGCCATGGCTACACAAGCCTTACGTGTGCTCGCTACAGGGTATAAATTTATCAGCGACTTACCTAGTGAATTAACAGCTGAAACTATTGAACATGATCTCGTTTTCGCTGGCTTGGCAGGAATGATTGACCCAGAACGTGAAGAAGCTAAGGCCTCTATCCGTACCGCAAAAGACGCTGGTATACGAACCATCATGATTACTGGAGATCATAAAGATACTGCTGCTGCCATTGCCAAACGTTTAGGCATTTTAGATGCTGCTAATGAACATGGTGTTTTAACAGGCGCAGAATTAAACCAAATGTCTGACGAAGAGCTAAAGGATCAAGTGGCTCAATATTCTGTTTATGCCCGTGTTTCACCAGAACACAAAGTGAGAATCGTAAAAGCTTGGCAATCTCACGGTAAAGTCGTTGCTATGACCGGTGATGGCGTGAATGATGCGCCTTCCCTTAAAGCAGCAGATATTGGGGTAGGTATGGGAATTACCGGGACAGAGGTTTCTAAAGGTGCCTCAGATATGGTATTGGCCGACGACAACTTCCAAACCATCGTTTTTGCAGTTGAAGAAGGCCGTAAGGTATTCGCCAATATCCAAAAAGCTGTCCAATACCTTCTCTCTGCTAACCTAGGGGAAGTAATGACTATGTTCGTCGCTACAATGTTAAGCTGGTCTATTTTAGAACCTGTTCATATTCTATGGATCAACCTCGTAACTGACGTTTTCCCTGCCATTGCCTTGGGGATGGAACCGACTGAAGAAGGCATCATGGATCAAAAACCTCGTGGCCGTTCATCTAACTTCCTCTCCAATGGTGTTGGCCTATCCATTATTTACCAAGGTATTATTGAAGGTAGCTTAACCCTCTTCATGTACTGGTATGTCGTTCACGTTAAACACGAAGCTATCCCAGTAGCAGAAACAATGGCTTTTGCAACATTAGGTTTAATTCAGCTCTTCCACGCTTTCAACGTGAAGTCTGTCTTTAAATCTCTTATCACAGGCAAGCCATTCGCTAATAAGCCATTTAACTTAGCGATTCTTTTATCTGCATTTATGCATTTAATCGTTATCGTAACACCAGGCTTACGCGATTTCTTTGACTCCACCCCATTAGGCGCAACAGAATGGCTAGAAATTCTCTTCACCGCCTTCTCTATTGTCCCTATTGTGGAACTTTCCAAATTCATTATGCGAAAAACTGGAATTGAAGCAAAAGAAATGGGTATGAAAGAGTAAGCCTTATCGCATAAACTAGTTGCTTATTTTAAGCATCAATAACATCTTTCATCTATCTAAAGGTAAGGAGAAGCACCCTTCTTTCAAAAGGGGGCTTCTTTGCCTTTTGAGACATTTCTAAATTCTATCTTCTAATGCCAATAGCTGACAGAGTAATACCTAGTTTTATATAGTGCTGGCAATTCTTTATCTAAGCTGACCAAGGCCTATTCTACTCAGACTTTGGTCTTATTTTTTGAAAAATCTAGGCTATCATTAGCAGAATTGTTACAATTATGTTACAATCCTATCTGAAGAAGTGGAAAGCATTCATTCTATATCTTTCTCCTTTCCTTCAACTTATGCCATTCATCAGGCACTGATGCATTTATAACGCTATTTTTCGTTTTATCAAGGAGGATCTCCCTATTGAAAACAGTAAAAAAATATCTTTCGAGATTTATTTTATGCCTAGTAGGAATTAGCTTAGTGGGTTTTGGCGCCTTTTATTATGGTGTAAATAAAGGCCAGCAGAATAAGGCTCCTCAAATAACATCCAAACTCATCTCAAAACGTCTACAAGAATCCGCTGAACTCACCTCTAGTAAATATTATTATAGCCATATGGGTGAATTCGACCATCAAAAAAACTTTTATGGTTGGAAGATTCCTTTCACCAAAAAGCATTTTGTCGTAGCTTATGATGGTGTCATTCACGCAGGTGTCGATTTGCGACAAGTAGAAGTCACCGTTAACCAGAATAAAAAGACCATAGACTTGAAACTACCAGAAGCCAAAATCCTTTCACATGATATCGATCAACATTCTCTTAAAGTGTTTGATGAAAGTCAATCCATCTTTAATCCCATCAAAATAACTGATTATCAAGGCTTTGCTAAAGATCAAAAAGCCAAGGTTGAAGCCGATGCTATTGAAAAAGGTCTACTTGTCCAAGCCAAAAAAGATGCTGTCCAAGCCGTTAAAAAGTTGCTTCACTTCAATCAAAATATAGAAAGCAACTATCAAATTCATATTCATTAATCCCCTAAAAAAATCCCCCTAAAGTTGACTCTTATACACCAACTTTAGGGGGTTATTTAATGCTCGAGGCTATTTTTATCTGTCTAGAGTGTTCTTTATAAATCTTGGCTCTATGATAAACATTAGCCAATCGTTAAGCTTGCCTTTTTAAGATAGCCTAATGCCTCTTTATTAAACTTTTAGAACACTATTTCAAGACAGACGCTCTATTGACAAAGCTTCCGGGATCTAACCAGATCGCTGTTAAAACTTCTGCAGAAGGAATTAAAGCTTCGCTATTCCCATGATTATCGTAGCAAGAAAAGACTATCCCTTCCTCTTCTTTCTTATAGGCATAGGCCAAAACCCAATGGTTACCATAAGGACTTCCTTGTAGCCAACTTGTCCCTAAAATGATGGGCAAGACCACTGGGCCATCTAGGCATCTTTTCGCTGCAAGATGAGGGTTGAATGACCAGTGTAAACCACTATGACAGTTTTTCGGCAAAAATTCCTTTAGTCCCTTCAGAATATCCCAAGCAAAAGTCCCTGAATAAGGGAATTTTCTCTCCACTAGGGGGACTAAAGCTTGGAGCCTTTCTTCAAAGCTCATGCCTTCTTCCCCTTTTAATCTATCCAAGACATCCAGAAAAGCAGCTAGGGAATAGCTCCCGCAAATTCCAGGCTCTTGATCGTTAACATACTCAGAAAAAGCTATCATCAAGTCTTTTGATAAGCCATGCCAATGGACTTCCTCATCTGAAGGAAGACTAGGCCTAGTTAAGTTCATAAATCGCCTCAAATTGATCCTTAACTTCTTCAATTTTCGCTTTATTCCCAACAACAGCTAAAGCAGCATCTGTTGATAGTTGACGAATTGCTGGTGCTAAGGCTCTTAAATCTTCAATTCTTGTGTTCAATACTTCTTTTCGCAGGCGTAAAAGATCCTTTTGACTCACACCACTAATATAGCGTTGGATCGCCAAAGCTCCCTTGGTTGAACCAGATAATGGACGGTCAAGGCCAGACATAGTCCCGATAATCGCCTTCAACACTTCTTTATCATCCAATTCTAAATGTTCAAGATAATCTGCCAAAGCTTCATAGGCCTCTAAAGTCCGGCTAATATTAGGATCTCTGTAGGAAGACATCCCCCATTCTCCTTGATAGCTGTGAGAATAATTAGCCCCGTAAGCTCCTCCTTGAACTCGAACACGATTCCACAGATAAGCAAATGAAGCGATATTCATCAATACACAAGCAGAACCTGAATATGGCAACAAATCACTAGCTTGATGCCCAATAGCCACATAATTCACATCCTGAGAGCAAACAAAAGCTTCCTTTTGTTCCTTAATAGCTGGTAAGTTCAAGCCGTGAACAAGTTTCTCTGCCTTCAATCCTTCAAAAGCCTTTAATAGGCGTTCTTTCCAAAGCTTGGCTCTTTCCTTGTCCCCAATATAAGAAGCCCCAAAACGTTCTTTATTCGCCAAACGTGTTAATAGTTCCTGTAATTCGTTTAACTTATCTTCTGTTAAATGGTCCACTAAGTTTTGCAAGTATTGGTAATAAGAGATACCAGAAATCCATTCGTTCACTTGTTCCAAACGATCTTTCCGGCTAATCGCCCGTTGCAAGGCCAATGCATTAGCTGAATAATTCAAACGACCTTCAAATTCTGATAAACTTGCTTGAGCCAAATTCTTAATCAGATTTTTATCCGTTAATTGCGTATACAATAGAATTTCTTTCATCAACTTAATGAGATCGTCACCAAAGTTAGCTAAAGCTTTCCCAGCAACTCTAAAGTCTACTTTAATTTTTCCATCAGCAGTTGAATAAGGCTTAACAAAAGCGCTAATCCCACCTGTCTTCAAGTCCATAGCCTGTTGTAGCTGATCTGCTTCATAATGACTAGTCGCCAATTCACCTAATAAACTAGACAAGAAAGTCAAATCTTGTAAGCTTTCATATGGCAAATCTGTCACGTCCAGCCGTAAGGAAACATAGTCAATACCTGAAGTAAATTGCTCAGCAAAATAGTAAGATTGATCTCCATATAGGCTATCTACTTCTAATGGGAGTTCTTCAAGTTCAGGGTCTAAGTCTTCTCGGTCTAAAGTAGGGATCTTCGCTAAATCTTCTGGATCATCTGGCGTTTCTTGACGTTTTAATAAAGCTTGTGTTTCATCCACTAAGGCCTTTACTTCTTCTTCTGTAAGACTAGCTTTATAGTGAGCCAATCTTTCAGCTAATGCCCTTTCTTTTTCGTCATTCTTGCCAGCTTCTGGGCTCAGGCAGAATACTAATTGATGAGGGTTTTTCAAGAGGCGAGTTTGAATCAATTCTTCAAAGTAACCCTTAGCTGCTTTCTCTCTCACCTTATCCAGATACTTAGAGAATTCCAAGTGTTCCATTGCCTCGTCACTATACAACCAAGAATCCAAGGCATTCATGGCATAAATGACCCCACGAGGTTCACTTTCAGAAATAGCTAATTCTTTTAGTTGGAAAGTAATCTTATTCAAAGCTGCCTCTACAGCTTCTTTATCAATCCCTTCTTCTGCCAAGTTCTTTAAGCTATTTTCTACAACTTGCGTGAAATCTACTAATTGTTCAGCTTCTGCATATTTAGCCACTACTGAAAAAGCAGATGGTAAGCCATATGGAGTCACCCCACCATAAACATCTCCACCAATCCCTGCTTGAAGTAAAGCTTTCTTAAGTGGAGCTTGGTTAGAGCCCAAAAGGATTTCCTCCAACACATTAAAAGCCATTAATTCTTCCATACCTAGATTTTCACCAATGTGGAAAGATTGACCTAGGTATGTTTTTTCTGCGAGATCTTCACCTTCAGAAATAGAATAGCTGTCTTTCACCGTTGTCACTTGATCGACTGCGCAATGACAAGTCAATGTCTCGGCATCCCTTGCTTCAAATTCGTCAAAATATTCAGATAATTCTTTAAAAATAGCTTCTTCTTCCAGATCCCCATAGACGATAGTGAGGGAGTTAGATGGGTGATAGTGCTTTTTATGATAAGCAACAAATTCTTCTTGGCTTAAACCCACAATAGATTTTGGATCACCACCAGAAATATAAGCATAGGCAGAACCAGCATAAAGGCGGTTGGAGACCAAATTATAAATTTGTTGTTCGGGAGCCCCTAAGGCACCCTTCATCTCACTGTAAACGACCCCTTTATAAGTCAAATCATCTTCCGCACTTGGCAAGTGATAGTGCCAGCCTTCTTGCTTCAAGATTTGTGGATCATGATAAAAGTTAGGATGGAATACAGCATCCAAATAGACATCCATCAAGTTAAAGAAATCTTTTTCATTAGTTGATGCCACAGGATAGATCGTCTTATCGGCAAAGGTCATCGCATTGAGAAATGTATTCATTGAACCCTTGATTAATTCAACAAAAGGCTCTTTTGATGGGTATTTCTTAGAACCATTTAAAACAGAGTGTTCAATAATATGCGTAATCCCATTATCACTTACTGGCAAGGTCTTAAAGGCAATCGTAAAAGCCCTATTGCGATCCTTATTTTTTAACCATAAGACTTTAGCTCCAGTTTTATCATGAACATATACATGCCCTACAGATTGAATATCTGGTAAGTCACGACTTTCTATTTTTTTAAAAGACATACTAACTCTTCCTCCTTTAATGTGAATTGGCTGTTCATTAGCCGATAAATGTTTAAGAAGTCCTTGCCTAGATCAGCAAGACTGTCTTTAGTTTAATGTATTTTCAGATTTTTTAGCGGGCATCTAAAAAAAACTTAAAAATATCACTTACCATTACTTTAAATTTATAAAAAGGCGACGTCAAGCTTTTTAATCACTGACGTCGTCCAAATTTAAATAGAAATGTTTTTATCCGCTTATTGTGTGGAAATCAAATCTTTTAAGGCTATGATCCCACGATCAGTCACTAAGGCGTGCCGAGAGATAATACGATTGACAGTAGACAAGCGAAGATCTGCTGCATCGGCAATTTCTCTCAAGTACAAGTCTTCTATCTGATCTTTTTCACCCTTCAAATAATGCCATTGCTTCTTCACAATAACCTTCATGACCGCCATAATTAACTCTTCACGTTTCTTCAAACTTTGAATGAGTTTCAACGCGTCGTCCTTTTGCTGCTTGGCATAACATTTTACTTCAGGATCATCACTTTCAGCAATTTCTTGATAGTAACTTTCATCAAAAGAGAGTCTAGGCATCAATTGATAAAAATAACGCAACTCTATCCCATCTTCTACCTTCTTAGCAGAGGCTACTGGATCTAAACTTGGCCCTTTAGATTTAGCGTAAGCTGCCCCAGGATTTAGCGTCAAGCGACTTAAATAGTCTATCGCTGTATCATATTGATCTTCATCCATTTGCAAACTCTCTTTGATACGATCAGCCCGTCCCTCAATAAAATCATCGTAATAATTTTCGATAATTTCTTGTGCCCCAATTGCCACTTCTGGGTCATTGAGGACTTGGATCAAATAACATTCTCTTTCATCACGAGCGCCAACCCCAGCAGGATCTAGCAGTTGGATTAAGGTGAGGGCATCTAAAACCTGTAGTTTATCCGCACCTGTACGACGTTCGATATCTTCCAAATCCGCCAACAAATATCCTCTATCATCAATATAATCCAACATATAAAGAACAATATCTCTTAAATAGGTTTCACGCATATAAATATCGACTTGATCTAATAAATGGGCAATCAAACTTTGCGATTGATTGATTTTATTTGGAATTTTTTCTACTAAAGATGGAATATCTTCCTGATCTGCATTTGGTGTATCCGCATCTACTTGTTCCGAAAGAGAATAGTAGTCGTTTGTCCACTCTACTTTCAAAAAAGGATTTTCATTCGATTTTATCTCGAGCATTTTGGCAATTTCATCGGTGGTATAATTCAGCAAAAGCACCGTATCTTTCAACAATTTGGGCTTTGGTTGTCGTTCTTCGGTCGATTTATCTCTTTTCCTTAGAACCATAATAGCTCCTCCATTCTTACGGTTACGGCAAGAAGCCGCTGCCTGCTTTGATAGTCCATATGACCTATCTTATTCCGTGATACATCACAAAGTCAAACGTTCTTAAAGCCAGTCCAAAGACCAGTAAAACGCTTGCTTTTCATCTGATTTAAGCTTACCACTTTTCTCTAAATAAAGATATACGCAAAATCAGTTCGTTTCTGTAAAATAAAGGCTAGTGTTTTTTATGCTTGCATCAGCCCTCAGGAAACTTTATTTGAAGAATACTCACAAGAATTGCCCAAAAGAAAAGGCTCTATACTTTTTGATGTTGGTGAAAGAGACAGACTGTAGTCTGTCTATGCCATATAAAGNNCTGGGAGCCTTGGTCTCCCAGCTAGTCAGTCTCAAACTTGCTGTAAGCCTTTCGGCACAGCAAGTAATTCGCTTGACTTCCTTTTACGCTGCTCCCGATGAAGGACTCTTTCCTCCAGTTCGGTCATACTGAGCTTTTATTCATCAGTGCTTGTTACATTCACCAACAACTAAGTATAGATAGAAAGGCACATCCAAATTCCTCTATACTTAAGTTACGACACTAAAAGGGAGGAATTTAGATATGCCTTGTGACACCAATCATTCTCAATCTTTAGAAATAAATCAACTTTTTGGGATAGACCCAAATGAAATTCAATTTCCATCTACAGGGTTTAAGACCATTACAAAAGACAAGTTCGGGCATCAATTAATTTTATTGCAGGGATATGCTCCTTTCAACGAAACTAAATGCCCTTCTTGTGGTGGAGAGAATATGATAAAGCATGGCACAAGTGTCGCTACTATCCGTCTTTTAGAAACCAACGGCTATAAAACGGCACTTCGTGCGACTAAACAACGTGTTCTTTGCAAAGGTTGTCAGCATACTGCTCTTCCTCAGCTATCCTTCATTAAAAAAGGCTGTAATATATCAGAAAATATTCGTCGTAAAATTTTGATGGAGCTAACTAAAAACATTTCCATGAAAGACCTTGCTCAACAAGTCAATGTTTCACCTTCAACGGTTGTTAGGATGCTAGATAAGGATTTACCTACACCTAGAAAACACAAATCTTATCTCCCTCATCATTTGTCTTTTGATGAATTCAATGCAGGTAATGGTTCACCTAATGCGATGAGTTTTATCTTTAGCGATGCCAAAACTCATCGACCAATGGATATATTACCAGATAGAAAACTACAGTTTCTTACGCATTATTTCCTTCAATATCCAGAATCTGTCAGGCTACAAGTTAAAACAGTGACTATGGATATCTACTCACCTTATATGATTTTAGTGAGCAAAGTTTTCCCAAATGCAAAAATTATCTTAGATAGATTCCATATTATTCAGCATTGGGCAAGAGCCTTTACTAAAGTCAGAATAGAAATAATGAATCAATTAAATAAAGGAAATTCAGAAGATAAGAAAGGCTATAGAAGGATTAAGCGTTATTGGAAATTACTGATCAAAAATCGTTTTGAACTCAAGCAAAGTGAATATAAAAATTATTCATTATTTGAAGGTTTACTCAATCAATCTCAAGTCGTTGAACAGCTATT